>NZ_JACRWD010000003.1:0-185651 GCF_014306135.1 Paeniclostridium hominis
TTTGGTAAGTACTCTTCGTCTTTCCATATTACCCATCCTATACCTGGGTAAACTAATCCGTATTTATGTCCTGATGTACTTATTGATACTACATTTTTTAATCTAAAATCCCATTCCATCTCTGGATTTATAAATGGTGTAAATAGCCCACCTGATGCAGCATCAACATGTATTGGTACTGTTATTTTAGCTGTTTTATTGTATTCTTCAAGTAATGCATCTAATGCTTTTATATCATCAAATTTTCCTGTATATGTTATACCTTGTAATGCTACAACACCTATTGTGTAATCATCTACATAATCTAAAACTTTGTCTATATTCAAGCTCATATGTTCTTCGTCCATTGGAACTAAACGCATTTCTATATCCCAGTATACACAGAATTTTTCCCAACAAACTTGAAATCCTGAAGATACTACTAAGTTTGGTTTTCTACTTGTAACGTCCATTCCTAATTTTTTTGCTCTATTTCTCCATCTGAATTTCATAGCCATACCACCAAGCATACATGCTTCTGATGATCCTACTGTTGATGTTCCTATATAATTTAAATCTTTTGGTGCATGCCATAAATCAGCTATCATATTAACACATCTATTTTCCATTTCTGTTGTTTGTGGATATTCTGATTTATCTATTGCATTTTTTTCTAATGTTTCTGCCATAAGCTTAGTTGCTTCATCTTCCATATATGTTTGACAGAATGTACATAAGTTAAGTCTTGCATTTCCTTCGTTCATTAATTCATCTTTTATTAATCTGTAAGCTACATTTGGTGCAATAGAATCTTTCCCTAATACATCTTTAGGTACACTAGAGCCAGATTCTGTTGTCCCAAATATTGGCGTATTGTATTTATCTCCTAGTCTATCTTGTTTTCCGAATAACATTTTTAAAGCCTCCTATTATATTTGAATATATTAATTTTTTAAAATTAGATAATAAATTAAAAATTATTTAGTTGCTTTTACATCTCTTTTTTTAGATGTAATAGCATATATTACAAATGGTATTAATACTGTTATAATAAAACTTATAATTAATATAGTTAAATATTCATGTGCACTTTTGCTATTTAATTCACTTGGAGGAACAAAAGAAATAGCTAATGCAAATATTGAAGTTAAGAAACCACATGCTGCTACTATTAATTTAAATGTTTTTCCTCCTGGTACGTGATAAGCACGTTTTAAATTACCTTTTTTAAGTACTAATATAAAATATCCTATGAAGAATAATAAGTATCCAACTAAGTATATAACAACTGTTAATGATATAGCTGTAAGGAATGATACGTTATTTCCTCCACCACCGAAAGTAAGTACTGCTGCCCATATTGTAACTATTATACCTTGTACGAAAACTAAGTTAATAGGAACATTATGTTCATTTGTTTTTGTTAGAGATTTAGGTAAAATACCTTTTTGAGCTGCTGCATACATACCTCTTGAAGGTCCTACAACCCATGCACTAACTTCACCCATTACTCCTAGTGCTAATAATATAGCAATTAATTTTACAAGCCATGTACCATTAGGTGCAAAATGTAAAACTAAAGCTTTAAATGTTTCAACAACTCCTGCACTTAAACTTAATTTACTTTGTGGAACTACAGCTGCAACAGTTAAACCACCTATAGTATTTAAAATTATTGCTAACACAACTAATATAATCATAGCTAATGGATAGTTCTTGTGAGCATCCTGTAACTCATTTACATGTGAAGCTGATGCTTCAACACCCATATAAGCAAGTATAAATGAAACAAAAACAACTAATGTATCTACTTTTGAAAAATCAGGTACAAAGTATTTTGCTCCTATTTTTACGTCTACAGGATTTCCTTGTACTATATAAGCTATTGATAATGCAAATAAAATTATTGCTGGTATTAATATCCCAAATATAAATCCAGCTTTTGCTATTTTAGCTGTATTTTTAGTACCACCTAATTGTGAAAATGTTAATGCCCAAAATATTACTAATACTCCAATAAATTTTATAAAAGGAACATTGTTTAATGAATTCCAATTAAATATGTATGAAACACAACCTAGTATAAAATAAATCATTGTAACAAATCCAACTGTTATTTGAAACCATTGGAAGAATATCGCTGCAAAACCAAATTTTTCTCCTAATGTGTTTCCAACCCATGCAAATATACCTCCTTCTTGCCAGCCTTCAACTGTAGCCATTTCTGCGGCACATAAAGCAACTGGTAAGAACCATAATATACCCCCAAGTAAAAGGAAGAATACTAAATGGAATCCTGAAGTTGCGAATGTAGGGTATTCGTAAACTGTCATAACCATTGATGCGGTCATTGCAAAGAACGCAAATAAAGTAAGCGAATTCTTTTTAGCCGCTTGTACCTCTTTCATCTTAATCATCTCCTGTATATTTAATTTTATAATATTAATTATGCTACCCCTAGAATAATTGATATTACTTATGTTTATGTTATCTAGATACCCAGTATTATTAGGTTAAAACTTATAGAAAAAATGTTGTAAAAGTCTAAAAATTCTCTTTAGACAGATAATATAATTATGTATTTTTATAAATTTAATAGCTTAATCTTATAAATAAAAAAGAACTAATCTTAATTTTAAGATTAGTTCTTTTTTATTTATAAGATTATTCATGTATGCTTATAGCATCTACTGGACAAGCATCTCTTCCTTCTTGAGCTTCTTCAAGCTTATCTTCAGGTATATCTCCTTCTATTGCAACTGATTTACCATCATCATCCATACTATATATTTCTGGTGATATACTAGCACAAGCTTCACACCCTATACAAGTTTCTTTATCCACAAAAGCTTTCATAACTACCTCCTGATTGTTTTAAAATATTATTGTAACAAGAAAAGAACTAAACTATCTATCTTTCAATTTATGTTCTACTCTTGTATTAAACTATAAAAAATTATCTGGATTTAAAATAAATTTTTATCCAGTTTTAAATACCATATCTATACTTTAATTTATAGGAACCTCTAAGCATGATGCTAAATCTTTTTCAGGTGTGCTTATAGGCTTTATATTAAATCTATCAATTAAATATTGAAGTACATTTGGACTTAAAAAAGCAGGTAATGAAGGTCCAAGATATATTCCTTTTATATCTAGTGATAATAAAGCTAATAAATCAGCTACTGCTTTTTGTTCGTACCAAGATAATATTATAGAAAGTGGTAAGCTATTTACATCAGTGTCAAATGCATCTGCTAAGGCCAATGCTATCCTTACTGCTGAATATGCATCATTACATTGACCAACATCAAGTAACCTTGGAAGTCCTGCAACCTCACCAAATTCTAATTTATTAAATCTATATTTACCACATGCTAATGTAAGTATTATACAATCCTCAGGTACTTTCTTTGCAAACTCAGTATAATAATTTCTTCCTGGTCTTGCTCCATCACATCCACCTATTAAGAAGAAATGTCTTAGCTTTCCTGACTTAATTGCATCTATTATAGCAGGTGCATTACTTAAAGTTGCATTATGTCCAAATCCAACTAGTATTTCATGTGGTTCTTGATCTTCTTTAAATCCACCAAGCTCTAATGCTTTATTGATTATTTCACTAAAGTCTTTTTGACCATCTTCAGTTTTTCCTATATATTTGACTCCATCCCATCCAACTACACTAGTTGTAAATATTCTATCTTTATATGAATCTCTAGGTTTCATTAAACAATTAGTTGTCATTAATATACACCCAGGTATGTTGTCAAATTCTTTTTGCTGATCTTGCCATGCTCCTCCAAAGTTTCCTACTAAATGAGGATATTTATTCAGCTCTGGATATCCATGACAAGGTATCATCTCACCATGAGTGTATATATTTATACCTTTTCCTTCAGTTTGTTTAAGTAACATTTCTAAATCTTTTAAGTCATGTCCTGATACTACTATAAATGGGCCTTTTTTTACATTGACATTTACTTTATGAGGAGAAGGGTTATTATATGTAGTTGTGTTTGCTTCATCTAATTTTTGCATAACAGCAACACTCATATCTCCTGTTCTCATAGTCCATGTTATTAAATCTTCAACTGTTAATTTATCATCTGTAGTAGCTGCTAATGCTCTAAAGTAAAATTCATCTACTTGATCATTATAATATCCTAATTCTCTAGCTTGATGTCCATATGCTGAGATTCCTTTAAGACCATATATTATTGTTTGTCTTAATGAACGTATATCCGCATCTAGTTCTTGATCATACATTATTCCAGCCTTTTTAGCATCTTCTAACATTTGATTTCTAGTATTACTTAAATTATATGTAGCTTGATCACAGCAAACTTTATTTGCCTTTACTTTACTTCTTAAATTTTGTTTTATTTCTTGAGATTTTCTAAGCATATTCTCATGAACATCACCATCGAAGTTAACATTAGTTAAAGTTGTAAACAGACTATTTTCAACAAAGCTAACTATATCTTTGTCTATTTTCTCGCCTTTTTCTATAAGTTCTTTTGCATAACAACTAATTCCTTTTACTTGATATATTAGTAAGTCCTGAAGTGCAGCTATCTCTGGACTTTTTCCACAAACACCTATTTTAGTACAACCTTTACCTCCTAATGTTTGTTCACATTGATAACAAAACATTGGATAATCCATTATTTCATCCTCCCTGTATTAATTTGTTATTATTATTTCCAAAATTAATATAAATTATTTCTGAATATGGATTTAATTATAAATTTTCATATTTCATCTCTTTAATTATATTGTGCCCGTTATAAAACACTTTATTCGTAACTTAGGTTACTTACAAATAATGTTATTATTTCTATTATTATAAGTATAGAATTAAAAAGGAGTGGTAAGAATGCAAAATAATAACAATCAATTAACAAAAAGTGTAGAATTAGAAGAACAATTATGTAACTTTACAATTGAATATACTATTATTCAATTAAAAAAACTTATAACAAAAGCTTCAGAAGAAGAAAGAAATTTTGATGAAAATCTAATAAAAGATTTAAAAGAGATAACTTTCTCATATAATTATATTGATGAAGTTGAAGAACTTGAATTAGACTTCCCTCTTCACAATAAAAAACAAGATTTAACAGAATTTCTAAATAAAATAAAAGATTCTAAAAATCTAACTCAAAAAGAACGTTACTTAGCCCAAGTATATGATGCTTATTCTAATTATTGTGATAAATGTGGAAGTAGATATGATTATCTAAATCATGAGGAATTAAGAAAATATTTATTAACTAAAATTTTATCTTTTGATAATATTGATAATTCATCTGTGATATCTAATGAAATAAGTTCAGTAGTAAATGTATGGATTTCAACTTTAAATAATTTTAATCCTAATAATAAAAATAATCTTTCTGATGAATTTCAAAAAGAATTGGCTAATTTATAATATTTAAAATATGTATATTTTCTTATTTATAACTAATCTATAATTATAGATAATAAAATTTACATATTAAAAAATGCCTTAACTAACTTTAAAGTTAGTTAAGGCATTTTCTATTTTTTAATTTTCATTTAATTTTTTTAAAACTTCTTCTAAATCTAATCCATGTATTTCACAAGCTTGCTCTAATTTTTCCATTTGTGCTGATGGGCATCCTATACATCCCATTCCATAGCTCATAAGTATTTGAGCTGCATCAGGTCTCATTTTTATTATATCTGCTATTATTGTATCTTTAGTTATCATATTATAAACACTCCTTTAAATTTGATATTTTAAGTACATCTTCTCTAAATTTCTCTATTTTAATTCTGTCTACAAAGTCTCCAAGTTTTTCACCCATTTGTCCATATTCATTATAATAATCTAGTATTACTTTTACTAAGTTATAAGCTTCTTCTTCACTTAAACCCTTAGTTACTATATCTGAACTTCTCGGGTAAAATCCAGCACTACCTCCTACTGTTACAAAAAACTTTCCATCTATATCTACTATTACTCCAATATCTTTAGAATATACACTAGTACATGCATTTCTACATCCTGCTACACCGATTTTGGTTCTATTTGGCAATATCATACCATGAAAATTCTTGCTTATTTTCATTCCTATTCCTATAGTAGGATATTTTGAACGTTTACAAAAGTTAGCTGGACAAATCTCTACATTTTTAACTGAATTTTGGTTTTTAACAGCAGGCTCCATCCCTAACTCATCCCATATACTCTCTAAATCTTCTTGTTTTAAATTAGTTATAAGTATTCTTTGACCTGATGTTAATTTAATTACCCCTTTATATTTCTTAGCCACTTCAGCTATCTTTATAAGAGTTTCTGGAAGTACAAACCCACCTGGTATATGAGGAGTTATAGCATAAGTTCTTTTACCATCTTTAATTTTTTGTAGATTTCCATAATTACTCATATAACTTTATCCCTTTCTTATTGTATTAATAGTTATTTTACCATTTATTTGCTTTTCGTATATATATTTTATTTCTAAGTTTTCTATGAACGTATTTACCCATAAATCTCTAAGTTGGCTCATATAATCTAAATTTGCTTTTCCTAATTCATAATTAGCTTTGTGTATACATCCTTCTTGTTCATAAACTATATAGCTTTCATTTCTTTCAGTAACAGAATTTGCTCTATCACAAGGCATACCTGATAATATATAATTATTTAAAGATATATAGACATCTTCTGGTGAATCAATTTTATTATTTTCATATTCTGCACATCTTTTTGCTTGATTAACATATGCACTTTGTGTTATTTCTTCACTTTCATCTTTAAAGATCTCATAATACTTAGTTATTATATATGAACTTCTACTTTCTACCTCTTTTATTTTTTGCTGTAGCCATCCATGTATATTATTAGTATCTATTAAATCTTCTAAAGGTTTTTTAGGTATATAGTTTCCATATAACCTAATAGATTCTTCTTTTACCTCTTTAGCTTCATCTTTATATTTATCTATGTGTAATTTTATTATATCTTTTTCTAAATCTTGTGCTAACATAATTTTATTAAAAAGCCATGTGTGTATTGGTGCTAAAAATTTACTCATTTGATTTTCTTCCTTTCATCTTTTTAATAACCTTATTATAACCTTTAACTAAAGTTAAGTATGTAACATACGTTATAGATTTTAAATTTTTTAAATATTAAGTGTAATTTATATATATAAAAAAGAGTTACTCAACTTTTTTTATTTATTGAGTAACTCTTTCTAATTTGAAATTTATGAGATATCTATTTTAAGTTATTTGCTATTTCTGTAAATATAACACCTAATCCATATGCTCCTGCATCTGGATATCCTAAACTTCTATCGCCTACAGTTCCTGCACGCCCCATACGTGCTACTATGTTCTCAGTTGCTTTTGCACCTCCAACAGCTTTTTTAGCTCCCTTTTCAAAAGCTACCTTGAAACTATCATTTTCATTTGCACTTAATTTCCATGAATCTGCACATGGAACTAATGCATCTATTAAAGTCTTATCTCCAACTACAGCTCCACGACTAAAAGATCTCTCTCCTGTAGATTGAATTCCATTAACTGCTGATTGCATCATATTTGCAAAATCTGAAACTGTAAGTTCCATTTTTTCTCCTGTGGATTTCCCTGCTGCTCTAAATGCAGATCCCCATATTGGGCCTGATGCTCCACCACAGTGTTCCATGATTACCATAGAGCATTCATTTAAAAATTCACCTATATTTAAATTTTTATGTGAAATTATATTTTTCCACTCTCTTTTTAATTGTTTAAATCCTTTTGCTACACTCATACCAAAGTCCCCATCTCCTGCATGAGAATCTAACTCACAAAATGGAACTTCATTTTTTATAATAACTTCACTCATTTTATCTACAATATACATCATATTTTGTAAAGTTAATTTATTATCTTCAATTTTTGAAAAACTTTCATTAGTTTCGACTTCAAAAGATACTTCTTTAGAGTTTTTATCACATTCATCTATATCTACATATTCTACAGTATCAACAGGTCCTGAAACTTTAAAAGCTGGTGCTTCACTTATTTCAGATAATAAATCTTTTAATTGTTCATCTACTTTCATTATAGATACAGATGCTCCAGCCATATCTATACTAGTCATATAGTTTCCAACAAAAGTTCTATATATCTTAACATTTCTTTTATTTAACTCACGAGAAACTGAATTGTTTAGTAAATATAATTCTTGTAGTGGAGTTGCTCCAAATCCATTAATCATTAAAGCAACTTCTTCTTGTTTTTTACCATCTATATTCATATCTTTTAATAAAGCATTTACCATTTTAATTGCTAATTCATCTGCTGAAGCTATTTTTTCTCTTCTTATTCCTGGTTCTCCATGTATTCCAACTCCAAATTCTATCTCATCTTCACCTAATTCAAAAGTTGGAGTACCTTTTGCGGGAACAGTGCATGATGTAAGTGCAAATCCTATACTTCTAACACTATTTGCTGCTTTTTCAGCAATAGTTTTAACTTCTTCTAAAGACATTCCTCTTTGTGCAGCTGCCCCAGCTATTTTATGTACTAATACAGTTCCTGCAACACCACGTCTTCCTACAGTATATAAACTATCTTCAACAGCTATATCATCATCTACTTTTACATAATCAACCTTAATACCATCTTCACTTGCTAAATAAGCAGCATTTTTAAAGTTCATCATATCTCCACTATAATTTTTTATAATTAATAATGTTCCCTTATCACTTGCTGTAGCTTTTATAGCTTGATAAATTTGTATTTGAGATGGTGAAGCAAATACATCTCCACAAACAGCAGCATCTAGCATCCCTTTTCCTACAAATCCTGCATGTGCGGGTTCATGTCCACTTCCTCCACCACTTATTAAACTAACTTTATTTTTATTTATATCTTTTTTCTTTATTACTTTATATTTTTTTATAAATTCAAGTTCTGGATGTGCCATAGCTATTCCATTACACATCTCCATAACTATATTTTCTGGTTTATTTATTATCTTTTTCATATTACATACCTCTGTTGTTTTTATATGTTTTTCCTATTTTGTCAGCTGTAATAATAGCTGCAGCTACAGATTCTATATCTATTGGAAATGGCATAGCATATATTGATTCCTCTGGAATACAAGCTTTTTCTGCAACAGCAATAGCTTCTTCTTCGGTAATACTATCTACTCCTATATCTTCCAAACATACAGGTAATCCTATTTCTAAGCAGAAATCTAATACTTGATTTATTTCTTCTGTTGGAGCATTTTCTAACACTAATTGTGCTATTGTACCAAATGCAACCTTTTCCCCATGGAAATACTTATGTGTTCCTTCTAACATAGTTAATCCGTCATGAATTGCATGAGCTGCTGCTAATCCTCCACTTTCAAATCCAAGTCCTGATAAAAGTATGTTTGTTTCTATAATATTTTCTAGCGCTTGAGTTACTAAATTACATTCACATGACTGCTTTGCTTTTACTCCATCTTTTAATAAAGTTTCATAGCATAATTTAGCAAGTGCTAATGCTGCATTAGTTCCAATAGCTGTTTCACATTTACCTTCTCTAACACCACAAGGTAATCCTGCATTTACTTTTGTAAATGAGCTTGATGTAGCCCTTGCTTCAAAATATGTTGATAATGCATCTCCCATTCCTGAAACTAAGAAACGAGTAGGAGCTTTTGCTATAACTGTAGTATCAACAAGTACTACACTAGGACTTTGTTTGAAATATGCATAATCATCAAATTCTCCTTCTGGTGTGTATAATACTGCTGAATGACTTGTTGGAGCATCTGTGGCAGCTATAGTTGGAACTATAATTAAATTTTCACCTTGTGCAACACACTTAGCAGTATCTATTGCTTTACCACCACCAAGACCTATTGTACAAGCACATTTATTGTTCTTAGCTATTTCTTGTAATCTAGCTACTTCTTGTCTTGAACATTCTCCTTTGAAGTTACTTTCTACAAAATTTATATTAAATTTTTTTGCAGTTGCATCTAATTTATTTTTAACACGTTGTATATCATCTTTATGAGCAATTAATAAAGCTGAGTCCCCAAATACTTTTACAAAATAACCTAAATTTAATAATTCATCTTGTCCCTGTACATATTTTGTAGGGCATATAAATGCTTTTCTCATCTTAATCTCTCCTTCACATTTTATTAAATGTTATTATTTTTTAAGTTATTTTCATTGTAATATCGTTTTCACAAAATTACATTGGACTCATATGTTAAAAAGTTACGATTTAAAACCGTAATTTTTTGACCTAAATTTGTATAATTGTATTTTTGATACTTTTCGTAATTTTTTTAACGATATAATAGTGTTAAACTAATTATATTTATTTTCTAAATTGTTTTCTATAAGAAAATGGTGTAACTCCCTCATACTTTTTAAATATTTTTATAAAATATCCAGCTTCACTAAAACCAAGTTCCTCACTTATTTCATTAATAGGCATATCGGTTTCTTCTAAAATACTTTTCGCCCATTTAATTTTTAACTTTGATATATAACTTGAGAAATTTTCTCCTATCTCTTTTGAAAATAACCGGCTAAAATAACTAGGACTTACGTGGCATAAGTTTGCCATCTTTTCCATAGATATATTTTCACTTTTATTTTTATAAATATATTCTATTGCTGGCCTTAAAGTTTTGCTTACAGAGATTTTATCAAAATCGTTATCTTGATTTTCTGTAATATAGCTATTTATAATAGCATTAGATATCTCTTTTTGTACATTTTTGATATTTTTTATACTATATCCTTTAAACATTTTAGAATTTATTTCCGATTCATTTTTTATGGATTTTTCATACATTTCCAAAATTAAGTTTTTGTCTAGCGCTTCTTCAACTATGTAATTAGATAAGTAAAATAACATATTAGAAATATTTTTTACTTCACTATAAGATAAAACTGGCAATTCTTCATAATATTCTTTTAATACTTCTGTATTATATTCATCTAATGACTTATGTGATATATTTAATATTTGTTCTAAATCATCGCAAGAGTTAGAATCTGACAATTTTACTTGACCTGCCATAATAGCTCCAATATATTTACCATCTATTATAATAGGAATTGCAACATCAACTATATTGTAATGACATAAATATATATACGGTTTGTTTAATCGTACTGCTTCTAATCCTCCTCTTGAATCACACTTTTGACAATGTTTTGCTAGATTTGAGTTAGCTCTTACCCTTTCACAAAATTTATGACAGCCACTGTGCTTCGTAACTGGATTTCCTTTATAATCTACAATAACAATTGCCATTTTAGTAACTATAGAAAGATAATCTTGAAGATTATTCCACTTTTTAGAATCTATTATTTTATTTAAACTTAAGCTTTCATTTCTCACTTTTTATACTCCTTTAAAAGTAATTTTTCTAACTTAATATATAATAATTTTAACACATATAATTTTTATAAGATAAAAATTATATACTAATTATCTTAATTGTATATAAAATGTATATTAAGTTTCTATTTTTATTTGTATATTTACTATATGTTTTTGAATAATATCTCATTTATGATACAAAATAACGTTGGAGGTGTATTTTATGTTAAATTTAACTACTAAAGAAAGAATGTTATTAGAAGATGAAAAAAGTCATGAAGAATTATGTGTTCAAAAATATAAGGATTATGCTCAAAAAGCTTCTTGTTCTGAGCTAAAAAATTTATTTAATCAACTTGCTCAAAAAGAACAACAACACTTGGATTCTATAAATCAATTGTTAAGTGGTACTGTACCTAACGTAAATCAAGGTCAAAGCCAAGGAAATCAAAATTCAAATAGTCAAACTAATTCAGCTATGCCTAACCTTAATTCACAAGCGTCTCAAGGTATGCCATTTAATCAACATGATAAAATGCTGTGTCAAGACACACTTAGTACAGAAAAATATATATCATCTACATATGATACAGCTATATTTGAATTTAAAGATAAAAATGTAAGACAAGTTTTAAACCATATTCAAAAAGAAGAACAAGAACATGGTGAAAAAATTTATAATTATATGAGTCAACACAATATGTACAACTAGTTTTTTAATAATTATTACTCCTAAAAAATCATGACTATTTGATTTAATATAGTTGATATTAAATATCTGAAAATAATTAACTTTATAACTATAATTTTTAATATTGACTTATTTTAAATTTTATTTATAATTGAATACAACAAGTAGATAACTGAGATAGAGGCGCGAAACTTAAGATTAGTATTATGGAGGTAAGCTCGATGAAGTAATATGAAAGGAAATTTCGCCGAAGTAAATAGTTAATAGCTTTAATACTATTTACTGGGCTTATATAGAATATATATAAGACTGTCACATTTTGTGGAGAGCTATTTTCAATGAAAACATACGATAACCTCGTACTTTTTGTATGATCTTTTTGTATTTATGTCATGGGTATAGTCTCATGACTTTTTTATTGGTAAAAATATTTTTATTATCTTAGTTACTTATTTATAATTGACACCATAAGGAGGATAATTTAAATGAGTGAACAAAATCACGAATTAAAAAGAGGATTAAAGGCAAGACACTTAAACATGATAGCTTTAGGTGGTTCTATAGGAACAGGTATATTTCTTGCAATGGGAGATACGCTTCATCAAGCAGGACCTGGAGGAGCATTATTAGCTTATGGTCTAATAGGAGTAATGGTTTATTTTTTAATAACTAGCTTAGGTGAAATGGCAACTTATATGCCTATATCTGGTTCATTTAGTTCTTATGCAACTAAGTTTATAGATCCAGCACTTGGCTTTGCACTTGGATGGAACTATTGGTACAACTGGGCTATAACAATAGCTGCTGAAATGGTTGCAGGTTCTTTAGTTATGAAATACTGGTTCCCTCATGTTCCAGGATTTTATTGGAGTATATTATTTTTATTTATAATTGTTGGATTAAACTTTTTATCATCAAAAGCTTATGGAGAATCTGAATATTGGTTTGCTGGAATAAAAGTACTTACTGTAATTATATTTTTAGTAATAGGAGTACTAATGATTCTTGGAATAATGGGTTCAGATGAAATAGGCTTTCATAATTATTTTATAGCTGATGGACCATTTCATGGTGGAGCTAAATCTATATTTGCAATATTTTTAGTTGCTGGTTTTTCATTCCAAGGTACAGAACTTATAGGAGTTGCTGCTGGTGAAAGTGAGAATCCTGAAAAAACTATACCAAAGGCTATAAAATCAATATTTTGGAGAATATTAATATTTTATTTAGGAACTATAGTAGTTTTAGGTGCTATAATACCTTTTACACAAGCAGGAGTTTCAGAAAGTCCATTTACTATGGTTTTTGAAAAAGCTGGAATAGCTGGTGCTGCTTCTCTTATGAATGCAGTTATATTAACTTCTGTATTATCTGCTGGTAACTCTGGTATGTATGCATCAAGTAGAATGCTTCACTCTATGGCAAAAGAAGGACTTGCTCCTAAGATGTTTGCAAAAACTAATAAAAGGGGCGTTCCTGTAAATGCTTTAGTTTTAACTACTATAATAGCTTCTGCATGTTTCTTAACAGGTATATTTGCAGAAAGTACTGTTTATGTTTGGCTAGTTGCTGCATCTGGTCTTGCAGGATTTATTGCATGGGTTGGTATAGCAGTTTGTCATTATAGATTTAGAAAAGCGTATATTCATCAAGGTCATGATTTAAAAGAATTAAAATATAAAGCTAAATGGTATCCTTTTGGACCTATCCTAGCACTTTTAATGTGTCTTATAATAATAATTGGTCAAGGTTATTCCTGTATAAAGCCATCAGGTATCGATTGGAAAGGTTTAGTAGCTTCTTATATAGGTATTCCTTTATTCTTCGCTTTATATATATATTATAAGATTAAACATAAAACTAAAGTTATTCCTTTAGATAAAGTAGATTTAACTTATGTTGAATCTAGAGAAAAAGCTTCTGAAATCATAGAAAAAGACATTCAAGAATTAAACTAAATATATAAAAAATAAAAAGATATTTTCATTAAATATATGAAAATATCTTTTTTGTATTTTTAATTTATTTTAAATTTCATATTTTATTTATTACACAATAAATTGTTATCACTCCAACTTATCATTTAATATTATTCCTTTTTTTATTAATATATCTAATTAATGTATTAATATTTTTTACTATGTAATTTAATTTTTTGTAACTATTCAAATCTTATTTATAAAATAAATTATTATTTAAAATCCAAATAAGTTGTATTTTCTGGTACACCTGATACATGTTCGTCTTTATTTAATTTATTTATTAAATTCATATCTTCATCTGAAATTTCAAAATCAAATATATCTAGATTTGATTTAATTCTTTCTATATTTGACGACTTTGGTATTGGAATTATTCCATTTTGCAAATGCCATCTTAAAGTTATTTGAGGTATACTTTTATTATATTTATCAGATAATTTTATCATAATTGGATCTGAAAATATCCTCCCTCTCATTATTGGTCCCCAAGCAACAACCTGTATATTATTATCCTTACAATAAGAAATTATATTCTTTTGTGTACAATATGGATGTACTTCAATTTGGTTAACCATAGGCATTATATTTGCAGTCTTCTTTAGTTCTTCTATATGTCCCTCTTTGAAATTACAAACACCAATTGCTTTCACCTTTCCCATTTTATATAAATCCTCAAAAGCTCTCCAAGTTTCACTATTTAACTTGTTTGGCCAATGTACTAAATATAAATCCAGATAATCTACTCCAAGTTTTTTTATTGAATCATTAAATGATTTCATAGTATTTTCATAACCATGATTATCATTCCATAATTTTGTAACTAAAAATATATCTTCTCTATTTATCTTACTTTCTTTTATCCCTAAGCCTACAGCTTCCTCATTTTTATAAAAAGCTGCTGTATCAATTTGCCTATATCCCATTTTAATAGCATTTTTAACTGAATTTATCGTATCATCATAATCCCCTAATTTGTATGTTCCAAATCCAATTGATGGAATTTTTACTCCATTTGATAATGTTTTATACATATCGTTCATACTTAATTCTCTCCCCTTGAATTTTTAATATCTATAATTTTACACAAATAATTTTAGCATTTTATATTTTAAAATGTAACTTCTATCTTTAGTATATATTTTTTATTTTTGGAAATATATACCCTAAAATTATTTTAGGAGTTAGTAAGTATTTAAAGAAATTATGATAGTCACAATAGATGTAATAGTTGTTAAACTTATTTTAGATGTTATTAGATACTTCTTCAATAAAATAAAAAATAGAGAGATTAACTTTAGTTAACCCCTCTATTTTTAATATACTTATTTAAATTACATAAATTTAAATAAGTATATTAACCCGATTACTCCAAGCACTATTAGCCCTATAGCAACATATCTTTCTATCTTAGTAAACTCAGGTTCATTAGGTGCTGTTTCTTTTCTTGCTTTTTTAAATACTGGAATACCTATTGCATAAATAACAAGTGATATTAATAAATATTCAAGTCCAGCTGCATAAAGTAACCATAATCCATATATAGTACCTAATATGGAAGTAACAAACGCATATTTACGACTTGCAAATATTTTTTTAGGATAAGTATCCTCTTTTGATGATATTTTATATAGGTATAAAGTTGAAGCTATATAACAAGGTAGAGCCATGACACTTGTTATACTCAACATCATATTCCAAGCATTTCCTGTAAAATGAACACATATTAATATTATTTGCATTACGATTGTAGATGCAAGTAATGAAAATGCTGGTGCTTCATTTTTGTTTTCTTTAGTAAATATTTTAGGGAATGTTCCACCTTTAGCTGCTGCAAATGGAAGTTCAGAAAGCATAACTGTCCATATAAGCCATGAGCTTAATATAGCTATTATTACACCAACATTCATTATTATGCTACCCCATTTACCAATTACAGTCATTAATACGGCTGCTGTTGATGGTGGAGCCATTTTTGATACAGTTCCTTGAGGAACTACACCAAGTGGTAATAATGAAAGTGCTGTGTATAATAAAAGACATATTAAAAATCCTAAAAATGTTGCTTTACCAACATCTTTTTGAGATTTAGCCCTTCCTGATACAACAACTGCACCTTCTATACCTGTAAATACCCATAAAGTTACAAGCATAGTACTCTTAACCTGAGGTAATAATCCGCCTAAAGAACTATCATGAACTGATGCTACAGTTTTTAATCCCCAGAAGTCAGTAAAAAATAGTGAAGCTTTAAATGATATAGCTATTACTAATAAGAATATAGCTAATGGAACTAATTTCCCAATTGTCCCTATAATATTTAAAAATGAAGCTTGTTTAACTCCAGATAAAACTGCAAAATATATAATCCAAAGTACTATTGATCCACATATAATTGATAACCAGTTATTCCCACCTGTAAAATATGACGGAAAGAAATAGTTAAGTGAATCCATCAATAATACTGCATATCCTACATTGGCAAAAGAGTTACAAATCCAATACCCCCATGCCATTAAAAAACCTGTAAATTTACCAAATCCTAGCTCTCCATATGCATATATACCAGTTGTTACATCTGGTTTTGCAGCTGCAAGTACTCTAAATGTGTTTGCAATAAACCACATACCGATACCAGTTATAATCCATGCAATTAAAATCGCACCTGCAGATGCATGTTGAGCCATATTTTGTGGTAGATTATAAACTCCACCACCTAGCATAGCACTTATTACTACGCCTGCTAAAGCAACTACACCAAGCTTTTTAGTGCTATTATTATCAGTTTTACTACTGCTTTTATCGCTCATAATAGCCCTCCTAAATTTCATTTAATTTTATGAAACATATTAGCTTTAAGTGCATTTTGCTATTTAAACTTTTAACAAAATGTACTTAAAAATCTTACTTTTGAGTACACTCTGTTAATGGTTTAAAATTCATTTCATCTATCCATTCATTAAGTGTTAATGTATTTAAGCTAGGGAATCCACTTTCAGGCACTGCATCTCTTGCAAGAGTTACATAAGGTGCACAAGTTAATGCATTTCCTATTTCCCCTGGTTTCATTATTGTATAAGCAAATCCGACGTAAGTTCTATCGAAAACTACATGTGAATCTCTACCGCACTCTTTAACTGACCAAGCTACTGCTTTTCTATGTTTTTCTAAGAATTTTCTTAAATCTTCTTCATTATCATTTTTTGTCCAAAGTCCCGCATCTTCTATGAATAAATCCGCACAATTATCTCTATCGTTTGATAATGAAATTGCTATAAATGACCATACTCCGTAAGCTTCACCATCTTTTAACGGTCTATCTTCTTTTGGTCTATAAGATGTAACACTTTTATTTGCACATATTACATGAGCTCCTGGAGCTGTTGTAAAACGTCTATTTTTTTCTGTACCAAATAATTCAATACCTGCTTCTAATAGAGGTTTTGCATCATATACTTTAAGTGGTGTTCCATCATATTGTTCAACATAAAATAATGGTTCCTCTTTTTCATCTGCTATCGCTTCATGAGTCGCTAAATCATATCCCCATACTTGACCTGCTATACCACAGAAAGATGAAGCAGTAAGCATATTTATTTGTCCGACATAAGCATCATTTATTTCCGCTCTATCATATGAAACTATACCATCTAATAAAAAGTCATCAGTTTTTTTCACTGTACCAACAGAAACTGTAAGTACTGAAACATATCCGTTACCATAAGCACCTGGCATTCCGTATCCATCACAATAACGATTGTATGGACTTATAGCTGTCTTATCAACTTTTGCCGCCCTTACCCTTCTTACTTTCTTATGCCCCACACCTATAGTTCTATTCCTTTGTTCTTCAAGATTTTTATTCATCTCAAACACCTCCTTAAGTTTTTATACAGCAATTATCTGTACATTTATTTTTATACCCTTGACTAAATAAAGATAACAGAAAACGTTTATTTCTATATATTTAGAAATATTGAAAATCTGCATTAATCATTATGTTAATTAATTTTTTCAATATATTAAGTTTTGTTAATTTAATTAATAAATCTAAAATGAAATAAATAAAAAAAAGGATTAAGTTATTAACTTAGTCCTTCTAAATCAATTATGTTAGCATCTTTTATATATTCTTCAATTATACTTCTAGCCAAATTAAAATAACTTTCACATTTATCAATTATAACTGCATCACTGCTAACTACTCTTCCCAATTTTTCTAAAACAACATCTGCATTATTTACTAGCTCAACTTTTGTATCAATATCACAGTATTTAGCATAATCAAGTATTTTATACTTTAAATTTCCTGAATTAGATACTGGTTCATCTAAGTAAAATTTTATTTCTTTACAATTATGTTTTTTTAAAAACTTCCCAATTAACTTTAGCGCTTCATCGGTTTTATCAATAATTTTATAAGTGCCTCTAAGACCTGCTAAATCTCTAATATTTCCATCACTACCTATAATTAATGTTCCTCCAGATAATGCAACTTCAAGAGTTATTATTAAATTAAATCCATCTATGTATATAGGACCTTTGCTTATGTTATCTATAGAAAGCTTTTTTGAACTTCTTATTAATTTATTTTTATAACAACATATTGATCTTTTTAACGCATCTCTTTGTCTTTTTGAAAATTGATATTTATCTCCTACAAAATTTACTACTTGTTCTATTTTGTATTCTCTATTTATTAACCATTCGATTTCTTCTTTAGCTTTTTTTAAACGTATTAGTTCTTTATCAGAAAACCATCTTGTATCATTTTCGTCAAATCCTCTTTTAGATACTTTACTCATATTATACTTCACCACCGAATTATGTATATATATCTTAGTTTTGCACTTATTATATTATTTCTATTTTACAAAATTGTATGATAAATCTATTATTTAAATATTTATTTTTATATAAATTAGTCTTACGTTAATTAATTTCCATATTTTATTAACATAAGGATCAATTTCTTTTACATATATAAAACAAAAAACTCTATGATCAAAGTATTTAAATACTTTGATCATAGAGTTTTTATTTATATACTAATTATTTAAAAATATTAATTTACTTTAGCGCATTTCCTTTTATATCATATCTCCCTAAAATTGTATTATGATTATCTACTTTTTCTTTTGAATCATATGGTTCACAACTTATACCTAAAACTTTATTGCCATCAGTTATTATATATAAAACTGTTGAATCTGTATTATTGTATTTTTTTAAATTTAATGGATGATTTTTTACTATTACAGTATATTTAGTTAAATAATCCTCGTTATTTATATTGAAAGTCTTACGTTCCTTATCTGTTATGTAATAATCAGTTTCTTCATCTGAACTTATAAGTTTTAAATTATTTTCATTTAATACATTTTTAATTACTTTCGGTGTTGCTAATTCATTTTTTATACTTTCTTCTACTACTGTATATCCACATAGTAATATACCTATTAAAATTCCTATAAATAAACTTTTATTTTTTGATTTTTTATAATTATTTAATTTATCTTCTTTTATGTATTTATAAAAATTAGCATATGACATTTGCATGTACGGACCAACCCAAATATATGCTATCCCAAATGTAAATGCTACTAAAAGTATCCATCCAATAAAACTTAATGTAAATATTAAGTAATCCAATATATGTCCTTTTATCATATCTATTGATTTTTTGATTGAATCTAAAATACTAATATCCTTTTTGTCTGCAATTATAAATTCTGTTTGAGAAAATATAGCAAAGAAGAATATACTTGCTATTCCTGTTATGATAGACATAAAGGATATAGCTACAAAGCTACTATCTAATAAAATTATTGGAACTAATGCAAGAGGTATTGTAAGTATAAAAGCTATAACATATTGAATTAACATAGAACCATATGCTTGATATAATCTATCAAATCCTTTTAATATATCTTTGACTTTTACCTTCTCTCCTTTCATACAGTCCAAGGATATAATATTTAATCCTATCACTAAGGGTGTTTCTACAAGAATTATAATACTGTTTATTAAAATACAGATTTTATAAGATGTTACTATATATTCACTTAAAATTTGAGGAATTAAAGCTATTAACCCAACTATTACAGTAGCTATAGTCATTGCATTTTTATTTGTGTTTAGTTGTTTTCTCGCATCTTCTTTTATCTTTACCCTAGTTTCACTGTCTATCATTTCGTATCCTCCTATTAAAATATCCAATTAATTGTTATTTTAATAACAATTATATGTAAATTAAAACCTTATATTATGAATTTACCACTAAATAAACATTCTTAAACAGAAGCAATTTAAGTTATTTGCTTTTGTTACACACAATAAACTAGATTATTAAAATTTTATAATCCTATATTTAATTTATATACTAAAAATAAAAAAGAAGTAATTATATACAATAATTACTTCTTTTTGCTAGAAACAATATTAATCTATAAATTTTTTATTAAACTATATATTATTTAATTTAAGAACCTACTATAGTTCCACCATTAGGATGAAGAACTTGACCTGACATATATCTAGAATCATCACTTGCTAAAAATACATAGCTAGTAGCAACTTCAAATGGTTGCCCTGCCCTATTCATAGGAACTTTACTTGTTCCACTACCAAAAGTTTCTACCTGCTCAGCAGAAAAAGAAGATGGAATTAATGGAGTCCAAATTGGACCTGGGGCAACTCCATTTACTCTTATGCCTTTATCTACTAATGATTGAGAAAGTGATCTAGTAAAAGCTAGTATTGCTCCTTTAGTTGCACTGTAATCTATAAGTAGTGGCTCTCCTTGATATGCTGTAATAGAAGTTGTGTTAATTATAGATGATCCTTTTTTCAAATATGGGAGTACTGCTTTTGTCATATAAAAAAAAGGATATACATTAGTTTTAAAAGTAGTATCTAATTGTTCTGATGTAATATCTAGTATACTATTTTGAACAAACTGTACTGCATGATTATTAACTAATATATCAATTTTTCCAAAGCATTCTATAGCTTTTTCAACAACTGTCTTAGACATTTCTTCATCTCTTAAATCTCCAGGTACTAATAAACATTTTCTGCCTAAACATTCTACATAAGCTTTAGTTTCATTTGCATCTTTGTCTTCACAAAGATGTGAAATAACAACATCTGCACCTTCTTTAGCAAATGCATAAGCTACAGCCCTTCCAATTCCACTATCTCCTCCCGTAATAATTGCAACTTTATCTTGTAATTTACAACTTCCTTTATAAGAAGGATTATCAGATATAGGTCTTGGCATCATAATATACTCAAATCCAGGTTGGCAATTTTGATGTTGAGGTGGAAATGATACTTTTACTTTTTCACATTTTTCCTTTGTAGTTATACTTTTATAAACTGGATACATAAAACACCACCCTTAATTATTAATTAATGAATTAAAACTTAACTCAATACAAATTGTATTAATTAATAATATTACTTATGACATAGCTAAGATAATATTTTTTTATACTTTTCAGTACTTATATAAAAATTGACATCAATAAAAAAATCAAATATAATCTAATCTAGTACTTTGTAGTATCGTTTAGTAATTTATAGTACTTATAATAAAGAGGTGAATTATGACTAATAAAAAAGAAGTTATTATACAAGTTGCACAAAAATATTTTAATGATCACGGTGTTAGGTACACATCAATAGATGATATTGTTAAAGAATGTAAAATATCTAAATCTACATTTTATAAATATTTTCCAACAAAAGAAGATTTAGTTTTAGAAATTTTAGATTACTTAGATAAAAACTTTTCTAATTCATCTGTGTTAATAGATACAGATGATACAAAGGCTCCTATTGAAAAGTTAAAAGAAAAAATAAAACTTGTATTGGACTATTTAAAATGTAATCAATCTTTTAATTCTCATATTTTAGGAGAGTTTTCAGAAATTAAAGGAATACCTATATTAAAGATAAAAAGTAAAATAAAATCTAATATTATAAATTCCTATAAAACCCCTTTGATATTAGTTTATGGGGAAGATATAAACCCTTTTTTATGGGAGTTAATATTTGTTATTGATAGTATAGTTCATGAATTTAATCTTGTTATGAAAATAAATAAAAGAAATATTAGTGTAGACTATATATTTGAATTTATAAATAAACAAATAAATTTAAATATAGAAAATTTAAAACAAAACAAAAGTACTATAAATAAAAATATATTCTATTCTATAGATGAGATTGGTGAAAGTAATTATAAAGATTCTATAAAAGATGCATTTTTAAATGTACTTTATTCTATAAAAGAGTGCATTAAATTAGATAAAAATGAAAAATTATCTGAAGCAGTTGTAAAAATAGAAGAAGAATTTAATTTAGGCAATTATAATTCATTAACTATGGATGCTATGATAGCATACTTAGAAAAACAAGAATCTATAAAAGAATATACAAAAAAATTAAACAGATTAACATCAAAATTAGGAGATGACATAAGAAGTGGAGAATAAAAAAGCAAGAAATTTAATAGTTTTGGTACTAATGCTAGGTTCCTTTTTAACGGGGCTTGCTCAAACTGTACTAACTTCAGCACTACCAAGTATTATGCATGACTTTTCTGTAACTGCAGATACAGCTCAGTGGTTAACATCAGTTTATATGCTAGTTTTAGGTGTAATGATTCCTGCAACAGCATATTTAATAAGTAATTTTCCCACTAGAAAATTATATATAAGCGCTATGTCACTATTTTTTATAGGATGTGCAATATCTATATTTACTAAAAACTTTTCATTATTAATTGTATCTAGAATTTCTCAAGCTATGGGTGCAGGAATAATTATGCAGTTGGTTCAAGTTTCAATGATAAGCCTATATCCTAAAGAAGAAAGAGGTACTGCTATGGGTATATATGGTTTTGTAGTTGGAGTTGCTCCAGCGATTGGACCAACAGCATCTGGATATGTAATTGATAACTTTGGCTGGAGAATATTATTTTATATATTAGGATTTATTGCAATATTAGATATTATATTTGCACACTTTACCTTAAAAAATGTTACAGAAACTAAAAAGTCTAAACTTGAATTCATATCATTAATATTATCAACGTTCGGATTTGGAGGATTATTAATCGGAGTTTCAAATATTGGAGCTTATAGCATATCAAATCCTTTAACATATATACCAATAACAGTTGGAATTATATCACTTATATTATTTATAATAAGACAATTTAAAGTAAACTCACCTCTTTTAAACCTTAGAGTACTTAAAAGTAAGCAACTTGTAATATCAGTTATAATACTAATGATTTTATATGCATCATTTACATCTGCAACTATGATTTTATCCTTATATATACAATCAACAAGAAAGATGTCAGCTATGATTCCAGGATTAGTTATGCTTCCAGGTTCAATACTTATGTCTTTATTAAGTCCAATATCAGGACGTATACTTGATAAACATGGGGTAAGAATCTTAGCTATATCAGGATTTGTATGCTTAGCAATAGGAACATTTTCATTTTCAAATTTAAGTGAAACAACATCAATTTTAATGTTAACTATTATGTATTCATTTAGAATGCTAGGAATAACACTTTTACTAATGCCAATTACAACTTGGGGGCTTAATTCACTTAAGTCATCAGAAATAGCAGATGGTAGTGCTATTGGTTCAACACTTAGACAAGTTGCGGGAGCAATAGGTTCATCGGTATTTATTTCTATAATGACAAGTGTTACAAAGCATAGTCTAAGTAATTCTAAAGTAATTTCGGACATAGCCGGTATGGATGCAGCTTTTAGATCTGCAACTATATTAGTATTAGTTGGATTAGTAATATCATTAATATATGTAAAAGATAAAAAAATAAAATCTAAAAAAGTAGATAATGAAAATTTAATATTAGAATAAAATAAAAAAAGGATATATACTCACATTATGTAACTGTGGATATATATCCTTTTTTATTTATTAATTTAATCTTTTAATAAAAATTTAATTTCATAAACTTCATTTTTAAAACTTTATTTTTCCGTTAACCTATCAATAATACTAACAAGATTAGCTATCTCTGGTTTAGTTATTTGTTCATCTGCACCAAGTGCTTTACCTTTAACATGTATTTCTTCACTTATTAAAGAAGAGAATAAAATTACTGGTATTTGCTTAAGAACACTATCTTCTTTAACAAGTTTTGTTAATCTATGACCATCCATTAACGGCATTTCAATATCTGATACTATACAAGAAACATGTGCTTCAATTGGATCACCTGAAGTTTTAGCTTCTAATAAATAATCCCATGCCTCTTGTCCATTATCTGCTTTAACAGTATTTACATATCCTGCTTTATGTAGACACTCAGTGATTAATTTTGAAAGTAACATTGAGTCTTCTACTATTAAAATAGTTTTATCACTATTTTTACGCTCACCTAATTTTTGTATAGATTCAAATTGAATACTAGATTCAGGACTGATTTCTGCAACAATTTTTTCAAAATCTAAAATAGTTATAAGCTTATCTTTATATTTCGCAATACCTGTTGCAACACCTTCATCTCCTCCATAAATAACTCTATCTGGTTTATTTATGGCCTCCCATGAAACTCTGTGAATACCAACTACTGCATCAACATGAAATGCAATGTTTAACTTATTAAAGTGAGTAACGATAAATATATCCTTACTTGAATCATTACCTTTAGGAATATTTAAATATTTTCCTAAATCTATTACAGTGATAATTTCATCTCTTGATTTAAATACTCCTTCTACATCATCATGTGCATTTGGCATTTTTTTAATCTCTTGTGCCATCATAATTTCACGAACTTTTGCTACATTTATACCAAATGATTCACCTGAAATTGTAAATTCCATAATTTCAAGTTCATTAGTTCCGGATTCCAAAAGTATTTTTGTTTGACTTGTATTTTCTGAAAATCCCATACTCAACCTCCTATATAAAAAATAATTCTCAAAATAGTATTACTCATGCTTATATACGGATTTTATTTGTAATTCTAGAGGTTTCTTTGTAATTAGTTATCTTTGTATACATTTGTTTATTCGCTAATATTTTCCAATCATAATAAGTATAATATATGTTAATTTCATAAATAATTAAATCATTTTATATTATTTAAATTATATATAAAATAATAATTATTATTACTATAACCATTAATATTCCAGTTAAGTTATCCACTAATGCTCCTGGATTTAAATATACATATGGGTTTATATTAAATAACTTGTTATTTTCTTTCTCATTTTTTACGGATTCTATTGCTAACATTTTAAATTTCAATTGTATTGGCGATATTATACCTTTTTTAAACATTTCCTCCAGATTGTCAATTGCTTTAGATGTTACTTGTTGTTTTTCTTCATCTGTTTTGCAATTTTTTATTTGTTCTTTTAAATATTTACTTTCTTTCAATGATTGCTCTGCTAGTTGTTTTATTTCAGGGTACTTCTCAATTATAAATTTTTGTTCACTAGCTGTTAGTTTTTCTCCTTTTACCATTTTTGTAGCTATTCTCTCTGCTTTTTTACTTTCTAAATTAATTTTTTGAGAGAACTTTTCAACTTCTTCTACTACTGCCATTTTTATTTTTACTTGTACTTTTGATAATAATCCTTTTTTATCCATTACTTTTATATTGTCAATCGCTTTTGATATTACCTGTTGTCTTTCTTCTTCTGTTTTACAATTTTTTATTTGTTCTTTTAAGACTTTAACTTCTTTTTTAGACTGCTGTGCAAATTGTTTTACCTCAGGATATTTTTCAGTTATAAATTTTTGTTCATTAGGAGTTAATTTTTCTCCTTTGATTATTTTTGTAGCTATTATTTCTGATTTTTTGCTTTCTAAATTAATTTTTTGAGAGAACTTTTCAACTTCTTTTACTGCTGCCATTTTTATTTTTACTTGTACTTCTGATAATAATCCTTTCTTGTCCATTGCTTTTATATTGTTAATTGCTTTTGATATTACTTGTTGCCTTTCTTCTTCTGTTTTGCAGTTTTTTATTTCTTCTTTTAAATCTTTAATTTCTTTTTTTGATTGTTGTACTAATTTTTTTATATCTGGATATTTTTCAGTTATAAGACGTTGTTCTTTTGGAGTTAGAGGTTCTCCTTTAATCATTTTTATAGCTATTAATTCTACATTTTTTAACTCTTCTTTAATTTTTAGAAAAAAATCTTTAACATCTATGTCTTCAACCTTACTTTGTGTAGGTATTTCTTCATTATTAGGTTTTGTGGGTAGTTTTATGTATGGATTCATATTATATGAATTTTTATTTATATTATTAATCATTTTTTATTTGCTCCTCAAGTGAAGTGTATATCATTATTCCCGCTAATATATATTATCCTTATAGTAATTATACGGTTTAATCGGTTATCTTTTAAGCTTTTAGCCTAATCCTTAAAACTAGACAATATAAATGCCTTGGACTATAATAGTTATAAAACCATAACTATTAATTTTAAATTATATGCATACTTAAAGTGAAGAGAGGATAATTATGAGTAAGATAGGATTAATATTAGAAGGTGGCGGTATGAGGGGAATATATACTGCTGGAGTGTTAGATTTTCTTATAGAAAAAAATATAGAAGTAGATATAACAATTGGAGTGTCAGCTGGAAGCTGTCATGCTTCTTCTTATATATCGAAACAATATAAAAGAGCATTCAATGCTACTATCGACTATATAAATGATAAAAAATATTTAAGCTTTGGTAATTTAATTAAAACAGGCTCAATATTTGGTATGGATTTTATATTTAATACAATTCCTAATGAATTAAATATTTATGATTATGATGCTTTTAGTAAATCTAAAACTAAATTTGTAGTAGTTGCTACAAATTGTGAAACAGGCAAACCTGAATATTTTGAACTTACAGATTTAAATAAAGAAATTATTTATATGCAAGCATCTTGTTCTATACCTGTGTTTGCAAATATAGTTGAAATTGATAATTATAAATTAGTTGATGGTGGAGTTACTGATTCAATTCCTATAGAATATGCTTTAAATCAAGGTTATAAAAAAAATATAGTTGTTTTAACAAGAGATATAACTTATAGAAAAGGAAAACAAAAATTTATTTCTATTGTAAAAAGAAAGTATAAAAAGTATCCTAAACTTGTTAAAGCTATTGAGTCTAGACATATTAACTATAATAAAAGTCTTGATTTAGTAAATAAATTATCTCAAAGTGGCGACGTTCTTGTAATTAGACCGAAAAAACCTGTTAAAGTTAGTCAAATAGAAAAAAATATTGATAAGCTTACTGCATTATATAAAGATGGTTATAATGATGCAAAAGAACTATCTGATAAGATTTTAGATTTTATAAATAAAGCTGAAAACTAAAAAAGCCAGATAAAGATCTTATAGTGAATACAATGTTTATATGTATTTCTTATAAGATTTTTATCTAGCAATATATTTTTTTATATTAAATTAATTAAAGATTCTTATCTAAAATTCTTCATTGTCAAATATCATCTTGCCATCAAAGTATTTAGCTCGTTCATCTTTTAAATTAAATTTCTCAAGAAGTTCTTTTAACATTTGTGCCTGACTTGATAACTCTTCACTTGCAGCAGCACTTTCTTCAGCAGTTGCTGAATTAGTTTGTACAACTACAGATATTTGTTCAACTCCAATATTTATTTGATTGATATTTTGTGCTTGTTCATTACTTGCATCTGCAATTTCTTGTATAACTTCTGCTGACTTTTTAGCACCATCAACAACTTCTTCAAGAGATTTTGCTGTTTCTGAAACAATTATAGTTCCATTTTCTATTGCTTTAAGTGATTTTTCAATTAACTCAGCTGTATCTTTTGCACTTTGTGCAGATTTTGCAGCAAGATTTCTAACTTCATCAGCAACAACAGCAAATCCTTTACCAGCTTCTCCTGCACGTGCTGCTTCTACAGCCGCATTAAGTGCTAAAATATTTGTTTGGAATGCTATATCATCAATATTTTTTATTATATTTCCAATTTCATTTGATGTATTGCTAATTTCATCCATTGCAGCAATCATTTCTTGCATTTGCTCTTTTCCTTTATCCGTTGCAATACTTGAACTTACAGATATTTCTTTTGCTCTTTCAGCATTTTGTGCAGTTTCTTTTATTTGCACTGAAATTTCATTTATAGTTGCTGAAAGTTCTTGAATTGAACTTGCTTGTTCTGTAGCACCTTGAGAAAGTACTTGAGCACCTTCTGCTAACTGATTTGAACCGATTGCAACTTGTTCTCCAGAAGTATTTATTTGTTCTAAAGTACTATTTAAATCATTTACAATTTTATTTACAGCTATTAACATTGGCTCAAAATCATTTACAAATAAATCACTTAATTTATCATCATCTACATCAATATCTAAATTACCATTGCTAATTTCAGTTAATATATTTGTTAATGTATTTATCATTTCCCTAAAATCATTAACTATTTTATTTGTTGCATCTGCTACTAGACCTATCTCATTTTCTTCATCTATAACTGGTAGTTCTGAGTTTAAATCGCCCTCAGCTAGTTTCTTTAATCGTTCACTACATTCCTTTAATGGATTTCCTATTTTACTAGCAAACTTTATTGCTCCAATAAATGCTACAACAGTAAATATTATAGATATTACAGCTGTTATTGTAATTGAAGTATACATTTGTCCAAGGAAATCATCTTTATTTACCATTACACCTACACCCCAATTATGGCTATTTTTTACTGGAGCATATCCTAAAATCCAACCTTGTCCTTCTAAATCTACATTAGCATATCCTGTTTTTCCTGAAATAAGCTTTTCATCTGCTTGTGCAACGTCTTTTAAATCTGGATTTGTTGCTGATTCTTTTATAGTATTTTCCTTACCAATAAGACTAGTATCCATATCAGCAATTGTTGTTCCTTCATTATCTATAAGGTAAGCATAACTATTTTCACTTATTTTTATATTCTTAATAATTTCAGTTAAGAAATCTTTATCTGCATCAAAAGTTACAACCCCTACTATCTTACTGCCTTGTACTCCATTTTCCCAAATAGGTGCTGAAACTACAAGTGTAAGATTTCCTGTTACTTTACTAACAACAGGGCTACCCATATATGCCTTTCCTTGCATAGAAATTTTAAAATAATCTCTACTAGAATAATCATTTCCACTAAATAAATCTTTACCATTTGCATCTATAATTTGACCTAATGATAATCCATATAGCTTTTCTTGTCTAGTTATTATGCTTTTCTTTTCCTCTACACTTACCTTAGGATCTGAAATTTCCTTTATAATACCTGTTTGAATTGCTGCATTTTTTAGGTTTGTAATTTTTTGCGAAGCGGTTGCTGCTGCTTGTTTAGTTGTTTCTACTACTGTATTTGATAAAATAGTATTAGATGTTTTATAGTTTAAATAACTTGTAATTGCCCCTAAACATAAACAACAAATAACTGAAAAACATACAATTATTAAAGTAAGTTGAGTTTTTATACTTTTAGTTTTGTCTTTACTTTTTTGTCTTAATTTAAATTTCATTTTTTTATCTCCCGTTATTATATCTTTATACGTTAATTTTTTATCATAATATTCAGCAAAATTAACACTTCAAGGCTTATTTATTTCTAGCCTAAATGTAAAGCTACTTATGTTTTGTGATTATCCATAATAAACCTCCTTAATTAAAGCCTTATAATTTTTAAAATCCACTTACATAACACAAAAATAAAAGAGCATCAACATAGACCCGTCAACACTCTTCTTTTAAAAGACAATTTATGCAACTGGCTGACTTTTGAAAAAAGCCCCTATAGCTTTGCGTCGCCGAATCACTCCGGGTTTGCTAATTAAATTAAATTTTATTTTAGATTTAAATACACATTCATATTAGCATAAATGTTATTTTTTGTAAATAATTTAAAACCTTTGCCTGTTACTTGAAAAATTTAATAGTAAAGCATTTTTAAATTATCATAAAAAAGTAAATCTGTAATATTGTTTAATATAAAAAGGTATTGATTTTACAATCAATACCTTTTCTTAGGTATCAATAATTGAAACAATTCATAAAAATAATCTCTACGATTAAATTTAGTATATATCTAAATAATTATTAACATAAGTTTTACACTTATAATTTTTATCGAGAACACCTTAATTTACACAAAATCTTATGTCCCACAGAAAGTTCTATAAGGACAACTTGACGGTTTTGGTAACTGTGAATACTCTTCTTGATCTTTCGAGTGATCATATGGTCTTGAAATTACATCAAGAAGTTTTATAATTACACTAAAATCACCTTTATCCCCAGCTTCTATTGCTTCTTCTACTCTATGATTTCTTGGAATTACTGCTGGATTAGAATTTTTCATCAATTGGTGCACTTGTTCCTTTGATTGAGGTTGTCTTTTAAGTCTTTCTTGCCATAGCTTATACCAACTATCAAATTCTTTACTACTAAACATACCTTTATCTTTATTTTTATCAAATGTTAAATTAATAAAAGTATTAGTGAAATCTTCACTATGTTTTTCCATTATACTAAGTAAATCTTCAATTATAGCTTTATCTTGTTCTTCTTCATTAAATAATCCAAGTTTTTTTCTCATATTAGATAACCAATTTAAATAATATAACTCAGAAAAATTAGAAATAGCATCTTGTGCTATTTTTATAGCATCTTCTTGATTTTCATGTAATAAAGGCAATAATGTTTCAGCAAATCTACATAAATTCCACTCAGCCATAATAGGTTGATTTTTATAAGCATATCGACCTGTAGTGTCAATTGAACTAAATACGGTATTTGGGTTGTAATTATCCATAAAAGCACACGGACCATAATCAATAGTTTCTCCACTAATAGTCATATTGTCAGTATTCATAACACCATGAATAAATCCAACAGTTTGCCATTTAGCAACAAGAATAGCATGAGCTTTTATTACTTCTTTAAGTAAATTTAGATATTTATTATCATCGTCTTTTATATGTGGATAATGTCTTTTTATTGTATAATCAGCTAATTTTTTTACTTCATCTACTCCTAAAAATCTTGCTGCATATTCAAATGTAGCAAATCTAATATGGCTAGAAGCTACACGAGTTAAAATTGCCCCTTCTTTTATACTTTCACGAATTACAGATTCCCCAGTTTTAACTACTGCCAAACTACGAGTAGTTGGTATACCAAGACCATGCATAGCTTCACTTATTATATATTCACGAAGCATAGGTCCAAGCACTGCTCTTCCATCTCCTCCACGAGAGTATGGAGTTTTACCAGAACCTTTAAGCTGAATATCATATCTATCTTTTGACGGTGTTATTTGCTCACCTATTAATAATGCTCTTCCATCCCCTAGCATTGTAAAGTGTCCAAACTGATGACCAGCATAAGCTTGAGCAATAAATGCTCCTTCTTCTATAGTTTCATTACCTGCAAGTATTGACACTCCATCATGACTTTTTAAAGCATCACTATTTAATCCAAGAGATTTAGCTAAGCTTTCATTTAAAATAACTAATTTCGGTGAGCTAACTTTATTTAAATTAATTTTGCTATAAAATGCTTTGGGCAAGGTAATATAGCTATTGTCTAAGTTCCATCCCATCTTTATAATTTCTTTTTTATTAGTCATTTTTTCTCCTTATATATTCCATAATTTTAAGTGTGATGTTTCTACTCTTATTTAATATACCCTTGTTAACAATATAAAATAAGTTTATTTTTATTAAAAAACTTATTTATATTTAATTAATGTGCCAATTTTTTTATATAAAATATTGACCTTATTCTACTTATTAAATTTTAATTTTTTCTTTTAATTTTTACATTGCTGTAAAGCCTGTTATTTTCTTGTTTTTTATAATCATTTTTTATCTTTATTGCTATTTAAATTTTAAAATAGGACATCCTACTTCGGTGCTACAATATAAATATCTAAATAAAAAAGGGGGATATCTAGATGAATAAAAAATTGCCTAAAGGTGCATATGGGGGAGTATCTGGCAAAGATTATGTTCCTTATATAACCGATAAATCAAAAACAGGTGGCAATATAGCAGTACTTATTATAGGTCTTGTATTGGCATCAGTATTTGCAGCTTCTACTGCATATTCAGGTATGAAAGCAGGACTTACAGTTGCTGCCGGTATTCCTGGTGCAATAATAGGTTCAGCTTTTGTAAGTATGTTTGCAAAGCATAAAGGTATACTTGGTAAGAACTTAATTCAAGGTATGTCAAGTGGTGGAGAATCAGTTGCTAGTGGACTTATATTTGTATTACCTTCTGTTATTTTAATTGGTAGTCAAATTTCATTCATTGAAGGAGTTGCAGTTGGTGTTGGTGGTGTTTTATTTGGTATTGGTGTAGCATCACTTGTTCACAACTATTTAATCATTGAAGAACATGGTAAACTTGTTTATCCTGAATCAATGGCTATATCTGAAACATTAGTTGCTTCAGATAGTGGTGGAGATTCTATAAAGTATATGGGTATTGGCTTTGGTATTGGTGGAATCATAACTGTTTTAACTAGTTCATTTTTAAATTTAACAAATAATGTAATTAGCTTTATAGGTAGTAAAAGTTACAAATGGAAATTTGATATGGAGGTTAATCCTCTTTTATTAGGAATTGGATTCATTGTTGGTATTGAAATTGCTTTAACAATGTTTGCTGGTTCTGTATTATCAGTATTTGGTATTACACCTTTAATAGGATACTTTACTGATTTAGCTAAAGACGGTGTTATGGTATGGAATGACCCTTCAATGCCAATAAATGAAATGACTGTTCAAGCAATATCTAGTAGTTATGTTAAATACATAGGCGCTGGTATGATGCTTTGCGGTGGTATAATAGGTGCTATAAAACTTATACCAACTATAATAGCTTCAGTAAAAGAAACAGCTAAAGCAAGAGCTACTGCTACTAAAGGTGATGGTTCTTCCGCTCAAATATTAATATTATTAGGTGGAATGGTTGTTGGATTTATAGCTTCATTTATAGTTTCTAATAGTTTTATGATGGCTATAGTAGGTGCTATATTATCATTAGTATTATCTTTATTATTTGTTATAGTTGCTGGACGTTTAACAGGAACTATAGGAACATCTAATTTACCTGTATCTGGTATGACTATCGCATCTTTAGTTATAGTTACACTAATATTTGTTTTAATGGGATGGAAATCACCAGAAGATAATAAATCTTTACTTTTACTTGGTTCATTCATAGTTGTTTCTATCGCAATAGCTGGTGGATACAGTCAATCTCAAAAAGTAACATATATAATAGGTGGTAGTAAAAATGAAATGCAACGCTATTTTACATTAGCAAGTATTGTTGGTGTTGTAGTTGTTGTTGGAACTATGATATTATTATCAGACCAACTTAGAATAACTGGTGATAACCCACCATTTGCACTACCTCAAGCTAACTTAATGTCAACATTAACATCAGGTATAATGTCAGGTGAATTACCTTGGGTTATGATTATAGTTGGAGTATTTATGGCAGTTGTTTTATACTTATTAAATTTACCTATAATGACTATTGCTATAGGATTTTATTTACCAGTTGCGACAACTTCTATAATATTAGTTGGAGCATTAATTCGTGTATTAGTTGAAAAAACTGCTAAAAATGATAAAGAAAAAGAAGTTAAAGTTTCTAATGGTATAAGTCTATCTTCTGGTTTAGTTGCTGGTGGATCTATACTTGGACTTATAGGAATAATATGTCAAGTTACAGGATTAGTTGGAGGTAATACACCTAGTGGCTTTGCCGCAGGTAATGGAATGGCTATAATCTTATTAGCTGTTTTAGTAATACTGACTACTATACCTATTGTTAAATCTAAGGTGAAACATAATGAATAATACTGATGTTTTAAATTTAGTTTTTAAAATTAATGATAAAGTAAATTTTGAAGTTAATAATGATTTAGTTACTATAATCGAAAGGCAAGATCATTTTATACAGAAGTTTTTTAGGAAGTTAAAGTTTAAAATTCCTATGTATAAAAAAATTGAACTTGATAAGTACAGTAGCTTTGTGTTTTTACAAATAGATGGTAAAAAAACTGTTGAGGACATAGGTTGTAGTTTAGAAAATACTTACGGTGAGGATTCTCATCCTCTTTATGAAAGATTATTAGTTTTTTTAAATCATATCGAGGTTAATTGTAAGTATATTGAAAAGGTAAGTTAATGAGTTATTAAATTAATATTAAAATTTAAGGGATTATAACTATAATGTTATAGTCCCTTTTTTAGTTTTTTAATAATAAATACTTAAAACATTTTTTAAACTACACCTTCTTATCTCATATTTGTATATATGATATAATGAATATAAAAAATTATACATTTTAATAAGGAGACATCTATGGATAAAATTGCACAAAACAGAGAATTTTTTAAAGCTGATTTCGAAATATTAAAGCAGATAAAAACGGATAAACAAAAAGGAATCCCTGCTCCAACTTTTCAAAAGGAGTATGATTCAAATTCTGATTTAATAGAATTACCTCCTATAAGCAAAGACATTTTAGTTAAACCTAACGTATTAGATTGTATAAATGATAGAAGAAGTATAAGAAAATATAGTGATGAAAAAATAAATTTATCTGAACTTTCATACTTACTTTGGGCTACTCAAGGAATACAAACTGTAAAAGATAAATCAAGCGCATTAAGAACAGTACCTTCTGCTGGTTGTACTCATCCTTTTGAAACATATTTAATAATAAATAATGTTGAAGGATTAGAGTGTGGAGTTTATAGATATTTACCACTAGAGCATAAACTTATATTTATGAAAACTTTAAATAATATAGATGATGAAATAGATAAAGCAACTCCAAATCAACCTTTTGTTCAAAATTTTGTTTCTAAAAGTGCTGTTGTATTTGCTTGGAGCTGTATTCCATATAGAAGTGAACATAAATTTAGCATAACTGCTCATAAAAAAATACTTATAGATATTGGTCATGTTTGTCAAAATCTTTATATAGCATCAGAATCTCTTAACTATGGAACTTGTGCTATTGGAATTTATGACCAAGATATAATTGATAATATGCTAAATTTAGATGGCGAAAATGAATTTGTAATTTATATGGCGTGTGTAGGAAAAAAATTAAAATAAAGTTATTTAAATTTTAATATAAATACAATGATTTGTATTGTTTAAATAAAAATCTCAAAAACATCTTATAAGACATTTTTGAGATTTTTTACTTTAATTTATTTATCTATAATCCTATTTTCATCTATAATGTAAGTAGTTTTAACAACTCCAAACCCTACTTTTTTAATATAGTTTCTTTTCTTGCCATACATCATAAGTTTTTTTATCTCTAAATGAGCATGCTTATTTAGCTATTTCTAAGAGTTTCTATAATTACTTCATTGTTAACTTTTTCAAAGCAAATACTTGGAACAAAAATAGATATTAACAGTAATATAGGTAGTGATAATATTACAGGCATAATTCTAAAAGTATAACTAAATATACTCATTCCACCTGCAATAGTATTAACCAATAAATAAGTAAGTGGCAATCCTATTATAATTACTGCACCTATTGTTATTACTACATAATATATTCCTTCAAGTATAAGCATCTTTTTGATTTGCTTTCTTGTCATACCTATACTATTTAACATAGCCAGTTCATTCTTTCTAGATATAATATTTGTTGATACTACATTAATAAAGTTTAGTATTCCTATAATACCTACTATGGCACTTAGTCCATAACCTACTATTTCATAAATTTTTATAGTTGATTTAAATTCATTTATATAAGTTTGTTTTGATCTATAATCAAGTAATGGATTATCTTTTATTAAAGATTTAATATGATTTTCTACTTCTTGTTCTTTACCATCTTTAACATTAAACATAGCCGTCATTATTGAATTATTTTTTGTTGTAGTTTTAAATTCTTCTGACGGCAAATACCCTGTAAAACATGGAAATCCAATTCCTCTATTTAAGTATGCTGGTTCATTAGTCATTATTGCCATTACTGTATACTCTTTACTTTTACCATTTTCAAAAGGTATTGTCACCTTATCCCCAACCTTTACCAAATTTCCAAGCATAAAGTTTGTATTTGCTATTATATAATCGCCAGATGCAAATTTTTCTTCATCTAGTTTACCTTCAGATATATAATTTTTTAAAAACTTATATATACCTCTATCCACTCCATAGTATTCACTTGAAACCTTTTTTTCTTCTAACATTTCATCTATTGATTCATTTAACCATTCATTTCCTTCTTTATGCTTAGCATCTAAAACTTTTTTTATCTTGTCAGTTAAAGGTATCTTAGTTTGTTTATAATACATTTTATCAATAGAGTTAACTCCATTTAATTTTTCAATGTCTTTAATTACATCTTCAGTAAGGGCATTTGTAGATTCTGGGTCAAACTCCATTCTATAAAAACTCGTATCACCTATTGTAAAATCTGTTCCTATAGATCTTCTCAAGAATTTATCTATATCAATACCTGATGCCATTGTATATACTATATTTAAAAGTATTATACTTAATGATAAAGATGCTATTACTATAAATGTTTTTTTCTTATTTCTAAAAATATTAGATAAAGCCATGTTATTTAATTTTGCACCACTTGAAGTTTTCTTTATTTTGCGTTTTATGTTTTCATTTACTCCAGTGTATCTTATGGCTTCTACCGGCGATACTTTTGATGCTATTTTAGCTGGTTTATATACACTTATTAATACTGTTATTATTGAAAATACTGTTGCAAATATAAATATAATAGGATTTGATGATAGCTTAGTATGAGTTACATTTACTGTTTTCATTATAAGTGGAGTTACCATAGAACCTATAGCATATCCTAAAATTAAACCTATTGGTATTGCTATTAAACATAGTCTTAATGCTTGTTTTATTATTATCTTTTTAATTTGTTTTTTAGTTGTTCCTATAGTTTTTAATTGACCGTAAAACTTTATATCCCTAACTATTGATATATAGAATATGTTATATATTATTAAATATCCTGTAAACATTATAAGAAGTATTAATCCAATTGCTCCAAATACTGTCCCTAAATCTAAAGTCTTACCTCCCATATATGCCCAATTTACTCCATAATTTATTTCATTTTCATTGTATCCACTATCCTTTATTACTTTTTGTAGTTTCTTTTCTATGTTCATAGAATTAGAAAAATTCACATCTAATATTATAGTTCCTATAAAATTATTATCTTTTTTAAGTTTTTCTTGATCTATATTCCCTAATACATCTTTTATAAAATTTTTTGAAACATATGCAGAACTTGCGCTAATTACTTTGTCACCTTCAAATATACCACTTACTTTAAATTCATTAGTATATTCTTTATCACCTATTTTATAAGTTAATTTTATATTTTGATTAAGGTCATAAGGAAGACCTAATAAGTCTAAAGTTAAAGTATCTACTAATATTTCATTTTTCTTAGTTGGAATATCTCCCTTTATAGGTGTTGAAAAAGTTGTTTTTATATAATTTTTATCACCATATTTTATTTCAACCTGTCTTTTTGCAAGTTCTTTATTTTCAGCTATTGCTAGAGGCACTGCTATTCCTTTATATTTTATAAGCTTATTGTCTTTTATTTTATTGTATTGTTCTACTGTTAAATATTTAAAACTACCGTGAGTACTTCCCCCTACCATACGCATAGTACTGTATTCATTAGATTTTAACATTCCCATACCTATTGTAAATAAACTAGTAAAAAGTAAGGTTGTAAGTACTATAGCTATTATAGCAATTTTGTTTCTACTTTTATTTGCTTTAAAACTTTTCTTTGAAAGATTGTTTATAACTAGTGTATTTGTATTTTTTATCATTACTTCTCCACCACCTTAGAAACAATCTTTCCATCTTCTATTCTTATAATTTTATCTCCCATTTGAGCTATTTCTTCGTTGTGAGTTATCATAACTATTGTCTGATTAAATTTTTTGCTCATTATTTTTAAAAGTCCCATTACATCTTGACTAGTTCTACTGTCTAAATTACCCGTTGGCTCATCTGCAAGTATTATAGATGGTTTACTAGCAAGTGCTCTTGCTATTGCTACTCTTTGTTGTTGTCCTCCTGAAAGATTATTTGGTAAATTATATATTTTATTTTCTAAACCTAAAGATTTTATAACTAAATCTACATGTTTATTATCTATTTTATTTCCATCAAGCTCTATTGGAAGTACTATATTTTCATATACATTTAGTATTGGGATTAAGTTAAATTGTTGAAATACAAACCCTATTTCTCTTCGTCTAAATATCGTTAATTCATCATCACTTAATTTTGATATGTCTTTATTTGCAATTTTAATTTCTCCATTAGTAGGTCTATCAAGGCCTCCTATCATATTAAGCAATGTACTTTTACCACTTCCCGATGTACCTACTATACAAACAAATTCACCTTCATTTATCTCAAGATTTATACCATCTAGTGCTTTTACCAAGTTTTCATCTTTTCCATAATATTTTTTTAAATTTTTAACTTCAACTACTTTCATATCTTCCTCCCTAATTTCTTATTAAATGTAATTTATTTCCTATACCTTTAATATATAAATGAATTGTTACAAACTAGTGTCTCAAATATAACAGCTTTGACACATTTGATTTATGCTGGTAAGAATATTGAAAAAGTTGAGCCTTGATTTATTTTTGATGAAACTTTTATGTATCCACCTTGATGTGATATTATTTGTCTTGTTAAATATAACCCTATACCTACCCCTTCATATTGATTTGTATTTTTACATCTATAAAATCTTTTAAATATATTGTTAATTTCTGATTCTTCTATTCCAATGCCATTATCTGTTATATCTATTCTTTTGAAAATTTCATAAGAAGTTATATTTATGCTTATACTTCCATTTTCATTTGTGTATTTTATTGCATTTTCTAATATATTTACAATTGCTTCTATTGTCCATTTATTATCATAATAACCCTGTGCACTTTTATCTCCATCTACACTTATGCTTATTTGTTTTTTGTCTGCATTTTTATAGACTTCTTTTATTGATGAACTTATTGTATCTATTAATTTAGTTTTATTTTTAGTAGGTTTTATTATTCCATTTTCAAGCCGAGACATTTTTATTAGTGATTGTATCAAGAAGTTTAGTCTGTTTGATTGATTATTTATATCTAGAAGTATATCTTTTGTATACTCATCTAAATTTTCATTCTCAAGTATAAGTTCACTGTATAACATAATGTTTGCAATAGGCGTTTTAGTTTGATGAGATATATCAGCTACTAAGGATTTTATGCTATTTCTTTCTTTTTCTATAGATTTTTTGTTGCTTTCATATATTTTTATGTATTTTAATAGCTTATGCTCTAGTGAAGATAGTATTGTTTCATCATATCTATTTATTATTTCTTCTTTATCTATAGCTTTTGATATCATATTATCAAGTAGATTTACTGTATCTTGTACTTTAAGCTTTATTATATAAATAAATGATAATCCTATAATGACTATAGATAATAAAAATATTATACTAACTAGCTTTACTATTTCTAAATCAATTATATCTATAAAGTATATGAATACTGAAAACAGTGTACATATACTTATAAAAAAAGTTAAATATATAATATATATTTTGTTAAAGGAATGATTTTTTTGTTTACTCATTTTTGTCACCTTCTGAGAAAATATATCCTATTCCGTATACTGTTTTTATATATTTAGGTTTTGATTTATTATCTTCTATTTTTTCTCTTAATCTTTTTATATTTACTGTAAGGGCATTTTCCTCTACAAACTCACTATCATTGTCCCATACATTGTCTATTAATTGTTCACGAGTTAACACTCGTCCTTTATTTTTTATTAGCATTTTTAATAGCTTTTGTTCTGTTTTGCTTAAATTTATTTTGTTATTATCTTTAGTAAATTCCATTTTGTCAAAGTCTAAAATTAGATTATCTACAGTTATTTTATTATTTGTATTTTTATTTTCTAATCGTCTTAAAGCTACCATAACTCTTGCACGTAAAACCATTAAGCTAAATGGTTTTGTTATATAATCATCTGCACCTAATTCTAATCCTGTTACTATGTCCAATTCCATATCACAAGCAGTTAGAAATATTATGGGTATTGTTGATTTTCCTCTTATTTCTTTACAAAAATCAAATCCATTTCCATCAGGAAGATTTACATCTAGTATTATTAAATCTATTTTTTCTTTTTTTAATATGTTTCTTGAATCTTCTAATGTAAATGCCTGTTTTATATTTATGTCATTTTGCCTAAGTGTTAACATTATGCCTTTGTTTAGAGTTATATCGTCTTCTATTATTAAAATAGTTTTATTCCCCATTAATTCCCTCCATTAATTCCCATACTTTTTTATTATGTCAAATACATTATTGTATATTTTTAGATTTATTCAATTAAATAGTAGCTATGTACTTATATAAAGTCAATAAATGTATTATTTTAGCTTTCAAGCATTTAAAATCTTAATTTATTGATTCAAATAATTTTTAAAATTTTTTAGAAATATTTTAAATAAAAAAGTTGAGTCAAAGCGTATTAATAAATACTTTGACTCAACTCTTATATTTTTAACTAACACCCTCTATTGTTTCACTATACCCTCTTTTTTGGGTATTAGACTTTTAAACTAAAGTGTTTTTATACATATCAACTTTTTAAATTAACCTTTATAAAAAATCAATTTAGTTGTCTAGATAGGTTTAATTTATTAAAATTAAATATTTTACTGCTCCTGTACTTGATAAGTTATATCTATTGGAGTATCTTCTTTTGATAACTTCTTTGATAAAATTATAAAGTAAATTACACATAATATAATTTGCACAAATGTAGACATTGGTGTTGCAAGACCTACTTTAAATAACGATACTGGTAGTATTTTACTCATCATATATGATACTGGTATTCTTACCCCAAAGGCACCTATTATTCCTTGTATCATTACAAAAGTTGTTTTTCCACATCCATTAAAGTAACCTACCATACAGAACATAATTGCAGTTAAAAGACAATCTATTCCGTATGCTTTCATATATTGCCAAGATGCTAAAACTACATCTTTATCCTTAGAAAACATTCCTGCAAGTAAGTTTCCATGGAAGAATGTAATATAAAACATAAAAACTCCACAACATAAAGAAGCTGAAATTGCATAAACAAGAACTTTTCTTGCTCTATGGTATTTTTTAGCTCCATAGTTTTGTGCAACAAATGCAGATACTGCTTGAGAAAAAGATGATGGTATAAGCATTATAAATCCAACAAGTTTTTCTGCAACACCAATTCCTGCTGATGGAATTACTCCCATTGAATTACCTATCATCATAATTACAAGGAAAGATAAATGTACAAGTCCATCTTGTAGGGCTATTGGTGTTCCGTATTTAATTATCTTTGATGTTATACCTTTATGGAATTTTATACTTTGTCTAGAAAATTCAAAAGGAAGCCCACGCTTTTTAATAATTATTATAGACAGTATGACACTAATTGCTTGAGCCATTATAGTAGCCAACGCTGCCCCCATAGCAGCCATTTTAAATATTCCAACAAATATTAAGTCTCCTATAATATTTGTAACACATGCAATTCCTACTGTAATAAGAGGAGTTTTTGAATCACCTAATCCTCTAAATACTCCTCCTATAATATTATAAGCAACTATAAAAACAGAACCTGCAGAACAAATTCTTATATATATTACAGTGCTATCAAAGGCTTCTTTTGGAGCATGCATAAAAGTTGAAATATTTGAAGCAAAACTAACGATTAAAACAGTAATAACTAAAGCTATAATAGCAAATATTAAAATACCACTTCCTACAACATTTCCAGCTTCCTTTGACTTTCCTTCCCCAAGTTTTTGACCTATTAATATAGTAAGACCCATAGTTAATCCTGTAATTATTACAGTTATAGTCATCATCACTTGACTACCTGTTGAAACGGCAGAAACATCTGCAGCATGGCCAAATTGCCCTACTATAAGTAAATCAACTGCACCATACATAGTTTGTAAAAATAATGCAAGTAATATGGGTATTGCAAATTTTAATAAAGGTGAAAATATCTTCCCCTCTGTAAAGTTAGATACTTTTGACATATATCATCCTCCTATTTTTTATTTTTGTTTTGGACAAAACAATATTTATATAAATATAACCGTTATTGAAGCTTAAAACGGTTATTCTAAATTATTTCTTATTTTATCAAGTACACTTTGAAATACTTTTATTTCTTCTTGAGTTATATTCTCTGATAACTTATTCTCGATTGAATCGATTGCAGTAGAAATTTTTTCATAAATTTTTATAGATTTTTGAGTTAAAATTATCTTCTTTAGACGTGCATCCTCCGTAACAGGTACTCTTTCTATTAAATCACTCTTTTCCATATTATTTAGCATTAAGCTAATAGATGAACGCTTTAAATCAAATTCTCTCTCTAAATCTTTTTGGAATATTTCTTTGTCTTTGCCTTCATTAGAAATAAAATCGATTACATAAGCTTGTGACACAGTTAAGTTATCATCAATTGCACTAATTACAGAAGCATCCATCTTCCTTGAAATTATATGGTGAATTTTACTAATATCAAGACCTAGTTTAAGCTTATTTTTATTTTTCATGGAAACACCTCCATATAAAAATTTGTTTTGTACTAAACTATATTATCTACTATTACTATTTATGTCAATAGAATCCTTTTACTTTTATTGTTAATAAAATAAAAAAATTACCACACCTGTTGATGTGGTAATTTCAATGCTTTAAAGGTTATGTGCCTCGGTAATTGTCGGATATGAATTTATGTAATAATACCCATAATATTATTTATTAGATTATTATGCCTTCGAAATGATCTACTTCATGCTGGATAATCTGAGCAGTAAATCCTGTAAATATTTGTTTATGTTTCTTGAAATTTTTATCTAGATATTCTACCTCTATTGTTTCATATCTTGTTGTTTTTCTAAAACCTTCTAAAGATAAACAGCTTTCTTCTGCCTCATAAGGCTTTTCTTTTTTTAATATAACTGGATTTACCATAGGAACTATGATATTACCTACGCTAAATACCAATATACGTTTTTTTACTCCTATCATATTTGCTGCCATGCCTACACAATGATCTAAGTTTGCTCTTAATGTATCTATTAAATCATTAATAACTTCTACATCCTCTTTAGTTGCAGGTTCTGATTTTTGTTCTAAAAATAATACATCCTTTACAATATTTCTTATCATTTTTGTCCAACCTTTCTAATTTCTTTATCTGAATTAATTTAATTTATAATCTTATTGTATACTTTAAAATTATACCTAACTATTATTAGAATTAATATATTTTAATATAGCAGTTTATTAGATAATCTACCACTGGATTATTATAATTACTTCAATTTTATTTGATTTCAGATTTGGCAAAAAAATTAAGTAAAAATGCTTATAATAAGTACTTTTACTCAACTAGATTTTTTAATTATTTAATTTTTTTAATCAATAATATTAATACTATATGCATTAGCTGTTACAGGATAAGATCTTCCTTCTGGCCCTTGAAATACAACTTCTATCTTTTGTCCTATTTTTAAATCTGAAACTTTAAGATTAGAGCTTGAATTACCTTTTTTAATTATAGTATCTTTACCTACAAGAACATCTGCTATATCATAGCTAGTATCTTTTTCTAAATTTCCTTCTACCCTTACAGATGTTACTTCTTTATCTATGCCTATACCCTTAATTATTCCTCTGATTGCAATATCATTAACATTAACATCTCCATTAACTTCTGATATATCCTTATGCTCTCCATTTGAATTTACATCATTTTTAGTTATCGATGATTTATTATTTGCAAATACAAGAATTCCACTTACTGAAATTAATCCAACTGTTAATAATGCTATAATTTGCTTTTTCATAATATATTCCTCCCACTTATTATTTTTTATTTGTTTGTTGTCCATTCATATATAAATACAATTTAAAATTGTAAATTGTTGCATTAAATTTTATTTTTATTAATTTTTATTAAAATCTTTTATATTTTTTAATTCTTCATCTATAATTTTTATCACTTCAAATGATACAGTATAGTATTTTTCATTTATACAAGCAATTTTTAAGTCTAAGTTAATTTTTATAGAACTTGTTAAACCATCTTTCGTTATAAAACTTAAAGTTATAATCTTTCCTGTGTCTTTAAAATTGTCATAACTTTCAGGGTTAAAATCTTTTTCTTTAGCATCTTGTAAAAGATTTAATAAATTATTTATAGATTTTTCATTTGTTATTTCTTTAAACACATTAGTATTTTCATTATTTTTAATTTCTACTTTTGTGGTGTTATCTTTTAAAATTTCAAATTCAAAATTGTTAAATTCATTATTTTCGATAATTGCTCTGCTTCGTGAAATTGATGTATTTAAATGTTCATTTGACATTGATAGATTTTGCATATTATCTACCTTATTTTCATTATATAAAAACAATCCACATATAAGTACTAAACTTGCCGCTAAAGTAGATAATGATTTTTTATGATTTAAATATATAATATTAAACTTACTTTTTTTACTTTCTTTATTAGTATTTAAATCCTTATATACATTTTCATAAATACGAGATTTCATCGACTCATCTACTTTTATCTTATCAAATACTTTTTTTATCTCATTATCCTTCATTGATATAATCACTCCCTAAACTAATTTTTAGTAATTTCCTTCCTCTATGTAGGTTTGAACGCACAGTAGATGGCTTCATATCTAATATTTGGGCAATCTCTTCTGTACTGTATCCTTCATAGTAAAAAAGATAAATACTCATTTTATATTTATGAGGTAATTCTAATATTTCTTGTAAAATATCATAATCTTTTTCTTCTTGATAAAAATGAGATAAATCTTCTGAGCATACTATTTTCTTAAACCATGAACTTTTTAAGATATTTTTACATATATTAGTTGCTGTTTTTATGAACCAATTTTTCTCATGCTTAATGTTTTCAAATTCTGGATTATACTTTAGATATCTAATAAAAGTATCTTGTGTAGCTTCTTCTGCATCATCTATTTTTTTAAGATACAGTACACATATTTTAAATACTGTATCAACTTGCCGATTATACACTTCTTCAAAATTAACCATATTAAAACCTCCTTGTAATTATAAATACAACTTGGATTAATGTATTGTTGCAATTATTTTTTAATTTATTAAATATTTTTATTTCTCTTTTAGATATGTTAATTCTTGAATTACATCTAAACTCAGATAGTGCACTTTATAGATATGCATTTAAAAATCATTCTATTTAAATTCACATACATATAAATAAAAGGTATTGACCAATTAGTCAATACCTTTTTGTGTATCTCAATGTTTTAGACAAATCACAAGAATAATACACACATTGATTAAACAATCGAAAATATATATTTTTACCCTATGTTTATATCAAGTTTTTTACATAACAATATTTAATAATTCTAAAATTATGCTATTAGATATATTATTTTTTAATTTAAAATTTTATCTAACTCATGTGTTATCTTAATAGCTCCTGATTCACCTATGTGATCAAAATCTATAAAATCATCTTCTTCAAATATATCCATTTTTGAAAAATCAATTAATTTAACTTCATATTTTTCTTTTATACCATCTATAATTTTATAAAATTCGTCTTCATATGTTTTATTTATAAACTTGCTATAATATTTAGTAATTGGAAATACAACTATTACAGGTTCTACACCTTTATCTTTTAAAAAGCTTATAAACTCATTAAATATACAATTATATTCCTTTTTAGTTTCAGTATATTTAGATAAGTCATTATGTTGATTAGCTCTAGATTCACCTAGTCTATATTTTTCATCTTCACTAATACTACTTAACTTAACTCCTTGTAAAATACTAATCATTTCTCTACTTTGATTTTTATTGAAATATCCATTATTTTCTCTATATATTAAATCTATAAAATGATTATGTAAGAATTCTAGATTGAATATATAATCTATTAAATCATTTTTTAATACTTTTCTTAGGTTTAAAAATTCTATAGTATCCACTTTTTCTGAGTTGTGTTTATCTTTTAATATAGGATAATATAGGCATTTAACCATATTAACAGAATATTCACTTTTACATTTAGATAAATCATGATTTACTAGATAATATCCAGCTCCTATAATACATCTTTTTACATTTTCATTGTTATTTATAGCTTCTTTTGCTAGTTTGTAAGAATAGTATAAATCTTGACTAGATATAGATAAATTTACAGATTTATTTGATAAAAGTTTTACATCTATACCTGTTAATGGATAAGAGTTACCTACCACTAACGTATTTATATTTTCACATTTACACTTTTCTAGAGTTTTTGATAAATAATTATAATCATAATTTGCAGAATATATGTTTTCACTTACTTCAAATATAGAATTCATTAACTTATCGTAATATAATACATCATTAAAATATAAGTTAAAATCTAAATCACTATATATAGTTTCTTCACTTACTATCAATATGTTAACTTGATCATTTTTTAGTTCATTATTTAAACGTATGTACTCATTAATGTTATCTATATATATAACTTTTTTATTTGTACATTTATCTATTATATTATATTTGTCTCTTCCGCAAAAATATAAATTAACTTCTATATTATTAATATCTTTTTTAAAATTAGATAAGGCTTTAATTAAATTATCTATTCTATTTTTTTGATTTACACATAAGTCTATACTTTCACTATTAAAATTTTCTATTATATTTACTACTTCATCTGCTAATTTATTAAATGACTCTAAGTACTCATAATAAAGATTATTTTGTATAAAATCAGCTATAGAATTGATCATCTCTATTTCCATATCTGTACTAATATTATCTTAATTTAATATCCTTATAATCCTATCAATGCTATTTTTCCCATTTATATATTTATATAAATTATATTTATTATTCATAGTCTCCTATTACTCCCCTACATTTTTGTTATAAATTACTTAATACACGATCTATGCTATCCCATACTCTAATACTTGATTTATTATCTTTATGATAATAAAAAATATCTCTAATAGTATTACGTTCTTTTTTATAATAATTATTATCATTAATACATTTAATTATTTCTTCAGATAACCTTTCTTGTTCCTGTACCTTAGGTCCAGCTGCCCAGAAATCATAAGGCTGTAAAATTATTCCTCTTTCTTCTTCATATATTTCCATATCTGTATTTACAAATATCGTATGCTTATCCATAAATAAGAAATCTCCATATATACTTGAGTAATCAGTAATTAAAATATCAGCTGCATTTAAAACTTCATATAAATCTAAATCTTTATCTTCTAAATCTTTATTAGATATAAATATCATATTATCTAGATTTCTATTCTTTGCTTTTTTCGTAACACTTCTTTCTTCTCCGTGATGTACCTTTGATATACAAATTATATTATTATCTATTAAGAATTGATTAAATTTTTCATAATCAAAGTTTTTTATTTTTATAGCATCATTAAGTTCTCTTGAACCATTTGATACCCCTGAGTTATCATGTACATAAAATGTTGGCATATTAAATATAACTTTTTTATTTTCTAAAGATATTCCTAATAATTTTTCTAAATTTCTTTTTCCATCAGATAACATAACAAGATCCGTTCTAGGATTTCCTGTTATTTCATATTTATCTTCTGGTACAGCTGCAAATGCACTTGTTAATAACATACACATTTTAGATGGAGTAAATATTTTATCTATATTTTTATATTCTTCTGGGGTAAACGCAAATTCCTTATTTTTCTTATCCATTAATCCACACCCTTTAAAGCCTACCTCTCCATGACCTACCTCAATATTATAAGTAAGTTTTGGATAAAAATTACAAAATGTATTAAATCCTGAAACCGTAATAGATGATATAAGAGGTACTTTAACTATATTTTCTATATCGCAAACATCAGTGCCTTTAATAATATTTAACTTATACTTATCTTTATATTGTTGTGGCATATACTTTATTAATGCATATACATTTGAGTCAGCTGCATTAAATCTATTTAATGTTACTGTTCTTTTGTAATCTTCATTTCTTAACCCTGTCATAATTTCATTATCTATATCAATAAGTTTAAATTTCCCGTCATAAGAAAGTAATACAAAACATTTATTTACTCCCTTTGATGCTATGTTTTTTATTACATTTATATAGTTCATATCATAAGGAACTATTACATCAAAATCTGAATAATTATAATTGCATATAAAATCGTCTATACCTATAATTTCTTTGTTTGTAACAATACAATCATCTTTTACATACGCCCAGTTACATGCTATATTATTTTCATATAAACTTTGTATATATTCTTTGCTTATATTGTTATAATGGCTAGCTAAATACTTTATTAAGCTAGCATTATCTTTGTCTATATAAATATTAGTTTTAGCCTCATTTAATAATTCTATATAATTTTTTGATGCTTTTTCATATTTATATAAATTATTTATATCATTTATATAATTTATATCATCAATGTATCTTAAAGATATACTAGCGTTTAAAACCGACTTTAATTTTTCTCCTGTAATCAGGTATGTGTATATTAAATTGAAATATGCATCTATATAGTCACACTTAATATCAATTGAAGTTTTATAACAACTTATTGCTGCTTCATATTCTTTTATTTGTGAACACAAAATACCTCTTAAATTCCAATACTTAGCATTGTTTAAATATTGTCTTTCATTTTGAATTATGCATTCATAAGCATTTTCTATATCATTTTTTTTAATTAAATCTTCTATCTTATTTATAATTTCCATATAATCAATTCTCCATCGTATAATAATTTGTATAAATTAGGCTTTATGTTTAACCTTTTCATACATTGCATTTTTATCTCTTAAAATCTAATTCATACTTAAATATATACGGTTTTTTTTTCTTATATTTTAATTTTTTATATAAATTTATTTTTTGAAAAATTTAATTAATAAATAATAAGAGGCATCTCAAGTATTATATATTACTTGGATGCCTCTTATTAAATTCAATCTAAAATGCGCATTCTATAAGATTAATATTTCTATATTCTACAGCCATTGGTACAAATCTAATTCTACCAGATTCGCAAGCTATTCTAAATCCTTGAATACTTCTTCTATCAGCTCTATCTACTGCCATAAAGAAGTTAGAAGGTGTAAAACCTCTTCTCATTACTATTCTAACTATCGCCACTCTCCTACAGTTATTTATAGTAAATTGCCCACCACCAGGTGATATAAAAGGTTGAGCTGATTGATCTCCACCAGGTAATGTAAAAGTAGTAGCAGGTTGCACACCACTAGGTGATGTAAAAGATTCAGCAGATTGATCACCACTAGGTGATGTAAAAGGTTGATTGTTATCTCCTTCTAAATAGTCATCATAATCATCACTATCATCATAATCGTCATAATCATCATTATCTCCAAGAGGCATAGCAGGCTCAAATAAGCTAGCCACTTCTAAGTATTCATTTTTAATATCCACATCAGGATTTGCATTTTGTAATTCTCTAAGATATAAAGCTACAAACTTATAATAATTATCCCAATAGTCTTGCCAATAATTTCTTTCCATTGTTGATTCTCCTTTTTCTGATATAAATAGTGTTCTCTATATCATATGTAAATATTGGAGAATAGTTCTTATTTATACTAAATAATTTATTTTAAAAATTCCATATATACTATTTACTTCTAACCTAACAATAAAAAATAAATATATTATAAAATAATAAACATTGTAAAATTATATATACAATTCCTAAAATAAATAAAAATTATTGTTTATTTATTATATGTACTATATATTTCATTAAGCATTAGCTTTCTCTTTTGTATTATGAGTATTCCAAGTAAATGATAAAAATACTATTGCTAAGATTGAAGATATTATTAACATTATAAATCCTCCATCCCAATTAAATTTATCAACTACCATACCCATTGCAACCTCAGCTAAAACCTGTCCTCCCATATACCCAAATAAACCTGTAAATCCTGCCGCAGTACCAGCTGCTTTTTTAGGTACAAGATCTAGTGCACTTACTCCTATTAACATAACAGGTCCATAAATTAATGCTCCTATTGATGCCAATGCACAATTTATAGCAAGAGGACTTGTACTTTTCCAATACACCATTGTTGCTATAGCTACTCCAACCATACATATTATACCCATTGGAGCACGTCTACCATTGAATATATGGTCACTAATCCATCCAACTATAATAGTTCCAGGTATAGCTGCATATTCAAATAGTGCAAATGCTATAGAAGAATCTTTTGGGTTGAAATTTCTAACTTCTTGAAGATATGTAGGAACCCAATTTATAACACCATATCTAACTAAATATACAAAAACGTTTGCCAAAGCTATACACCATAAAAATTTATTATTTAATACATACTTAAATAAAATTTCCTTAGCAGTAAGTTCTTCTTCAGCATTTATACCCTTAACTTCATACTCTGGATAATCATTTTTAAATTCTTCAATTGGGGGTAATCCAACAGACTGTGGAGTATCTCTTGCAAATATAGTATATACTACTCCACCTACAATTGCTATTATTGCTGGTAAATAAAAAATACCTTTCCATGTTCCAAATAATGATACCCCAATTAATGCAATTGTAGCTATAAATCCTCCACCTATATTATGTGCAGTATTCCAAATAGACATTTTTACACCACGCTCACTATCTGAAAACCAGTGAGTCATTATCCTACCACATGGAGGCCATCCCATTCCTTGAAACCATCCATTTAATAACATTAAAATAAACATAAAAGCAATATTATTTGCATTTGGTAAAAATAAATTTACTATACCAGATAATATAAGACCTATTGCTAAGAAATATCTTGGATTAGATCTATCTGATACATTTCCCATTACAAACTTACTAATACCATAGGATAATCCTAAAGCTGATGCAACAAGTCCTATCTCAACTTTTGTAAATCCCTGTTGTATAAGATAGACCTTTGATAAGGCAAAATTACTTCTTACAAAATAGTATAAAAGATATCCTACATAAATACTTATAAATATCTGGATACGATATCTTTTATACGTTGGAGCTATTTCTTCTTCTGGTAACCTTTTCATAAATGGTGCTGGCTTTAAAATTTTTAACATCAAAGACCCTCCTTTTACGCTAAAAAAGAGCCAAGCTAAGCCTCTATTAGTACTGTTAACTAATATTTTTAAGGCTTGTGCTTGACTCCAATTCTCTAACGCACGTTGTATTGTATTTTATCTAAACTTTTTGTCTCTTATATAAAGATTAGCATATGATACTTCACTTTTCAACATTTTTCAACAAATAAACCTATTAACACTTCTACTAAATTTATTTAATTGTCAATATAAACTCTATAGTTATTTTTTCATTTTGTATATTATTTAGATAAATTTTACCCAAAATTAAAGTTTTGTCTATTTATTTATATTTAATATATACAGATTCATTTTGTGATGTTTTAGTTTTTTAACTTAAGGCTATTTATATCTAGCTTTTATTAAGTACAGCAAGTACACAATAAATAAATTTAACTATAATAATATATTTTTATCAAAATACTCTTATAGTTTATTTAATCTAGTGTCTATGGTGGGTATAATTCTTAAACCTGTTGTTTTTTCTATATTTTAAAGTAGTTCATCAAAAATAAATTTAGTGTACTTTGGCGTACTTTTAGTGTACTTTCCAAAGTATTTTTAAATAAAGTTTTAACTTAATATATAAAAGGTACAGCATTTACTGTACCTAAAATCAACTAATGGACATTATATATTTATATGGTGGGGTGTTATAACCTCTTTTATTACCAACCTTTTTATACTTAGCACCATAACTTTCTAATGTAGCTCTTAAACCTTTACTAGATTTTAAACGTAGTCTATTTGCTATTTCGGTAGAAGACTTCCAATTCCACATAATTTTATCAGCATCCCAATCAAACTCCATATTAATGCCTAGTTCCAATTGATTCATAACCTTAAAATCAGCATTGCTAGTATTTAACCTTTCTATTTGACTTTGATTTAAATAGGTAGTTTCCATATTTTCTTCTTTTAAATACATTACCTCTCCCCATAATTTATCTATATCAATTTTGTCTATCAAATCAAAATCTATCTTTTCAATAGGAATTACCCAATACCTTCTGTTTCCTGATTCATCTTTTAAAAATTCTTCATTATTAACTGTTGCATAAAAGGATGTTTTTCTTGGATATTTAATAGGTACTAATCCATAAGGTCTTCTAAATTCATCCATTTGCTCAGTTATAAAAGCTTTTAACTTTGCTAAGTCTTTTTTAAGAGTTGAATCTAACTCACCTAGTTCACATACCCAATATTTTATACATTGATAAACTTTATCCTTATCACTTGGGTCTAGTTCTAGTCCTGTTTTAACATACATAGGTATTAGTTTTCTTATTAATCTTGTTTTACCTATACCTTGCTTTCCTTGCAATGTTAATATTCCTTCTATGTTAGTGTTTCCATCATTAAATACAATGTTAGCTGTATTTAATAACCACTTCCTTATTAATAATTTTTTTAACTCTTGGTCATAATCACGTCTAGTGATAAGTGCATCACATAACATTTGTATGTATTTGCTTTCCCCATCAAATTCCATATAGCAATTTCTTAGATAATCTACTACTGGATTATATGAATTGTTGTAAGCTATACGATGTATGAAAGATTGTATTGTATTTAGACTTAGGGAAAATCCATATTTATTGCAAAGTGAATGTATATCTACTAACTGACTTTCTAGATTTGTTCCTTCTAGTCCAGTTATTTCAATATCTTTAACTATTTCGTTGTAAACTACATTTATATTATTGTGTTTTAATAGTACATCTAAGTTGTCCCATATTTTTTGAGGTCTATTTTTAGAATCTAAGTAAGGAAAGTTTATATGATAATTTTGATTTATTTCTTTTTCTTGCTTACAGCTTAGTTCAAAGGCTTTGTCTAAGTTTTTTTCTTGTATAGCTTCTTTTACTTGATTGTTGTAATATTCATTGATTTTAGTTTTGTTTACTGAATTTAGTCTGATAGTTCTTTTTGTAGGTAATGTTAGTGGTCTGTTTAATATTTCGTAGGCTTTTTTTAAAGCTTCTATAAAGTTTATTTTTTCTACTCTTTTTATAAAGTCAATTATATCTCCACCTACTCCACATCCAAAGCATTTGTAAAAAGCTCCATTTCCTTTGTCTGCTATTTGAAGGCTTGGTGATTTATCGTTGTGAAATGGACATTTCATTTTGTTTTTTCTTAGTTGGCTTGGATAGTAGTAGTTTATTACTGTTTCTAAATCTCTAATATTTTTTATTTCCTCTATATATTGTTTATACATTTTATCCCCCCTATTCTTTTATAGCGTTATATCTTTTACTTCTATATCTAAGGCTTTAGCTATTTTGTAGATTGTTTCTATTCTTGGTGTTCCTGTTTGATTTATTAGTCTTGATACTGTTGATTTTCCTAGGTTGCTTTTCTTTGCTAGTTTTGTTATTGAGTAGCCTTTTTTTAGCATGTGAAATTTTATTAGTTTTGTGTTGGGTTTGTAGTTCATCATTTCCTCCTATTTTGTTTCGTTTTGTCTTATGAGGTCATGATAGCACTTGGGGATGTAAATTTTCAAATAAAGTATTTGAGAAAAATATTTGAAGAAATTATTTAACTAATTTTAAATTGAGATTGAGAGTAAAATAAAAAAGATATTAGTAATTACTAATATCTTTTTTTATATTTAATAGTGGATACGATTCATAACAATCATGCCCACTATTTTTGTGGTACTAACAATTTTTATTATCCTATAATTTTTCTCCACAAGAATCAATCACATCTTTATACCAGAAATAAGAATCTTTACGTAATCTCTTCATAGTACCATTACCTTCATTATCACGATCAACATATATCATACCGTATCTCTTTTTCATTTCTCCAGTAGTGAAAGATACTAAATCTATTATTCCCCATGGAGTATACCCCATTAATTCTACACCATCATAGTTTACTGCTTCCTTCATTTCTTCTATGTGTTTACTTAAGTAATCTATACGATAAACATCGTGTATTTCTTCATTTTCTTCAACTGTATCTATTGCCCCAAATCCATTTTCAACTATGAATAATGGAAGTTCATATCTATCATATAGACGGTTTAAAGTGTATCTTAAACCAACTGGGTCAATTGGCCACCCCCAGTCACTAGATTTTATATATGGGTTAGGTACTGAGTTTGATAATGCTCCGTTAACAGAATCTGAATTATCATTATTTACATCAGATTTTACAACAGTAGACATGTAGTAACTAAATCCTATATAGTCTACCGTTCCAGCCTTTAATATTTCGGCATCTCCTTCTTCCATTCCTATATCATAGCCTTGTCTTTCAAATTCTTTTAATGCATATCTTGGATAATGTCCACGTACGTGCACATCTGGGAAGAAGAATCTTTGACGCATTGCTTCTTCTGCTGCCATTATATCCTCTGGGTTACAAGAGTATGGATATATAGGTACATGAGAAACCATACATCCTATTTTAAATTCAGAATTTATTTTACGACCTATTATTACTGCCTTTGCACTTGCTAATAATTCATTATGTGCAACCTTGTATAATATAGCCTTTGGATCTTCTCCTGGCTCAACTGTTACTCCTGAGTTTGTCCAAAAGAATAATGGATTATCCGTATCCATTTGATTGTTTATCTCATTGAAAGTCATCCAGTACTTAACTTTATCCTTGTATCTCTTGAAACAAACCTCTGCAAAGTTAGCAAATAAATCTACTACTTTACGGTTTCTAAATCCGCCATATTCCTTAGCTATATGTAGCGGTATTTCAAAATGAGATAAAGTTATAACAGGCTCTATATTATACTTTAATAATTCGTCAAATAAATCATCATAGAATTTTAAACCTTCTTCATTTGGAACTAATTCATCCCCCTTAGGGAATATTCTTGTCCATGCTATAGAAGTTCTTAAGCACTTAATTCCCATTCCAGCAAGTAATGCTATGTCTTCTTTATATCTACTATAAAAATCTATTGCTTCATGATTTGGATAGAATTTGTCTGGCATAACTGTTTCAGTTATTTCTCTAGGTACACCATGTGCACCTGCAGTCATTACATCTACAACGCTAGGACCTTTTCCTCCTGCGTTCCATCCACCTTCAAATTGATGAGCAGCAAATGCTCCTCCCCATAAAAAATCTTTTGGTAATTGATTCATAGTTATCCTCCCGCGTAAATATTTCTTTACGTTTACTTCTCTTTAATATTAATTATTGATTTTCCAAACTCTACTTCTTCATCTATGTATAATGCACATCCTTCATAGATATCACTATTAGTTATTACTACTGGTGTAACTAATGAATATCCTGCTTTTTCTATTTTCTTTATATCAAATTCTAAAAGTAAATCTCCTTCTTTTACTGTTGAATTAGCTTCTGTTTTCATATTGAATCCTGCTCCGTTCATTTTTACGGTATCCATGCCTACATGGATTAATAATTCTACACCTTCTTCAGAACGTAAACCTATTGCATGTTTAGTATCAGCTACAAATTCTACACTTCCATTAAATGGAGCGTACACTTTATTATCCTTTGGCTCTATAGCTATACCTTTACCCATAGCTCCTGATGAAAATACTGGATCTTTTATATTTTCAAGCGCTATTACTTTACCTGTTATTGGATTTTTTATTTCTTTTTCTACTTTTTTTAAACTTTGTGATGAAACTTCAACTTTCGCTTCTTTTTTTTCTTTTTCACCGATACCTATTATTTGGACAATTATTATTGCTCCGAAGAATGCTATAGCTGATCCTAATAACATACCTATTATTGAACTTGGATTATCAGCACTAATAGCATTAACTATTGTTAACATCCCTGGAAGTCCAGCATATACATAGTATGCAGTATTAAATAACGACGCTACTACTGCACCTACTGCCCCTGCTATACATCCAGCTATAAATGGTTTCTTAAGCTTTAAGTTTACCCCATATATTGCCGGCTCTGTAATACCGAATATACCTGTAATACCTGCAGATAATGCTATGTTCTTTGTTGCCATACTTCTAGATTTTATAAATACCCCTACAACAGCTCCTACCTGTGCTATAACTGCCATTGTTTGGAATGCTTGGAATGTATCCATACCATTCATCTCGAAATTTGCTATATTCATTGGTGTAACTCCCCAATGCACTCCAAATATTACTACTATTTGCCATAATCCACCTATAACTGCAGCTGCAACTGTTGGTGCTGCATTATACAAGTAGTTGTATCCATTTGCTATAGCTGTAGCTACTCTATCTGATAAAGGCCCTATCATGATTATAGTGAGAGGAACCATAATTACCATACATAAAAATGGTGTAAATAATGGCTTAACAGCATCCGGTAATTTCTTTTCTATAAACTTTTCTACATAAGATAATAACCATACTAAAAATAATGGAGGTAAAACTGATGACGTATATGTTGTTTCAGCTAAACCAATTCCTAAAAATGTTACTGTTTCTCCACCAGCTATCCTTGATGCTATCTCTGCCCAACTTGGACTTACAAGTGCTGCACAACATGCTACTGCAATATATGGATTACATTTAAAATGCTTTGATGCTGTAATAGCTATGAATATTGGTAAAAATGTAAATGGTGTCCAAGACATAAAGCTTAATACTTCATATGTTCCTGTACTTGCAAAAGATGGGTTTAGCATATTTATTAATATTAAACACCCTTGTAAAATACCTGCTGCAGCTAATACATATATAAATGGTGCAAATACAGCAGACATAGTTGCAATTACTCTATTTAATATACTTGTTTTTTGTTCCTCATCATCATTTGAAGCCTCTAAATTAGTTAAACTTGATAATTTATCAAATACTTTTCCTACATGCATTCCTATAACGACTTGGAACTGGCCTCCAGTTTCTACCACTGTTATAACACCAGTAAGCTCTGAAACTTTTTTATTTGCATCTTTAGGAGTTTCTTTTAAAACTAGTCTAAGTCTAGTTGCACATCTTGATGCTTTAATAATATTTTCTTTTCCTCCAACAGCTGCTAATATATCTACCGCTAACTTTTCATAGTCACGAATACTATTTGACATAATATTTCCTCCTAAATCATTCTTTTTATAAAAATACCTCGTATACAATCATATTATATATTCATATTATAATTATACCGGTACAATTCTGTCAATATCTTTTGAAAACATTTTCTTATACTCCCATCACCTTGGTTTTGTTTATCATTTATGCTATACTTAGTGATGAAATAATTTGACTAGTAAAGGGTGTAAAAATGCTGAAATATCAACAAATAGCTAATAATATAGAAAAATATATTTACGATAATGATTTTTCTCAAGGAACAAAACTACCTACCGTAGAAACTCTTGCTTTAGACTATAATGTAAGTAAAAGTACTATAGTTAAGGCTTTAGAATCCTTAGTTCTTAAAGGAATAGTTTATCAAGTTCAAGGTAGTGGAATATTTGTAAGAAGAAGAAACCGTACTGGTTATATAGACTTAAATGTAACTGCTGGATTCACTAATACCCTAAAAGATTTTAAAGTTACTTCAAAAGTATTAAACTTTGAAGTAATAAATCCAAGTGAAGAAATAGCCCAGTCGCTTGAATGTTCTACGGAAGATGAAGTTTATTCTGTTAAAAGAATAAGATATATTGATCGTGAGATTATGTGTTATGAAGAGTCTTACTACAAAAAGAGCGTTGTTCCATATTTAACTAAAGAAATTGCCGAAAAGTCTATATTTGAATATTTAGAGGCTGCTTTAGGGTTAAACATAGGTTTTTCCGATAGATATGTTCATATAGATAAGTTAAGTGATGATGTAGCTAATATACTTGAATTAAATTCTGGTGATCCTGCTATGACTGTTCTTGAACAGATATATTTATCGTCTGGATTGACGTTTAACTTTACAAAATTGACTTATCATTACAAACATACACAATTTTTCCTTCAATCTTCGCCAATAAAATAAAGAGTATTGAAAGTAAAATTTCAATACTCTTTGTTCTATTCTGTTAAATTTTTTTCCATTTATATATTAATGTTATTTTTATTTCTTTTTTATAATATTCTTATAACACATTTTATATTTATTTAAACTAATTTTATTAGTTCTTTATCACTAATAATTAAATGTTCTCAAGTGAATTCTTTATATCCGATTGATATATTCCTCCATGATAACATATGACTTTATCAATATCATAATTTAGTAATTTATTTATAGATTTTTTAGCCTCTTTCATATTTAATGTATACTGTGGATTTGCAATGGCTAGTTTTTCATCCTCTATCACTAAAGCATCTCCGGCTATCAATGTTTTACTTTCCTTTACATAAATCGATATGTGTCCTGGCATATGACCTGGCGTTTCAATTATCTCTATACCACCACCCCAGTCAAATGTATCACCATCGTTTAAGGTTATATCTATATCAACATTATCTATTGATTCTAGTAATTTATTAAAATTAAGTGCTTCCTCTTTTTGTTCTTCTGGCAAATTATCATATATTGACTCTGCTTGTTGAAGTCTTAAAGACTTTTCTTTTCCACTAATATATTTTTCATCTTTTAATGAAGCTAATATCTGGATATTTGGATACTTTGACTTTAAATCAGCTGCTGATCCCATATGATCAAAATCATGATGAGTTATGATTAACTTTGTCAAATTACTTAAATCTATATTATTTTTAGTTGCACATTTTTCTATTAATGTTAAAAAATTAGAATATCCACAATCAATTAAAATCATTTCTTTATCATCACTTAATATAACTGGATATATTGTATTTGTCATTCCATTAAATTCAAAATTAACTTCTAATACATTTAATTTATTCATCTTACTCCCTCCATAATTAATAATCTTTTCTCTATAGATTATAATTATATCACTAAATATTTAAAGTAATATGTTCATAAACTACTCTGTATTATTCTTGATTATAAATAAAATACTTATTCTTTAATTTTTTGTTGTCTTATTATTCTTCTTATACTATTTTCAGTTAAGTAGTATTGATTTATTAATTCTTTAATCTCTATTCCTTTTTGATATTTATTAAAAATTTCTTTATTCCTTTCAGTTAGCTCTTTTTTTAATCCACTTCTTTCTCCCCAAGACTTTTTATTATCACTCTTAGTTGGGATATATAAATATTCTCCATCTACATATTCTTGAAGTAGTTCAATTATATGCTTAGGTAATATATCTTGTGTTTTTTTATATTTCATCTTCTTTGCTCCTATACTATTTTTTAATTCTATAAATAGTTGTTGCAAAGACTGCACAAAACATATAAGCCCTATATTTGATTAAGGCTCCAAACAACACTTTGCTATAATGTTTTACAGTCTTTGCTTGGAGCCTAATCCTATAATCATTTTTGATTTATTAAACATTTGAACACTTCCTTTTTTAATTTATATTAACATAAAATTAAAAACCATATTGACTATTTCATCAATATGGTTTTTGTGAATTTCAATGGTGGAGACGATTCATAGCAATCATATCCACGATTTCTCTAAAATTAAAATCAATCTCTAAGAATATTTTAATAACCTTTGTGTAAATCTATCTTTTGCCTGTTCTGTATAATTTTTTATCCTAGTATTAAAATATCTTGATGCTTCTTCTGATCTGCCCTCTATAGACATAAGTATTGATTTAAAAATTACTATAGTATTGCTAGATGATCCACTTCCATTTTCTTCAAGGTAATTTATGATGTCTTTCATGTCATCTATTCTTTTAAACTTTTCACATATATCAAATTTAACTATTCTAGCATAGTTTAACCTTGGATAATCTTGTATTGATTTGTTTACTAATATCAAGGCATCTTCTTCATTATTATTGCAGAATGCTTCAAATTGAGCCTTACATCTTAATAACATTTCATTAGCTTTCTCACTTTTAATTCTATCCAGATTAGAAATTAACTCTGTTAATATAGCCCTTTTATCGTCTATATTCATGTCACTTTTAATTAAGCAACTAAAGTATGCTTGGATATGATATGGATTTGTTTTATCATTCTCATAATGCTCCTTTGCATATTCCATAGCTTTCGAATATTCCTGCAAGTTCATAAATACTTGTACTAATTCTCTTTTAGCTTTATTGAAGCTACTTCTGATAGCTAAACTCTTATTTAATTCTTCTAAAGCCCTATCATTTTTACCTATCTGTCTAAAATAAAAAGCTTTTAAAAAATTATGGTCTTCCCCATTTATATATTGAACTTCTTCTAATAATCTAGCACTTTGAATCTTGGCAAGAGATAAGCATAGAAGATATCTTATCTCAAATATTATTTTCGCATCCATAAAGTTAATATTTTCTAAAGCTTTATCTGCAAATCTAATAACTTCCTTATAATTTCTCTTCTTCTCATATAATTCTGTCATTGTTTTTAAATATAATGATGGTATTATTAAATCATCATCAATTTTTTCACCATCTAGTAATGCCTTTTTAAGGGAAAATAGGAATTCCGGCATATTATACTCTTCTATATCAGTATTCTTTAAGAAAGAACTTAATTTTTCTTTCATTGCCTTTTCATGAATAGGAGACATCTTTATTCCATTTCTTTGTAAATAATTTCTTACAGCATCATTTACTCTAATGTACTCATTAGTTGCACCGATATTCTCACAAATTCCAAAATTAATAAATTCATTTAACTTATCACTATATTTTTCTTCATCTCCAACAATATCAAAAACAAAATCATATCCAATATAATCAAACTCCGCTAATAAATATAGAAATTCCATGCTTTCTTTATCATTTTCAAAATTTATTAATATTGTACTTACTTTTTGACTATTATAATCTACTAATAAGTGAGTGTTCTGTTTCAAATACTTTATTCCTTTAGATTTTATTATATCTACTGCAAAAAATATTTGCTCAGGATACCCATATAATAAATCACCTATGAATTTAATATCTTCAATCTCTAGTTCAATATTTTCAAATTGTGAATATCTTTTTAATAATCCATTTCTTTCTTTTTTATCAAGTTCTGAAATATGTACAGAGTATATATGCTCCTTTTTCCACAAGTCTTCAATAAATAATTTAAATTTAGATGCTATGCAGAAAGTAATTTTAGGAGTTTTTTTGATATTTTCTAGAATATCAAAAAACCACTTACTTAATTCTCCCTTGTGATTTATTATACAGCCGTTATCTCTAATTAATATTTTTTCATTAAGCTTTTGTATATCTTCTATTATACGTATTGCAATATTCACCTTATCTTCTACTGTTTTGCATATAAGATACTTTAAATCTATTTCTTCGGAGAATCCTAAGTCATATAGTTTCATAATAAAGTCTTCAAGGCTTTCATCAAAATTCAAATAAATTATAGGCATTTGATATGACTCTTTTATAATATTTGTTTTCTTGAAGCAATGCCTTATTAAGGCTGACCTTCCTATACTTTTAAATCCAGAAAAAATAAAACAGCTTGGAACTTCCTTCTCAAATGAGTCTATTCGTTCTTCAAAATTCCTTATATATTCATTTCTACCAACAAATATATTCTCTCTATCTTTTATTCTAGGATGAATCGTCCAACTTATTTCTCTCATTCTTTGAATTATCATATTTACGCTTTTACTTGGTCTACTAATATATTTTAAATTGTACTCCCTTAACCATTTTGGAATTCTTTCATCATCAAATGTTATGTTTTTATCTATTATTATAGGATATATTCTATCTAACTTCTCTCTAGTTAGTAATTTTTCTGATTTATCTAGTTCATACTTCACCCAATCTGATTCTAGAGATGAGTTTGATATGAATATTACGAATAGGTCTGACTTTTCCAATCCTCTGTCTATTTCTTCAATGGATTTCATTCCTTCTTCAAATGTATATTCATCATATACTACATTATGAAACCCCATCTCTTTAGTTAACTTATCTGCTACTATTCTTACATAACTTTCCTTATCTCTACTACTATGAGATAAAAATACTTTAGGCATATTAACCCTCCCCCTTTTATAAATTTATTTTACCATATTAAGGAATATTTTTACACTTATAGAGCATACTTTTTGTTAAGGAGTGATTTTATTGAATTATATTACATTATCTACACTACCATCATGTCAACTTAATGAGTTTAATTTAAATAGCGGTGAATTAGTATCAATTAATTCAAACACTATCTACGAAAATGTTAAAACTATATTTTTAGTTCATAACTTAAGCGGCAAATTTATAATACTTTATGATATTAATGGCTGTCGTAAAGCAAAAATTAGAGTTCCTATATCTGAAAATAACATCTATTATGATCATTCAGATTCAAATAAAACATTTAAACTATTATTTAATATGAAATGATCGTAGTTTTCTAATAGACTCATTTCATATTAAATATCATCCCCTGATATACCCCACTTAATAATGTTATTTGATAAATCAATTTTTTATTACTTTGTATAGCTTTCATCTAATAAAAAATCATGACTTACTATCTATATATTTATCTTTCTATTTTAGTAATGGACATGTAGTTTTCATAATATTAAAAACTATATAAATTTATGTACTTTGATATGCATTAAATATATACCTCCATTTGTAGTCCATTAATATAGATTTCTTCGCACCTCATATAGTCTTATTTTAATTTACTTTTTCCACACATAAAAAAACACATTGATAAAATATCAATGTGTTTTCGTGGATTTTAATGGTGGAGACGAGGGGAGTCGAACCCCTGTCCGCAAGTCTTTTCCTCGCTGCATCTACGTGTGTAGCCATCTGATTTAAATCTCGTCGCACACATCGCCCAGTGGCAAGCTATGTGATTGACCAGTCCCGATTAGTCCACTCTCGGTCGAGACACCCCGAAAGTAGTTCCCTGCATAGATGACGTCCAGGCCTAGCCGGCAGGAGGGCTTAGGCGGGACGAGCAGTCATTATGCTGCTAAAGCGTAATTATCGTTTGCGTTTATTTTAAATTCCCCAGTTTTTACGTGACCCAGAGTAACACGACACGCAGCCTCAAGTTCCAAACCCACGTCGAAACCATTACGCCCCCGTGGTAGTTTTATAGTCCTTAAGACTTTTTCGCAAACTTTTTTTCACCATTTATTATTATTAAGTTGTTATCTATATAATAAAACTTTTTAAAAACAAAAGCAATATTATCTCATTGGAATTAATACTAGTATCTACCAGATAATTCTCTTTCTATACGTCTATTAGCATCTTTTTTGGCTAAGTCTTGACGTTTGTCATATAATTTCTTACCTTTAGCTAAAGCAAGCTCTACTTTTACTTTACCATTTTTAAGATAAACACTTAAAGGAATTAAAGAATATCCTTTTATAGTAGTAGCCCCTATAAGCTTTCTAATTTCATGTTTATGAAGTAATAATTTTCTAACTCTAAGAGGATCAACATTAAAAATGTTACCTTGCTCGTATGGACTTATATGAACTTGTTTTAAAAATACTTCTGAATTATCAACAGAAGCATAACCATCAGTCAAGTTAAGCTTTCCTTGTCTAATAGACTTAACCTCAGTACCCTTTAACTCGATACCACACTCATAAGTCTCTTCTATAAAATACTCATGTCTAGCTTTTCTATTAGTAGCTAAAACCTTAACACCTGCCATACAATTCACCTCTTATCTTTATCCTTCATTTAATTACCTTAAAATATACCATATATAACCATACTAGTCAATAGTTACAAAATCCTAGTAAAATCATATATATAACTATATTTAATACTATTATATGTAATAACTACAAATCTATTACACATAATTAATATATTATTATATTAATACCCAAATAAATGCTTTAACAACATATAACTTAAATATTATTAAAAAATAATTTTTTAATAATTTAAATTTCTTATATTTTAAAATCTTTTTTATAAATCTTTTGCCCTTTCTCTTTCCCCTCAAAGTTAAGTTGCAAAAACAAGGTTTTGAATAGTTGTTGACGAAACACTTAAAGACCGCTTTTTTTAGGTCTTTGTGTGAAGGAAACAACTATTCAAAACCTGTCACTAGCAAGTAACTAACTACTCATCTATATCATTTTCAACTTTACCTAATAATGCAAAGTCAATTTCTTTAAAGTCAACATTAACCTTATCAACTCTTATCTTAACAACATCACCGATTTTATACATTTTCTTAGTTCTCTCACCTAAAATAGTAAAAGTATTTTCATCAAATATATAATAATCATCACTCATATCAGCAAGTCTAACTAAACCTTCAACAGTATTATCAAGTTCTATAAACATACCAAAAGAAGTTACACTAGAAACTATACCGATAAACTCTTCTCCAACTTTATCTTCCATATATCTAGCTTTGTAAATATCTTTAACATCTCTTTCAGCAAGTTCTGCTTCTCTTTCTCTTTCAGAAGATTGAGTTGAAGCATAATCAACTATTTGAGCTAACTGCTCTTGTCTTTTTTGACTTATCTTTCCATTTAAGAACTCTTTTATAATTCTATGGATTTGTAAGTCTGGATATCTTCTTATTGGAGAAGTAAAGTGAGAGTAATATTGTGCTGCTAATCCAAAGTGACCTATACACTCTGGTGAATATCTAGCTTGTTTTAAAGAACGAAGCATAATAGTACTTATAGCCTTCTCCTCAGTAGTTCCATGTATATTTTCTATAATCTTTTGTAATTCCTTAGGATGAACACTTTCTAAATCACCTTTTATAACATATCCAAAAGTAGATATAAACTTATTTAAAGTTTCTATCTTTTCATGTGCTGGAGTTTCATGGATTCTGTAAACAAAAGGCATGTTTAACCAGAAGAAATGCTCTGCAACAGTTTCATTTGTAACTAACATAAACTCTTCTATTATTCTATTTGATATTCTTCTTTCATATTGTTTTATATCTACAACATCCCCATCACCATTTAAAATTATCTTAGCTTCTGGGAAATCAAAATCTATAGCTCCACGCTTTTCTCTTCTTTGCATTAATATTCTTGCTAATTTTTCAGCATTATAAAAATCATCTACAAGCTTAGCAAATGTCTTTTTAAGCTTTTCATCATCTTTTTCAAGAATATCAGAAACCTCTGTATAAGTCATTCTAGCTTTAGAATTTATAATAGTTTCTTTTATATCATGTTTAACAACTTCACCTTTACTGTTTATTTCCATAAACACAGATAATGTAAGCTTATCTTCAAAAGGGTTTAAACTACATACTCCATTAGATAAAGTCTTAGGTAACATAGGTATAACCTTATCAACTAAGTACACTGAAGTAGCTCTTTTTAAAGCTTCTTTATCTAATTTGCTTTTTTCTTTTACATAATGAGTAACGTCAGCTATATGAACTCCTAGCTTGTAGTTTCCATTATCTAAAACTTCTATAGATACAGCGTCATCTAAGTCTTTAGCATCTTCACCATCTATAGTAAATATATTCATATCTCTTATATCTAATCTTCTATCTATTTCTTCTTGTGGTATTTCAATAGCTACCTTCTCAGCTTCATCTAATACTTTCTTAGGAAACTCTTCAGGTAATCCATGCTCTCTTATTACAGAAGCAATTTCAACGTATCTTTCACCTTTTTGTCCTAATACTTCTATTATCTTACCTTCTGGCTTTCTATCTTCCATTGGCCACTTTGTTATTCTACAAACAACTTTGTCATTTGCTTTTGCACCATTGAAAAACTTCTTAGGAACAAATATATCCTTATTAAATTTCTTATTATCAGGCACAACAAACCCAAAGTTTTTACTATCTTGGAAAGTTCCTACAACATCTGTTATAGCTCTTTCTATTACCTTAATTATTCTACCTTCTGCTCTTTTTTCGTCCGTTGCTGGTGTTGTTATTTCCGCTATTACTCTGTCATTATGCATTGCACCGTTTAAGCTATCTGAAGGTATAAATAAATCTTGAGTGTATTCTTCATCAGATTCTACAAATCCAAATCCTTTTTTATGAGATACTAATTTACCTACAAAAAGCCCCATCTTGTTTGGAGATGTATATTTACCTTTTTTAGTAAGTATTAAATACCCATCTTCTACTAACTCGTCTAAAAAGTTATAAAACATCGGTATTTCTGTGTGATGTATATCAAATATCATTGCTAACTCTTCTTTTTTTAGAGGATTGTATGCTGCTTCTGATATAAGTCCCAACAATTTTTGTTTTAGCTCTTCACCCATTGTTTTTCCTCCTCATTTTTATATTTGTTATTTAATTTATTCTATGCGTTTAATAAATATTTTTCCCAATTTATTTATATAAATTACATATATATTAACTATTCCTAAATTATATCACTAATTGGTTTATTTTGTAATTTTTTGTTTTTTTAAATAAAAAACAATTACGATTTTCGTAATTGTCATCTTTATTAAACAAATTTAATTTTATTATTTAACTAAAAGTAAAGCTATTGCATTTAAGAAAAATAATACTGATGTTATTTTTGTAACTCTTGATAAAAAAGCTTCTTTTCCTTTTGGCTTAAAATAGCTTTGTGTTCCTTCTCCACCGAATTCAGTAGGTACAGCATTTTTGCTATCTTGTGGCATTATACTTATTACTAAAACGATAGATAAAACTATTTGTAATCCCATTAAAACATTAGCCATGGTTATCCTCCTACGTTTATAATCTCTAATTATAACATAATTTTAGTGTAGCACAATAAAATGCTACATTCAAGTTATTAAGCCTATCTTCTTTATATTATATACCTAATATCATTAAAATTTTTTAGTTTATAAAGTTATATATTAAATTTTATTCTTATAAAGAATTATTTACATAAAGTAGTATTTTATTCTACTTATATAAAAATAAAGAGCCTTATAAAAATCTAAGGCTCCTTTTATATAAAATAATTTATATTATTATTTTTTTAAGTTATAGAAAGATTTTAAACCACAGTATCTAGCAGGTTCACCTATCATTTCTTCTATTCTTAATAATTGGTTGTATTTAGCAACTCTATCAGTTCTTGATGGAGCACCAGTTTTTATTTGACCAGCATTTACTGCTACTGCTAAGTCAGCTATTGTAGTATCTTCAGTTTCTCCTGATCTATGAGATATAACAGCAGTGTATCCAGCTCTTTTTGCCATTTCTATAGCATCTAAAGTTTCAGTTAAAGTACCTATTTGGTTAACTTTTACTAATATAGAGTTAGCAACACCAGCTTCTATTCCTCTTTCTAATCTTTCAGTATTAGTAACAAATAAGTCGTCTCCAACTAATTGTAATTTGTTTCCTAATCTTTCAGTTAATACTTTCCATCCATCCCAGTCTTCTTCGTCTAATCCATCTTCTATTGTTATTATTGGGAAGTTGTTAGCCCAATCTTCATATAATTCAACCATTTGCTCTGAAGTTAATTCTTTACCTTCTCCAGCTAAAACGTATTTTTTAGTTTCTTTGTTATACATTTCAGAAGCAGCAACGTCAAGTCCTAACATAACGTCTTTTCCTGGCTCATATCCAGCTTTTGATATAGCTTCAACTATTAATTCTAATGCAGCTCTGTTTGAATCTAAGTTTGGAGCGAATCCTCCCTCATCACCAACACCACAAGCTAATCCTTTTTCTCCTAAAACTTTCTTTAAAGAGTGGAATACTTCTGCACCCATTCTTAAAGCTTCTCTGAAAGATTTAGCTCCTACTGGTAATATCATAAATTCTTGAACGTCTACGTTATTATCAGCATGCTCTCCACCGTTTAATATGTTCATCATTGGAACTGGTAATTGTTTAGCATTTACTCCACCTAAGTATTGGAATAAAGGTAGTCCAACTTCTTCAGCAGCAGCTCTAGCTACAGCCATAGAAACACCTAATATAGCATTAGCTCCTAATTTACCTTTGTTTTTAGTTCCATCTAATTCTATTAATAATCCATCTATTCCTGGTTGGTCAGTTGCATCCATACCTTCTAATTCAGGTGCTATTATTTCATTTACATTATCAACTGCTTTTTCAACACCTTTTCCTAAGAATCTATCTTTATCTCCATCTCTTAACTCAACTGCTTCGAAAGCTCCTGTTGATGCTCCTGATGGAACTATAGCTCTACCAGTTGCTCCACTTTCTAATACTACTTCAACCTCTACAGTTGGGTTTCCTCTTGAATCTAATACTTCTCTAGCGTATACTAAATCGATTAATGACATAATTATGTCTCCTTTCAAGTTTACTATCAAATTTTTGAATTTATTTATATTATATTATATATTTTGGTAAATTATAGTTAATTTAGGCTAAATTTGCCGTATATAATTATTTTTCTATTAATGAAGTTCCAGTCATTTCTTCTGGTTTTTCTAAGTTCATTAAATCAAGTACTGTAGGTGATATATCAGATAATCTTCCACCTTCTCTTAGTTTAACTGATTTATAATCATCACCTACTACTATAAATGGCACAGGGTTAGTTGAGTGAGCAGTTACAGTAGTTTTAGTTTCAGGGTCTTGCATAAGTTCTGCATTACCGTGGTCTGCAGTTATTAAAGAAACTCCACCTTTTTCTAATATTTTCGCTGTAACTTGACCAACACATTTATCTACTTCTTCTACAGCCTTAACTGCTGCTTCTATAACTCCAGTATGTCCTACCATATCAGGGTTAGCATAGTTAAGTACTATAAAGTCGTATTTATCTTCATCTATAGCTTTTAATATTTTTTCTGTTAATTCATCAGCACTCATTTCTGGTTGAAGGTCATATGTTGCAACCTTTGGAGATGGTACTAATAATCTATCTTCATCTTTATTTGGTTCTTCTACTCCACCATTGAAGAAGAAAGTAACATGAGCGTATTTTTCTGTTTCAGCAGCTCTTAATTGAGTTTTGCCCTTTTCAGCTAAATACTCTCCTAATGTATTTTTTAAACTTTGCGGTTTAAATGCTACATTAACATTTTTTATAGTTATGTCATATGTAGTTAAACAAACAAAGTAAGTTTTCATGCAAGGTCTTTCAAATCCAGTAAAATCATCACATACTAATGCTCTAGTTATTTGTCTTGCTCTATCTGGTCTAAAGTTTCCAAATACTATAGAGTCATTTTCTTTTATAAGACCAACTGGCTTATCATTTTCAACTATTACAGTTGGTAATACGAATTCATCTGTTTTATCATCGGCATAAGCTTTTTCTATCGCTTCTTTTGCAGAAGTCGCAGTTTCACCTTTGCCATCTACCATAGCTTCATAAGCTAATTGAATTCTTTCCCATCTTTTATCTCTATCCATAGCATAGTATCTTCCTGATACTGATGCAAATTTACCCACGCCTACTTCTTTCATGTATTTTTCTACATCTTCGATATAAGTTAAAGCACTTTTTGGTTCAGTGTCTCTACCATCTGTAAATGCGTGAACATATACATTTTCAACACCATTTTCTTTAGCCATTTTTATTACAGCTTTTAAATGGTCTATGTGTGAGTGAACTCCACCATCAGATAATAATCCCATTAAATGAAGTGCATGTTCTTTTCCATTTTCCATAGCTTTTAGTAAGACTTCATTTTTAAAGAACTCACCATCTTCTATTGCTTTACTAACTCTAGTTAAATCTTGATATACTATTCTTCCTGCACCAATGTTAGTGTGTCCCACTTCTGAGTTACCCATTTGTCCATCTGGAAGACCTACATCAAGTCCACTAGCTTTTATTAAAGTATGAGGATAGTTTTCATGTAATTTATCTAAGTTAGGAGTCTTTGCACTTGCTACTGCATTTCCTACCTTTATATCACTACATCCAAAACCGTCCATTATTATTAATGCCACTGGTTTTTTCATGTTTTTCACTCCTTAGAAATTAACAAGCTCTACAAAGTCAGCAGGTTTTAAACTAGCTCCACCAACTAAAGCTCCATCTATATCAGTTTGATTCATTATTTCAGATACATTAGCAGGTTTAACACTTCCACCGTATTGTATTCTTACTTCTTCAGATATTTCTTCTCCATATAATCCTTTAACTACATCTCTAACATATGCTATTACATCGTTAGCTTGCTCAGCAGTTGCAGTTTTACCAGTTCCTATAGCCCATATTGGTTCATAAGCTATAACAACTTTTTTCATATCATCTTTAGATACGTTTTCTAAAGCTTTTTCAACTTGTACTTTACATACATCTTTAGTTTTATCAGCTTCTCTTTCTTCTAATGTTTCACCTATACATAATATTGGGTCTATTCCTGATTTTAAAGCTTTTAATACTTTTTTGTTTACTGTTTCATTAGTTTCATTAAAGTATTGTCTTCTTTCAGAATGTCCAAGTACTACATAATCTATGTTTAATTCATTTAACATAGGAGCAGATACTTCTCCTGTGAATGCTCCATTATCTTCATAGTGCATATTTTGAGCACCTATTTTTATATCAGTTCCTTTTGTAGCTTCCTTTAAATCTTTTAATAAAGTAAAAGGTGCGCATATAACTGCTTCCACATCTGTATTATTTACTTTTCCTTTTATTTCATTAACAAATTCTACAGCTTCAGCTATAGTTTTGTGCATTTTCCAGTTTCCTGCTATTATAGGTTTTCTCATTTTAATTCCTCCATTACTATAAACTCTATATAGTACTTTTTTTAACTATGGTAGTGGTGGTAGTTTTATCACTACCATAGTCATATATTTTAAATTATTGGTAACTACTAATTTTTCTTATTTGTTATCTAAAGCTACTATACCTGGTAATTCTTTACCTTCTAAGAATTCAAGAGAAGCTCCTCCACCAGTTGAAACGTGAGTCATTTTATCTCCAAATCCTAATTGGTTAACAGCCGCAGCAGAATCTCCTCCACCTATAACTGTTGTAGCATCAGTCAATGCTGCCATAGCTTTAGCAACAGCTAATGTTCCTTTTGCGAAGTTTTCAAATTCGAATACTCCCATAGGTCCATTCCATACTATTGTTTTAGAAGCTTTTACTGTATTTACATATTCTTCTATTGTTTTAGGTCCTATATCTAGTCCCATATATCCAGCTGGTATATTTGCATCTTCAGTTATAACTGGTTTAACATCAGCAAATTTATCAGCTACAGCATTGTCTATTGGTAATAATAATTTAACACCTTTAGCTTTTGCTTTTTCCATCATTTCTTTAGCATATTCAACTTTATCTTCTTCTACTAAAGAAGTTCCTATTTCATATCCTTGAGCTTTTAAGAATGTATAAGCCATTCCTCCACCTATTATTAGGTTGTCTACTTTTTCTAATAATTCATTTATAACAGCTATCTTATCAGAAACTTTAGCTCCACCTAATATAGCAGTAAAAGGTCTTACAGGATTAGCTACTGCTTCTCCTAAGAATTTTAATTCTTTTTGAATTAAGTATCCACAAGCTCTCTCAGCTAAAAATTCTCCAGCACCAACTGTTGAACAGTGAGCTCTATGTGCAGTTCCGAATGCATCATTTACGAATATTTCAGCTAAAGAAGCTAATTCTTTAGAAAAGTTTTCTTCATTTTTAGTTTCTTCTTTTCTATATCTAGTATTTTCAAGTAATACTACATCACCATTTTCCATTTTATCTACAGCAGCTTTTGCATTTTCTCCTACAACGTTTTCGTCAGCTGCAAATATAACTTCTTTACCTAACATTTCAGATAATCTTTTAGCTACTGGTGCTAAAGACAACTCTGGTTTAGCTTCTCCTTTAGGCTTTCCTAAGTGAGAACATAATATTACTTTTGCTCCGTTATCTACTAAGTATTTTATAGTAGGCATTGCCCCGTTTAATCTATTTTCATCAGTTATAACCCCATCTTTTAAAGGTACGTTGAAATCACATCTAACTAAAACTTTCTTACCACACACATCTATATCTTCTATTGTTTTCTTATTAAGCATTGACATAGTCATATCTCCTCTCAAAATAGTTCACACTATTTAGTATATCACATTTGTTGATTTTTGTATAAAAGTATATCACATTGATAAAGATTTGCTTCGCCTAAGCGACGTGTCGACGAAACATTTCATATCATCAATGACTTTATACGTTGCTAAAAAAGTCCGGAGCCCGTAGCGTTAAACTACAAACCCGGACTTTTTTGAAGCCTTTTACTTTTTATTTAAATTACTTAGCTAAGTTAGCGAAGTATCCTAAAGTTCTTATTAATTGAGAAGTGTAAGACATTTCATTGTCATACCAAGAAGTAACTTTAACTAATTGTTTTCCATCTACTTCCATAACTCTTGTTTGAGTTGCATCAAATAATGATCCGTATTCTATTCCTATTATATCTGTAGATACTAATGGTTCTTCAGTGTATCCGAAAGATTCATTAGATGCTTCTTTCATTGCAGCATTTATTTCTTCTACAGTTACATTTTTATCTAATGTACAAACTAATTCAGTTAAAGAACCAGTTACAACTGGAACTCTTTGAGCTCCTCCGTCTAATTTACCTTTTAATTCTGGTATAACTAAACCTATAGCTTTTGCAGCTCCTGTAGTGTTAGGAACTATATTAGCAGCAGCAGCTCTAGCTCTTCTTAAATCACCCTTAGCATGAGGACCATCTAAAGTATTTTGGTCATTAGTATATGCATGTATAGTAGTCATGAACCCTTTTTGTAATCCGAATTTATCATTTAAAGTTTTAGCCATTGGTGCTAAACAGTTAGTTGTACAAGAAGCCCCTGATATAACTGTTTCACTACCATCTAATATATCATGGTTAACGTTAAATACTACTGTCTTTAAGTCTCCTTTTGCAGGTGCAGATATAACAACTTTCTTAGCACCAGCTTCTAAGTGAAGACCAGCTTTTTCTTGAGATGTGAAGAATCCAGTACACTCTAATACTATATCAACATTTAATTCTTTCCATGGTAAGTCTTGTGGGTTTCTTTCTGCAGTAACTTTTATTTCTTGACCGTTAACTACGAAAGCTCCTTCTTTAACTTCTATTTCACCGTTGAATCTTCCTTGAGCTGAATCGTATTTGAATAAGTGAGCTAATGTCTTAGCATCTGTTAAGTCATTTATTGCTACTACTTCAAATTTATCAGTTTGCTCCATTAATCTTCTTAGAGCTAATCTACCTATTCTACCAAATCCATTTATTGCTACTTTAACCATTTTATTTGCCTCCCTAAAATAAATGTGTGTATATTTAGCTAGCTTTAGCTAGTTATTAACTAATTTATTTCTAATATTTTATAAGCACTTTCCTCATCTGTAACAATTACCATATTATCATTTACCTTTGAAATCGCAGTAACTGCTTCTGCTTTACTTGCTCCTGCAAATATAGCTATATTATTTTTTACAGATTTAAATGTTTCTAAATTAATTCCTACAGTATTTAATTCATATACTATTTCACCATCTTTATTAAAATAATATCCAAAAGCTTCTCCAACAGCTCCTTTAGATAATATTTCTTCTACTTGTTTTTTTGGTAATTTTCTTCTAGTAGCCATTTCATCTGCTCTTCCAATTCCAAATACAAGTATGTCTGTATCTACTATGTAATTTAAAGTTTTCTTTATCTCTGGTTCCAAACTAAGCGTTTTCATAGCCTCTACACCTAGCTCATCTGGTATATGAAGTAACTTATAGTGTGCTCCTAATTTTTTACCTAAAATTGCTACAATATTATTTGCTTGAGTTTCTACATCTTTTCCGACTCCTCCTCTAGCAGGAACTATAGTCGTTTGATTGTATTTTTTATCGCCTCTTAAACTATTTGCAAATTCTAACATAGTACTTCCACCAGTTATTGATACAATGTTTGTATCTTTTAATATACTTAAAAAATACTCTGCACCTTGTTTTGCAACATCTTTTAGTAAGCTTTCATTTTTTTCATAGTTGCCAGGAATTATTATAACTTTCTTTATTCCTAGTTTTTCTTTAACTCTATTTTGTAGCTTAGAAAGACCCATAACCTCATTCATAATATCTTTTAGTTGATCTAAAAGCTCTAATCCTTCTTCTGTAACTGTCATTCCTGATACAGCTACATTTATTAGATTTTGTTCTTTTAAAACTTCTGTTTCAGATCTTATTACTCTTTCGCTAATTTCTAGCATATTGGATAATGTACGTCTTCCTATTGGTTCAGTTAAAGATATTTGTCTTAAAATTAAATATCTTCTTTCCATAAGTTCTATTACTTGTGGAATTAACTTTTTTTGTATATTAATTAAGTCATTCATTAAAATCTTGCTCCTTCAATATTAATTAATGTTATAGGGACATTTTATGTCCCTTGTTTAATTTTTAGTCCCACAAGTTAATTTTATTTTATAGGAAATCCTTACTAATTTCAATAGTTTTTAAAATTTTTTTTATAATTTTATTATTAATATTCCCTTCTTTTGCTAGATGAAGGTATCTGAAGCTCTTCCCTGTACTTGGCTACAGTCCTTCTAGCCACTGAAATTCCACTATCTTTTAATATTTTTGATAATTGCTCATCACTTAAAGGTTTTTTCTTATTTTCCCCTTTTATTGTTTCCTTTATTATCTTTTTTATACTTGTGCTAGAAGCCATCTCATTTGAAGTAGTTTCTATAGCACTACTAAAGAAGTATTTAAATTCATATACTCCAAAAGGTGTTAGCATATACTTTCCATTTACCCCTCTGCTTATTGTCGATTCGTGACATTCTATCATGTAAGCTATATCTTTTAACTTTAATGGCTTTATAAATTGTGGCCCTTTATTAAAAAACTCTTCTTGAGATGAAACTATAGCTTCTGCAATTTTAAGTATGGTATGATTTCTACTTTGTATATTTTTAGCTAAATTTGTTGCAGAATTTAGTTTTGATTTTATAAAGTCTTTAGCTTCATTGTCTGAAGAAGAATTTTTCAAAACTTCTTTGTAGAAATTATTTATTTTTAGTACGTATGAATCTCTTTCATTTATATAAACAATAAATTCATCGTCTACTTTTTCAACTATAACATCTGGTTGCACGTATACCGTCTTGTCACTAGAACATAATTTTCCTGGTTTTGGATCTAATTTTTTTATCCTATTAACTAAGCTTATACACTTATCCATCGACAACTTATGTTTTTTACTAATTTCTTTTATTTTATTTGATGCTATTAAATTTAAATCTTCTTTTATTATTTGTATTAAATCTTCATCATAAATCCCTTGATTTTTAATTTGTATTATTAAACATTCAACTAAATTTCTTGCTCCAACCCCTATAGGATCTAATTGTTGAATCTTTGTTAAACAATTTTCAAACGTAAATTTATCTATCCCTAAATCTCCTAATATATATTGCTCTTCTATTCTTAAATATCCATCTTCATCTAAACTATCTATTATATAATTGCAAATTTCTTTTTCTAATTCTGTAAGTTTATATAATCCAATTTGGAGATTTAGATATTCATATAAATTAGTTTCTTCCCTGATAATGTTTTCTAAGTTTAAATCATTATCTGGATTATAAGATTTTTCTCCTTTATATCCATTATCAATATTATTTATATAAGCCTCCCAATTTATCTCTTCCTTACGCTCAATATCTAATAGTGGATTTTCTTCTGATTCTTTTCTTATTTCTTCTTCTAATTCAACTTTACTCATATTAAGGATTGCTAAGGATTGTTTCAACTGAGTTGTCATAACTAGCTTTTGTGATTGAACTAATTCCAACCTATTATTAAAGTTCATAAATTTACTCACCTCGCTTTATATCTATTGTCATATACTAAAAAAACCCTTTCGCATTAATATATTCTACCACTTGGTACAACACTTATGCAAAAGGGTTTTATCCAATCTTTTATTATTTATTCATTTTATCTAATATAGATTTTAATTCATCTTCATTAAATAAATATTTTGTATTACAGAATTGACATCCTATTTCTGCTTGTTTATCTTCTTCTATTATTTCAGATAATTGTTCTTTTCCTATAGATATTAAAACACCTTCAACTCTTTCTTTAGAACATTCACATTCAAATCCTACTTCACATTTATCTAATATTTGAGGATTTAAACCTTTAAGTACTATTTCAAGTATATCTTCAGGGGTCTTTCCATCTTTTAGCATGTTAGTTATAGAATCTAATCCTTTAACATTTTCTTCTAATGTTGCTATAGTTTCTTCAACAGCATCTGGCATTAATTGAACTATAAATCCTCCAGCATGCTCTACTTCTTCTTCTTTAGTTAATACACCTAAAGCTACTACTGATGGAGTTTGCTCTGATACTGCAAAGTAGTAAGTTAAATCTTGTGCTATTTCTCCACTAACTATAGGATATGATCCATTATATGGCTCTCTTAATCCTAAATCCTTAGTAACTCTAACTGTTCCTTCTGTACCAACAGCAGCTGCAACATTTAATTTTCCATTTGGATAATCTTCAACTACAACATTTGGATTGTCTACATATCCTTTTACCATTCCTTTAGAATTAGCTGTTGCTAATATGCTTCCTATAGGTCCTCCACCTTTTATTATAACTGTTATTTTATCTCCATCATTTTTCATCATAAGACCCATCATAGATGTTGCTGTTAGAGTTCTTCCTAATGCTGCAGTTGCAACTTTAGTAGTTTTATGCATTTCTCTAGCTGTTTCTACCATATTTTTAGTTGTAGCAACAAAAGCTCTTACTTGACCGTCTCCAGCTGTTGCTCTTATTACATAATCTTTCATACGTATTCCTCCAATCAATTTAAACTAATTAATATCTATTTTTTGCAAACAAAGAATATTCTCTCTGATTCTTCATTTGGTTTGTTAAATGTAAAGTCTCCATATACTTTTATATTCCCAAATCCAGATTCTTGAAGCATCTCTATTATTTCTTCTTCTGTATAAGCTCTTTGTTGATGAACTTCTTCGAATTTATCATATCTTTCATCTTCACCTTTTATAAAGAATGCTAATTCCATTTCTAATAAATTCTCTTCATCATCAAAATAGTTTTGCCATAGATATGAAACATCTTCTCTATTTTCTCCATATATATTTCCACCTAATATATTGGCAAGTTTATAATATGAACTTATATCAAATATGAATATTCCATCATCTTTTAATAGTTCATAAGTTGTATCAAATACATTTTGTAAATCATCATCATAAGTTATATAGTTAAATCCATCGCAAGCACATAATACACAGTCAAGCCCTGTTATATCAAAGTCTAGCTCTGCTATATCTTGTTGTAGTAAGACTAATTCTATTCCTTGCTTTTCAGCTTTTTCTTTAGCTACACTTAGCATTTCTTCTGATATATCTATACCTGCTATATCATATTCTTTTTTAGCTAAAGGTATAGTTATATTTCCTGTACCACAAGCTAATTCAAGTATATTTTTAACTTTAGCATCTTCATTTTTAATTATATCTTCTATATATTTAACCCATTTGTCATAATCAACATCGTTCATAAGTTCATCATAAACAAATGCAAAATCTTTATACTGATCCATCGCCTTCGTCCTTCTCTATTTTTTTCTTTTTCTTTTTACGGGACGTTAACATACCTCCAATACGCCCTGCTTCCTTGGCAGTTAATCCTCCCCAACCAAGCTCAGAAACCTTGTCCATTAAGCCAAGTTCTGATGCTATCTCATATTTCATTATATCATCATCTGTCAATATTCTTTTTTTCTTCCTAGCAGTTTTAGTTCTTGGTTTATTTATATCAATTTTTTTATCGTTCACAAAAATCACTCCTTCATTTTGTATTCTTATCATATAAGTAAAATTTATACAAAGTAAGGAGTGATTTAGTATTATAATAAAGCTTTTTTATATTTTAGTAATTTTATATATATATCTAGTGCATTTCCTAAGATGCTTTCATCAAAATTAAAATTTAAACTGTGAAGTCCATTTACAAATCCTTTTTCTTCATTTCTTGCACCTAACATAAAAAATAATCCTGGTATTACTTGTTGATAGTATGAAAAATCTTCAGATATCATTATAGGTTCTAGTTTTATTAACTTATCTTGCCCTATAGCTTTTTCAAATTCTTCATATAAAGCTTCATTATTATTAACAGCTGGATAATCATCTCTTATTTCAACGTCAATTTCACAGTTATATGCTACTTCATATCCTTTAGCAAGTTCTCTAATTCTTTTTTTGATAGTTTCATACACTTCTGGTTTAAAAGCTCTTATAGTTCCTTCTATTCTTATATTTTCAGCTATTATATTTCTTCTAGTACCTCCATGCATCTTACCTATTGTAAGTACTGCATTATCTAGGGGACTTATATTTCTAGATACTATAGTTTGTAAGCTTCCTATAAAGCTAGAAGCTAAAACTATTCCATCTATACCATTTTGAGGCATCGCTCCATGACCACTTTTTGCTTTTATATCTATGTCTAACTCCCCAACTTGAGCTAAGAAATAATTAGGTCTTGTGCCTACATAGCCTTCAGGTATTTCTGGGTATATGTGAAGTCCATAAATTTCATCTATATTATATTTTTCAACTATACCTGCTTTTATTAAAGGCTTGGCCCCTCCTGGACCTTCTTCTGCAGGTTGGAATATAAACACTATATTATCTACTAGATTTTCTCTTTGTTCATTTAAGTAAGTTACAAGTCCTAATAAAACACTCATATGACCATCATGCCCACATAAATGCATAGCTGTATCCCCCATAGTAAGAGCATCCATGTCAGATCTAAATGCTATTGTTTTAGTAGGATTTTTTCCTTTTATTATACCTACTACTGCTGTATCTAAATATTCTTCAAATTCAACACCTATATTTTTTAAATAGTTTTTTATATAATTACTAGTCTTAAATTCTTGATTACCAATTTCAGCTAGTACATGTAATTCTTTTCTATTGTTTTTCATTGATTCTTTTATATTAAATATATTGTTCATATAATTCTCCTTTTCAACAATTTATCTTTTTTTAATTATACCCAATATATATTACCTTGGTATTGCTATTAATGCTTAACTTTATAAAATTTATTGTTTTTAGTGCTATATTATTAGATTTTTATTAAAAAACAACTTAAGTATACATCTAAAAAATTAAGTTTTAGTAATAAAAAAAGATTGGATTAATCCAATCTTTTTTTACTATCTATCTTCATTAGTAACATTAAATACGTAAGGTACGTTTCTATAATAATCTCCGTAGTTTAATCCGTATCCTACAACAAATTTGTCTTCTATTTCAAATCCACAGTAGTTAGGTACTAATTCTACCTTTCTTCTACTTGGTTTGTCTAAAAGAACACAACATTTTATACTAGCTGGGTTTTTAGTTTTTAAGTGACCCATAACAAAGTTCATAGTAAGTGCTGTATCAGTTATATCGTCTACAACTAAAACATCATATCCTTCTATATCATCGCTTATATCCGCTACCATATTAACTTGGCCAGTACTACTTTCCCCATGTCCATAACTTGAAGTAGTCATAAATCCTATTTTAACAGGTATTGTTATGTGTCTTACTAAGTCTGCACAGAATATAAAACTTCCCTTTAATAAAGATATAACCATTAATTTTTTACCTTCATAATCTTTAGATATTTGTGCACCTAATTCTTTTAGTCTTTCTTGTATTTGCTCTTCAGAACATAATACTTCCCATTTCTTAGTTTCTATATCCATGTTACAACCTCCGGTATATAATATTATATCTATTTTATAGGAGTTTTCTTAATTTTGCAATGTCTTAGATAAATATTAGTTAGCTTTATTCATATCATCCATTACACTTATTATAACCTTATCAGTTGTAGTCATACCTTTATCACTTACTCTACCTAAGTTTTGTATACTTTGCTCTGCTCCAGTTCCAACTATTCCGTTCATTGGAGGTACTATACAATCTTGTTTAGCTATTATAGCACTTTGTACTGCTGCTGATGCTGCTGATGCAAGTTTTAAAGCACATCCTGCTTTAGCTCCATCACATATCATACCACTTAGGTTTGCAACCATATTTTCTATTGCACCTTCTATTTGAGTCTCGCTACATCCCATTAACCAAGCTAATCCTGCTGTAGCTCCTATACTTGCTGCTACTCCGCATCCACAAACTGCAGATAATCTTCCTGTATAGTTTTTAACGTATGCAGTTAATAAGTGAGATATAGCTAATGATCTAGCTAACTTATCTTCTGTTTGAGGGAATTTATCATTGTATGCAACTATTGGAAGTATAGCTGTTATACCATGGTTACCACTTCCGTTAGAACTCATAACTGGTAGTTTTACCCCTGCCATTCTAGCATCTGATGCAGCTGCTGTTATCATCATAGTGTAGTTCATTAAGTCATCACCTAATAATCCATCTTCTATTGATTTTTTGATACCAAATCCTACACCTACACCAACTTTTTCATTTAATCCGTACTTAGCTATCTCTTCATTCATAGTTATTCCATCTAATAAGAATTTTATTTCTTCAAAATCTACAGTTTCCATAGCTTTTACTATTTCTTTTATAGTTATAGTATCTAATATATTTTCTTTAGGCTGAGTTGATGTTGCTGCAACTTCAACTACTTCTTCATTTAATAAAACATCATCATTTTTTTGTACAAATACTATATTGTCATGTTTAGTTCTTATAACAACTTTAGAAGTATTGTTTTTACCTTCTAATATAACTTCTATATATACTTTTTCATCTGTATCTATTGGTGATATATTTATATCATTATTATCCATGAAGTCTTCTGCAACTTTAACATCATCTTTAGTTAATGTTTCTAATACTCTTAATCCATTTTCTGATTTTCCACCGATAAGACCCATTGCTGCAGATATTTTTAATCCTAATCTATCAGTTCCTGGTATACCTACGCACATACCGTTTTTATATACATTTGGGCTAAGTCCTATTGTACATTTTACTACATCTTCCCCTAATGTTTCTTTTGCTTTAGCACATGCTAATGCAACAGCAACTGGCTCTGTACAACCTAATGCTGGTTTAACCTCAGCTCTTAATATGTTAACTAATTTTTCTTGTAAATTTTTCATTTTTGATCTCCTCCTAGATAGCTATAAAATATTTATGTATTTTATTAAAAGCAAGAACCATGCCAAATGAAAATGTTTTTTTAAAGCTTGAAATTACTATATTTAAAATTATATTTCGACACTTTTTTATCATTTTAGTCTCATTTAGAAAAAAAATAGTCTCAAAATGATATTAAGTATCATTTTGAGACTATTTTATATTTATCTATTTTTCTATACAATGTAGCTCTAGATATACCTAAGGCTTTTGCTGCTAAATCTTTATCTTTTTTATAATTCTTATATTTTTCTAAAGCTTTTATTATTTCATTTTTTTCCAACTCATCTAATGTAACAATTTGTTCAGTTGTATTTATATTTAATTCATTATTTGAATGGCTATGTTTTATTCTATTTGGTATATTATCAAGATTTATTGTGCTACCTTCACATCTATTCACACTATACTCTATAACATTTTGTAATTCTCTAATATTACCTGGCCAACTGTATTCACAAAGATATTCCATTGCTTGAATATCTATACCTTCTACATTTTTACTTAACTTGTTTGAGTATTCTCTTATCATATATTCTATAAGAAGGTGTATATCATTTTTTCTTTGTCTTAAGGTTGGTAAAACTACAGGTATCACATTTAATCTATAATATAAGTCTTCTCTAAACGTTCCCTTTTTTACCATATCTTCTAAATCTTTATTAGTTGCTGCAATTATTCTAACATCTATAGTTACATTATGTTTAGCACCTATTTTGTCCACTTCTTTTTCTTGTAATACTCTAAGTAACTTAGCTTGTAAGTGTAAACTCATATCTCCTATTTCATCTAAAAATATAGTTCCTTTATCAGCTAATTCAAACTTCCCTAAACTTCCGCCTTTTTTAGCTCCAGTAAATGCTCCTTCTTCATATCCAAATAACTCACTTTCAAGTAAATTATCAGGAATTGCTGCACAGTTTATCGCGATAAAAGGATTTCCTGATCTATGACTATGATTGTGTATAGCTCTTGCAAATAGTTCTTTCCCTGTACCACTTTCTCCTGTTATCAAAACTGTAGAACTGGTTTTTGATGCCATTAAAGCTTCTTCTTTAGCTTTATTTATTGCATAACTATTTCCAATTATATTATCTAAAAATATTCTATGGTCATTACTCATTTTATTATAGTTTTTTATAGCATCTACCCTGTCTATAAAATCTAGGACATATCCTTTAAGTTCATCATTTAATATTATAGGCTTTATATTATAAATCCCCTTAAATTCTTTACTATCTCCTCTATAAATAAAGTTATAAGTTTTATCATTATTTATACTATTAAAGTTATTTAGTTTTATAAATTTTAATACATCTCCTATAAAGCTACCTATTATATCACTTTTTATATCAAATACTTCTTTAAACTTTAAGTTGTATTTTTCTATATTAGCATTTACATCTAAAGATACTACTGCCTTATCCATGTTATCTAATAAAGTTTCTAGTTTTTTCTTTTCTAATTCTACTTCATAGGTCTTTATTTCTGCTTTTAATTTACTAGATATTAAGTCTGCCATTTTATGTAGGAAATTCATTAAATCTTTTTTTCTAAATTTAATTACATCTGCTTGTTCTTTTGTAAATGCAATTAAACCTATTACCCCATAAGACTTATTATCATAAACTATCGGACAACATACTTCAGCAAATTCTTTGCATACTCCACTACTATAACATTCATTACATATTTTATTGCTTTTTGGGTCTTCTATTATTAATTCTTTTTTAGTTGTTAATGAATACTTAAATGCTGAATATGCCCTTAACTGTTGACCTATTTTCTTAAAATATGTACCTGTGCCTGCTATTCTTACTAAGTTTGAATCTACTATAGTTACATCAATTTCTAAAACAGATGATATAGCTTCTGCTATATTTTGTATGTCTCTTTTTATAAAGTTTAAATTAATCATATTTTCCATCCCTTAGTCTATCCTTGTACATTAGTAATTTCATTTCATTAAGTGTTTTGTATATCTTATTTAAAGTATACTGTATTGATACTAATATTACAAATAACATGACTATAATTATCATACTATAATGTATTTTCATTAAATTTCCTCCTATAACAAAAGACCAGGTATAACCTAGTCTTTAATAATTTTTCTTCCTATATAAATATACTTATCACTATTTAAATTTTCTAAAACACCTTTAAAGTTTGAATGTTCAAGCTTTTTTACAATCTCTTTAGGAGAATAATATTTTATACGTTCTCCGAATAATCTGTGTTTGATACATTTTAATTTTATCTTAAATTTTTCTAAATTGGGATCTTGCAAAATAACTTCTCCATCTGGATTTAAAACCCTGTGGATTTCTTTTAAAGCTTTATTTTGGTTATTAGTATAGTTGAATTGACTTAATACAATCACTTTATCAAAAAATTGGTCTGAAAAAGGTAATAATTCTAAGCAGCCCTTAACTACACTACAATTTTCATTGTGCACTAAAGAGTAGCATATGTCATGATATGCACTATCTTCAAGTATAGTAACATGGACGCCCATCATCCTTAATCTCTTACCTAAGGTACCTATATTTCCCACCAGAAGGATTTTTTCTCCTATAGTATATCTTATCATATTTAATATGTCTTCTTCGGCATCCTCTGCAGAGTAATTTGATTCGTAACTCCATTGTACTACGCTTTTCACAGTGCTCCCCCTTCTACTTTTCAGTGTTTGTTTTTACATCATAGAATAGATTATAATAAATCACGAGCAACTATTCAATAACCATTTTAAATAATTTTTTTAATATGGTTTTCCTAAACGTAATATATTTAGTTTATATTATTTTCATCTAATCTTTTTATTTTTGATATAGAAACTTCATAAGCAACTCTTTTTTCAACCTCTCCATTATCAAGTTTCTTTTCATAATCTCTGCTTTGAACCCTACCCCACATTTGTATTCTATCGCCAACTTTTAAATTCTTTGCAAATTTAGCATTTCTTCCCCATACTATAGATGGTATATAGTCAGATTTGTTATATGGTCTATTTATAGCTACAAGTAAATCTGTTATTTCTCTTCCTAAAGGAGTTTTTCTGTAAATAGGATTTTTACATACATATCCATCTAAGAAAATACTATTTGGGTCTTTAGTGTCTTCCTCTACATCTTTTATTTCTCTAGCAAAAACCGTTAATACTAATTTATTTTTGCTATCTATATTTTTGTTATATGATCTTAATTGACCAACTACATCAATTAAGTTATTTTCACTTAAATTAACTTCTTGTAATAGTCTTTCTGATATAGTTATAGGCAAAACATCATATGTATCACTTAATCTATGTATTTTAATTTTTGCACTATAAAATTTCTCCCCAAATATTTCATGGCTAAATGTCAATTCTTCTTCAAGTTCTCCTCTTAAATTTACTATGTTAGTATCTTCCTTTAAATTTATCATATTATTCCCCCCAAAATTGTTAATTACCATATTTTATCTTGAATCTATATAATAAATATATTTATATGTGCTTAATTTTATTACTGCTTTGTAAAAAGAAAATACAATAAAACACTTTTTATATGGCAAAAAATAAAAAATATACCGCATCTTAAAATACGGTACATTTTTTATTTTATCTAATTGTCTTATCTAAGCTCGTTTGCTAGTTAATGCTTTTTTTAACATAGTTATTGAAGTGTATGCTATTACAATTATAACTAACCATCTTAAGATTTCCATAGGCATTGATTTAACAAAGTAAACAGCTATTATTACCCCTATAACCCCACCTATAGATATAAGTAAAGAAGTTTTCTTAGCATATGCTTCTTCTTTTATGAACTTAACACTTGCTATTGGCATTAATAATGCACAAGATCCCATCATTATAGGGAATGCTACTTTAGGAGACATTCCTAAGAAATAGACCATAGCCATACATGGAGAATATAATCCAACTCCTGCAGTCATTAATGCTCCAAATATAAAGTTACCAACAATACCTATAACAAGCTTATAACCAGTTAATCCAGTATCATTTCCTCCTCCAGGCATTAATCCTAACTGAGCTAATAACATTAATATTGCTGTTACAGCTAATGCAAGTCCCATAACCATTTGTATTTTTCTTTCATCCATCTTAGCTATTATACCAGCTCCTATATAAGACCCTGCTACTGCAGCTGCTAATAAACTTATTAAAGTTATTGCATCTACATCTATAACAGTAGTAAATATAAAAGCCTCAACAACAACTGGTATAGTATGACATACATTTAATGTTCCTGGTAATAATCTATCATGTATATTTACTTTTAATACATTCATCATTGCCACTGTAGGCGCAAAAGAACCTATACCTAAGGCATCAAAAAAATCTGTTACAAATCCTGTTAAAAGAGCTTTCCATGCTGCTACGTTTTCAAACTTGTTTGATGCCTTAGCTTTTAATAAATCTCTAAAGAAATTAAAACTAAATAATGATATAAAAGCTGCTAATAGAAATCTTACTAAATTTAACATCCTATAATTCCTCCTACTGATATTAATTAAAAATGTCTTACACAATAAATATGATTAAATACTATAAAAGCATTTAATCATATTTATTATAAGTCAATTTTTAGCACTATACTACTTTAATATGAATCCATATTTTACCGGGTCTTCATCATCAATAACAAAATGGTTAAATCCTGTTATATATGCAGCTCCTGTTATTTCAGGTATTATAGCATCATAATCAGCTACTTTATCAGTTCCTACTACCCTTCCTTTAAATAGTGTTCCTAATATACTTTCATATACGAATAATTCGCCCTCTTTTAATTCACCTTTTGCATGTAGTGTTGCAAGTTTTGCACTTGTTCCTGTTCCACATGGAGATCTATCCACTTGTCCTTGTCCAAATATAACTACATTTTTATAAGTAGCTTCTGGATGAGTTGGCTCATCATATATTTCAACTAAATCTACAGTTTTTATATGAGATAATTCTGGATGTTGTATTTCTATAGTTTCATTTATTATATCTCTCATTTTTAAACCTATTTCAGTTAATTTTTGAGCATTTTTAGGTTCAACTTTTAATCCTAATTCGCTAGCTTTAACTATTGCAAAGAAGCTTCCACCAAAAGATATATCAAAAGTTACTGTTCCTATTTCAGGCATTTCTATTTGAACATCTCTTTTATATAAAAATGCTGGTACGTTTACTATAGAAACTCCTTTAACTTTTCCATTTTCTACTTTAGCTTCACCTTTTACTATACCTGCTGGAGTATCCATTACAACGTGAGTTACAGGCTCTTTCATTTCTACCATACCAGTTTCTACAGCAGCAGTTATAGCTCCTATTGAACCATGTCCACACATGTTTAGATATCCTCCACCATCCATGAAGATTATTCCAAAGTCTGCTTCTTCATGGCAAGGTTGAGTTATTATAGAACCAAACATATCATTATGTCCTCTTGGCTCTAGCATTATAGCAGTTCTTAAATGGTCTAGATTGTTTTCTAAGTAAGCTTTTTTCTCAGCCATTGTTTTTCCTTTTATATTAGGAATTCCACCTGTTACTATTCTTGTTGGTTCGCCCATTGTATGAGAATCTATCGCTTGTATACTTCTTGAAAATTTCATTGTACAGCCCCCTATATATTAATTTTTTTATTTCTTATTTTTCATTTTTAATTTTAGAAAAGCTAGTGCTTTTTTTGCATCTAACTCATTTACTGTGTTTTCGCCGACAACTTCAGTTTCTATCCCCTCATCTGATTTATTAAAATCTACTATTGTATCCATATATCTATTGGTAACCACAAACTTAGCTTGTGTTCCATTAAACGTAAGTCCAACTAGTGGGATATCTCTTTTTCCAATTTCCTCAATAGTATTAGCATAATCTACATGTGAGTTTCCCCACCCATCACAAGAAATTATAACTCCATCAGCTCTCATAGCTTCTAGCCATGCAGCTGTTCTTTGTCCAACAAATTCTTTATCTTTATTATCTTGTGGTGTTCCTACTACTACTATTCCTAAAAGATCTATATCTTTGTCATTCCCTACAATATCTAAAAGTGGATCTCTAAAGTGGTGTAGAGATGTTTCTTTGGTTGATGGTCCTATTCCCATAATCTCACCTCATTAAGTCATAGCTCTCAAGGCACCATCTCTATATTCATTAGGTGATATTATCATTGGCACATTTTTTATATCTATTATTGATGTACCATTCTCAAAGCCACTAGGTTCTTGAGAAAATAGCTGATTATCATACATTGCACCTTGTCCTGCAATTTGTTTTACTATGACAACTTTTTTAGCATTCGGTCTTATTCTGTCAAAATATTCACGAACTTGCGTAGCATCTCTTCCATCTTGCTGTTTTAAATCTTCTCTTATAGTTTGTATAAATTTATCACAAGCTCTAAAAGCTGCTAATGGAAGCTTTCTTTCATATGGTAAACCACCTTTAACAGTTACATCAAAATGTATTATATAATCGTTAACAGAAGGGGTTCCTGCTCGTCCAAATATCATCTGCTTTGATAATATTCCTTCAGAAGAACCAAATTCATGCATCTGTCTTCCATCTTCATCTACTCCTGTAAGCATTACATATACACCTGTCAAAGTATGTGTTATTCCTTCTCCAAGTCTTCCTAAAACTTTTGTAGATATAGGAATTATATCCATTATGGTATTAATTTCTTTGTCATAATCTCCAGGCTTGATTATATCTACTTTTATATCTGTTATTAATTCTTCCTGTTTAAGAATTTTTTTTATGTAATTGTTATTTATAGATAGAGTACCTTTTTTAATTGAGATTTTATCATTGAATTCAACATTATTTATATGAAATGGTTTAATGACTAATCGTCTAAGTATTTTCTCTTCCACGTATATCACCTTTTATATAAGCCCTCCTCTAATTATAGAGAAGGGCTATGTTATCTATTATACTTGAGCTACGTACTCGTATGGTAATTGTACTATTTTACCAGCAGATGGTATTTTAACTAATTGCTCTAAAGTATCTCTTAATATATGTGTTTGCATTTCTACGTTGTTTGGTTCACCAGCGTTAGCACCCATTGGAACTAATGGAGCAACTGCTCTTGGAGTTCCGTTTTGTCTAACTACTGGAGGAAGAGCTGCTATTATTATAGTTGGTATACCAGCTTCTTCTATTGCTCTCTGCACGATCACGGCAGTTCTATGACAAGTACCTCAGCCAGCTGTTAGAACTACAGCGTCTACTCCCTCTTCTTTTAATCTTTTAGCTATAGCAGGACCAGTTTCTTCAGTGAATTTAGTTTGGTCTCCACCACCACCCATAAATCCTATATGAACTGGAGCTACAGATTTTATGAAACCTTCTTTAGCTAATTCATGTAATCTATCTATAGGGAACATACAGTTTATATCTTTGTTAACGTCAGCATTATCATATCCACCATGAGATACCATCATCTCATCAGTAGTTGCTGTATCTGGTATTTCTCTATAAGTAAAGTCACCTGCTAAGTTAAATCTCTTATCAGATTTTAAGTGTACACCTGCTGCTGTAGCTAAAGCTATAGTCATATCCTTTAATTCTTTAGTTACAGGAGTCCAAACTGGAGGAGGTGTTATCGGAACATATATTTCAGATTGAAGTCCTTTTATTGTTGTAAGGCTCATATTTTTCCTCTCCCTTCTATTTATCTAAATCCTCTTGGTTTATTTTTTTATTTCTTTCTATTATGTCAACATATTTTTGATTAGGTTCTGGACTTAATACTTCTGGATAACTTAACATAAATCCAACCTCAAGACCAAGCTTAAGTTCATAGTCAGTTATAAGCATTCTTTTCGGTATTTTAAATTGGCCTAATCTGCCTTTTAAGTCTATAGTGACCCCACCGTCAGTTATCTCTACTATTACTCCTTCATACATTCTTTCAGTTGATATATATTTTAATCTATCCATTTTCATTCATCCTTCCATAATCAATTAACGTCTTTTACTATTTAGCGTCTTTTTCGTATATATTTTTTCTTTTTTCACTCATTGGTAATGTTTGCTCGTTTTCAACAAGATCTATTTTCTTACCAGTTTCTTTTTCTATTAATTCAACGTTATTTAATTTAACGTTAGCATTCCATTTTCTTTCAGGAGCTTTAACTTCTTCTCCACCCATTACTGTTTTTAACATTGCTAAAGATCTTATTGCATCTTCTGGGCATAATGTATTGTTTGATAATATTTCATTTTCAATACCTTGTTTAGATTTATTGTTATCTATCATGTATTTCATGTATTCGTTACCAACAACTAGAGCACCTTGAACAGCTGAGAAACTTACACCTACTACAGCTACTCCTCTTTTACCTATTTGTTCTATGTGAGAAGCAAAGTCTATATGATTGTTTCCGAATCCTTCAGTTGTTACTATAGCACCATCAACACCCATAGCCTCTATCATCATACCTAATCTCTTAGATACATAGAATTTCTCAGCATTAACTTGAGGAGATCCTACAAATATAACACCTACTAAATCTATTTCTTCATCATGCATAGCTTCTATTACTAATGGCTCTCTCCAATAATGTCTAGAGTTTTCTTTAGATGCAGGTCCTATACAAGTTAATGCATGTATACCACCATCTAATACTTCAAGTGGAGATAATACAACTGGTACGTTTCCTAAGTCAACGTTTGGCTTAGCTCCTAATGTTCCAACTGGCTCTACAGGTAATATTAAGTTATCATGCATTGCCCCTTGTCCCATTATCTCTTTAACTACAACAACTTTTTTCTTACCAGGTCTTCTATATTGAGTTAATTCTTCAGTATCAACTACTAAAGATTCATCAGCTTGTTTTAAAGCTTCTCTTATTTCTTGAGTTATATAATCAGATGCACAGTGAGCAGCTAAAGGTCCTGGTCTTTCCATGTTAGTTCCTGCTTTAACTGTTACTTGAGTTTTGATGAATATATCACCTTTGTCAGGAGCACCTGGTCTTCCCCACATTATATTAGTTTCTAGTACACCTTCTGAAGAACCGAATTCACCTATTTGAACTCCATTCTCATCTGTACCAGTTACCATCATTATAACTCCATCTATCACTCTAGTTACACCTTCACCTATTTCTCCTTCTTCTTTAGTAGCTATAGGTTGAACGTCCATTATAGTTTCGCTATATTTGTTATATTCAGCTGGAGTTATTATTTCAAGTTTCATATCAACAACTAATTCTTCTGAATCTACAGCTTCCTTAGTTAACTCTTCTGGTTTTCTTAAATATAAAGTAGTTCCTTCTATTTTAGTTTCTTCAGCGAAAACTACTTTGTCTATTTTAAAATGCTTTTTAGTTAAGCTTCTTATTGCTTTAGCTTCTTGAACAGGTTCAGCTTTAACTTCTACAGCTTCTACAGTTTCAGCTACAACTGGTGTTGCTTGTTGTGCTACACCCATACCTTGAGCTACTGATAGAGGTATTTCTAAGTTTATATCTCTACCTTCACCTATATGTATTTTTATAGTTTGTCCACTTGCTGCTACTGGAGCTACAGGTGCTACAGAAGCAACTGGTGCTACTTCCTTAACTTCTTCAACTTTAACTTCTTCTTTAGCTTCTTCTTCTACAACTATACCTTCTACACAATCAGGTGTTAGTGGAGTTAAAGCATCAACAGTTTTAGTTAATTTAGCTCCTAAAACTTGTTCTATTTTTAAACAATCATCAGTTATTGTTAATAATCCTGAATCCTCTAAGTCAGCAAATATTGCTGGATCTTCTAAATTTGATGGTTCTAGCACAGTCCCTGCTTCAAATCTACAGCAACAAACCGCTGGATCTTTAGCATGAGCTTTAGCTGTTTCTACAGTTATTGACATTTCTAATACCTCCTAGCATTATTTTTTTCTTCTATATAATCTATGTCCCGAAGCTCTTAATACATGGTCTGTACTATGGTATACAGGCAAACCTAACCTAGGCGCCACTTGCATAACTGTGTTTGTTCAGTCTTCGCAGTTACCTATTAGTACAGCTTCAGCTCCTTGACTCTTTAACTTAAGAACTTTTTCTGCTTGACCTGGGCATATACCTGGTAAATCACATCTAAATCTACCATTTACCTCTGTCATTCTCTTACATTTTTCTTCAGCTACAACTTCAGCACCCATTAAAGAGGCTATTTGTTTTAATCTGTCTTCTTGTGCCCCACATTCGCATGCTATTATTCCTAACTTTCTGCTTTCTTGTGGAAGTGGCATTGATACTAAAATTCCTCCTAGCGTCTTAGTGATAGGGCTTTCCTCTTCACCATGTCTTCCTGTGAAAGGTCCTCCTAAAACTATTTCTCCATAAGGTTTTATAAATCCACCACATTTTTGTATATATGTTATTACAGGCATTCCTATTGGAACATCCATAAATACCTTGCCATGATTTTCTGCCCCTACAACTCTTCCTCCAACAGTTATATCCTTAGTTATAAAAGGTTTTCTTTCTTCTATTGCTTCTACTATACGCTTTATTGTTTCAACGTTAGAAACTACAGTTTTAGCTTCTATTGGAAGTTGTCCTGGTACAAGAGTTATTCCTAATAATTCTCTTATTATTACTCTTTCATCACCAGCTGGGTACATATCTGGTAAATATTTTAATTCTATATTTGGTTCATCCTTACAAGCTTTTCCTAAAGCTAATATTGCTTTTTTATACTTAGGCTTTACAGCTATATATGCTTTATCTGCTTTAGTTATATCAAGCATATACTTTAATCCTTTTACTATTATTTCAGGATTATTTTCCATAAGTTCTACATTGTGCCCAAGTACTGGTTCACATTCAGCTGCATTTGCTATTATGCAACCTCCTGTAAGATCTACATTAAGTTTTATATGTGTAGGAAAACCAGCTCCTCCTGCACCAACTATACCTGCTTCTTTTATGGCTTCAAGATTATTTTCAGTTTCTTTAATCTTTACAAATTCTTCTGGTTGATTTTCATCCGCTTCTATTAATATAGCAGAGTCTGTTATATCAACTACTTTACCATAAACACTAGAGTGTATGTTAGCACCTAATCCTTGAGGTTCAGCTACAAGTTGTCCTTTTTTAACTTCACTTCCTACCTCAACTATCGGTTTACACGGAGCCCCTACATGCTGTCTTAATTCTATCTTAAGCATCATGGATTCTACCCCCTGACTATTTTATTTAACACTATTTTATTATTAGCAATTACCATGCCAACTTTTTAATGTTATTTATTTTTTTGATAATAAATCATTTATTTGTTTATAAAATAACATTTTTCGACACTTTTCCCACTTTTATATTCATATAAAATACCTACTTTATATTATTTATCATCAAAAAATCCCAACAAATTACGTTTTCCCACCTGTGCCGTCTAATTTCTGACACTTTTACAAAATCATTTGTAAAAATATTTAGTTATTTTTATCACAGACCTCTATATAACTACCCCTTAAGTTAACTTTAAATAATGTCAGTTTTTCGTCTACTGTCTATTTTTAGACACATTTATATTGTATTGTTCTATTTTATAATATAAAGTTGTTCTTGGTATATTTAATATTTTAGCGGCTTTAGCTTTGTTTCCACTTGCCATTTCTAATGCTTTTTTTATAGTTTTTATCTCTAATTTACTTATTGCTTGATTTAAATCTAGAGGATAATCTTCATTTATATTATTTTTATCGCTTGATTCTACAATGTACATAGGTATATCATCTTTCTCAATTATATTCCCTCTAGATAATACAACTATGTTCTCTATAGTATTTTTTAACTCTCTTATATTACCTTTCCAACTGTATCTTTGAAGGATATCCATAGATTCTTTGCTTATTTTTAATTTTTTTCTATTATTAGATTTGCAAATTTCTTCTATAAATTTATCTACTAATAGTAATATATCTTCTTTTCTTTCTCTTAATGGAGGCAAATCTACTTCTATTACATTTAATCTATAGTATAAATCTTCTCTAAACTTACCAGCTTCAACCAATTCTTGTAAATTTTTATTAGTTGCAGATATAATTCTAGCATCTATTTTTATATTTGTTTCTCCCCCGATTCTTCTCACTTCTTTTTCTTGTAATACTCTAAGTAATTTAGCTTGCATACTTAATGGCAAATCTGCTATCTCATCTAAAAATACAGTACCATCTTTAGCAAGTTCAAATATACCCATCTTACCTTTCTTATTGGCCCCAGTAAAAGCTCCAGCTTCATAACCAAAAAATTCACTTTCAAATAATTCTGATGGTATAGCACTACAGTTTACAGGTATAAATTGACCTTTTCTTTCGCTATAATCATGTATTGCTCTTGCAAAAACTTCTTTTCCTGTTCCACTTTCTCCATATATAAATATACTACTAGTAGTCTTTGATACCCTCTTTGCAACTTCTTTCGCTCTTTCTAACTTATAGCTTCTCCCTAAAATATTATCAAAACTTCCTTTTGATAAATTTTTCACTTCATCTTCTAAATATTTTAATCTATCATTTGCTTTATCTAATTTTTGAGAAAGCTTTTTAGCTTCAGTTATATCAACTTCCGTACATACAACTCCTACAAATTCAGAGTTTATAAATATAGGATTTGCATCTACCAATCCGTAAACATCACTATCTTCAATTTTATATATACCGCTTTCTCTAGTTTTAGTTTTTAAAACTTTAGATGATACAGTTGCTCTAAGATACGTTTCTATACTCTTTCCAACCACATGCTCTGACTTTATTCCATATCTATTTTCCATAAACTTATTCCAAAGAACTACTTTTCCATCTGTATTAATAGCACATATACCTTCTTTTATCTCACCTATAATATGCCTAATAGTTATTCCATAATCTTCTAGTTCCATGTATAAAAAATCTCTTATATGCCTTTGATTTATTACTCCTATTAATTTTTTATTTTCTAAAACAGGTAATACTCCTATATTATTTTTCATCATTATATTTCTGCATTCATCTAATTTTGCATACATATCTATAAATATTAAATCTTTACTCATAATATTTTTTACTAATTCATTTTTATAATCTTTGCATTTTGCAGATAAATTGCATATATCTGTCAGAGATATTATTCCTTTGATGCCCCCATTTCCATCATCAACCATAATCTCTCTTTCATTTTCTTTTACAATTAAATCTATAGCTTGCCCTAAAGTAATATTCTCATCTACCAATACGAATTTCTTACTCATTACGTCTTTTACAATTTTAGTTTCTGGTACAGAAAACATCATAACCTCCCTAAAAACACTTATTTATAAAATATATTATACTATATAGATTATATTAAAAAATATTTGAACCTAAATTTTTATATTTATTTAAGTGTCTAAAAAATTCACGTTATCCATATTAAAAATAAAATTTCTTTATTCATAACTACTTTACTACAAGTTTATTTTTTCAAAAAATTACTACTAAATTAATTTTGTTAATTGGGAAAATTAATTGTAATACATTATAAAGGTGGTGTTTATATTGAATAATTTAAGAAGTGAATTTGGTGTATTAAAAGGAAAAGCTGAAAATAATGAACAAAGAAGTGTAAAATTAAATAGTACTCATTTCCTAAGAGAGGCCCATGGAATACAGGAAGGTATAAGAAAAGATAGAAAAATAAAGATCAATAAAAAATTCAAATAAAATTTTTTAAATATGAATATAAAATTTTATTTTGGTTAAATTAATATCAACGATAACAACACAATTGTTATCGTAAGACATCTAACATTTAAGGAGGAAATTTACTATGTCATCATCATCTAGAAAAGCCGTTCCAGAAGCTAAAGCAGCATTAAATCAAATGAAATTAGAGATAGCTAATGAGTTAGGTTTATCAAACTATGAATCAATAGACAAAGGTAACTTAACTGCTAGACAAAATGGTTATGTAGGTGGATACATGACTAAAAAGCTAGTAGAAATGGCAGAAAAACAAATGGCTGGCAAATAAGTAGTAAATTAGACATCAAGGAAAAAGGCTACCTGTATAGGTAGCCTTTTTGAATGATTGCATATAAAAATCACATATATGGGCTTACGTAATTCTTAATTTGTACTTTTATTTTTATATGTTTTAGTTTAATATAATTATATAGAAACATTACACGGAGGATGATATTATGTTTGAAAACTCATCTGAAGAATTAGCTTACCATAAGTTATTAATTTTATATGTTTTACAAAAAACAAATATGGATTTAACTAATTCTCAAATTACTCAAGTTATTCTTGAGACAGAGGTAATGAATTATTTTTCATTACAGCAATTTCTATCACAACTTATGGATTCTAACTTCTTAAAAATATATGAAGATTCAAATAAGGAGTATTATACTTTAACGCAAAAGGGTATTGAAGCTCTAGAATATTTCCTATCTAGGATTCCTGCTCAAATTACGGAAAAGATAGATGAATACATTAAATTAAACAAAGAAAACTTATTAGCTGATACTCAAGTTAAATCTAGTTTTGTTAGACAAAGTGATAATGAATACATAGTAAATCTAAGAGTTATTGAAAATCAATCTAACCTAATAGATTTAAATTTAAATGTGTCTTCCGAAAAACAAGCTAAACTAATATGTGATAATTGGAAAAAGAACGCATCTTATATGTATGCTGAAGTAATAGACTTGCTTATTACAAGTAAAAAAGAGCCTACACAAATATAATAGTAGTAGGCTCTTTTCCTACCTTGATTTCATCCATTAACTTATTTTCATTTGTTTTATATACTTTTATACTATTATTAGTAGTATCTGTTACAAATAAATATTTGTTATCTTTAGATAACTCTAATCCTTGAGGATTTCCATCAATTTTTATACAGTTTAAATACTCATATGTATTATAATCTAAAATCCTTATAGCTTTATATCCTAAATCTGCTATATATATAAGTTCATTTTCATAGTCTATACAAATTTCAACAGGTATTAATAAATTCTCTATAATATCTACTATCTTTAATTCATACTTATCTAAAACTATTATTTTACCATCTAAGGTAGAAGTATATATTAAATCCTTTTTATTATCTATTCTTATATGCCATGCTTTATAGTCTATATTTATCTTCTTTTCTATACACTTTTTTATTATATCTATACACAATATAGAATCTATACATGGCACATATAATTTATTTGATTTATTATCAAACGCAAACCCATGAGGCATATTATCTACGCTAATAACACCTATAGGTTCTAATGTATTTTTATTTAAAACGTATATACTGTTAGAATCCTCATTTGCTATAAATAACTCATTTTCACAAAGAGATACTTGACTAAGATTTCCGCCTATAGATACAGAATCTATAATCTTGTCACTTTTCATATCAAAAACATATAACACTCCATCAAAAGAACTAGGTATATATATTATATCCTTTTCTCTATCTATACAAAAATGATGAGGATATATATCTGGTCCTAGGTTTATTTCTTTCTCCAAACTAAGAGTTTTATAATCTATGACACTTATGCTTTGTGATAAATAATTAGATGTATATAGCTTCAAAATAAAACCTCCTTACTAATAAATTGTACTACCATAGTATATTGCTTTAAATACTTGTCTTATTACTAATTTTGTTCTTGAAATAGATTGTCATTCTTTGATATTATTTATTTAACACAACTTGGGAGGAATTATAAATGAAAGTAAATTTTAAGCCATCAGGGGTTTGTTGTAAAGAAATAACATTTGATATTGATGAAAATAACATAGTGAAAAGTGTTAATTTTGTAGGTGGATGTCCTGGTAATTTAATAGGACTTAAACATTTAATCGAAGGAAGACCAGCAGATGAGATAGCTGAAAAATTAGCAGGAATACCTTGCGGAGGCAAATCTACATCTTGTCCTGACCAATTATCTAAGGCATTACGTGATCAATTATCTAAATAATAATAAAAGAGTTTGAAGCTGAGGTATTATAATCTCATTTTCAAACTCTTTTTTGTTACATATTATTAATTATTGTTCTAACAGTTCCTATCATATATAAAGATCCTGCACTTATTATTACATCTTCTTCATTAGAATTATCTAAAGCGTAAGTAACTGCATCTTTTATATTAGGTTTGCAAACTACTTCTATATTAAACTTATTTATTTTTTCTTTAAGTTTATTAGCATCTATTGCTCTTGGATTATCAGGTATAGTTGTTATCACCTTATTAAATCTAGGTATTAATATCTCTAATACTGAATCTATATCTTTATCTTCAAGCATACCTATTACTAAAATTTTATTTTTACCTTCAAAATATTTATCTATAGACTTTGCTAAAGACATAGCCCCTTCTTCATTATGAGCTCCATCTATTATAAACATAGGGTTTTCTTTAATTTTCTCTATTCTTCCTGGCCACTTAGTTTCAATTAACCCTTTTCTTATACTTTCTTCCGATATATTAATATTTTCATTTTCTTTAATATAATCTATAACATTAAGAGCTAATACAGAATTTTTTATTTGATGCTCTCCAATTAATTTTATCTCTAGACTTTCATACTTTCTTCCATTTACAATACAGTCATATTTTTGATAATTAACATTTGACTCTTTTATATTTATATCGTCAAAATTACATTCTATATATTTAGATTGTTTTTCACTACATATATCTTTTATAACTAATTTTGCTTCTTCCTTTTGTGGGTATGATATAGTTGTACAATTTTCTTTTATAATTCCACCCTTTTCATAAGCTATTTTTCCTAAGGTATCTCCTAGAATTCCTGTATGGTCTAAGCTTATCGATGCTATAACACTTACTAATGGTTTATCAATTACATTAGTAGCATCATATCTTCCTCCAAGCCCTACCTCTAAAGCTACAAAATCTACTTTTTCTTGATTATAGTAATAAAATGCCATTGCTGTTACTATTTCAAACTCAGTAGGATAGGAATATCCTTCGCTGACCATGACTTCTATCTTTTCTTTTATTATTTTCACTATCTTAGCTACTTCATTTTCAGGGATGTTTTCTCCATTAACTCTTATTCTTTCTGTAAAAGTTTCTAAAAATGGAGATGTATATAATCCAACCTTGTATCCACTCTCTTTTAATATCGTTGATATGAATGAGCATGTTGATCCTTTACCATTAGTTCCAGCTACATGTATTATTTTAAGGTTATCTTGAGGATTTCCTAATAGCTCTAATAATTTTTTTATATTGTCTAGACCCAATCTCATTCCAAACTTATGACTTTCATGTATATATTTTAATGCTTCATTATAGTTCATATCATTCCTCCATACTGCGTTAATTAAGTACTTTTATTTATATGATACTTAATTTCGTCAAAACACTTAATTAATCCTCTACAAATACATTGTTTTCACACACTAATTAATAATTTATTCTAAGTCCTTTTGGATAATGATTTTTTAATACTCCATTTGATTCTTTTCCCCATCCAATAGGAACTCCTTCTACTGATACTAAGACCCAACCTCTACTTTTTCCTGTATTTATTGTATTTCCTCTTAAATAGTCTAAAATTTGATTATCATCAACTTTGAATTCTTCTACATTCTTTACATCTTCTAATTTTAGATAATGAGATAGTGCATGAGATGGTTCAAATCTATTTTTCTTTAATACTCCTAAGTGAAGTCCATATCTTAATACCTTCAATTTTTTTGTATCTGGAGATTCTTCTGGAATTAGATATAAGTTTTCTCCTCTTAAATCAAATTTATTTCCTATATTTACATTTAAAAACTTCTTTTCAAAATCTTTATAATCTTTTATTTCTTTATCTAATCTTTTTGTTTTTAACTCTTTAGTATTACAGTCTTCATCTTCTAGTTTTTGTATTTTTGCTACAAAATGACCTTCTCCTTTTACTTTATGAGGCCATACTCTATCCATTTCTATTAGTTTTGCATTTTCAAATTCTTCTATAAATTCATTTATTATAGTTTCATTTTCTTCTTTTGCAAATGTACATGTTGAATATACTAATATCCCACCATTTTTAAGCATTTCATATCCATCTCTTATTATTTCTCTTTGTATAGATTGACACTCTAGTACCTTTGCATATGACCAATCTTTTATTGCTACTTCATCTTTTCTAAACATACCTTGTCCAGAACAAGGAGCATCAATTACAATCTTATCAAAATATCCTGTAAATACTTTTCTTAAGTTGTTAGAATCAGTGTTAGTTATGATACAATTTTTAGCTCCAAATCTTTCTAAATTTTCTCCTAGAGCTTTTATTCTTATAGGATTTATTTCATTTGAAACTAACAGTCCTGTATCATTTAATTTAGATAATATATATGTAGATTTTCCACCTGGAGCAGCACACATATCAAGCACCTTATCTCCTTCTTGTACATCTACTTTTGGTACAACACTCATAGCTGATGGTTCTTGTAAGTAATATGCTCCTGCTTCGTGAAGTGGATTTTTTCCCGGTCTATCTACAGTTTCATCATAGTAAAATCCTTCATTAGCCCAAGGAATTTGAGTTAAGTTAAATAAATTTAAATTTAGTAATTCTTCTTTACTAATTTTTAGGGTGTTAACTCTTAATCCAGTTGTTTTTGGTTCTTCATAACTTTTTATAAAATCATCATACTCATCTTTAAGTATTTCCTTCATGTCTTCTAAAAATTTTTGAGGTAGTGTTATTGTCAATGTGTATCGTCCTTTCTTTAATTCATAATACGTATTTCATGCTATATCTATATTAATCATATATATTCTATTTTATGATTTTATACAAACTATAAACATTATAATAGATTATCTACTTTATGTCATCAAACAAGATAAATCAACTATAATGGATGTATATAATCTTATTACATTTAATTTATACTTTTCTATTTTATAAAAAAAGAAGCTAATCTCTGTTACGAGATAGCTCCTTTAGATTTATTATTTTATTTTTGCTTCTATATTTTCTATTCTTTCAAGAACTGATTTCATCATTTCTTCGAATTTTTCTTTTTTAGCTTTTTCTTCATTAACTAAGCTTTCTGGAGCTTTAGCTAAGAATCCTTGATTAGAAAGTTTTCCGTTAACTCTCTTTATTTCGCCTTCTAATTTAGCTTTTTCTTTATTTAATCTTTCTAATTCTTTAGTAAAGTCAACTAACTCATCAAGCGGTATGAATATCTTAACTCCGTCTATAACAACACTTACTGCATCTTCTGGTATGTTAGTTTCATCTTCAACTATATCTACTATAGATGCAGATGCTAATGTTACAAAGTAATCACGTCCAGCTTCCATAGCTTCTTTCTTTTCAGCTGTTGGAACTATTATAACTTTAGCTTTCTTTGATGGTGGTACGTTCATTTCAGCTCTTACATTTCTTATGTTTCTTATACCATCCATTGTTAAATTCATCATTTCTTCTTCTTTAGCCATATTATCAGCTTCATTATAATGAGGGAATTCAGCCACTACTATACTTCCTTCTACAGTTGGAAGGTGAGTATATATTTCTTCTGTTATAAATGGCATGTAAGGATGAAGAAGTTTTAATATTTTTTCTAATACATATGTTAATGTATATAATGCTGTTTGTTTAGCAGCTTTATCATCAGAGTATAATCTTGGTTTAACTATTTCTATATACCAGTCACAGTACTCTGACCAAGCAAAGTCGTATATCTTTTGAGCTGCTATTCCTAAGTCAAACTTATCCATGTTGTCAGTAACTTCCTTAACAACATTATTAGCTCTAGATATTATCCACTTATCAGCTAAAGTCATATTACCTTCTACTGATTCTCTAGTTACACCTTTCATTATATCTTCATCTATATTCATGAATACAAATCTAGATGCATTCCATAATTTATTTGCGAAGTTTCTAGCAGCTTCAACTCTTTCCATATAGAATCTCATATCATTTCCTGGAGAGTTTCCAGTAGCTAACATGAATCTTAAAGCATCTGCTCCATATTGATCTATAACTTCTAATGGATCTATTCCGTTTCCTAGAGATTTACTCATTTTTCTACCTTCTGAGTCTCTAACTAGTCCATGTATTAATACATGTTCAAATGGAGCTTCTCCCATACAGAACATTCCTGCAAATGCCATTCTTACAACCCAGAAGAATATTATATCGTATCCAGTTACAAGAACACTTGTTGGATAGTAATAGTTTAATTCTTCTGTGTTATGAGGCCATCCTAATGTTGAGAAAGGCCATAATGCAGAACTAAACCATGTATCTAGTACATCTTCATCTTGTTTAAAGTGAGTATGTCCACACTTAGGACAAACTGTAGGCATTTCTTTAGCAACTACTACTTCATTACACTCTTGGCAATAGTAAGCTGGTATTTGATGTCCCCACCATAACTGTCTTGATATACACCAGTCTCTTATATTTTCTAACCATTGTAAGTAAGTTTTATCAAACTTATCAGGTACAAACTTTAATTCTTGTTTCTTTAATATATCTATAGCAGGTTTTGCTAATTCATCCATTTTAACAAACCATTGGTCAGATAATCTTGGCTCAACTACAGTTTTACATCTGTAGCAAGAACCTACATTATGGTTATGATCTTTTATAGCTATTAAGTATCCAGCTTCATCTAAGTCAGCTATAAGTTGCTTTCTACACTCATATCTGTCCATACCTTCGTACTTACCAGCTAACTTATTCATAGTTCCGTCTTCGTTCATAACATTTATCTTTTCAAGATTGTGTCTTTGACCTACTTCAAAGTCATTAGGGTCATGAGCTGGAGTCATCTTAACTGCACCAGTTCCGAACTCTAAATCAACATAATCATCTGCAACTATTATAAGTTCTCTACCTACTAAAGGAAGTATTGCATGTTTTCCTACTAAGTGAGTATATCTTTCATCTTCAGGGTTTACAGCTATACCTGTATCTCCTAGCATTGTTTCTGGTCTAGTTGTAGCTATTTCTAAAAATTCATCACTACCTGCTATTGGGTATTTTATGTGATAGAACTTTCCATCATGTTCTTCATGCTCAACTTCAGCATCAGATAATGTAGTTTTACAATCTGGACACCAGTTTATTATTCTGTTTCCTCTATATATTTGACCTTTTTCATATAGTTTCACAAAGAACTCTGTAACTGCTTCATTACAGCCTTTATCCATTGTGAATCTTTCTCTATCCCAGTCACAAGAATCTCCTAATTGTTTCATTTGGTCAACTATTTTTCTACCAAATTCATTTCTCCAATCCATAGCTCTTTTTAAGAACTCTTCTCTTCCTAACTCGTACTTAGTTTTTCCTTCTTGTTCTTTTATTCTTTCAACAACTTTAACTTCTGTTGCTATAGATGCATGGTCTGTTCCTGGTTGCCATAAAGCTTCATAACCGTCCATTCTCTTCCATCTTATAAGTATATCTTGTAAAGTATGGTCAAGAGCATGCCCCATGTGTAATTGTCCTGTTATATTTGGTGGGGGAAGCATTATTGTGAATGGCTTTTTATTTGGGTTTGGCTTAGATTTAAATAATCCTTCTTCTACCCACTTTGAATATAATCTTGATTCAAAGTCTTTCGGATTATACGTTTTTGGTAAATTAGTATTTTCCATATAGATTCCTCCTGTTATTTTTGTATTTGAAAATAATTTTTCTATAAATTAAAAAAGAGCTCTTCATCCATTTAAGGACGAAAAGCTCGCGTTACCACCTTAATTTTATATAAATCTTAAATTAAAATTTATATAACCCTTAATAAATTTAACGATTCTCACCGTCTAAACCTACTACTATTTCAGCTTAGAAACTCCAAAGCTACCTTCTGCAATTCATTTCTTAGAAAGTTTTTCAGCCGATGAACTTTCCTCTCTGTAAGTTGAGTTTGCATACTCCTCTTTTTCTTAGTTTTTAATTATTCTATTTATCTTTTAATTATATATAATCACTATTATTATTGTCAATATTTATAAATATTATATTCAATTAGTTAAGTTTTGTTCCCAATAATTTTTAGGTTTATCTCTTTCTTTTATCGGAAGTATTGTATAACCTTTTTCTCTTAATATATCTATCATTCCTTGAAGTGCCTTAACACTTTGTTCTTTTTCGTGCATAAGTAATACTACTTCTTTATGTTGTCCTAAATATGTCTCTACATTTTTTATTATCTCTTTATCTGTAGCTCTCCAATCTTGTGTATCTAAGTTCCAATCCCATATTTTATATCCAGCTTCTACTAGTGCATCATAAGATTCTTTTGGTGCATAAGGCTTACTTCCATATGGTAATCGTATTAACTTTGATGTTTCATTTGTTATTTCTTCTAGACTATTATTACATTTATCAAATTCAGATACTGTAGTCTTTGGTGTTTTGTATAAAATATTTATGTCATGACTTACGCTATGAAATCCCAAAGAATGTCCATCACTTTCTATTCTTTTTAATTCATTAGAATATCTATTCATATTTTTATCTATCATAAAAAAAGTAGCTTTTATATCATTTTTATGTAATATATCAAGTATTTCATTAGTATATTTTGATGGCCCATCATCAATTGTTATATACGCAACTTTTTCAGGCTTTGGTTTAGGTCCTCTTTCATTTACTTTAGTTGTACTAATCATAAGCTGTGTTAATGTCATATTTTCACTATTTAGTAAAACTATTTCTTCTTCATCATAACTTTTCGAAGTTTCAATTATATTATCACATTTAATAAATATTAAAAATAAAAGTACTCCTACTATAAACACATTTAAAAAAATAGGTTTTATTCTTCTACTCATCCCAAATTCCCCTTCATATTATTAATAAACACTATATTATTAATGATTATTGACACTTATCTTAATGTATATAGCCTTATTTTTTAATTTGATATTATATTTAAATAAATATGTTTATAGTCTTAGAAATATTAATACAAAAAAATAAAACTACTTAATTCTGTAGTTTTATCCAATCTCCACCATATTACCTTTTAAGGCATATATTATTTTTTCACATATATTTGTAGTATGATCTCCTATTCTTTCTAAATATCTACCTACAAATACTATACGTACGCCTTGGTCTATATTCATTTCTTTTTCATGCATTACTTTAAGTGTATGAACTTGCACACATTCATATAAATCATCTACTACATCATCTTTTAATGCTACTTTATAGGCAAGTTCTGCATCTCTATTTTTCAAAGCGTTTTTAATATCTTCTAACATATCTATACAAACATCTTTCATCTTCGGAATATCCACTAATTCCTTTATATATTCTTCACTACCTATTTTTATAACTTCATCAGCTATATTAACAGCATAATCTCCTATACGCTCTAATTCTATGGATATGCTACCTAAAGAATATATAAATCTTAAATCTTTAGCCATAGGTTGCTTTAATGCCATAAGTTCAATACTTCTATCTCGTATATAATCTCTTAAAGTATCTATTTCATCATCTTTATCCGCTATTAATCTAGCGTTTTTTATATCTTTATTTATCATACACTTCATTGAATCTTCTAGAATTTCCTCACATTTATCAATCATTTTTAGTGTATAGTTAATAAGAGTATTTATACTTAACTCCAAGCTACTGTTGATCATGTTAAAACTCCTTTTTATAAATTGTTTTATATAATAAATCTGATTTTAACCAAATCTTCCTGTTATATAATCTTCTGTACGCTTATCAATTGGGCTCGTAAATATAGTTTTTGTTTCATCAAATTCAATAACCTCACCAGATAAGAAGAATGCAGTTTCATCAGATACACGTGCCGCTTGTTGCATATTGTGAGTTACTATTACGATAGTATATTTATCTTTCAATTCATTAATTAATTCTTCTACCTTAGACGTAGATATTGGGTCTAGCGCAGATGTTGGTTCATCCATTAATATTACTTCAGGCTTCATAGCAATAGTTCTAGCTATGCATATACGTTGCTGTTGACCACCAGATAAACCTAATGCTGACTTATTTAATCTATCTTTCACTTCATCCCAAATAGCAGCTCCTTTTAAACTTTCTTCAACTATTTGATCTAAAATTTCCTTATCTTTTATACCATGCACCCTTGGTCCATATGCTACATTATCATATATACTCATTGGAAATGGATTAGGTTTTTGAAAAACCATACCTACTTTAGTACGTAATTTTATAACATCATCAGATTTATATATATCTTCTCCATCGACAAATATTTCTCCTTCTATATTTACATTCTCTATTAAATCATTCATCCTGTTTAATGTTCTTAAAAATGTTGATTTACCACATCCAGAAGGACCTATTAACGCTGTAACTTTTCTTTCCTTTATTTCCATGTTTATGTTTTTTAAAGCTTGATTATTACCATAAAATAGTTTTAAGTTTTTTACATTTATTTTAATGTTCTCCATCCTAATAAATCTCCTTACTAAATTTTTTAACTATAAACTTAGCTAAAGCATTTAAGCATAATACTATTACTATTAAAACCACTCCTACACTAGCAGCTGCTTGTATATTTCCAGTTTCTTTAGCCAACAAATATGATTGAACTGTTAATGTTCTAGCACTATCAAATATTCCAGTTGGCATCTTCGCAACTGTTCCAGCAGTTAGCAATATTGCTGCTGATTCTCCAACTATACGCCCTATAGATAATATTATTCCTGATAATATTCCAGGCGCTGCACTAGGAATTATAACTTTACATATTGTTTGAAATTTAGTAGCTCCCATGGCTAAAGATGCTTCTCTATAACCTATTGGAACTGTTTTTAATGATTCTTCTGTTGTTCGTATTATTAAAGGTAAAATTATTATAGATACTGTTAATGACCCAGCAAGTATTGAATATCCCATTTTAAGAGTTATTACAAAGAATATTCCTCCAAATAATCCATATACTATAGACGGTATACCTGCTAAACTCTCTGTGGCAAATCTAACAGAGTTAACAAATTTACCTTTTTTAGCATACTCCTGTAAATATATCGCAGCTAATACTCCTACAGGAGTTGCAACTAATATAGATAAAAATACTGTATATAAAGTTGTAATTATCATAGATAATATTCCTCCGCCTTCTCCAGCAGAGTAATCACTTGTTAAATATTTAAAATTAATCCCACTAATACCTTTTATAATTATAAATCCTACTATCACTACTAACACACTTATAGTAAATATTGCTGATAATAAAATTAAAGCTTTTAATACATTTTCTTTTAATCTTCTCATATTACATGCCTTCCTTATTAGAAAGTTTATTTAATAACAAATTGAGTATTAATATAAATGCAAACAAAACTACTCCTGTTGCAAATAACATTTCTTGATGTGTTCCAAATGCATATCCCATTTCTAATGCTATATTCGTAGTTAGGGGTCTTACACTATCCATTATAGAGTTAGGTATAACAGGTGAATTACCTGCAACTAACATAACTGCCATAGTTTCTCCTAACGCTCTTCCTGTTCCCAATACAACTGCAGCTAATATTCCTGATTTTGCTGCTGGTAAAACTACCTTAAAAATAGTCTCTATCTTTGATGCTCCTAAAGCTAAAGACCCTTCTCTATATGCATTTGGTACAGCTTTTATAGCAGTTTGTGAAACAGATATAATTGTAGGTAACATCATTATAGATAAAACTATTATTACAGCTAACAAACTTTGTCCTTTTGGTAAATTAAATAACTCTTGCATTGTTGGAACTATTACTGCTAATCCAAATAAACCATACAAAACAGATGGTATCCCAGCAAGTAAATCAACACCTGAACATATTACTTTAGCTACTTTTTTAGGAGCAACTTCAGCAATAAATACTGCTGTAAGAATACCTATGGGTGCTCCTATTAAAAGAGCTCCTATAGTTGATATTATTGATGCAACTATCATTGGTAAAATTCCAAATTTATTTGCACTTGGAACCCAAGTTGTCCCTGTTATAAAATCTATAAATGAATACCCTTTTGCTATAAATGGTGTAAGCCCTTTATAAAAAACAAATCCTATTATAAGTAGCAAACTTATTACTGCTAATAATGCACTCGCCATAAATACATTCTTTGCTAATTTTTCTATAGTATATTTTGTTTTATTATCTTTAGAACTAACTAGTTGCTCCTTAGCTAACATAAATACCTCCATTTAACTCTTAAAAACTTAGAAATTATTTAACTCTTATCAATCCTTTTTCCTCTACTATCTTTTGTCCATCTTCACTTAACACATAGTCTATAAATTGCTTTCCATTTTCTGATATCGAGTCTTCTTTATATACTAATAAAAATGGTCTTGCTAATTTATATTTTCCGCTCTTAGCATTTTCTGCAGTCGGTTTTACACCATCTATTTGAGTAGAATTTATACTTTCATCTAAATAGCTAAATGAAGTATATCCTATTGCATTTTCATTTCCTGCCACTGTAGATTTTATATTTCCATTTCCATCACTTATTTGAGCTTCTTTTGTTAATTGTGTTGAATCATATCCAACTATTTCTTGGAATGCATCTCTAGTTCCTGAACCATCTTCTCTTGAAACTACTACTATTGGAGCATCTTTCCCTCCAACTTCTTTCCAATTAGTTATTTTTCCTGTATATATATCTTTTACCTGATCTATAGTAAGAGATTTTACATCATTGTTTTTGTGAGTTATAACGCCTATACCATCAATAGCCATCTCTGATTGTGAAATACCTGAACTTTTTTCTTCATCTTTTAAATCTCTTGATGCCATCCCTATTTCCGCTACGCCATTTATCGCATCTTTTATTCCAGCTGATGAACCTAATTGGTTTACTTCTATTGATACATCTGGGTTTATTGACTTAAATCCTTCTGCTTCTTTTTCTATAACTGGTCCTATTGAAGTTGATCCTGATATTGATAATTTAGCTGAACTTAAATCTGATGATCCACATCCTACTGTTAATAATCCTGTAGTTACCGCACTTAATAATAAAACTCCTATCCTTTTTCTTAACATAATATCTCCTCCAAATTTTTAATATTATTTATAATTGCTTAGCGTTTTATATCTGACCTTTATTATTATTTTTGTTATCTACTTTATACTTTAATAATAAATTTTTAATGTTAAATTCAAATTAGATATATGTTAACTGAAAGTAAATTGGGTTAAATAAAAGTAAATTAGTATTAAAAGAAAGTAAAGTATACTTTTACAATTAGAATTTAACACTACATATTAAATTCTAATTGTAAGAAATAAAAAAAGAGAATGTTAATTAACATTCTCTTTCTAATTCTTCTACTAATTCCTTAAATACTCCTAAAGCTTTCTCTATTGATTCTTTCTTTTCCATATCTACGCCTGCTGCTCTTAGTTGGTTAAGAGGATATTCTGATCCTCCACTTTTTAAGAAGTTTAAGTATTTTTCAACTGCACTTTCGCCTTCATTTAATATTTTTTCACTTAAAGCACTTGCTGCTGAAAATCCTGTTGCATATTTATATACATAGAAATTAGAATAGAAATGAGGTATTCTAGCCCATTCTAATCCTATTTGCTCATCTACAACACAAGACTTACCATAATACTTTTCATTTAATTTATAATAAATATCTGTAAATTCTTTAGCTGTTAATGGTTCTTTAGCTTCAACTCTTTCATGCGTTATTTTCTCAAATTCTGCAAACATAGTTTGTCTATACACAGTAGTTCTAAATTGCTCTAAGTAATAATTTAATAGATATATTTTTTCATCTTTAGATGTTGAATTTTCTAATAAGTAATGTACAAGTAATAACTCATTTAAAGTTGAAGCAACCTCTGCAACGAATATTTTATATGAAGAATATAAATATTCTTGGTTAGTTCTAGAGTAATAACTATGCATTGAGTGTCCTAATTCATGTATTAATGTAAATAAAGAGTTTAAATCATCCTTATAACTCATTAATATATATGGAGATGAATCATAACTTCCCCATGAATATGCTCCACCTTGTTTACCCTCATTTTCATACACATCTATCCATCTTTCACTAAAAGCTCTTTTTACTATACTTAAATATTCTTCACCTAAAGGTTTTAATGCTTTTAAAATTATTTCTTGTGCTTGTTCATAAGTTATTTTCATATCAAAATTAGAAGTTATAGGTACATATAAATCATACATATGCATTTTTTCTAATTTAAGATATTTTTTTCTTATATCTATATATTTATTTAAAGCATCTAAACTTTCATCAACTGCATCTATAAGATTGTTGTATACATCTACACTTATATCATCTTGAAATAAAGAACTTTCTATAGCTGATTTATAGTTTCTCATTTTTGCATAAAAAATTTCACTTTTTATACCTCCATATAAAGTAGATGCAAAAGTATTTTTATATTCATCATAAGTTGAATAAACAGCTTCAAATGCATCCTTTCTTACTCTATCATCTTTGCTCTTTAAAAGTGATGAATAATTACCATGAGTAATTCTTATATTTTCTCCATCTTCTCCTTTTATTTCGGGAAATTTTAAATCTGCAAAAGAGAACATTTCATATACATTTTCAGCTACTCCACTTAAGTCAGATGCTGCAGCTAGAATTTCTTCTTCTTTTTCTGTAAGAGTGTGTGGTTTTTCTCTTAAAATTTCATCTATATATTTCTTATAAAAACTTAATTTATTATCCTTTAAATATTCTTGTAACTTATTTTCATCCATAGCTATTATCTCTGGCACCATATATGATGTAGCCATAGCTAATTCAGTTGAAAGCATTTCTGTTTTCGTAGCATTAGCTTGATTTTCATTTTTTCTAGTATCTTCATGTTGTTTCATATGAGTGTATACATATAAGTTTTGAAGTATTCTAGATGCATTTTCAGAATCACTAAGTACCTTGTAAAGATTTTCTTTACTATCTGCAAGTTTACCTTTGTAACTTTTTAACTCAGATATAAACATATCTATCTTTTTAATATCTTCTTTTATTGATTCTGGGGTTTTATACATATTATCAATGTCCCATTTAAATTTATCTTCTATCGAAGCTCTATCTACCATTATTACTTCACTCCTTTTTTTAGCTTATTAAAGCACTGCTATTAATATAGCCCCTTCTGATGTGTATGTTCCCATAACTGGACCTATACTTGATATTATTATATCCTTATATTCATAATTTTCTTCTATTTGTTTTGCAATTTTATAAGCTTTTTCTTCACAATTTGAGTGACCTATAACTAATGTCTTGTTTGTTGTATCATTAACATTATTTTTAACTATTTCAAGTAGTTTTTTTACACTATTACTTTCCCCTCTAGCTTTATCTATAGGTTTAACTACTCCTCCTGAAATCTCTATAATAACTTTAAAATTAAGTGCATTTATTAACTTCCCTGCTATTGGGTTTACTCTTCCACCTTTTATAGCATTATCAAGGTTATTTAATACCCCATAAAATGCTAAGTCTGTTTTTATATTTTCTAGGTATTCAGCTACCTCTTTTAACGATTTCCCTTCTTGTATTAATTTATTAGCTTTATAAACCATCAATCCAACCCCTATAGATCCACTTAGAGAATCCACAACTGCAATTCTTTTATTTACCCCTGGATTATGTTCTAAATATATATTTTTAGCTAGTACCGCACTACTATACGTACTAGATAATTTAGAAGTTAATGTTATAATTAATATTTCTTCTTCTTCACAATCAAACATTTCTATAAATTTCTCAGGCGATGGGCTAGATGTTTTTGGTAACTCCTTACAGCCCCTCATTTTTTCGTAAAACGTTTCCTCACTAATGTCTACTCCACCTATATAATTTTCATCTCCAAATGCTATGTTTATTCCTACGACCTTTACCCCCATTTTATCTAAAAGTTCTTTGGGAAAATCTGTAGATCCTTCTATTATTACTCTCATGTTTGTCTTCAATTCATACACCTCAACTTTTTTATAGCTACCTCTTATTTTATATATTTTAATGTAAATAATCTATACTTATTATACTTTTTAGTTCATTTAACTCTAATATTATTTTTTCTACCATAATTCGCCTATCATAAACAATAAAAAAATTGATAATATAACAATAATCGTCATTTACTACATCAATATTACTTATTTTTATCTGAGATTTTTCTAATTTGTTATAAATTGTAGATATAATATTGATATTATCTACTTGTATAGTAAGTATATTTTGCTTTTTTCTAAAAACAATCTTATCTATATTCTTTAATATATAAAGAGTTGCCATTACAAAAATCCAAGCAGTTATTCCTAATATATATTGACCATAACCTATAGCTATCCCTATACATGCAGTTGCCCATATACCCGCTGCAGTAGTAAGTCCTCTTATACCACTTGAATTTTTAATTATTGCTCCCGTACCTAAAAACCCAATTCCAGATAATACCTGAGCTGTCAATCTTGATGGGTCTACACTTGTTTTACTTCCATAATCCATAAATAATATTACAGATGTTACAGACGTAATGCATGAACCCATAGATACTAATATATGAGTTCTAAATCCTGCAAATTGATATGATTTTTCCCTTTCAAGTCCCGTTAATCCTCCTATAATAAGAGCTATTAATAATCTCGTTATAATTTCTTTAGCTGCTATAATTACCCCCCCTCTCATAGATAGATATATTTATTTATATTTGTGTGAGCTAGTCATTATTACGACTAGAATTTAATTGAAATAAAAAAAAGAACTATTTAAAATAGTTCTTTTTTTTATTCATCTTTATCATTTTTAATAATATTTATATGAGTAGGATATGCTATGTTTATACCATTTTCTTTAAGTGTAATAAGTATTTGAAGTCTAGCATCTTTTATGACTTTAAAATACTTATTAGATTGAACAGTTCCCGTTATCGTATATTTTGCACCAATAGGATTCTCTTCTATATCAGTTATTCCATATACCTTAAATGACCCTAATGCTTCTTTTCCTTTTTTTATAGATAGAATATCCTTATGTCTTTCATTTAATATATCACATACTTGTTCTAAAGCTTTTATAACATTTCTAGGATCTTCTTCATAAGGTATTCTTACACTTGCAACGACTCTCATTTTAGTTTTACTATAATTTTTAATACTAGATATATTTCCATTTGGAAGAGTTACTCTTCTTAAGTCCCAATCCCTTAAGCTAACACTTCTTAACCCAATTTCTTCTATTGTACCTCTGAATTCTTCATTTATTATAACAAAATCTCCAACTTGTATCTGTTTCTCGAATATAATAAAAAATCCGTTAAATATATCCTTTAATATACTTTGAGATGCAACTCCAACTATAAGCCCTACTATACTAGCTCCTGTTACTAAAGTCCCAAATTTAGTAACATCAACTATACCAAATTCTTTAAGCAAAAGTATTATAGTAAAAATAAATATAATATAATATGCCATTGAGCATAAAAGACTGTTTAAAGTATTTTCATATCTAACGTCAAATCTTGTGAACTCAAATATTTTCTTTAGAAAATATTTTATTAAATTTAATAAAATATAAGCACAAACAATTATAATAATTGAGTTTATTATTTTTGCTAAAATCATGATTAATACCTTTCTTTCAACAATTAATATATATCCTCAATCATAAATTATTAACTTAATATTTAAATAATATACTCACTATAAATATTTAACTTAAATAAAAAAAGCCTTCTTATTATTTAGAAGACTCTTCACTTAATTGTATATACTTATTTATTGCCTCATCAATTTTAGCACTGGTACTAACTAATTCTTCTTTAAATATATCTGGGTATTCTATATAGGTATTTATTTCTTCTCTTAATACCTCTATTTCTTTTTTTAGTAAAGCCAATTCATTATTAGTCATATCATCACCACAGTTAAAATTTTATGTATCCACTTATATTTTAACAAGGTTTTCACCACCATGTCAATAACGGTTTTTGCCAATATATGGTAGTTTATTTATCATATATTTAGATGTAATACCAACGAATATTCCAGTAATTACAGATGCAATTAACATATATGGTAAATATCCAAACATCATAGCATTTTTAATAATCAAACTAGCTACAATTAACTGTCCTATATTATGTCCTATAGCTCCTATAACACTTACCCCTATAATAGAAAATTTATCTACTTTTAATGCTATCATCATAAATAGTAAACTTAAATATGCCCCTGATATACTAAACATCAGATAAGATATAGGTCCTGCAAATATAGATGACATCAATACTCTAACAGAAACAATAATAAAGGTATCTTTTATACCGAATATCACTAAAGAAGTTAAGGTAATTATATTTGTAAGTCCTAACTTAGCTCCTGGAAAAATTGTTATTAAAGGATTAGGTATATATCCTTCTATTATATATAATATCAAACTATATCCAACCATCAATGACATATAAGTCATCTTCTTTGTATTCATTAATAACCCTCCCCAATTTGAGATAAACGTTTTAATTATATATTAACATAATAAGATAATTAGATTACTTATTTTTTTATTAAATAATTCACTATTTATTGACTTTTTGAACATTAAATGATATATTTATAGTATAATTAATTGAGAATGAAACTCATTAGGAGGTGTTAATGATGACTGTTTACGATTTAAAAGTTGGCCAAAAAGGCATAATTGATAATATATACGGAAACGAAAAATTAGCGAAAAGATTATTAGCTCTTGGATGTACCAATGAAACTGAAATAGAAGTAAGAAAAATAGCTCCTTTAGGAGATCCTATATTAGTTCGTTTTAGAGGTTTTGATTTAGCAATAAGAAAAAGTGACGCAAAAAATATTAGCTTAAAATAAGGAGGTATTACCTTGATTAATGTAGCATTATTTGGTAACCCAAATGTAGGTAAAACAACAGTATTTAACCTACTTACTGGTTCTAAACAATATGTAGGAAACTGGCCTGGTGTTACTATCGAAAAAAAAGAAGGATTTATAAGTGAAGATATAAAAATAGTCGATCTTCCTGGTATATATGCAATGGATACATTCTCAAATGAAGAGAAAGTTTCTAAGCAATTTTTAGAAAATGAAAATGTAGATTTAATATTAAACATCGTTGATGCATCTAGTTTAGATAGAAACTTATATCTAACTACACAACTTATGCAATACAATAAACCAATTATATTACTACTTAATATGATTGACGTTGCAGAAGCTAAAGGTATCCATATAGATGCAAAAAAATTAGAAAAAGAGTTAGGGGTTAAAGTAATTCCTATAATAGCCAAGAAAAAAGAAGGCTTAGAAAATATAGAAAGTGATATAAAATCAACTTTATCATCTAAATTTAGTTACAAAAAAGATTTCGGAAATGAAATTAACACATACAGAGAAATAGAAAAAATATTAAGTAAATCTATGAAATCAGGATTTGAGAATAAAGAAAGATTAAGCAGCAAAATAGATAATATAATATTACATCCTATATTAGCTTATCCTGTATTCGTAGCTGCTTTATTAATATTATTCAAGTTTACTTTTGACTGGGTAGGTGGACCGCTTCAAGAGTTAACAGAAACGTTAATAGATACTTATATAGCTACACCTGCTGATGCTTTATTTGCAAGTTCTAGCCCTTGGTTCCATTCATTAATAGTTGATGGATTAATAGGTGGATTAGGTGGTGCATTACCATTCTTCCCATTAATATTTGTATTATTCTTAGGTATGTCATTCTTTGAAGACAGTGGTTATATGGCTAGAACAGCATTCTTAATGGATAATGTTATGAAAAAAGTTGGATTATCAGGTAAAGCTTTTATACCTATGATAATGGGTCTTGGATGTGCTTCTCCAGCAATTATGGCTACTAGAACTTTAGAAAGTGAAAAAGATAGAAAAATAACTGCACTTATCGCACCTCTTATGACTTGTGGTGCTAAATTACCAGTTTATGCATTATTTGTTTCTATATTCTTCCGTAAAAATGCAGCAATTGTAACTACATCACTTTATTTATTAGGTATAGTAGTTGCTATAATAATAGCATTAGTATTAAATAAAACAGTTTATAAAACTGAAATAGAGCCTTTTGTTCTTGAACTTCCAGAATATAAAATGCCAACACTTAATGCATTACTTAAAAATACTTGGAATAAAGCTAAAGGTTTCTTAATAAAAGTTTGTACAATAATGTTTGCTATGTCTGTTGTTATATGGGCATTATCATCATTTAATTTCTCAGGTTTTACTGAAAATATAAATGAAAGTTTCTTAGCTTCATTAGGTCACTTAATAGCTCCTATATTTGCTCCTTTAGGATTTGGTGATTGGAGAGCCGGAGTTTCTATATTAACTGGTATAAGCGCAAAAGAAGTTGTTATAAGTACAATGGAAATAGTTTACGGTAATTTAAATACTACTTTACCTCAATCATTTACAAGTGTAACTGCTTATGGTTTCCTAGTATTCTCTGCATTATACACTCCATGTATAGCAGCTCTTTCTACAATGAGAAAAGAATACGGTAGTAAAATGATGTTTATATCTGCAACTTATCAATTTGCAGTAGCTTGGGTTGCTGCTTTCATAGTTAAGATTGTAGGTTCATTAATATTTGAAGGTTCATCTATATCTTCATTATTAGAATTAGTTATAGGTGGTATAATAGTACTTACAGCACTTATAATACTTTATAAAAATATGAAAGCTAAAAGCAATGGATGCTCTGGTTGTTCAGGATGTTCTAGTCAAGGATCTTGTCCTAGCAGCAAAAGTAAAATTGCAGACTAAAAAAGATGGGAATTAATTCCCATCTTTTTTTTATGTCAATATTAGAATTTAACATTTACACTTATATCTTTTCCACCTCTATTTATTGAAACTTTTGCAGTATTTCCTACAGAGTATTTGTATAAAGCTTTATTTAAATCACTCATTGATGTTATATTTGTATCTCCTACTTTAGTTATAACATCTCCTGCTTGTATCTTAGCTTTTTGAGCTGGTGTATTATCTAAAACTTCTGCTACATAAACACCTTCATTTGCTTCTAAATCTGTACCAGTCATAGCTTCAAATGTTTGAACATCTATTCCTTTAATTCCTAATGTTACTTTTTCAAATTTACCACCTTTTATTATTTGATCCACTATAGGTTTTGCTGTATTTATTGGAATTGCAAATCCTAAACCTTCAGCCCCTGATGCTTTAGCTGTATTTATTCCTATTACTTGCCCTTTATCATTTAATAATGGTCCTCCACTATTTCCAGGATTTATACTTGCATCAGTTTGTATAAGACCTGTCATACTAGTTCCTTTACCTGTATCAATGCTTCTATCAAGTCCACTTATTATACCTTGAGTTACACTTTTTTGGAATTCTAATCCTAAAGGATTTCCAATAGCTATAGATATATCTCCAGTTCTCACCTTATCACTATTTCCTAAATCAGCTGCAGTAAGTCCTGTTTTATCTACTTTTACAATAGCTAAATCTATAGTTGGGTCGTTCCATAAAACCTTACCTTTTGTAGTCGATCCATCATTAAATAATACATTTACATCAGAAGCTTTCCCATCTGAAACAACATGTGAGTTAGTTAATATGTATCCTTTTGAATCTACAATAAATCCAGTCCCTACTCCTTGTGATTCTTGTGGTATTGCAAACATATTGTTTGTATCTACAGTAGTTGTAGTTATTCCCACTACTGAAGGCATGGCTTTATCTGTAACCGCATGATATACATTTTGACTCTTACCACTTTCATTAACAACTATATTTTGTTTACTAGCTTCACTTTGTTCTTTTCCAATTCTATCTCCAAGTACAAATACTGTCATAAAACTTCCGATCATTGCACTTATTATACTCACAATTACAATCAGCGCTATGCTCGTCTTCTTTCCATTTTCGCTCATATTCTTCCCTCCTGATTTTTATTTCTTTTTAAGTTATACCCAAATTTTAATGATATTATTTGATAATTATTACTTCAATATACCTAAAATAAAAACACTATATAGGAATTACTCTATATAGTGTTAATTATATTATACTATCCTTAATTAAACCTTAACTATTTTAATCTTTTTTCAAGCTCTTCTTTTTCTTTTTCAAATCCTGGTTTACCTAAAAGTGCAAACATGTTTTTCTTGTATGCTTCTACTCCTGGTTGGTTAAATGGATTTACACCTAATAAATATCCACTTAAAGCACATGCTTTTTCAAAGAAATATACTAAGTATCCAAAGTTATACTCATTTAATTTTGGTATATTTACTATTAAGTTTGGAACTGACCCATCTGTATGTGCTAATAGAGTTCCTTGAAATGCTTTTTTATTTACAAAATCTACTGTTTTATTAGCTAAATAATTTAATCCATCTAAATCTATTTTTTCTTCATTTATAGTTATTTCTCTTCTAGGTTCTTCAACATTTAAAACTGTCTCAAATAATATTCTTTTTCCTTCTTGAATATATTGTCCCATAGAATGTAAGTCTGTTGAAAAATCTACTGAAGCTGGATATATACCTTTATTATCTTTTCCTTCACTTTCTCCATATAATTGTTTCCACCATTCACCAACATAATGTAAGCTTGGTTCATAGTTAACCATTAATTCTACATCTTTGCCTTTTCTATGAAGTATATTTCTAGTTACTGCATATTGGTAGCTATAGTTTTCACATAAATTAGGATTATTAAAATCATCCATAGAATCTTTAGCACCTTGCATAATAGCATCTATGTCTATATCCGCTACAGCTATTGGTAATAATCCAACTGGAGTTAACACAGAGAAGCGTCCACCTACATCATCAGGTATTATAAATGTTTCATATCCTTCTTCATCAGCTAACATTCTTAATGCGCCTTTTTTAGCATCAGTTGTAGCATATATTCTTTTACTAGCTTCTTCTTTTCCATATTTTTTTTCTAAGAAATCCTTAAATATTCTAAATGCTATAGCAGGTTCTGTAGTAGTTCCTGATTTTGATATAACATTTATAGATACATCTTTATCTTTTATAACATCTAATAAATCAAGCATATAAGTAGAACTTATATTTTGACCTACAAAATATATTTCTGGAGATTTTCTATCTTCTTTAGCTAAGTTATTTCTAAAAGAATGACCTAACATTTCTATAGCAGCTCTCGCTCCTAGATAAGACCCACCTATACCTATAACTAATAATACATCTGAATCTTTTTTTATTTTCTGAGCAGCAGCTTTAATTCTACTAAACTCTTCTTTATCATAATCATTAGGCAAATTGACCCATCCTAAGAAATCGTTACCTTCCCCACTTTTATTATGTATCATGTTATGTGCAACTTTTACATATTCACTCATACAATCGATTTCTTGTTGATTAAAGAAACCAATAGAATTGCTATAATCAAAACTTAACTTTTTCATAGTATATCCCTTCCTCATTGTTAAAATTTTATTATACAATAAAAATTATATCAAACAATAAAACTTTTTCCAATTAATTGTAAGTATTTTTTATAATATAATTATAATATTTTCATTTAAATAATTATATATACAAAACTCCTGTATATTTTTTATACAGGAGTTTTGTCACTTATCATATTATTTTGAATCTGTTCTATTAGCTATGACTTGTTGAGCTATATTAACAGCATGATCTGAAACTCTTTCTAAATTAGATATTAAGTCTAAGAAAATTATTCCAGTATCGATGCTACATAAATTGTTATTTAACCTATGCATATGATTAGCTCTACATGATTTTTCCATCGCATCAACTTGTTCTTCCATCTTTATAACTCTATAAGCTAAATCTAAATCATTATTTTTCATAGCTTCAAGAGCATATGAATATGTTGATATAACTTTGTTATATAACTCTTTAACTTCTTCTTTTCCTTGCTCTGATAATTTTAAATCAACATCTATTATATCTTGAGCTAACTCTGCGATGTTTTCCGCATGATCTCCAATTCTTTCTATATCATTAACTGTATTGAATAGTGAATCAATTAGATCTCTAGAATCATCATCTAATTTAGCTTTTGATAATTTTAATAAATAATTTAATATACCTTTTTGTAATTCATTTATAGTCTTTTCTCTTTTAAATGATTTATCAATTTTTTCTTGAGATTTTTCCATAATCCCTTGCATTGCATAATCTAAACTTTCTTTAGCTTTTTTACCCATTCTTAAAGTTTCTTTTAATGTACTTGCAACTGCTATAGATGGAGTCTCAACCATTCTATCATCAAGGTATTTTATAGCCTTATGATCATCATCTTCACCTTGCTTTTCTGGAACAAGTTTTATTGCAAGTTTTATTATAAATTTAGTAAATGGTAATAAAATTATAACTGATATTATATTAAATAATGTATGTGTATTTGCTATTTGTCTTGCTACATCTCCTGGATTCATACTAGTTACAAAACTAACCACAGGTTTATTTAATACTAATAAGAATACTATTGTTCCTAAAACATTAAAAATTAAATGCATTACTGCAGCTCTTTTTGCATTACTAGATGCTCCAACACTTGATATTAGTGATGTAACACAAGTTCCTATATTTTGTCCATATAGTATAGGTAACCCTGCACTTAAAGGTATTAAACCTTGAGATGCTAATGCTATAAGCATACCCATAGATGCACTTGAACTTTGAACTATAGCTGTTATTCCAAATCCTAGTAAAAGTCCAAGTAATGGATAATCTCCAAAAGTTACTAACATATCTGTGAATCCTTGATATTTTGATAGAGGTTCAACTGCTTCCTTCATAAAATCCATACCAGTAAATAATATACCAAAACCTATAAGTATTTCTGCTATATTCTTAGTCTTTGGCTTAGATGCAAATAAATATAAAATTATACCAATTCCTAATGCAACTGGTGCCATTCCATCTAAATTAAATGATACAAGTTGTGCTGTTACAGTTGTTCCTATATTAGCACCCATTATAACTCCAATTGCTTGTGTTAAATTCATTATACCTGCATTAACAAATCCAACTACCATTACAGTAGTCGCACTACTACTTTGTATAATGGCCGTAACAAATGCCCCTACAAGTACACCCATAAATATATTACTAGTAAGAAGCTCAACTATCTTTTTAAGTCTAGAGCCTGCTGATTTTTCTAGGCCTTCTGCCATTAAGTTCATTCCATATAAGAACAAACCTAGCCCTCCCATAAGGCTAATTACTATATCCAATTTCATTTCCTCCTTGAATATTTATAATATTAGTCTTTAAATATATTGCCTTAATCATTTTATCAAACTATCGTCATATTTTTGTTAAATTCGTGTTAAATATTAAAAATATATTAAATTTTTATTAAATTTGTGTTAAATATTTATTTCAGAATATTTCGTAATTATCCTTTCAGCACACTTGATTCCATCTACCGCCGCTGTTACTATTCCCCCTGCATATCCTGCTCCTTCTCCACTAGGATAAAGACCTTTTACGTTAGCAGATTCTAAAGTCTCCTCATCCCTAACTATTCTTATAGGTGCAGATGATCTTGTTTCAACTCCTGTTAAAATTGCATCTTCCATAGCAAATCCTTTTAATTTATTATCTAATAAAATTAGTCCTTCTTTCATAGTTTCACATACAAATTCAGGTAAACACTGTCTTAAATCAACAAATTTGTATCCAGGCTTATATGACGGATTTACACTTCCTAGCTTAGTACTTACTCTATTATTTAGGAAGTCTCCAACTAATTGAATTGGAGCTTTATAATTTCTTCCACCACATTCAAAAGCTAACTTTTCATATTTTTCTTGGAAGTAAATACCTGCTAATGGATGTTCACTGCCAAAATCTTCTGGAGTAACATTTACTAATACAGCACTATTTGCATTTTCTTTATCCCTTGCATGTTCACTCATACCATTTGTAACAACTTGTCCTTCTTCTGATGCAGAAGCTATCACACTACCTCCTGGACACATACAAAACGTATATATAGTTCTTCCATTTGAAGTATGTTCAACTAATCTATAATCAGCTGCACCTAGTCTAGGATGATTATAAAACTCTTTATACTGAGATTTATTTATTAAGCTTTGAGGATGTTCAATTCTAGCACCTATTGCAAAAGGTTTTTGAATAACTTTAACTCCTCTTTCATAAAGCATTTTATAAGTATCTCTCGCACTATGACCTATAGCAAGTATAACTACTTCTGTTTTTAATATTTCTTTATCATTTATAGTTATAGATTCTATTTTTTCATTATTTATACTTATGTCTGTAACTTTAGAGTCAAATTTAACTTCTCCACCTAATCTAATTATTTCTTTTCTTATATTCTTGACTACTTCTTTTAATATATCAGTTCCTACATGCGGCTTATGTGAATACAATATTTCTTCTGGAGCACCAAAGTTTACAAGTTCCTCAAGAACTTTTCTACATCTAATATCTTTTATTCTAGTTGTTAATTTTCCATCAGAAAAAGTTCCTGCTCCACCTTCACCAAATTGTACATTTGATTTAGGATTAAACTTACCATCTTCCCAAAACTTTCTTATATCTTCAGTTCTTGTATCTACATCTAATCCTCTCTCTAATAAAATAGGATTATATCCTCTTTGAGCTAATAATAAAGATGCAAATAATCCAGCAGGTCCACTACCTACTATAACTGGTCTATTACATAACTTTTCATCGCCACTTTTAATATCTTTATATTTATTTTGCTTAACTTCAACAACATCTTTTAATCTTGATTTTTTTAATATATTTTTTTCATTTTTTAATTCAACATCTACAGTGTAAACAAAATCTATCTTTCCTTTTTTTCTAGCATCTATAGATTCTTTGTATATATTGTAACTTACTAACTCTTTTTCACTTATTTTTAATTTCTTTAATAATAAGCTTTTTATATTGTCTATGTTTTCATTTATATCTAATTTTATATTAGAAACTCTTAACATCTTTATGTCCCTTTCATAATTAAAATTTTATTTAAAACAAAAGCTAGGCTTTATAGGGCCTAGCTTTATAGTTAAATTCTAATTTTATTGTTACTTAATCTCTTTGAGTTATTAACCCTCTTATAACTTTCATGTTGTTAAATACTTTTTCTAAGAAATTCTCTGCCTCTTCATTATCTAGTAATGCTATTTGAGTTTGCTCATCATCTTTTATACCATTTTGTTCACAGTATTTTTTAGCTACATCCACTAACTCAGCCTTGGCACTATCACATAATTCAAACTCTTTATAATCTATTATTATGTATTGCATTGCCTTTTCTAAACTTTTTTCATTATACCCTATCTCAATATGGTATATTACTGCATATAAGTTTTCTGGAGTTTCCTCCCCCTTATATACTGGTACTGCTGGATTAGATTTTATATAACTTGTTGATACAGCAATTGCTTTTCCTAAATTAAGACCCATGTGTATACCTCTTTCTGTATATTTTAAAATTAAGTTTTATACTACATTTTTAAGTCTTTATGTCTCTTACCTAAAGTACTTGGACTTATATCGTATTTTTTAGATATTTGAGATTGAGTTACAGCTTGTCCATTTTCTTTTTTAATATGATATTCCACAGCTGCAGCCCATCCATTTTCAGAACCTTTTATTTCATTATTATTTGATTTGTAAGTGTTCCAGAAATCTAAACATTTTTCTAAGATATCACTTTCAACTTGAGATTTAAGTAAAGCTGATACTTTGCATTCATCTTCAGCTATCATTTCTTTTACTTCTTCTTGCTTTTTAGCGCTAGCTTCTTTTTGATTTTTAAGATATTCAGCAATCTTTGGATCTAATAATTGTTGAATATACTTGTATAATATGTGAGTATGATATATTAAGAAAGTTTTTATATCTTTATATAAATCTTCATATTGGTTAAAGAAGTGATTTATATCATTTACTATTATATCCTTTACAGCTTCTGATATGCTTACTGTAACATCTAATAATAAATGTGAACCTCCTACTTCAACTATTCTAGCTATTATACAATCACCTTGATTAAATCCATTTAATAGATTTATATCTTCAGTGTATATCTCATCACCTGTTATAGCATCCTTTAATAAAATTTTGTCTTCTAATTTTTCTTTTATAACATATACACTTACATAAGATTCAAATAAACTCTTTAATGTATCTACTTCTGCTTTAGTTAAGCTATTTTTATTTTCTTCAAAAAAGTCAACAGTTATAACTTTTTTGTTTTCCATTATATGATCTTGTATAAAGTATGTATTAAAGAAACTTTCAAACTTGCTATTTATATTTTGATCTTCTAATATATAAAACATTTCTTGTGCTTTTTTATACTCTTCATTAAATTTTGGCTGTCTTGAATATTCATACAGTTTTGAGTACAGTTGTGAATATTGTTTTTGTGAAAGTACAATTTTTCTACTAGCTCTCTCCGACACAACATCTTTATTTAAACAGCATTTTTTATATTTCTTCCCACTTCCGCATGGGCATAACTCGTTTCTCCCTAACACTGTTACTTTCACTCCTTTATTTCTAAATTTAAATACAATTTATAATTATATCATCTTTTTTTCAATCATTCTATACTATATGTTCATTTTATCGTTTTTCCACGCTTTTTTATTAATTTTCTGTGTTATCCCGTGTAAAATACCTTCATTATATTTATTTATTACATCTTTTTCCATTAATTCTTTGGTAATACTTAATATTTTGTACTTATCATTCTCAGAACTTATATTTAATAATTTATTTTCAATAGATTTAAGATAATAAATTTCAATATTTTGTATTAATAGTTTTATACTTTCTTTATTTAATTCACTTTCTCTTATAATATTTAGATATTTATCTATATCTTTGTTTTCTTTTAAGTCATCATTAGATATGGATTTTATATTATCATTAAGCATGATGCTTTTTATCTCTTTTACCAACCTATAATTATTGTATCCAAATACATGTCCCTTTAAATATGCATATAAAACTAATTTTTTCCTATCTTCTTTTACTAATTCATATATTTCTTTTGATATTACTTTTATATTATGTATATTTTCACAATTTTTTATTATATTATCTCTGAATTGATCCATGATATGCAATGTCCAAATATATATACTTATTTTTTCTAGATTAGCTCCATAAAACTTTTTACATATATCTATATATTTTTTATCTCCAGTTTCAAGGAAATTTTTTTCAATATCATCAATATATTTATTAATACATAATATATTATTGTTCATTAAAATCCTCCTTAAGAATATGTAGAATAAATCAATATATCAATTTATTCTACATACATTTCAGGAAAACCTTTTAATTATCAATTCATATTAAGCTCTAAACTACACTCTATGTTATTTTCATCTATTCTATTTATGTTTATTTCTTGTAAAAATGTATTTTTACTTAAATCATCTATATTTTTTAATTTTTCTGATATTGAATTTTTATCTCCAGTTACATTTAATTCTATCTTCGTAAAATTTTTATCATTACTTGATTTTATGTATTGCACTAAAGATACATCTTTGAAATAGTTTTCTATATTTATAATTAAATCTTTTTTATTTTCATTACACTCCTCATTTTTTAATTTATCATCTTGTAATATATTTATAACTTTTACCTGATTTAATAATCTCTCTTCTTTTTTATTTAACGGCTTATATATTAATATTACATTTGAAAAAACAAGTAATACTATTATAACCACAGTTATTTTCCATTTATCTATTTTTTTAACCTTCATTCTTTACTCCTATACGAGCAGTTATTTCAAATTTATATAATTCACCTTCTCTATTTATAGAATTTATATTTGGTTCTATTTTTAAATCTTTTATGTTCTGTAGTAATTTAACATAGTATTTTATCTCTTGTGAACTGCTTACTTTACCTTTTAGCTTTAAAATATTATTATCTATTTCAATATTTTCTATATTATCATTTTGTATTAGTTGAATAATGTTATTTACTTTTTTTATATGTAACCCATTAACATTTGTTGTATTTACACCATCTAAATTATCTATAGCTTTTTTACTCTCATTAACATAAATTTCTAAATCATTTAATTCATAAACTTTTATAGCATCTAATAAAAGCATAATTAGTATAGTTCCTAATACTATTAAATTTAATATATTTACATCTTTCTTGTATTTTTCTTTTTCATTAAAGAAATTAATACTTTTTATATTATCCATCAATATGCCAACCCTATATTCCCAATAAAATCATTTAAGCCATCGTAATTGGAGCAATTTATATTGTATAAAGACAATTTACTTATATCCATTTCACCATACAGTGAATTTATAAGTTTATCATTAGAAGTTCCGCAGTAGTAAATATTTTTAAATTCTTTTATATTAGTATTTATAAATTCTAAGACGTTGTTGTTTTTTACACTATGTGAACTAATTACTAACTTATCTTTTATTATATTTACATTAGTTATATTATTTTTTATATCTAATAGTATGTTTAAATTATTATCAATACATATTATTTCTTTATCTATTAGTGTTTGTAATATATTAAAATTTACACCTAACTTGATAGGCCTTAATTTTAATGATTTTGATAATTCTTTATAATTTTGTGATATTATTTTAGGCATGAGTATGACTTGAATATTTATTTTATCTTCTTCAATTCCTAGGAACCTATATTTTAAAATATAGTCATCTATATTTATTGGCATGTACTGATTTAACTCATATTTTATTAATCCTTGTATATCTTCTTTGTGATCTGTATTAATTATTTTTATATTACGATTTATTATGCTTTCATTTTGAACTAAATATGCGACTCTACTAAAAGGTAACTTTATATTACTTATCTCATTTTTTATAAGTTTACTTACTTTCTCAATATTTGTAATTGTATTTATACTAGATATCTCTTCACACTCTAATATTTTTGATAGTCTAATATTTAATTTTCCAAAATAATTATCTATAACTACTAACTTTATTAATCCTGCATCTATGTCCAATGTTATCAATCTTATAATACCACCTCTATATACATTAATTATTTTTCTTCATGCTATTTTTGTCCAGATACATTTTTTATTTCTCTAGGATAAAAAGTTTCTTGATCTATTTTGACTGTTACATCACCATTGCTTACATGTACCTCAAACTCTTTACCATCAACACTTTGTGGTTTGGGTATGCTTTCTAAATATTTTTCATCAACTAAATAATTTAAATTAATTTTACCCTCGTCTACATTACTATTTAATGCTAACTTTGCTGCAGTTGCTATATTACTAGCAGTAACATAGTCGGAATTTACTTTACTATCTTTACCTACATCCGTAAATTTCACTAAAGCTATACTAGATAATGTCCCTAATATAGCAACTACCATCACTAATTCTATAAGAGTAAATCCTCTTCTTTTTTTCATTTTATTATTCATAAATAAGCTCCTTTTTAATTATTTTTATTGAAATGATGTCACTGCATCAAATATAGGTATCATCATAGATATAACTATTGCTCCTATGGAAATTCCCATAATACTTATAATAATTGGTTCAATTGATTTAACTATCTTATTTATAAAATTGTCTAAGTCATTATCATAATTAGTAGTTATACTATGCAAACATTTTTCTAACCTACCTGTTTCTTCTCCTACTTCTATCATAGATATAACTATTTTTGGAAATACCTGTGACACTTTTAATGAGTTAGTTATAGTATTTCCCCTTTGTATAAAATCTTTAGATAAATATAATCTTTGTTGTATGTATCTATTCTTTATGACACTGGACGATATCTCTAGAGCATTAACAACTTGAATTCCACTACTTATTAAAATATAAAAGCACCTTATAAACTTACTAATCTCTATTGTTTGTATTATTATTTTCGTACATCTAAATTTGAATACTTTTTCATCGAAGTAATATTTTAATTTATCAGATTTAGATATAAGTTTATACCCAATCAATAACAAAATCATTCCTAAAATAATTATTAATTCATAGTAGCTCCTAAAAAAACTAGATATTTCTATTAAGATTTTTGTACTTATAGGCAAATTTCTTTCATTACTAATAAATGACGCTTGCAAGCTTGGAACTGCATATATAAGCATAAATAAGATTACAAGTACACATACAACCACCAATAACAATGGATATATCATAGCTGTTAATAATTTATTTTTAAACTCATACTCTTTTTTATAATAAGTTGCTAAACTCACAAGTATTTCATCTAATTTTCCACTTACTTCTCCTGCTTTTATCATATTTATAAAAAAGGTTGAAAACATGCTCGTATCTTGAAATGATGTTGAAATAGAGTTCCCTTTTTGTAGGTTGTAATTAACTTTTTTTAGAATAGATTTTAATTTATGACTACAATTAGATTGAATTGTATTTAGTGAATTTGTAATTTCACACCCTGAAGATATTAACATTCCTAATTGATTACACATAATTGATAATTCCTTGTTTTTTACTTTATTTATACTTTTTTCTTTTATTAATTTTGTATCTGCTATTTTAAATTCATTTTCTAAAGCATATGAATTTAAGTCTTTTTCTGAATCAAACTCTAATTTTATACTTTTTCGATTGCCTTCTTTATCGTATATTACGCATTCATATATAGCCACATACTCACCTCTAATCATTAAAAAAATCTACTGATAAACATTCATTTACTGTAGTTATTTTTTCCTTTAGTAAGTATGTACAACTATCTTCAAATTTAATCATATTACTTTCTTTAGCAATATTATAAATTTCCTCTATGTTCTTACACTCTATTATAGCCTGTCTTAAATATTTATTTATTTCTACAACTTCATTTAATGCTATTCTCCCTTTATACCCAGTATTACTACACTCGTTACACCCTTTTTCTAATTTTACTTTAGTATTTAATTCCATTTTTAAGTTGCTAGCAAACTCTTTATCTATAATAGTTTCTATACTGCAATTTTTACACACTCTTCTTACCAACCTCTGAGAAACTATGCCTTTTAAGCAAGATGCTATTAAGTATCTAGGTATATCCATATCTAATAGTATATTTATTGCTTCTACTGCATTGTTAGTGTGCATAGTGCTTATAACTAGATGACCCGTGGATGCTGCTCTCATTGCAATTTTAGCAGTTTCGATGTCTCTTATTTCTCCAACCATAATTATATCTGGATCCTGACGTAAAATAGCTCTTAATCCACTAGCAAAATCTAGTCCTATTTTAGTATTTAAAGGTATTTGGTTTATTCCTTCTATTTTGTATTCCACTGGATCTTCTATAGTTACAATATTTTTATCCATACTTTTAAAATCATTTAATATAGAATATAACGTAGTAGTTTTTCCACTTCCTGTTGGGCCTGTTATGAGTAAAATCCCGCTCATATTATGTATCATTTTATTAATTTTATTTATAGCTTTTTCTGAAAATCCAAGTTCTTCTTTATTTCTTAAAAACTTATTTCGGTTTAATAACCTAATTACAGCTTTTTCTCCATGTATAGTTGGAATAGTTGATATTCTAAGGTCTATAATCTCTCCATTTATATTTTTATCTATCCTTCCATCCTGAGGTAATCTTTTTTCTGCTATATCAATTCCCGCTAATAGTTTTATAACTGTAACTAATTGCATATGAATATTGATAGGATAACTATAAATTTCTTTTAAATATCCATCTATTCTCATCCTTATTTTTAATGTATTTTCAAAAGGTTCTATATGTATGTCACTAGAATTAAATTCTAATGATTTATTCAAAATCTTATCTAATATAGACTTTGAATATTCCTCCTTGTCTAAAAGGTTTTTAGAATAATATTTATCAATACTTTCATTTATATATTTTTCATCTTCTATCTTTAAAATTATATTTTTACCAGTTGCTAGTTTAAAATCTTCTATTGCATATATATTTTCTTCAGATATAGCTACAGTTAAATTATCATTATTACTATCTATAGGTATTGCTTTATATTTTAAAGCTAACTTCTTAGGCACCATAAGTGGTGCTTTATTATCTAATACTAAAATATTATCTACTCTCCCTTAAAATAATTTAATTTATTTTCTACTTATAGTTCTAGCATATTTATACTTTTATTTATAATGCTATCTTTATTAATACAAGCTTTTCTCATTGTATAAACAATCTAGCTATAATTCTAACTTACATTATTAACATATATGATATCTTCATTCATATTTTTTAATGAAATTATATAAAAAAGAGCCTCACGGCTCTTTTTTATATAGTACCTAATATTTTGTTTAATTATATGTCAAAATTTTACTTATTAATAAATCTTTCAATTTATTTACCTCATTGAAATTCATATAAGGTATATAATATTGTTCTAATTTATCATGTTGCTCTTTTGCTTTCTTTATGTTTAATAATCCATAATTAATTAATTCATCTAACATCTTATTGCTAAATTCTAATTCCTCTTTATATTTTTCATGCTTATTACTATCCATAAATTCGTTTAAATTTATTGTTTTAAGATTACTATCCTTAAATAACTTACTAGTTGTTATAGCTATATCTAAGTCTTTTATAACTATTGTTTCTATTTTTTCTGGCAACAACGGTGCATGAAAAATTTCTACTTCTATTCCATTTTCAGTAGCTTCACTTGCAACTTTATTTAATAAACTTGATTTTCCAGTACCTAAATCTCCTTCTAAATAATAAACTTTTCTTATATCTTTTAATAAAGTATCTGTATACTCTACATGTCCTATAGGAGATAAAGCACTTCCAAATAAATGTATTGGAGATTTGTATTCACCATTAGCTTCTACATCTTTAAATATTTCTTTGATTAAATTTGAAGTAACTAAGTTAACTTTTCCAAATTCCATACAATCTAAATTTTTAGATTCTATTTCATAAGCTATAGGTGCAGCTGCTTTAAAATATTTAAATCCTATTTGAAAAAATCTACTTACTTCTTTATTGCACGCTAAAATATCTTTCTTATTTTTCTCTATTTCTTTTCTATCCCAAAATCTTCCTAGATCTAATATCTCATCTACTGCTCCTGGATTTTTAGGATCTACTATATGAGGTGCTGTTGCATCCAACATAACTGCTCCTAATTTTTTTACAACTATAGCATCTAGTGAATCTGGATCAGATGAACATGGATATAAATCTACATCATAACCTTTAGATATCATTTCTTGCGCTACTTTTTTCATTAAAGATGATTTTCCTACTCCAGGACCACCTTTCATACAAAATACTATATTTACATTTTTAGGTATTACATAATCAAAAAACGACTTAAATCCATTAGATGTATTTCCACCTGGAAACATCTTTCTTGTTTTACCATCCATAAACTAATTCCCTCCAAACATCTTTTATCGCCTGTATTAAATTATTAAACTATTATAGTATTTGTGTTTGTCCAATAATTATTAATAAAGTTTTTTACTTTATTTATATACTTCTATATGTTGGAACTTCTGTATTTTTTATATAATTTTGAGCTTAAATATATTTTCTTTATAATAAAAAAGTAGCTAAACTTTAAAAGTTTAGCTACTTTTTATTAATCAACTCTTATTTCATATCCTTTTTCAGTGTATTGTGAAATTAACTCATCCCATAATTCATCAACACCTGTTTTCTTTAATGATGATATAGGGTAAATTTTCTCTTCTTTTGATAATCCTAATTTTTTTCTAATCATGCTAAAGTGTTTTTGATATTGCCCTCTAGATATTTTATCTGCCTTAGTAGCAACAACAACACAATCATAACCATAATGCTTTATCCAATCATACATCATTTTATCATCATTTGAAGGTTCATGTCTTATATCTACAAGTAAGCAAATAGCACATAACTCATCTCTTTCTTGTAAATATCTTTCCATTATAACTCCCCATTTTTCCTTTTCAGATTTAGATAATTTTGCGTATCCATAACCTGGTAAATCAACGAAATAAAATTCTTGATTTATTAAATAGAAATTTATAGTTCTAGTCTTTCCTGGAGTCTGACTTGTTCTTGCAAAATTTCTTCTATTTAATAAAGTATTCACTGTTGATGATTTTCCAACATTTGATCTTCCAACTAAAGCTATTTCTGGTATACCTTCTGCTGGATATTGACTTTTATTTACTGCACTCATTGTAATTTCAGCACTTCTAATTTTCATTTATTTCACCGTTCCTTAATAATGCATGTTCTAATACTTCGTCCATATGGCTAACTAAAACGAATTCCATTTCATCCTTAACCTTTTGTGGTATATCATCTAAATCTGCTTCACATTCCTTAGGAAGTAAAACTTTAGTTATACCTGCTCTATGAGCTGCAAGAAGCTTCTCTTTAACTCCTCCAACTGCAAGTACTCTACCTCTTAAAGTTATTTCTCCTGTCATAGCAACATTATTTCTAACTGGTATATTAGTTAATGCTGATATAACACCTAGCGCCATAGTTATACCTGCAGATGGTCCATCTTTAGGTACTGCTCCTTCTGGTAAATGTATGTGTATATCATTTTCCTTATAGAAATTCGGATTTATATCGAATTTATCTGCTATAGATCTTATATAAGATATACCTGTTTGAGCAGATTCTTTCATTACATCTCCTAGTTTTCCTGTTAATACAATTTGACCTTTCCCTTTTAAAACATTAACCTCTGTAGTTAAAGTTTCTCCTCCAACTGCAGTCCAAGCAAGTCCTGTAACAACACCAACCTCTGGTTCTTTTCCTGCAACTTGATGTCTTACTTTTTGCTTTCCTAAATAATCTTCTAAATCTTTTTTAGTTACAACTATTTCTTCTATACTTTCATCTTCAACATACTTTCTCGCTGCTTTTCTGCATATAGTTCCAATAGTTCTTTCTAACCCTCTGACTCCAGCTTCCCTTGTATAACTATTTATTATTTCAAGCATAGTTTCATCATCTATCTTAACAAACCCTTCTTTAAGAGCATGTTCTTTTATTTGTTTAGGTAAAAGATATTTTTTAGCTATATTTAGCTTTTCTTCTTCTATATATCCAGATATCTCTATTATTTCCATTCTATCAAGTAAAGGTCTAGGTATAGTACTTAATGTATTTGCTGTTGTAACAAATAAAATTTTAGATAAATCAAAAGGAACCTCTAAATAGTGATCCACAAAGTCTTTATTTTGCTCCGGGTCTAAAACTTCTAGCATAGCTGCAGAAGGGTCTCCTTTAAAATCAGATGCCATCTTATCTATTTCATCTAATAAAAATACAGGATTTTTACTTTTAGCCTCTTTAAGACCATTTACAATTCTACCTGGTATAGATCCTACATAAGTTCTTCTATGTCCTCTTATTTCAGCTTCATCTCTAACTCCACCTAGTGATATTCTTACAAATTTTCTATCTAAAGAATTTGCTATAGATTTAGCTATAGATGTTTTACCTACACCTGGAGGTCCAACTAAACATAATATTGGCCCTTTTAAACTTTTAGATAATTTTCTTATAGCTAAATATTCTATTATTCTTTCTTTTACTTTATCAAGTCCGTAATGCTCAGCATTTAATATTTCTTCTGCTCTTTTTATATCTAGCTTGTCCTTAGTTTCTTTATTCCAAGGTAGTGAGAAAATAGTATCTAAATAGTTTCTGCTTACAGATAAATCTGGAGCCATAGGAGATATTTTAGAGAATTTATCTATTTCTTTTGATATTTTTTCTTTAGTTTCTTTAGGAGCTTTTAATTTCTTAAGTTGTTTTCTATATGTATCAACCTCTGAATCTATATCTTCATCTTCTCCTAATTCTTTTTGTATAGCTTTAAGTTGTTCCCTAAGATAATATTCTTTTTGAACTTTGTTCATACTTTTCTTTACTTTTAAAGCTATTTTTTTCTCTATCTTTAATAATTCAATTTCTTCTAATAATGTTTTTAATATTAATTCTAGTCTTGCTTGAATATCAAACTCATCTAAAATTGCTTGTTTTTGTTCTGGTTTTAAGAACATATTAGCTGCTATAGTATCTACAAATCTATCTTCATTATCCATCTCAGCTAAATTTATAAGTATTTCTGGTGATACCCTGTTACTTATATTTATATATTCTTCAAAAGCATCAAACACGTTTCTAACTGTAGCTTGTACTTCTTTATCATCATTTATACTTTCAATATCATAAACAACTTCTTCTACTGATACTCTTATACAAGGTTCATCTTGATTAAATTCAGTTATTACCCCTCTTGATATTCCTTCAACTAATACCCTTACCCCTTCTCCAGGTAATTTCACTAACTGTTTTATTTTACATATAGTACCTGTATGATAATAATCATCTTGAGTAGGCATGTCTATTGCTGAATCTTTTTGAGCTGTTAAAAATATCATTTCATCATCAGCCATAGCTTCATCTATTGCCTTTAAAGATTTCTCTCTCCCTACATCAAAGCTTAATATCATATATGGGAATATAGCTAATCCTCTAAGAGGAACTAGTGGTAATTCACGTTCAATTTTAGTATAATTTTTATCCATGCTAACATCACTCCTTCCAAATGCTAGATTGCGTCACTTTATTTATTATATATTTACATAATTGAATTTTCAATAATATTAGATATTTATTAATCATTAATATCCATTTATTACTATTATGTTATAATGTTATTACTTGTATACTAAATTTTAAATATGGAGGATTCTATGCTTAAACTTTTTCTAACCTTTTTAAAAATAGGTGCCTTTACATTTGGTGGTGGCTATGCCATGGTTCCACTCATAGAAGATGAGTTAGTTCATAAACAACAACTTTTAACCCAGCAAGAATTTATCGACTACCTATCTATTGCACAAAGTTATCCAGGTGTTTTAGCTGTAAATATATCTATTCTTTTAGGATATAAAACATATAAAATCCCCGGTGTATTAATTTGTACATTAGGTTCTATACTTCCATCATTTTGTATAGTATTAGTGTTATCATACTTTTATTTTCATAACCAAAGCTCCAATATCTTAAATGGTTTCTTTAAAGGCGTAAGCCCAGTAGTTATAGCTCTAATACTTTATTCATTTGTAAGTATGTTTAATAAATTACCCAAATCTAAGAAAAATATATCATTTTTAATTATATCATTCTTTTGCGTTGGTGTACTTAATATAAGTCCAATATATTTAATAGTATTAGGAGGTGTTTGTGCTTTATGCCAAAAATCTTAATGCTCTTCCTAACATTTTTTAAAATAGGTAGTTTTAGTTTCGGTGGAGGTTATGCAATGCTTCCTTTCATTCAACAAGAGTTTATACATAAGCATAATTTTATATCCAACCAACAATTTTTAGATTTATTAGCACTTTCTCAATCTACTCCTGGTCCTATAGCTATAAATAGTGCCACTTTTGTAGGTTATAAAATTTCTGGATTTTGGGGATCCTTGGCTGCAAGTATAGGTGTTATAATATTTTCATTAATAGGACTTACAATAATCTCAAAATTATTTGATAAGTTCAAAGAAAATGAAAAAGTAGAAAAAGTTCTTTCTAATTTACGCCCTATAACATTAGGATTTATACTAGCTGCGGTATATTCTTCAGCTACTGATATTCACTGGGGTATATATGAGTTAATAGCGTTTATATCTGCATTTTATTTATTATATACAAAAAGACTTGGATCCATATCTATAGTATTCATATACGGATGCATTGGAATATTATTATCTTTGATTTAAATATATTTAAATTAAAAAGGAGCTTAATAGCTCCTTTTTAATTACGCACTTTCTTCTTCACCTTTTAATACTATTACTGGCTGTGCTTCTTCTTTTACAGATTCTTCTGTAAGTATTATCTTCTTAACATCATCTCTAGATGGTATTTCATACATTATATCCATCATTATATTTTCGACAATACTTCTTAGCCCTCTAGCACCAGTATTTCTTTCGATAGCTTTTTTTGCTATTGCTCTAAGTGCTGAATCTTCAAACTCAAGTTCAACTCCATCTAACTCTAAAAGTTTTTGGAATTGTTTTACTAAAGAATTCTTAGGTTCTTTTAATATGCTTATTAAAGCATCTTCATCTAATAATTCTAAAGTAGCAACTACTGGTATTCTACCTATAAATTCTGGAATTATACCAAATTTAAGTAAGTCCTCAGTTTGAACTTGCGCATATATTTTACCAAGATCCATATCTTTCTTACTTTCAATTTTAGCTCCAAATCCTAGAGTTTTTTCTCCACCTCTTCTTTGGATTATTCTTTCTATTCCATCAAAGGCTCCACCTAATATAAATAATATATTAGTAGTGTCTAATTTTAAAAACTCTTGATGTGGATGTTTTCTTCCACCTTGAGGTGGAACATTAGCTACAGTTCCTTCTAGTATCTTTAGTAGAGCTTGTTGAACACCTTCTCCACTAACATCTCTTGTTATAGATGGGTTTTCTGATTTTCTAGCTATTTTATCTATCTCATCTATATATATTATTCCTCTTTCAGCCTTTTCTATATCAAAATCAGCTGCTTGAATAAGTTTTAATAATATATTTTCAACATCTTCCCCAACATATCCAGCTTCAGTTAAAGATGTAGCATCCGCCATTGCAAATGGTACATTTAACGTTTTAGCTAATGTTTGAGCAAGAAGAGTCTTTCCAGATCCAGTAGGTCCTAATAAAAGTATATTACTCTTTTGTATTTCAACATCTTTATTAGATCCTTTATTTTTACCATATATTCTCTTATAGTGATTGTACACTGCCACTGATAAAGCTTTTTTAGCTTTCTCTTGACCTATTACATAATCATTAAGAGTCTCCATTATTTCTTTTGGTTTAGGTAAATTTACAGCTTCTTCTTCAGTTATTTCTTCTACTTCTTCTTGAATTATTTCATCACATAATTCAACACATTCATCACATATATATACATTTGGCCCTGCAATAAGTCTTCTAACTTGTTCTTGATTTTTACCGCAGAATGAACATTTTAATTGTCTTTTATCTTCATACTTTGACATATTAACACCTCTCTTATCTACGGCCTTTTAGTAATTACTTCATCTACTAAGCCATATTTCATAGCTTCATCAGCGCTCATAAAGTTATCACGTTCAGTATCCACTTGAATTTTTTCTATAGGCTGACCTGTTCTTTCAGCTAATATAGAATTTAACTTATTTTTCATACTTATTATTCTTTTTGCATGTATCTCTATATCTGTTGCTTGCCCTCTAGTACCTCCTAGTGGTTGATGTATCATTATCTCACTATTTGGAAGTGCCAATCTTTTTCCTTTTGCTCCTGCTGCTAATAAAAATGCTCCCATAGATGCTGCCATTCCTATACATATTGTAGAAACATCTGGCTTAATGTATTGCATAGTATCATATATTGCCATTCCAGCAGTTATACTTCCTCCTGGAGAATTTATATATAAATGTATATCTTTATCTGGGTCCTCTGATTCTAGGAATAATAATTGAGCTACTACAAGTCCTGCTGTAGCATCATTTACTTCATCTCCTAAAAATATTATTCTATCTTTAAGAAGTTTTGAATATATATCGTAAGATCTTTCTCCTCTTCCTGTTTGTTCTACTACTACAGGTACTAATGCCATGGATTATACCCCCTATCATAATTATCTATATATACAATATACAGTAGCTGAAACAGCTACTGTATGAATATACTTAAATGATTAAACTAATTTAGCACTATCAACTAATAAATCTATTGTTTTTCTTATTTTTAATTGACCTTTTATATCTTCTAAATCTGTTGGTCTCATTGCTGATTTTATTTTTTCAAGTTCCATGTTGTACATTTTAGCCATTTTAGCAACTTCAGCATCAACTTCTTCTTCTGAAACTTCTACATTTTCAGCCTTAGCTATAGCTTCTAATATTAAAGATGATTTAACTAATTTAGTAGCTTCTTCTCTTTTTTCATTTCTTAATTCTTCTATTGATCTTCCAGTCATTTGTAATAATTGCTCTAATTGTAATCCTTGGTATTGTAATTGGTAGTTAAGTTCCATTAACATGTTGTCTATTTGAGTTTCAACCATTGCAGTTGGAACTTCTAATTCAGTACCTTCAGATATTTTCTCAACTAAAGAATTTCTCATTTCAGCATCTGCTCTATGTTTAGCTTCTTCTTCTACTTTAGCTTTTAAATCTTTCTTTAATTCTTCTAATGTATTGAATTCAGTTGTGTCAGCTGCGAACTCATCATTTAATTCTGGTAACTCTTTCTTTTGAACATTTTTCACAGTAACTTTAAAAGTTGCTGGCTTTCCTGCTAAGTTTTCAGCATGATATTCAGCTGGGAACTCTACATTAACTTCAACTTCTTCACCTTTATTTTTACCTATTAATTGCTCTTCAAATCCTGGTATGAATGTATTTGATCCTATAACTAAGCTATAGTCTTCTCCTTTTCCACCTTCAAAAGCAACTCCGTCTACAAATCCTTCAAAGTCTATAACAGCAGTATCTCCACTTTCTATAGCTCTTCCTTCAACATCTACTAATCTAGAAGCTTTATTTCTCATTTCTTCTAATCTTAATTTTACTTCATCTTCATTTACAGTATAGTCAGGTTTTGCTATTTCTATACCTTTGTATTCTCCAAGATTAACATCAGGCTTAACTTCTACATTAACAACCATAACTAATCCGTTGTCTTTGCTTATTTCTTCTATATCTAAGTCAGGTCTATCTATTGGATCTATGCTTAATTCATCTAAAGCTGTTGGGTATATTTCTGGGAATAACATATCTATAGCATCGTTATAGAATACGCCTTTTCCGTATTGAGATTCTATTATTTGTTTAGGTGCTTTACCTTTTCTAAATCCTGGTATATTGAATTTACCTTTGTTTTTGTTATAAGCTTTTGTTACTGCACCTTCAAATTTATCATTATCAACTGTTATTTTAAAAGTAACTTTGTTACCATCTCTCTTAAGTAATTCTGCTTTCATTATTATAATCCTCCTATTGGTTATGTATTCTTTTTTATATATAGTATAATAGATATCGTTACTATAATTTTACTATTTTATTATAACACATTCTTTTTTTTATTTACAAGTGTTCCATTTATATGAAATAATGATGCTAAATCACTTATTTCATAGCATTTCTACCAAAATATCCACCTCTGACATTCTTTATTTCAGTTACTGCCACGAATGCTCTAGAATCATAGTCATTTATAGTTTTTTGGAAGTTTTGTAAGTGCTTTCTGTCTAATACTACTTGTAGTATATATTTGATACCCTCTCTTCCTTTACCTTCTATAACTGTAACTCCAAAACCATGGCTTCTTAGATAATCTGCAAAGTCATCTACATCTTCACCTGTAAAAACTTGAGCTGTTATAATCCCTATAGCAAGTTTTTCCTCCAAAGTAATTCCTACTACATTTCCTGTTGCAAAACCAAGTGCATATGAAACCACTTTTACAAGGTCGCCCATATCTCCTAATACTTTATCCATAGCAAATAAATATATTAAGATTTCAAGAAACCCCACACAAAATGCAAGTTTTTTCTTCCCCTTTACTACAAAAATAGTTCTGACTGTAGCTAATGTAACATCTGCACATTTAGCTAGAAATATGAGTAAATACCCCAAGACAAATTCCATTTAAATAATCCCCCAAAAATTTTTTTATATTCTTATTTCCTTAACACTCATATTGTCATCACTTATGTCTATTATAACAAAACTCCTATAATCTACACCTCTTGGCAAAGATACACTACCAGGATTTATATAGATTATATTATCCTTTTCTTTTATTAAAGGTGTATGCGTATGCCCAAATATCACAATATCTGCATCTACTTCTTTAGCTTTCTTTTGTAATTGCTCAAGCCCATATTTAACACCATATCTGTCCCCATGACATACAAAAATATTTTTATTTTCTACTTCAAACTCTAATTCTTCTTCTACATTCTCAAAATCACAATTTCCCCTAACTGCCATCATTCCAACATTAGTCATTTTATGAATATATTTTGAATCTACAAAATTATCTCCAGCATGTATAATTAAATCACATTCCTTTAAATAAGGTATCACTTTATCGATAAAACGATTCATTCTATGAGTATCACTTATTACCCCTATTTTCATTATCTCACTATCCTTTTGTTAAATTCATCTCTCATAAGTTTTAATGAGTTAGCTCTATGACTTATAGAATTTTTTATTGAACTAGGTAACTCTCCAAAAGTTTTGTTGTAATTATCTACTATAAATAACGGATCATATCCAAATCCATTATTTCCTTTTTCTTCAAAACCAATCATACCTTCACAAGTACCTCTTACTACGAACTCTTTTCCACTAGGGAATACTACCGCTATAGCTGATACAAATCTTCCTGTTCTTTGACTCATAGGTACATTTTTCATAGCTTTTACAAGCTTTTCTCTGTTTTGTTCATCTGTAGCATTTTCTCCAGCATATCTAGCTGAATAAACTCCTGGCTTTTTACCTAAAGCATCAACCTCAAGCCCTGAATCATCTGCTATAGTTACCATATTAGTAGCTTTTGCTATAGTTCTTGCTTTTATTAGTGCATTATGTTCAAATGTGTGACCATCTTCTACTATTTCTATTCCATCTAAGTTAACATCTTTAAGAGAGTATATGTTACAATCAAAATCTTCTAATATAGCTGATATTTCTTCTAATTTGTGTGCATTATTTGTAGCTATAACAATTTCATTTGGCTCTTCCTCTCCAAGAACTTCACTAGAAATTTTTCCTAATGCTTTTCTTTGAGCTTTTATAAGCTCCTTATTTCCTTTTTCACCAAGCTCAAGTAGTGCATTTAAATCCTTTCTACTAAATGGAGATTCTTCTCCTGTTCCTTGAACTTCTACAAACTCACCCTTATCAGTCATTATTATATTCATATCAACATGAGCATTAGAATCTTCTTCATAACATAAATCTAGAACATGCTCTCCATTTACTATCCCAACACTTATAGCTGATACAAAATTTCTTATAGGTAAAGTTTTTATTTGTTTTTTTTCATATAATGAGTATATCGCATCTGCTACAGCTACGAATGCTCCCGTTATAGATGCTGTTCTTGTTCCCCCATCAGCTTGAATTACATCACAATCTACCCATATAGTTCTTTCACCTATTTTAGATAAATCTATTACTGATCTTATAGCTCTACCTATTAATCTTTGTATTTCTTGTGTTCTTCCATCTACTTTACCTCTAGATGATTCTCTTACTTTTCTTTGATGAGTTGCTCTTGGTAACATAGAATATTCTGCATTTATCCATCCTGTTCCACTATTTCTTAAAAAAGGAGGTACTTTGTCTTCTATAGATGCTGTACATATAACTTTAGTTTCTCCCATTTCAATTAATACAGATCCTTCTGCATATCTAGTAAAATTTCTAGTTATTTTAACTGATCTTATTTCATCATTTTTTCTGCCATCAATTCTTGTCATATATCTTACCTCACTTAAACATTTTTTATATCAAATCAATATTATCTAACTTAACTAAACTCTTAATATAACAGTACGTTCACTCTAATATATTAGCACCATTTAATACTAATTAGTAGTAATTTATTAAGATAATTTTCCCATTATTTCTTACTTTATCATCATCTCAACATCTTCTTTAGAAGTATGCTCTATCATTTCTAAAAACTCATTTTCATCAATTACTGGTATTCCTAATTCATTAGCTTTTGTAAGCTTTGATCCAGCTTCTTCTCCCGCTAAAATAAATGTTGTAGATTTGCTTACACTTGATGTAGCTTTTCCACCTCTTGCTTCTATCATTTCCTTTGCATCATTTCTTTTTAGAGTAGGCAAAGTTCCAGTTAAAACAATCTTCATACCTTCAAAGATATTTACTAAACCTTTATCTTCAGAAACAATAGATTTTGTATTCACTCCAGCATCTTCTAATTTTTTTATAACACCTATATTTTTTTCTTCTTTGAAAAATTGTATAACACTATTAGCCATTATATCTCCAAATTCTTCTAAATTGATTAACTCACTCATATCTGCATTTATTATTTCATCTAGACTCTTGAAGTTTTTAGCTAATACCTTAGCTCCCTTAACACCTATATATTTAATTCCTAATCCATTTATCAATCTATATAAATCATTTTGCTTAGATTTTTCAATTGCATTTACTAAATTGCTAGCTGATTTTTCTCCCATTCTTTCTAGGTTAATTAGATCTTCTTTATTTATATAATATAAATCAGCTATATCTTTTATTATTTTATTATCTAACAATAATGTTACTATAGATTCTCCTAATCCTTCTATATTCATTGCATCCCTAGATGCAAAATGAATTATTCCTCTTCTTATTTGGGCTGGGCAACTTATATTTATGCATTTAACTGCAGCTTCGCCTTCTAATCTTACCGTTGGTTCTGAACATACAGGACATTTTTCAGGTAATTTGAATATAATCTCATCTCCAGTACGTTCATCTTTCACAACCTCTACAACTTGAGGTATTATATCTCCTGCTTTTTGTACTATTACAGTATCTCCTATACGAATGTCTTTCTCATTTATATAATCTTCATTATGTAAAGTTGCACGAGAAACTGTAGTCCCAGCCAGTCTAACAGGCTCTAGTATAGCTGTTGGAGTTATAGTACCTGTTCTTCCTACCTCTACAATAATATCTATAAGTTTAGTTTTCTTCTGTTCTGCTGGGAACTTATATGCAATAGCCCATCTAGGACTCTTAGCAGTATAACCCATTTTTTCCCTTTGAGATAAGTTGTTTACTTTTATAACCATTCCATCTATTTCAAAAGGAAGGTTAGATCTGTTAACCGTCCAATAATCTATATGTTTAATAATTTCATCCATATCACTAAATACTTTATAATTAGGACTCACTTTAAACCCTAGTTTATTTAGGTATTCTAGTGATTCACTGTGAGTTTTCAGTTCAGTGTTTTCTATGTACTCTAAATTAAATATAAATATATCTAAAGGTCTCTTAGCTGTTAACTTAGAATCTAATTGTCTTAAAGTTCCTGCTGCTAAGTTTCTTGGATTTGCAAATAATTGTAATCCTTCTTCCTCTTGAATTTTATTTATAGTCTCAAAGTTTTCCTTTGATATATATACCTCTCCCCTTACAACAATTTCTTCATTATCTTCTACTTTTAATGGTATAGTTTTAACAGTCTTTAAATTTTGAGTTATATCTTCACCTATAATTCCATTTCCTCTAGTAGCACCTTTTTCAAAAATACCATTATTATATGTTAATCCTACTGATAATCCATCTATTTTAAATTCAACTACATATTCTACTCCTTCATTTATAGAATCTCTAACTCTTTTATCAAAATCTCTAAGGTCTTGCGCTGAATATGCATTTGATAAACTAAGCATTGGGATTTTATGAGTTACTTGATTAAATTTATCAAGTGGCTTTCCACCTACTCTACTGCTAGGAGAATCTGCTCTTTTTAATTTAGGATTTTCTTCTTCTAATTTTATAAGTTCTTTCATTAATTTATCATATTCAAAATCTGATATTTCAGGAGAATCCTCATTATAATATCTATTGTTATGATAATTTATTAAATCTATTAATTCACTAATTCTATTTTTAGCATCCATATATATCACCTCTTATAAAAATACATATAAAATATTATTACCATTTTTGTATATATTAACTTAATATGTAACACTATCTTAGTATACCATAATTTACTTTTTAAAATTATAACTTAACCTCTAATTAAAGCGTGTTTTAGATATGTATAATATTTTACTTATAAAAACAAAAGTCCTTTAATCATCAATAATTAAAGGACTTTAATCTATTTAATATAAATACACTATTAATTTGTGTCATTACTGAGGTGTTTTGTGTATTTATTTAATATTATATTGTCCAATTTTTTATTTTTTATTTATAAATTTAAAGTTTATATTTATTAAGTTAGTTAATAATTACAGTTATATAGATTTAAATTTTATAGGGGTGGTTATATGTTAAAACTACATCATGAACAAACATTAAAATACTATATAGATAAATGTAATATAAATGATATCTTTGATGTAAATTTCATTAAAAACATGGAATTGCATTGTTTTAATAAAAATGAATTTATAACTTGTAAAAATAGTACACCTGATTACCTATATTTTTTAGTTGATGGTACTATTGTCAAATTTGAAGATTCATATAGTTTACAAAATAATTCAAGTGATATATATAATGAATTTCATATAATAGGAGCTTTAGAAATTTTTACTCATAGCAATTTTGATTATAACTTAAAGGCATTAGATGATTGTATATGCATAGGAATACCCATTTATATAATTAAAAATATAGCTTTCAAAGATGCTCATTTTTTAAAATATTTTTGTGAATTTTTTAGTTCTAAAATTTACAACAATAACTTTAAATCAAATTTTTTTAATAAAGAAAAAGATGCTATATAGCATCTTCACAATAAAAGGGAATAGATAGTTTTTATATCTATCTATTGATATAGAGTTTAAATTTTGTACAATTATATAGCAAAAAAGCCGTGAAGGATTTATAAAACCTTCATGGCTTTTTTGTATCATATGTACTTTATACTATGATGATATCAGAATTATTTAGCATTCGCAACTAAATAATTTATTTTTTTATTAACTTTGCTACACATTCAACATGTCTCATTCTTCGTATGTAAACACTGATTTTTATTATCGTTGTTACCTTTTAAATACGCTTCTAATGGATTCTTATTTATAAATTTATTTACATCTTGTTTATCATCAAATCCAGTTTTATAAACAAAAGTTATTTTATAAGGATCAACTGTACCATCTTCATTAGTAGCTCCAACTATTTAAATTGCAAAATCCAGTCAATAAAGTTGTTGTTACTGCCGTTGTAATTAAAACCTTTCTTTTTAAATTAAATTTAATTTCAAAATAATTTTTAAAAATGAAAACTAAAGAAAATAGAATAAATTTATGATATTTATATATATTACCTAAAAAGTAATAGTATGGTTATTAAATTCAATAAAATATTAACATTCTATGATAACCTTTTTAATTAATGCATTCACATTTAACAAAATATTAAGTATACTTTATTTGTGAAAACCACTTCTTACTCAAATGTATTCAGATAAGTTAAGTGTTACTGGTAATTATTAAAAAAGTATTCAAATGATATAAAAATTTAAATACTATTTAATATATTTATTTAGTATGTTTGCTACATATTGAGCTGTTTTAATTGAAAAAATCTCACTAAAATAATGAAATAGTGAATACATATCAAAATATAGAAGATATTTTCAGAATAAGAACTTAGTTAGAATACTGTAATATAGTATTTAGCTATTCCTATTATTCTAATTATCAATAGTATTGTTTGATATATAAAACAAATGTAAATACAAAAGAAACTTCATTAATAAATAATTTATTCGAAAGAGATATTACTATATTTGGTAGATTAGCAGCGTTAGATAAAACAATAAATCCAGAAGCAGAAGTTGTTGTAAGAATAAGAGGATTTATCATACGTTGATGTAATAGTAAATTACAAAAATTGGATAGCAAGCGTAAAAGGAGTGAGAGTAATTAGCTGTGGTAAACCATCTACAGAATATATTATAGGAGTACAAGCTAGATATTAATATATTATATAAAAATAGTAGCTAAATTTTAAAATTTAACTACTATTTTTATTTTTAGGAGTAAATTATAAAGTCCATAACATATACTCTTTCTTTAATTCAATTTTATTTTTTCTATATATCTTGTTACTATGAAAATATCATAATAAGGATTAAAAACTTTTTAGTATATTTGGATTTTCAAATATGCTATCTAATTTTTTTATAAAAGGTATAATTTCTCCAAAATCTAATGCACGATGATCAAAAGCTAAACATATTGGTAATACTTTACGAATACCAATAGCCTTTTCTCCATTTTCGTCAATATATACACCCGGTTTTTCTAAAATTGCACCAAAGCCTATTACACAAACTTGTGGAGGTATAATATCTAACAAAGCAATAGCACCTCTTTGTTCTCTATATGTAGAACCAATATTTGATATAGTTATAGTCCCAATTTCTAAAGGTATTTTTGATTTATCCTCATTATTATCTTCAGACATTTTATGTTCTCCACTTATTATACTGTTTATAATATTATAGTTTATTTTATCTGAAAATGATTTAGATAAACACCCTGAATCTATACTTGAAATTTTCTGATCTAAATCTTTAATATATTTATTAATTTCATATAAAGACATTTCTTCAATATTATTTATACTTATTGTCATCATTTTTCCACTTGGTAAAATCCAAGGCATATTTACATTAATATCTTTAATTGTATGAATTTCTCCTTCACCAGTACTTTGATTATACGATATGTGAGCATTTAGCTTTGGTGCAAATTTCAATCCTTCAGAAAATACTTTTAACATTAATGAATTAATTGAAACATTTTTTAATGATTTATCTTCTTCTTTTAATTTTTTAAATTCGTCAATAAAATTTGTAATATCAGGTTCATACATATAAGATACATGTGGTATAGTTTGCCAAGATTTCGTTGTCATATAAGATATAATTTTTCTTTCAGTTGAGAATTTTTCTATATTAATGGTTGTTAATTTACTCATAATAGACCTCCTATATTTTAAAATATGTGTTATTCTTACTATATAAAAATTGTGAATTTTAATTGTATTTTGCATAATATTTAATTATTTTTTAATATTCTACTAATTTGAAGTTAAATATCCTATTTTAGATAACACCCTAATAATTCATTTACAAACTTTGATTCAACCATTGAGTGAACTAAATCTATAAGTAAGGATACAATTCCTACTAGTTATTTTTATATATAAGTATTTTTCATATTTTGTTCCTTATTGTCATTACAATGCTATTTTATCCTCTTTAAGAGAAATCACATATTTATTTATCTTTCATATGTATTACAATTTTGTAAGAAAAGCTCTTAACTAGTTATTTTTTATTTAAGATTATTTTTAATTTTTAATATTCTGCTTCATTTAATCCTGTTGATCAAATTATAATATTTATGTCTACATTGGTAATTAAAGTTTTTTAACACTTATAATTTTTCTCCTAACTCATCTTAGATTTCACCTGCAATTTTCTCTTTAGGTTCATAATTTTGTAGGACTTATATTCTTTCATAGATAGCCTTTTCTCTTAATTAATACTTTTCATCAAAATATGGATTTTTCATTTTATATATATTCTATAACCATAATTCAACTTCTTTATTTTTACGAAATCATGATTCAAATAATAAAAATATTGGTATTTATCTAATTTACTTGCTAATTTTTTTATTATTTAATTACTTTAAGCTATTCTGTGACTAACTTTTAAAAAGCTAGTCACACTTTAAATCATTGAAATTACTAGCTTGTGTCAGATTTTATTAAACTTCGCCTATTTTTCACTTACTATATATATAATTTAATAAATGTATTTTTTATATTCATTTTAATATTCCCTATTATATAAAATAAAAAACCCTCTAAAAGCTCTCTTTTTCTGCTTTCAAAGGGTTATTCTCTAATATGTTTTATTCTTTTTATTTCCTTTTAATCAATCCTTTGTGAACCTATTTTAGTTAGATTTTCTTTGTTCCGATTGAGCTTTCAAGGTGTTTTTTCGAGTTTAATGTAACTTTACAATTATTTTCTTATTAACTTTGCTACACATTCAACATGCATAGTATGAGGGAACATATCAACAGGTTGAACTTCCTCACATCTATACCCTCTCTCATTTAAATAAGCTAAATCTCTTGCTAATGTCGAAGGGTTACAAGATACATAAACAACTTTATCTGGTTGCATTGAAACTATAGTATCTAAGACAGATTCATCACAGCCCTTTCTAGGTGGGTCTACAACCACTACATTAGCTGTCTTACCTTCTTTATATAATTTAGGAACTACTTCTTCTGCTTTTCCTACATAAAACTCAGTATTATCTAAATTATTTAATTTAGCATTTATTTTAGCATCTTTTATAGCATCTTCAACTATCTCTACTCCATAAACTTTTTTAGCTTTTTGAGCTAAAAATAAAGATATAGTACCTATTCCACAATAAATATCAAATACCGTATCATTTTCTTTTAAGTCTGCATATTCTAATGCCTTATTATATAAAACTTCAGTTTGTAGAGGATTTACCTGGAAAAATGATAATGGAGATATTTCAAATACTAATTCTCCTATATAATCATTTATTTTTCCATCTCCATATATAACCTTATTTTCTTTACCTAATATAACATTTGTCTTTTCTCTGTTAGTATTTACAACTAAAGTTTTAAATCCTGGTACGTTTTCTTTTAATACAGAAGCTAATTCATTTAGGTATGGTAATTTTTTTCCGTTCGCAACTAATACAACCATAACCTCTTTAGTTTTAAAACCAACCTTAGTTACTAAATGTCTTAATACTCCTGTATGACTTTTCTCATCATATATACTTACGTTATATGCTTTTATATATGTCTTTATTATTTTTATTATCTTATCATTTACATCATGTTGAATTATACAAGTATCCGTAGAAATTACATCATGACTTTTCTTTTTATAAAATCCTATTACTATCTTATCTTCTAGTTTTTGTATTGGAAACTGAGCTTTGTTTCTATATCTAAAAGGATTCACCATTCCTAATGTAGGATGAATTACAACATCATTTAACTTGCCGATTCTACTTATAGTTTGTTTTACTTCATTAGTTTTAATTTCTAATTGTTTTTCATAGTCTAATTCCTGTATTTGACATCCACCACAATTAGATAAATGCTCTGCACATTCTCTTTTAACTCTAAATGGTGATTTTTCTATAATTTCAACAATATCTCCAACTGCATAATTTTTTTTAGATTTATTTATTCTTACTTTTAACTTATCTTCAATTAATCCGCCATCTACAAAAACTGTAAATCCATCATGCTTACCAATTCCAACTCCACCTTGTCCTATATCAACAATGTCTACTATATAATCTCTGTCTTTTAATAACATAGGCTTTTCCTCCGAACATAATAATTAAACTACAAAAACTTATTTTACCAAAAAAATAGGAGCTTATAAAGCCCCTATCTTAAATATAGTAACAATTTTAATAATTTATTTATTATAATACTCTAGTTGATCCTCTATATATAACACCTCTAGCTGCATCAACAGTTATAATTTCTCCGTCTTTTACTAATTTTGTTATATCTTTAGCTGAAACAACTACTGGTTTATCTAAGTTTAACCCTACTATAGCTGCATGACATGTCATTCCGCCATCTTCAGTAACTATAGCTCCACATTTTTCTAAATATGCATTCATATCTGCATCAGTCATATGAGTGATTACTATGTCACCTTCTTCAAAATCTATAACTTCATTAGCATTTTCAACTATTCTAACTTTACCTTCTACAGTTTTACTTCCTACACCTATACCATTAGTTATTTCTTCACTTATAACGTGTACTTTTATTAGGTTGGTAGTTCCACTAACACCTACAGGAACACCTGCAGTTACAACTACTAATTCTCCATTTTCTAAGTAAGAAGCTTCCTTAGCTGCATTTATAGAGTTTTCTACAACTTCATCTGTATTTGTAGCTTCTTTTGCTATTATAGGATATACACCCCAAGTTAAAGCTAATCTTCTCATAACTTTATCATCATTTGTTGCAGCAATTATTGGACATGCTGGTCTAAACTTAGATACCATTCTTGCTGTATGTCCTGAAGATGTTGATGTTATTATAGCTGATGCATTTAAATCTATTGCAGTAGTACATGTAGCATGACTTATAGCATCTGTAACATTTACCCCATTAAGTTTTTTGCTCTTTAATAATTCATTGTAGTTTAATGTTTCTTCTGTTCTTTTTGCTATTGTAGCCATTGTTTTAACAGCTTCTACTGGATATTTACCTGCAGCAGTTTCTCCTGATAACATTATTGCATCTGTTCCATCATATATAGCATTTGCAACGTCTGTTACTTCTGCTCTTGTTGGTCTAGGATTTCTTATCATAGAATCTAACATTTGAGTTGCTGTAACAACTGGTTTTCCTAACTCATTACATTTTCTTATCATCATTTTTTGAACTATAGGTATTTCTTCTGTTGGTATTTCAACCCCTAAGTCACCTCTTGCAACCATTATACCATCAGAAACTTTTAGTATCTCATCTATGTTATCTACACCCTCTTGGTTTTCTATCTTAGATATAATTTGTACATCTGTTGCATTATTTTTTTCTAATACTTCTCTTATTGCTAGAACATCTGATGCTTTTCTAACAAATGAAGCAGCTATGTAATCTATTCCTTGAGATATACCAAATTCTATATCCTTTACATCCTTTTCAGTTAATGCCGGTAAATTTATTTTTACTCTAGGAACATTAACACCTTTATGATTTTTGACTATTCCAGAGTTTTCAACCACACAGTGAATATCTTCTCCTTTAACTTCTTCTACCTTAAGTCCTACTAATCCATCATCTATTAATATAGTATCTCCAGCAACAACATCTTCAGCAAGACCTTTGTAGCTAACTGTACATATATCCTTTGTCCCTAAAACGTCTTTCATTGTTATAGTAAATTTTTGACCTTCTTCTAATAAAACTTCTGGTGCATCAAAGTTACCAGTTCTTATTTCTGGCCCTTTAGTATCTAATAATATTGCTACTGGCTTGTTTAGTTTTTCTCTTACTTTTTTAGCCATATCGAATCTTTCTTTATGCTCTTCATGAGAACCATGAGAGAAGTTAAATCTACATACATTTAATCCACTTTCTACAAGTTGAGTTAAAACTTCTTCGCTTTGTGATGCTGGTCCTAGTGTACAAACTATTTTAGTCTTTTTTATCCCTTTTAACATGTTAACTCCTCCTAATTTATATAGATAATATTTTTACCATTTCATAAGTTTCATCATCAAATTTTCTTTCCATAGATAAAGCTTCATGTATATCCATGTCAATTATTTTATTATCTTTTATACCAACTACTCTAGCAGATTTACCATCTAGTAATAATTCTACAGCACGTACACCCATTTTACTTGCAAGTATTCTATCAAATGCACTTGGGCTTCCACCTCTTTGAACGTGTCCTAATACTGTTATTCTTAAATCTGCTCCTGTTCTAGCAACTATTTGGTCTCCTAATTCTCTAGCATTTCCAACACCTTCTGCTAAAACTATTATGCTATGTCTCTTTCCTCTTTTTTGAGTTGTCTTTAATCTTTTACAAACATCATCAATTTTAAAATCAATTTCAGGTACTATAACGGTTTCAGCACCACCTGCAAGACCTGCATATAAAGCTAAATCTCCACAATGTCTTCCCATAACTTCAACTATGTTAACCCTTTCATGAGATGAAGAAGTATCCCTTATCTTACCTATTGCATCTATTATCGTGTTCATAGTTGTATCAAACCCTATGGTATAATCTGTATATGGTAAATCGTTATCTATAGTCCCTGGTATTCCTATAGCTGGAAATCCTAATTCACTTAATTTTTGAGCTCCATTAAATGAACCATCTCCGCCTATAACAACAAGACAATCTATCTTATATTTTTTAAGTATTTTTACTCCTATAGCTCTTCCTTCTTCTGTCTTAAATTCTTCACATCTTGAAGACTTTAGTATAGTTCCTCCTCTATGTATTATATCTCCAACTGAAGATAAATTCATTTCTTGTATATCTTCTTCTATTAATCCTTTATATCCTCTATTTATTCCATAAACCTTACATCCATAGTATATAGCAGATCTAACAACAGCTCTTATGGCTGCATTCATACCAGGTGCATCTCCTCCACTAGTTAATATACCTATAGTTTTCATTATATTTACCTCCTAGTTGATTATTATATTTAATCAAACTTAAGGGACATATTTTGTCCCTATATTGTTTTTTTATCCCAGTAAAATTAAAAAAATTCAATAGAAGCGAAATTATCTATTTTTTGTTATTATATCATAATTTCGCTATCTTTTTATATAATAAAATTTTAAAAAGTGTTAAATTTTTACTTTTATACTTGTTCTAGGTAATATATTTTGTAACTCATTAATTAAATTTTCATTTATATTAACTTTTATGTGATTCCATTTATACATCTGTTTTATATTCTCTGCATATATATATATATCATTATCACCTTTGTATTTAGTAACAACAGATATTAAATCATTTACTAAATCTTTATTTTCTATAGAATTTATTTTTAAGTATAATGTAGGTTTCTCTTGATTTATACTTTCATTCATATCAATTATCTCTCTAGCTATAAGTTTTGCATTTTCATCTTCTTTTATACTTAATCTTCCTTTTATATATATGATCTTATCTTCCTGAATTATAGTATTATATTTTTGAAGCACCTGAGGAAATACAATAACTTCTATAACTCCATATAAATCTTCTAATTCTATTATAGCCATTAAATCATTTCTTTTAGTCGTTCTTATAGTTTTATTTATTACTATTCCACCCATTGTCACTTCTTTTTCATTTAAATTTAAGTAGCTAACGTAATCTTCTTTTATATCATTTAGATCTGCATTGTTAATTGTAGTATTTTTCTTAAGTTTATCTTTATACTGAGATAATGGATGTCCACTTACATACATACCTAAAACTTCTTTTTCTAGATATAATTTTTCTTTTTCTTCTAACTCTTTTACTTGAGGTAATTTGTACATATTTTGTATATCATTATTTATTGCTGCATCCATTTCAAATCCATCAAATAACGATACTTGTCCAACTAAATTTTTCTTTCTATCCAAAGCTATACTTTCTAGTAATTTTTCATATCCAAGAAGTAAACTTGCTCTATTATTTCCCATCTCATCAAATGCTCCACACTTGATAAGACTTTCAATTATACGTTTATTAGAATCTTTAGAGTCTAATCTTTTACAAAATTCATTAAAATCTTTAAATTCACCGCCATTTTCTCTTTCTGCGATAATATTATTTAACACATTTACTCCTACATTTTTAACTGCTGCTAATCCAAACCTTATACTCTTACCTTCAACCGAAAATTTAGTAAAACTTTTATTTATATCAGGCTTTAAGATATCTATTTTAAGATTATTACATTCTCTTATATACTCTACAACTTTATCTGTATTTCCCATAACACTAGTTATAAGAGCTGCCATAAATTCTACTGGATAATGAGCCTTTAAATATGCTGTTTGATATGCTAATACTCCATATGCAGCTGCATGACTTTTATTAAATGCATACTTTGCAAAATCTATCATATCATCAAATATTTTATTTCCTATTTCTTCTGGAACTCCATTTCTAACACAACCTGCTATTTCAAGTTCCCCATTATCATCAAATTTACCATGAATAAAATATTGTCTTTCCTTTTCCATGACATCCATCTTTTTCTTACCCATAGCTCTTCTAACTAAATCACTACGTCCATAACTATATCCACCTAAATCTCTAACAACCTGCATTACTTGTTCTTGATAAACTAAACACCCATATGTAACTTCCATTATAGGCTTTAATTTTTCATGTAAATACTCTACATGTCCAGGATTATTTTTATTATTAATATAGTTAGGAATAGAGTCCATAGGTCCTGGTCTATAAAGAGAAATTCCAGCTACTATATCTTCGAAATTATCTGGTTTTAACTGCTTCATGAAACTTCTCATACCACCACTTTCTAGTTGGAATACTCCTAGTGTATTCCCTGAAGAAAGTAATTCATATACTTTAGGATCATCATATTCCATAGCAGAAAAATTAAGTTTTATATTATGATTTTTTTCTATTAAATCTAAAGCATCTCTTATAACAGTTAAAGTTCTAAGCCCTAAGAAATCCATCTTTAATAGCCCTAATTCCTCTAAGGTTGTCATTGTAAATTGGGTAGTTATAGCATCTTGATGTTTATATAATGGAACATATTCATCTATTGACTTTTTAGATATAACAACACCAGCTGCATGTGTAGATGCATGTCTTAACATTCCCTCTATTTTTCTAGATACATCTATTATTTCTTTAGTTTCATTATCTTCTTCATATAATTTTCTTAAATTAGGATTTGTATCTAACGCTTTATCTATTGTCATTCCTAATGCAAAAGGTATTTCTTTTGCTATATTATCTACTTTGTTATAACTTATATCTAAAACTCTACCAACATCTCTTATTGCCGCTTTTGCCCCCATTGTTCCAAAAGTTATTATTTGAGCAACATGATCTTCACCATATTTACGCTTTACATAATCAATAACTTCTTCTCTTCTTTCATAACAAAAGTCTATATCTATATCGGGCATAGATATACGCTCAGGGTTAAGAAATCTTTCAAATAATAGTGAATACTTTATAGGATCTATATCTGTTATATATAACGTGTAAGAAACTATTGATCCAGCGGCACTACCTCTTCCTGGTCCAACCATGATGTTATTCTCTCTTGCGAAATTTATAAAATCCCAAGTTATAAGGAAATATTCTACATATCCCATCTTTTCTATTACGCCTAATTCATACTCTAACCTATCAGTTATTTCAGGCGACGGATTTTTATATCTTTCCTCTAATCCTTTAAAGCATAACATCCTTAGATACTCCCTTGGTGTATAACCGTCTGGAACATCATATTTTGGTAAATGTATAGTGTTAAAATCAAATTCCACATTACACATATCCGCAATTTTAACTGTGTTATCTAAAGCTTCTTGCACTTCAGGAAATACAGTTTCCATCTCTTCTCTAGATTTTAAATAAAATTCATCACTACCAAATCTCATTCTAGTCGGATCGTTAACTGTTTTTCCCATTTGTATGCACATTAAAATATCATGTATCTTAGAATCTTCTTTTCTAACATAATGAACATCATTTGTAGCAACTAGACCTACATCTATTTCTTTTGAAAGTCTTATTAATTCTCTATTTACCTCTTTTTGTTCTGGTAAGTTATGATCTTGTATTTCTATATAATAATTATCTTTGCCAAATATTTCTTTATATTTTAATGCTATATTTTTAGCTTTATCATAATTTCTATTCATTAATGCTTGAGAAACATCTCCTGCTAAACAAGCTGATAATGCAATAATCCCTTTACTATGCTTTCTTATTTCATCTATATCCACTCTAGGCTTGTAGTAAAATCCTTGTACATATGCCTTTGAAACTAACTTTATAAGGTTTTGATATCCTTCTGTATCTTTAGCTAGAAGTATTAAATGCCCCTGAGACTTATCATAATTTGGGTCTTTATCCCTCATGCTTCTAGGTGCTGTATAAACCTCACATCCTATTATAGGCTTTATGCCTTCCTTTTTTGCAACTTTGAAAAAATCTATCGCACCAAACATGCAACCATGATCAGTTATTGCAACAGCACTCATATTTAACTCTTTAGCTCTACTTACTAAGTTTTTGACTCTAGAAAAACCATCTAGTAAACTATATTCTGTATGAACATGTAAATGAACAAAATCTTTACTCAAAGACTTCACCTCCTGCTTATAAAAGTAATTTTACCACAATAAATACGTGTTAATCAAAATCCAATATTTATAATTTTAATAATTATTGAAAATAAAAAGAGGCTTAACGCCTCTTATTCATATTTCGCTCTTAAATCATCCGCTATTTGTTCTATTTTTCTTAATCTGTGATTTACCGCTGACTTACTTAGTTCTGGTTTTGCCATTTCACCTAATTCTTTTAAAGTCAAATCTTCATACTCTATTCTTAACATAGCTATTTCTCTTAGATTTGGTGGCAAATGGTTTAACCCTATTTTTTCTTCGATATATTTTATATTTTCTATTTGCCTAACTGCTGCATTTACAGTCTTTGATAAGTTTGCTGTTTCACAATTAACAAGTCTGTTTACATTATTTCTCATTTCTTTGACTATCTTCGTGCTTTCAAGGCTAAGTAGGGCTTGATGTGCTCCTATAATATTTAATAAATCTGATATCTGTTCACTTTCTTTTAAGTAAACTACATAGTTATTTTTTCTAGATACTGTTTTAGAATTAAATCCTAATGAATTTATAAGGTCTTTTAGAGACTCTGCAAAATCTTCATTGTTTGTCACAAATTCTAAGTGATAATTTTTTTCAGGATCACTTATAGACCCACCACCTAAAAATGCACCTCTTATAAAAGCTCTAACACATTCATTGTCTTTTACAAGATTTTCAGGCACTTTATTCATAGTTAAAAAACCTTCTTCTTCTGATAATATACCTAACTCTCTTAATAAATCTTTAGCACCCATGTCATTAGTTATCATTAATACATAACTACTATTTCTCTTTAACATTTGATTTTTATTTACTGATATCTCTGTATTAATTCCAAAGTTTGATTTTAGTAGTTTGAAGACTTTTCTAGCTGTTGAATTTAATTCTGTACTTATTTTTAAGTTTAATTTCTTATATCCAGCAATTTGTATACTTCCTGATAATCTAACTATCGCAGAAAGTTCACTTATGTTACAACATTTATTATCCGAGAAAACTCTTGCCAATTCATTTTTCGTTTCTGCTGAAAAAGACATATTCTATCACCTATAGTTAATTCTTCTTTAATCTTTTTTTTATTTCATCTAAAGCTACTTTTATAATTTCCTTTTCATCATCATATCTAGCTAAATCAACAACCCTGTCTAGATGTACAAATTTAGCATCTATGAATCCCTCTTCCTTTTGAGGAATTGTATCCATGCTTCTCGCTTGCATAAGATACCAATATACTGTTTTGTGGACTGCTCTATTTTCATCCCAGTTTTCTTTAAAGGTATAATGAATTTCACCTAGATACTTTAATATATCAGCTTTAACACCAGTTTCTTCCAAAACTTCTCTAAGAGCTGCGTCTTCTCTATTTTCTCCAATCTCCACTTTGCCTTTAGGTAATACCCAGTCTCCATTAAATTTTCTAAGTAAGAGCACTGCATTACCAAATAATACTACGCCCCCGGCACTAACCTCTTCTCTCATTGGTGTTCACTCCTTAAAATAACATAATAATAAGGATTTCTACATAAACTTTTAAAATCCTTTTTTACTTCTCATTATCATAACTATGACTTAGTGCCAAATTGACAACTATATTAGATATATAATCAGCATCATGCCTTATATAGTTGCTCTTTATTTCTACTAAATTACATTCTATCACTTTTATTCCTATATCTTCCAGTATATGTTTTTGATTTTTGTCTAATAATACTTGACTTGCTCCATCTTTGCTATATATATCAAATACAGGCTTAGGTAATACTTCATTGTTAGCTATAACTATATCAATTATATTTTCTCCACAATGTTTATTTATTGCTTTTACATGATCTAAAACATTGTAGTTATCAGTTTCTCCAGGTTGTGTCATTATATTAGCTATATATATCTTAGGTGCCTTAGATTTTTTTATAGCTTCTACGACACCATCAACTAATAAATTAGGCATTATGCTAGTATATAAACTTCCTGGTCCTATGACAATCTTATCTGCGTCATATATAGATTTAATAACATCATCTAATGGCTTTGCACTTTCTGGTTCTAATTGAATTTTGCTAATACGTGTATTTTGAGATTTCACATGTTTTGGTATATTAGACTCTCCTTTTACTAAGTTTCCATTTTCAAGGTGAGCAATTAAATTTATATCCTCAAGCGTTACAGGTAGTACTCTACCTGTTATAGCAAATATCTCACTCATTTTATAAACTGCAGTTTCAAAATTTCCATAAACACCATTCATAGCAGCTAAAAAGAGATTTCCAAAACTTTGACCTTTTAAAACACCATCTGTAAATCTATACTTCATAACCTCACTCATAGTAGGTTCTATATTTGCTAGGGATAATAAGCAGTTTCTTATGTCTCCGGGAGGTAACATACCTAAATCTTCCCTTAGTACTCCTGAACCTCCCCCATCATCAGCAACTGTTACTATAGCTGTTATATTAGGAGTATAGTACTTTAATCCTCTTAAAAAAACTGACTGTCCAGTTCCCCCTCCTATTACAACAACTTTAGATTTTTCTTCTCTTACGTCATTTTTTATAGTTTTAGTATTGTCTTCTTTTTTTATCTTAAGATATCTTAAAATTGATATTAATAATAAAATCCACCCTACTACTCCTATAAAAATCATTACTGATGTCATAATTCCCTCCATATTTTATCTAAGAGTGTAATCCCTATGTTTTTTTACAGCTCTATAACCCTTTTTAATTAATTCATCATATATTAAGTTAGAAATTGTTACAGATCTATGTCGTCCACCTGTACATCCAATTGCTATAACTAAGTGGCTTTTTCCTTCTTCAATGTAATGAGGTATTAAAAAATCAATCATATCTTTTAGCTTGGCAAAAAATTCTTTACTAACATCTGAATTCATGACATAATCCCTTACTTCTTGGTCATCTCCTGTTTTAGGTCTTAAATCTTCTACATAATATGGATTAGGTAAAAATCTAACATCAAATACTAAATCTGCATCTATAGGAATTCCATGTTTAAAACCAAATGACACTACAGATATTGTAAGTTTAGGATTTTCTTCTCCTTCTAAGTATAACTTACTTATTTCTTCCTTTAAATCCCTAGGCTTCATATTACTAGTATCTATTATGCTATCAGCTTTTTCTCTTAAAGTTTGTAATATTGCTCTTTCTTCTTTTATACCTTCCGTTATTTGTGTAGATTTAGCTAATGGGTGATTTCTTCTAGTCATTTTATATCTCTTAACTAAAACATCATCTGCACAGTCTAAAAATAAAACTTCATATTTATAATTTTCTTTTTCTAAATAACTTAGACTTTCATGTAAAGTCTCGAAAAACTCTCTACCTCTTATATCTATACCCAAAGCTACCTTATCTATATTAGAATTTCCTTGATAACATAATTCTGCAAATTTTGTTATAAGAGTTGGAGGTAAATTATCTATACAATAAAATCCAATATCTTCTAAAGATTTCATAGCTTCACTTTTACCAGATCCAGATAATCCTGTTACTATTATAAACCTCATATCATATCCCCTCACTTAAAGTTTAATATTTTTTATAAGATTAAAATCTAACTCTGCTTCTTTAGCTATCTTTATAGCCTTATCAAAATTTCCAACATGCTCTGGTCTATGTGCATCAGAACCTATCATAAATTTGACACCTGTATCTTTTATTTTTTTTAATTGTTCACTATTTAAGTACCCATGGTGAGAATTTATTTCTAAGAATGTATTATTTTTTACTGCTGCTTTAGCAACTTCTTCTATATATACATCTCCCTTATCTCCTGGGTGTGTTACTATAAAAAGATTATTATTTTTTATAGCATTTACTACTGCATTAGTGTTATAGTCCTTACAATGATTCTTAAACTTTAGATAATTAAATGCATGGTTAAGTGCACTTTTTATAGATGAAGGCATTGATCCAAAATGATAACCAGCCATTGTGTAATCTAACATAGACAATATTTTATCATCTACATCTATATTACCTTTATCATCTAGTATATTACACTCCATACCTAATAGTATTTCTATATCTTTATATTTTTCATTAAGTATATCTATTTCTTCTCTCATTTTAGCTATACTATCATATTTTACTCCATATGCAATATGCTTATATCCATGATCTGATATACCTATTTTTTTTATATTTTTTTGAATAGCTACTTTTACATTATCTTCTATAGTTCCTTTTCCGTGACTATACACAGTATGTGTATGATAATCAGCTATTATTTCCATAATATTATTCATCTCCTAGTATCTTGACTTCCTCTTCTAACATAACTCCAAACTTGGAATATACTGTGCTTTTAACTACATCTATTAAATCTAATATATCTTTAGCTTTTGCATTCCCAAGATTAACTACAAATCCTGCATGTTTATCTGAAACTTGAGCTTTTCCTAATGTTAATCCCTTCAGTCCACTATCCTCTATTAATTTAGCTGCAAAATGACCCTCCGGTCTTTTGAATGTACTTCCTGCACTAGGTAAATTTAGAGGTTGTTTTGTAACTCTACTTTTTGTCAGTTCCCTCATACGATTTTTTATTTCGTCATGGTTACCTTCTTGTAATTCTAATATTGCTGATAAAACTATATAATCCTTTTTACTTAATATACTTTTTCTATATCCAAATTCCATTTCCTCATTTTTTAACTCAAATATATTTCCTTCTTCATCCATTAATCTTACAGACTTAACCATATCTTTCATTTCTCCGCCATAGGCTCCTGCATTCATAGCTATAGCTCCACCTAATGTACCTGGTATACCTGCTGCAAATTCAAATCCAGTTAAATTATTATTTAATACTGCCTTTCCCATAAAAGAAAGTAACGCTCCAGATTGTGCAAATACAGTTGTATCTTTTACCTCAAAATGATTAAAGTTATCAGCTATTTTTATAACTACACCTCTAATACCTCCATCTTTAACTAAAAGATTTGATCCATTACCAACTATTATATAAGGTATGTTTTCTTCCTTTAACAAAGTTACTAATTTTTTTATTTGTTCTTCATTTTTAGGTTTAACCAAAAAATCAGCAGGCCCTCCAACTTTAAATGATATATGATTTTTCATAGGCTCATCTAAAAAGATTTCTTCTTTATCTAATATATCTAATAAACTTTTATATATAAATTTCTTATCCATTATATTTCCTCCTAATTCATGTCATTTATTCACTTTATAAATTATTTATTTACTTTAAAATTATACATATACTATAATAATGTATTAAAACCAAAATAACAATATACAAACACCTTGAAAAAAACCTAAAAAACGTTGATATAACTATCAACGTCCATTTTATTATATATTTAATTGCTTTTCCCTTTACTTGCATAACAATTGTAATATATATAAGGTATTAATATTGCACCTCCAACTATATTCCCAAGTGTAACAGTAACCAAATTAAATACTAATTGACAAATATTTATATCAGCACCTAAAACCATTCCCATAGGAATAAAAAACATATTTGCTATACTATGTTCAAAGCCACATAATACAAATAGCATAATAGGAAACCAACATGCGAATATCTTAGAAATTATGTCTTTGCCAGATGTTGCAAACCACACTGCTAAAACAACAAGAATATTACACATTATACCTCTCAAAAAAGCTTGAATAAAGTCTAATGATGCTTTACTTTCTGCAACATTAATAGCCTTAATAGCTGCATCTTGAGTTAAAATTCCACTAAAACAAATAAAAATTACAAGAATAATAGCTCCTATAAAATTAGCCAAATACACAAATCCCCAGTTTCTTAACATCTGCTTAATTGTAATTTTTTTGTCCATAAGGGCTATTGTCATAAGATTATTACCTGTAAATAACTCTGCTCCACAAACAACAACTAACATAAGTCCTACTGGAAATACACAAGCACCAGCAAATTTAGATAAGCCAATATCTGATACGGTTTGACTTATTAATATATTTCCTAGCCCTCCTAATCCTATAAATAATCCTGCTAAAATCCCAAGAAGTATCATTTTCTTTGTAGATAAGTGAGCTTTTTTTATCCCGGACTCTATAGTAGCCTTAGTTATCTCTACAGGTGTAAGAAAGTTTGTATACATGTTATTTCCTCCCAACTATTTTTACTTAATTATATGAATCTAAATTAAATTAATTGACTCAAATCCATTAGAATACGTTTACTTAGTTTGATTTTTTGAGTAATTAAAATAGTATGTTTTTTGTATGTCGTTTTTTGTATACAAAATGTATATTTTGTTGTATACTTATTAACGGTGTATATAAATGATAAATTTTTGACTAAATTGTATATTATTTTACGGGAGGAATTATAAATGAGTGACAAAAAAATGCTTACGCCTGCTGAAGTAGCTGAGTACACATTAAATGCAGGTATCAAAAAAGCAACTACTCCAACTAAAAAAGTTTTAGTATCTGCATTCTTAGCTGGAATGTATATAGCTTTAGGTGCTTTAGGTTCTATTGCAGCATCTTATAATTTATTAGCTAACCCTGCTACTTACGGATTAGGAAAAATGGTAGCTGGACTTATGTTCCCTGCTGGTCTTGTACTTATCTTAATTGCAGGTGGAGATTTATTTACAAGTAACATACTTATAACTTTAGCAGCTCTTAAGAAAAAAGTTTCTTGGGGACAAGCTGGTAAAAACTGGGCCTTAGTTTGGATAGGAAACTTAATAGGTGCAGCATTTGCGGCTGCTTTAGTTGCTAACTCTGGTGTATTTGATTGGAGTAATGGTTTATACGGTGGAGTTGTTATAAAAAATGCTGTCGGTAAAACAAATATAGGATTTGTGGCTGCTGTGGCTTCAGGTGTAGTATGTAACTTATTAGTTTGTGCTACTGTATGGGCATCATATGCTGCTAAAAATGTTTCAGGAAAAGTAATCATGGGTTGGTTAGGTATATTCGTATTCGTATGTATCGGAGTTGAACACGTTGTTGCAAATATGGGATACTTATTAGCTGGTTTAATGGTTAAATTAAATCCAATGTATTTAGAAGCTGCTCATAAAACTTTAGCTGATGTTGCTAACTTAAATATAGGAAATATATTATTACACAACTTTTTACCTGTTACTATAGGTAATATATTAGGTGGTATGATAATAGCAGGTTCTTATTACTTCTTATTTATGAGTAAAAATGAAAAATAATTAATTAAATATAAAATAGATTAAACCCTCTTATTTTTAATAAGGGGGTTTTTATATAGAGAAATATATCCCTTTTTGTTATAATAAATATAATTATTCAATTGATTAAAATATATTTGCGAGGGGGCGACTAATATTTTATCTGAAATTTTTTCATATCAATTTGCAGTAACTGCTATATATATAATTAACTTTTTAGTTATGTTAAATCTTATATTCAGAGAACGAAGAAGTATAGATTCTACAGTTGCATGGATTTTAATACTAACAATAGTTCCTGCTGCAGGATTTGTTTTATACATAGTATTTGGTAGACGTATGAACAAATACAATATGTTTAAATTAAAGAAAGAAGAAGATGAAAAACTAAAAAGTAGAATGTTAGATTCTAGTGATTTCTTACAATACTCCGAAAAATTTGAACCTAGTATAGTTGAACATAAGGATATGATTAATTCTTTAGCTACTTTAAATAGTTCACCATACACTACAAATAACAAAGTTTCCATTTATACTGATGGTAATGAGTTTTTTGATGAGCTTAAATTGCAACTAAAAAAAGCTAAAAAATATATTCACATCGAATTTTATATTTTCAAAGATGACGAAATTGGTAATGAAATTTTAGACATTCTTATTGATAAAATCTCTGAAGGTGTAGAGGTTAGACTTTTATATGATACAGTTGGAAGTAGACTACTATCTGAAAAAGGAATTCACAGGTTTAAAAAAGCAGGCGGAAAAATTGGAGGTTTCTTCCCTTCATTTTTAAAAATTATAAATTTCAACTTAAATTATAGAAATCATCGCAAAGTTGTTGTAATAGATGGTGAAGTTGGATTTGTCGGAGGATTTAATGTTGGAGATGAATATTTAGGTAAAGACCCTAAATTTGGTTATTGGAGAGATACTCATACTAAAATTATAGGATCTGCTGTTAATGACTTAAACCTTAGATTTATGATGGATTGGAGATATACAACTCGTGAAGATATTAATTTTACAAAATATCTAAATGATGATATAAATCCTTATAATGGAAATACCGGTATTCAAATTGTATCTAGTGGACCTGACTTATCAGAGATAGATGAAATAAAGTATGGATATCTTAAAATGATTCAAAAATCTAGAAAATACATATATATTCAATCACCATATCTTATATTAGATAGTTCACTACTTGATGCTCTTAAAATAGCTTGTTTGTCAGGAGTAGATGTTAGAATTATGATTCCATCTAAACCTGACCATCCTTTCGTTTATTGGGCTTCATATTCATATGCAGGAGAACTTTTAAAGTTTGGTGCTAAGATTTATACTTATGATAAAAATGCCTTTTTACATTCTAAAACAGTAGTTATGGATGATTCTATTTGTTCAATAGGTACTGCTAATATGGATATACGTAGTTTTGAGCTTAACTTTGAAGTAAATGCATTTATGTACTGTCGTGATATAGCCATAAAACAAAAAGAAATTTTTGAAGCTGATATCGAAAAATGTATTCAAGTTACTCAAGAAATGTATGATAATAGACCTCAAATAATAAAATTTAAAGAGTCTATATCAAGACTTTTATCACCTGTTTTATAAATTATTTTTAAAATACCTCAAGTAATAAAAATATTATTTGAGGTATTTTTTTAAGTTTTTTTATAAATGTTAATATTTTATTTTTTGAAAATTTAGTAAACTTTCAAAAATATTTAAAATAAATAAGTTATAATATTAATAAGATGATAAATATAATAAATAATAGATTATAAAATTTTATATTTAATATAAGGAGGTTGTATATGTGTAATTGTTCTCAATGTAATAACAAGTTGTTTGAAGAATTAGATGAATTTATTGATGCTCTTCCAACTAAAAAGGGAGCATTAATTCAAGTCCTACATCATGCTCAAGGTTTATTTGGCTACTTACCTAAAGAAGTTCAGCTTCATATCTCAAAAAAATTAGATGTTTCACCTGCTAAAGTTTACGGAGTTGTAAGCTTCTATTCTTACTTTACTACTGAACAAAAAGGTAAATATAAAATAAGTGTTTGTTTAGGAACTGTATGTTTTGTCAAAGGTGCCGATAAAATCCTTGCTGAGTTTGAAAAGCAATTAGGTATAAAATCTGGTGAAACAACACCTGATCTTAAATATTCTCTTGAAGGTTTAAGATGTGTTGGGGCTTGTGGTTTAGCTCCAGTAGTTGTTGTAAATGGAAAAGTCTATGGACAAGTTACAGTTGACCAAGTAAAAGATATTTTAGATGAATATAACCAAATAGAAGTTACTTGTTAATATAAAAAAGGGGGGGAATATATGAATAAAATAAGATCATTTGGTGAGCTTAAATATCTAATTAATAAATTAAAACCAAACCTATATTTAAGAGACAATAATTGCCAAGAAAAAAACAAAAAAGAGTTGTTAGTTTGTGGAGACACTGGATGTAGAGCTGCAAATAGTTTACCTATAATCGATAATTTAAAAAAAGAAATTAAAAATGCAGGACTTGAAGATTCTGTATCTGTTTCTCTAACAGGATGTTTTGGATTTTGTGCTCAAGGACCAATAGTTAGAGTTTGTCCTGATGATATTTTTTATATAAAAGTATCATCTGATGATGCAAAAGAAATTGTGCAAGAACATTTAGTTAATGGTAATTTAGTTGATAGATTATTATTTTTAGAAGCCTCTGAAAGAAAAAAAGTTTCTAAACTAGAAGATATGTCATTTTATAAACAACAAATGCGTATAGCTCTTCATAAGTGTGGTTACATGAATCCTGAGAAAGTTGAAGATTATATAGCTAATAATGGTTATGCTAATCTTGGTAAATGTCTAACTGAACTTTCTCCTGAAGAAGTCATCGAAGAAGTTAAACTTTCAGGATTAAGAGGTAGAGGTGGTGCAGGATTCCCTACAGGTATAAAGTGGGAAGCTACTAGAAAATCAAAATCTAATCAAAAATATGTTGTTTGTAATGCCGATGAGGGTGACCCAGGTGCATTTATGGATAGATCCATACTTGAAGGATGTCCTCATAAAGTACTTGAAGCAATGGCGATTTGTGGATATGCTGTTGGTGCAGACACTGGTTATATTTACATAAGAGCTGAATATCCTCTTGCTATAGAAAGATTAAACTTAGCTATTAGTCAAGCTGAAAAACTAGGATTATTAGGTGAAAATATATTAGGTACTGGATTTAATTTTAAAATAGAACTTAAATATGGTGCTGGGGCTTTTGTTTGTGGTGAAGGTACCGCTCTAATGCGTTCAATAGAAGGTAATCGTGGTGAACCTCGTATGAAAACTTATAGCTCAACTAAAAAAGGTCTTTGGGATGTACCTACATGTTCAAACAATGTTGAAACTTTCGCAAATATACCTCCAATAATAGAAAATGGTGGTCAATGGTATAAAAATATTGGAACTGAAAATTCATCAGGTACTAAAGTCTTTGCATTAGGTGGAAAAATTAATAATGTTGGTCTTGTTGAAATACCTATGGGGACCACATTAAAAGATATTGTTTATAACATAGGTGGAGGTATTCCAGATAACAAAAAATTTAAAGCTGTTTTAACTGGAGGTCCATCTGGTGGATGTGTTCCTATAGATTATCTTGATACGCCTATAGATTTTGATAATTTAAGTAATCTTGGTTCTATGATGGGTTCAGGTGGTATGCTTGTTTTAGATGAAACAGATTGTATGGTAGATATAGCTAAATTCTTCCTAGAGTTTACAGTTGAAGAGTCATGTGGTAAATGTACTCCTTGTCGTATAGGAAATAAACGTTTGCTTGAAATACTAACAAAAATAACAGATGGCAAAGGTTGTGAACAAGATTTATTAGACTTAGAAAATCTTTCTAAAACCATAGCTACTACCTCTTTATGTGGTCTAGGTAAATCAGCACCTAACCCAGTTTTAAGTACACTTAATTATTTTTATGATGAATATAAAGCTCATGTTATTGATAAAAAATGTCCTTCTGGTAAATGTCAGGCACTATTAAACTTTGTTATAACAGATAATTGTATAGGTTGTACAAAATGTTCTAGAATTTGCCCTGCAGGATGTATATCTGGAAATGTTAAAGAAAAACATGAAATCGATACAACTAAGTGTTTAAAATGTGGTGCTTGTATGGATAACTGTAAGTTTAATGCAATAATTAAGAAATAAGGGGGATAATCAATGAGTTTAGTTAATTTAACTATAAACGGTAAAGCAGTATCTGTTGAGAGCGAAACTACAATCCTTGATGCTGCTAAAAAGCTAAATATTAAAATTCCAACACTTTGTCACCTTCATATGGACGAAATAAATATGAATAATAAATGTGCATCTTGCCGTATATGTATGGTTGATACAAAAAAAGGGTTAGTTCCGGCTTGTGCAACGAATGTGCGTGAAGGTATGGAAGTTCAAACTAATACACCTCGTGCTCTGAATGCTCGTAAAACAGTAGTTGAACTTTTACTATCAGACCACCCTCAAGACTGCCTTGTTTGCGAAAAAAATGGTAATTGTGAACTTCAAATTATAGCTCAGGATTTAGGAGTAAGAGAAGTAACTTATAAAGGTGTAAAATCAGATTTAGGAATAGACACTTCAAGTAAGTCTATAATTAAAGACCATAATAAATGCATACTTTGCAGAAGATGTGAAACAATGTGCACAGAAATACAAAAAGTAGGAGTTTTGTCTGGTGTTAATCGTGGTTTTGAAACAATGGTATCTACTTTTTTTAATGAAGATATTGATAAAACTAACTGTTCTTTCTGTGGTCAATGTGTAGCAGTATGCCCTACTGGAGCATTAACAGAAGTTAATAATACAGGATTAGTTTGGGATGAACTTAATAAAGCTGATAAAACAGTTGTTGTCCAAGTTGCTCCTGCTGTTAGAGTTGCTTTAGGTGAAGAATTTGGATTAAATCCAGGAGTAATTACAACTGGGAAAATTGTAGCAGCCCTTAAACTATTAGGCTTTAAATATGTGTTTGATACTAACTTTGCAGCAGATATAACTATTCTTGAAGAAGCATCTGAATTTATTCATAGATTAAAAGAAGGTAAAGACTTGCCAATTTTAACTAGCTGTTGTCCAGCTTGGGTAAATTATTTAGAGCATCACTATCCTACTCTATTAAACTTAGTTTCTAGCTGTAAATCTCCTCAAAATATGTTTGGTTCCATAGCTAAAAATTACTTTTCTTCAAAAATTGGAATAAAGCCAAAAGATATTACTGTTGTTTCCATCATGCCTTGTATAGCTAAAAAATATGAAATATCTAGAGAAGAATTAGGAAATGATGATTTCTTAGATGTTGATATATCTATAACTACTAGAGAATTAGCTAAAATGATTAATCAAGCAGGTATAGATTTTCTTAATTTAGATGATGAATCTTTTGATAATCCAATGGGAGAATCAACTGGTGCCGCTAATATATTTGGTGCTACTGGTGGTGTTTTAGAAGCTGCTCTTCGTACATCTTATGAATGGCTTACTAATGAAAATTTAGAGAACATTGATTTTAAATCAGTTAGAGGTATTGATGGAATAAAAGAATTTAAAGTAAATATAGGCGGCACAATTATCAATGCCTGTGCCGTTAATGGCTTAGGAAACGCTCAAAAAGTAATGGATGAAGTAAAATCAGGAAAATCTAATTATCATATAATTGAGGTTATGGCCTGTCCAGGAGGTTGTGTAGCTGGTGGAGGTCAGCCTTACCACTATGGAGATTATGATAAAATAAAAGCTCGTGCTAATGCTCTTTATCATATTGATAAACATTCAGAAGTACGTAAACCTCATAAAAACCCTTCTGTAAATAACCTATATAATGAATTTTTAGGTGAACCTTATGGCGACTTAGCTCACAGATATCTTCATACTTATTATTTTGACAGAAGTAATTTCTTTGAGTGCGAAGAAAATTTAGCAGAAGCTACTGAATAATTAAAAAGGTGTGACAAACATTGTCACACCTTTTTAATTATTATTTTTATCTATTAATGTAGCTAATTTTTTTGTAAATTCCTTAGCAGAATCATAACCCATTCGTTTTTGTCTAAAGTTCATAGCTGCGACTTCTAAAATCATAGCTGTATTTCTTCCTGGCTTTACTGGAACTACTAACTTCTCTACATCTATTCCAAGTATTTCTTCATACTCTTTATCTAAACCTAATCTATCATAGTAAGTGTTATCATCCCAAAACTCTAGTCTTATTATTAAATCTATAACCTTAGAATCTTTAACAGCTCCTATACCATACATACTTCTAACATCTATTATTCCTATACCTCTTATCTCCATAAAATGTTTTAAAACTTCAGGAGCTTGCCCCATAAGTAAATTTTCATCAATTTTAGTTATTTCAACAGCATCATCTGCTATTAATCTATGACCTCTTTGAACAAGTTCAAGAGCTGTCTCTGATTTACCTACACTACTTTCCCCTCTTATTAAAACACCTACTCCAAATACATCTACTAAAACTCCATGTATACTAATTGTAGGTGACAGTTTAGAATCTAAGTAATTAGACAATTTGTTTATTAATCTTGTTGTATTTCCTTTTGTTGCCAATACTACTCTATTATGTTTTTTAGCCATTTCAATAACATCTTCATTAACTGTAAGGCCTCTAGTTACTATTAGTGCTGGAACTTCATAGCTAAAAAATTTATCTAATACAATTTTTCTTATTTCTGAATCCATATGGCTAAAATAAGTGTATTCAGTTCTACCTACAATCTGAATTCTATCGTAAGTAAAATGTTCAAAATATCCTGAAAATTGTAACCCTGGTCTATGAATATCTTGATAATGCACGTAATACTCAACATCATCAGGCATATAAACTACATCTAATCCTATATCCTTAACTAATTCTCTAATTGAAACTGACCTTTCACTTCTTTCACTATCCATAATGTCTTTTACTCCTTTATAAATATTAATTATGATTTAAAAAAATTATATACATTTTCAGCTGAAGTTTTATTCATTCCTTCAACTTCTAATAATTCTTCAAAAGTAGCTGTCTTTATTTCTTCTATATTTTTAAAGTGAGTTAATAATGCTTTCTTTCTTTTCTCACCTACTCCTTGTATATCATCTAATACAGATTTTGTCAAAGATTTATTTCTTAAACTTCTATGATATGAAATTGCATAATTATGAACTTCTTCTTGTATACTAGCCACAAATCTATACAAATTTGATGTTTTATCGAGTTCTATCTCCTTTTCCTGGGAAATTAATCCCTTTGTTTTATGTTTATCATCTTTATACATCCCCCATAGAGGAATATTGACATTATACTTATCTAAAACTTTTTTTACTGAGCTTACCTGACCTTTTCCCCCATCTAATAATATTAAATCTGGTAAATCTCCATATTTTAGCCTTCTTTCCACTATTTCTGCCATTGAATCATAATCATTAGGCCCAACAACAGTTTTTATTTTATATCTTCTATACTCTTTTTTATCCTTTTTCCCATCTGTAAAAACTACCATTGAACCTATAGAGTCAACACCTTGAATATTTGAAATATCGAAAGACTCAATTCTTTTAGGTATATTTTCTAAACCTATTAAAGTTTTTAACTCTTCTAAAGCACCTATACTTTTTTGATATTTTAGCTTGTTCATATTAGAAAACTTCTCAAGATATTCAACAGCATTTTTTCTAACCATTTCTACTAAACTCTTTTTTTCACCTTTTTGAGGAACTTTTATAATAACCTTTTGGCCTTTTTTAGATGATAACCACTCTTCAAGTACAAAACTATCTTCTACTTCATCTTCTATGATGATTTCCTTAGGTATATAATCTTGTGCCATATAAAATTGTTTTAAAAATGATGATAAAATAGACTCTCGTGAACTGTCCATTACTCCTTCTAGTATATAATGTTCTCTTCCAACTATCTTTCCATTTCTTATAAAAAATACTTGTACACAAGCTTCATCGTGAGCCCTAGCCATTGCAATAACATCTTGATTTAAATCCGAACTACCTAAATCTATTTTTTGTTTTTGAATCATATCTTCTAAACTTTTAATTTTATCTCTATACATAGCTGCATCTTCAAAATTAAAATCCGCAGCACATTTATTCATCTTTTCTTTTAAAAGCTCTATTAATTTTTCTTCTTTTCCCGAAAGAAATAATATTATTTCATCTATCATCTTACCGTAATCTTCTTTACTAACTTCGCCAGTACACGGGCCTACACATTTTTTAATATGCTTATTTAAACATGGTCTTACCTTGTTTTTTATAGCTTTTTCTATATCTATATTACAAGTTCTAATTGGGTAAATATTTCTTATTATTTCTAAGGTATCATTTACTGCTGTTGTATTTGTATATGGACCAAAATACTTAGCTTTATCTTTTATTACTTGTCTTACTTTTAAGACTCTTGGATAATCTTCATTTAATGTTACCTTTATATATGGATAAGTCTTATCATCTCTAAGTAATACATTGTACTTAGGTCTGTATTGTTTTATTAAATTACATTCTAATATCAATGCTTCTAATTCTGAATCAGTTATTATATATTCAAACTTATATATGTTTTTAACCATGGATTTAACTTTAGATGTATGGTTTTTTGACGACTGGAAATACTGTCTAACCCTATTTTTTAAAGATATAGCTTTCCCTACATATATAACTTTATCATTTTCATCTTTCATTAAATAAACTCCAGGTTCTGCTGGGAGTTTTTTTAATTGCTCTTGAATATCAAACATTCTTTCACCTCGATATTTAAAGTTTATATCTAAATTATACCCTAGTTTAATATTTAATAAATTAAAAAAAATAAAAGAAATGATGCTTATATAAGCCTCATTTCTTTTACTTTTTTAACTATTTTCCTTTTCCACCATTAACCATCAAGAAGAATGTTCCTGCATCTTTTCTTGTGTTAAACTCAGGAGAATCTTTATATTTATCAACATTTTCTGAGTTCAATCCTACTATATCTATTTGTCCTGTTTCATATAAATTAAGCGCTGCATTTGGATCTTTAACTATCTTAGTATTTACTTTATCTATTTTAACTGAGCTAGCATCCCAATAACTAGGATTTTTACTCATTGTATATATATCTTCAATCTTCCAATCACTTAATGTAAATGGTCCATTATAAACCATCTTATCATGTGCTGTTCCATATTCACTTCCAAATTGTTCTACTACTTTTTGATTTTGTGGCAAGAATGATTTAAAGAACATTAAGCTGTCAAAATAGTGCACTGGTCTTACTAATTCAACTTGTAATGTATAGTCATCTACCGCTTTTATTCCTACATTATCTGCATTATCAACTTTACCTAAATTATAATCCTTAGCTCCTTTTATATCATACATAATGAATCCATATGTTGATGCTGTTGCTGAATCTAATGTTCTTTTCCATGAGTATTCAAAATCTTTAGCTGTTACAGGATCTCCGTTTGACCATTTAGCATCTTTTCTTAAATTAAAAGTCCAAGTCTTTCCATCTTCTGATTTTTCCCATTTTTCTGCTATTCCTGGAGCAAGTTTACCATCTTTATCTAACTTAGTTAACCCTTCCATAGTATTCATTAATACTTCTGATGAAACTGTATCTGATGCTTTACTTGGATCTAAAGTTGGTATATCTGATGCTCCCGTAATATTTAATTCTTTTTTACCTTCTCCAAGTTCTACCCAGTTATATATATACTGAACTCCAAATGCCGGAGTAAGCCTTCCACTTACATACGGTTTTTGTAGATATGAAGCTCCTGACTGAATAAGAGGTGATAAAAATCCATCTTCTAACATTATTTTTTCAGCCTTAGCAAATTTATCCCAACTTTCTTCTTGGCTAGATGCAGTTTTAGCTTCTTCTATAAGCTTATCGTATTCTGGGTTACTATATCCAGTATTTGAAGCATATTTCACTCCTGTTTGCATAGTCTCTAAGAATGTTAATGGATCTGGATAATCTGGTGACCATCCTGAATGTGATAAATGGAAATCTCCTTTTTCTTCTAATTCTAGTTTTTGTTTAAATGGCTGTGATTTTACTTCTACCTTTAATCCTGGCAATGCAGTTTGAAGTTCTGCTTGCATAAACTCTGCCTGTCTTTTACCAGTTTCAGAGTCAAATGATAACAATTCTAATGTTACTTTATCAAATCCAACTTCTTCCTTAGCTTTTTCCCATAATTTTGTAGCTTCTTCTTTATTATAATGATATCCCATTTCTCCAGCTGCTTCTCTATAATCCTTTCCTTGATCATTAACCGCTAAACTTTCAGCTACAATATAATCTGCTGGAATCGTTCCATTGTTTATTATAGTATCGCACATTGTTTTTTTGTCTATAGCCATTGATATAGCTGCTCTTGCATTTTTATTTGCAAGAACTTTATACGGATCTCCAGTAGTTCCACCTGAACTTTGGCTTGATCCACTATTTCCACATCCAACCATCGTCATTATAGTTATTGCTACAGTTGTAGTCATAAAAGCCATTTTCTTTTTTAAAACCATAAGTTACTCCCCCTTAAACAACTGAATTTTATAATTAATAAAATTAGAATAATAATATATGTTTTTTTATTATATGCACTATAATTTGTCCTTAATGATTAATTTTTTCTGATTTTTCTGATTTTTAAAATTAAAAATAGGTTTATACTATAAATTTATAGTATAAACCTGTTAACTATTCTAAATTATATTATTTAGTTTCTCCTCTTCCTCCATTTATTTGGAAGAAGTTTACAGATGCCCTTAATGTCGTTTTAAATTCAGAAGAATCCTTATATTTATCAACATTTTCAGAAGTTAATTGTACTATATCTATTTGTCCCGTTTCATATAAATTAAGTGCTGCATTTGGATCCTTAACGATTTTTGTATTTACTTTATCTATTTTAACTGAACCTGCATCCCAGTAATTAGGGTTTTTACTTAATGTGTACATATCTTCTATTTTCCAGCTGCTTAATGTAAATGGTCCATTATAAACAATTTTATCATGTGCTGTTCCATATTCACTTCCAAATCTCTCTACAGCTTTTTGATTTTGTGGTAAGAATGATTTAAAGAACATTAGTCTATCAAAGTAATGAACTGGTCTTACTAATTCAACTTGCAATGTATAATCATCTATTGCTTTTATTCCTACATTATCTGCATTATCAACCTTACCTAAGTTATAATCCTTAGCTCCTTTTATGTCATACATAATAAATCCATATGTTGATGCTGTCGCTGGATCTAATGTTCTTTTCCATGAATATTCAAAATCTTTAGCTGTTACAGGATCTCCATTTGACCATTTAGCATTTTTTCTTAAATTAAAAGTCCAAGTTTTTCCATCCTCTGATTTTTCCCATTTTTCTGCTATTCCAGGAATTATTTCTCCATTTTTATCTAATTTAACTAAACCTTCCATAGTGTTCATTAATACTTCTGAAGATACCGTATCTTCAGCTTTACTAATATCTAAAGTAGGTATATCTGAAGTATTTGTTATATTAAGTTCTTTTTTACCTTCTTTTAATTCAACCCAATTGTATATTGCTGGAACACCAAATGATGGAGTAAGTCTTCCACTTACATATTGTTTTTCTAAGAATGAAGAACCTTGTTGAACTAACGGTACTAAATATCCATCTTCTAACATCATCTTTTCAGCTTCTGCATATTTAACCCAACTTTCTTCTTGATTCTCTGCATTTTTAGCTTCTTCTATAAGCTTGTTATATTCCTCACTATTATAGTTTGTATTTTTAGCATATTGTATTCCTTTTTGCATTGTTTCTAAGAATGTTAATGGATCTGGGTAATCAGGATTCCATGATGCATATGATAAGTGGAAATCACCTTTACTCTCTAATTCTAATTTTTGTTTGAATGGTTGTGTTTTTATCTCTATTTTCAATCCTGGAAGTGCTCCTTGTAATTCTGATTGCATAAATTCTGCTGTTCTTTTACTACTTTCACTATCAAATGTTAATAGTTCTAATGTAACTGTATCAAATCCAACTTCTTCTTTTGCCTTTTCCCATAATTTCGTAGCTTCTTCATCATTATGCTCATAACCCATTTCTCCTGCTATTTCTCTATAGTCTTTACCAGATTCATTAAAAGCTAATTTTTCTGCTACATAATATGACGCTGGTATTGTTCCATTATTTAAAATAGTATCACACATAGCTTGCCTGTCTACAGACATTGCTATAGCAGCTCTTGCATTTTCATTTGCAAGTACATCTAAAGCTTTAGCTTCTCCTTTTCCATTTGTATTTCCTCCACCAGATGAATCTCCTCCTGTACTACTGCAGCCAACTAAAGCCATTACAGCTATTGCTGATGTTGCACACATTACAGCCATTCTTTTCTTTAAAACCATAACATTTCCCCCTTAATTTGTTTAATTTTTAGCATTTAATTGTGTTAATTTAGATTATAAGCTAGGTTTTGGTAAAAGTTATTATTTTTAGAATATTTATTCTTTTGATTTAAATTTAAATTTAAATTTCATATTTTTGATATATATAATAATTATATTTAAACCTTTCCGTTAAGATTCCTCCATTTAAATTTTTTAAATATTATAAATTTTTTATATAAATGATTGTTTTTTTGCAAAAACCGTATTAGTATTATATTAAACCTAACTTGTATAATCTAGTAAATTGTATTTAGGATAGGAGGGATTCTTAATTTGAAAAAATTCCAAAAGTTGATTTTCATAAATTTAATACTTAGTTTTTTATACTATGCTATCAATAGTTTCGAAAGATTTTCTTTTATAAATGCATCTTTCATAATAGGAATGATTTATTTAACGTTTGGTGTATTCTTTTATGTAACCGAACAAGGTTTTTTTAATTTAACAATCTATGCATATAATAAAATTTCTAATCAACTCCGAAGAAGCAGAGGTATTTTATCTGAAAGTAATATCTCTATAGATGAATATATTTGCAAGCGTTATCAATTTTCTAATACTAATTCACTTTTATCATCTGGTTTAATCATATCTACCAGCACTTTATTCATAAGTTTTTTAATTTATTAATAATATTTTAAATAAAAAATATATATAAATATTTGTATATATATTTTTTTAATTTTGTTTTCAAAATTCTGGTATATTTTTATATTTATCAGAATTTATTTTTAAATAATACTATTTTATTCAAGGGGGTGTAGCGATGGGTCGCTATATATTAAAACGTCTTGCTCTTATGTTTATGACTCTACTAATCGTTGTTTCAGTTACATTTTTCTTGGTAAGGTTATTACCTGGAAGTCCATTTAATGACGAAAAATTAAATGAGCAACAAATTGAAATGATTAACAAGCAATATGGTCTTGATGCACCAGTTCCAGTTCAATATGTAAGATATATGAAAGGTGTATTTACAGGAGATTTAGGAAGATCTTTTAAGTATGATAACAAAAAAGTTGAAGATTTAATAAGTACTCGTTTAAAACCTTCAGCTATGTTAGGTGCTCAAGCTCTAATTTTTGGAAGCACTGTTGGATTAATACTTGGAATAATAGCAGCACTTAAGAAAAATACTTTCTGGGATTACTTAGCTACGGTAATATCTGTTTTAGGAGTTTCAGTTCCATCATTTGTTTTAGCCGCACTTCTTCAATTGTATTTAACACGAAAGTTTCAAATTTTCCCAGTTACATGGGGTATGCCTATAGGCTCAGATTTTAGATATTCTTGGACAGTATTACCATCTATAGCATTAGCATTTTTCTCTATAGCAAATATAGCTCGTTTTACTAGAACTGAACTTGTTGAAGTTCTAAATGCCGATTATATAGTTACTGCAAAATCTAAGGGATTGACTAAAGCAGCTGTAATAGTAAAACATGCTTTAAGAAATGCTTTAATACCTGTTATAACTATGCTTGGACCTTTGACAGTTGGATTACTTACTGGATCTTTAGTTGTTGAAAAAGTATTTGCAGTTCCAGGTCTTGGAGATTTGTTAGTGTCATCTATAACAACTAATGACTTATTCTGTATATCAGGAGTTTCTATATTCTATAGCGCTTGTTATATAGCTGTAATTTTACTAGTTGATATACTTTATGGAATTATAGATCCTAGAATTCGTGTTGCGGGGGGGAAAGCTTAATGATGGATAAAGTTATAATCGACGACAAAGAAGTTCAACTTACTGCCGATTTATTCGAAATTAGTCCAGCTGATATGACTCAACATGAAGCAATAACTAGACCTAGTTTAACATTTTGGCAGGATGCTAGAAAAAGATTATTTAGAAATAAAGGTGCTATTACGGGATTATTTATCCTTTTAGTAATATGTTTTCTTACAGCATTTGGTCCTATGTTTAATAAATATACTTATGACCAGCAAAATTTAAGTCATGCTAAACTTCCTCCTAGAGTCCCAGTTTTGTCTTCTATAGGAATATTAGATGGAACTAAAAATGAAACTAGTTATGATGGTAAAGTTACAAAAGTAAATCCATATGAGAAAAAAGGTGTTGCAGATGATGTCAACTATTGGTTTGGTACAGATGATTTAGGTCGTGACTTATGGACTCGTACTTGGAGTGGAGCTAGAGTTTCTTTATTTATAGCTGTACTTGCTGCTTTATATGACCTTTTGATAGGTGTTACTTACGGTGGTGTTTCTGCTTATTATGGTGGTAAAGTAGATATGTATATGCAACGTTTTATAGAAATACTAACAGGTATTCCAAGTCTTGTTACTTTAACACTATTTATATTAGTATTCGAACCAGGAGTATTATCTATGTCTCTTGCTATGGCTATATCTGGATGGACTGGAATGTCTAGAATAGTACGTTCTCACGTACTTAGACTTAAAAATCAAGAATTCGTTTTAGCTTCTAGAACATTAGGAGCTCCTGATAAAAAAATAATAATTAAACATTTATTCCCTAATATAATAGGTCCTGTAGTTGTTATGATGATGTTCTCATTACCATCTGCTATATTCTATGAAGCATTCCTTAGTTTTATAGGATTAGGTCTACAACCTCCATATGCATCATTAGGTGTATTAATAAATGATGGATTTAAGCAATTACTAACAAATCCTTATATGATGGTTATTCCATCAATCGTAATTTGTTTATTAATATTTAGCTTAAACTTACTTGCAGATGGATTAAGGGATGCAGTTGACCCTAAAATGCGTAATCAATAGTTAGAAAGGGGATAAATTTTATGGAAAAAGAGAAATTATTAGAAGTTAAGAATTTGAAAGTTCACTTCAAAACTTTCGGGGGTGAAGTTCAAGCTGTAAGAAATGTTACATTTGATTTGCATAAAGGTGAAACTCTTGCTATAGTTGGTGAATCTGGATCTGGTAAATCAGTTGCTTGTAAAACTATTATGAGAATAATGTCTTCAAATGCTATTATAAAAGATGGTGAAATATTATTTAACGGAAAAGATTTAACTAAATTACCAGAAAAGGAAATGGAATCTATAAGAGGCAAAGATATCGCTATGATATTCCAAGATCCTATGACTTCACTTAACCCTACTACTACAATTGGTAAACAAATTGCAGAAGGAATAATAAAACACCAAGGATTATCTAAAGATGAAGCCATGAAAAAAGCTATAGAACTTATAGACCTTGTTGGTATACCTTTCCCAGATAAAAGAGCAAAACAATATCCTCATCAATTCTCAGGAGGTATGAGACAACGTATAGTTATCGCTATAGCACTAGCTTGTAATCCTAAAGTGCTTATAGCAGATGAGCCAACTACTGCACTTGATGTTACTATACAAGCGCAAATATTAGAGTTAATAAAGGATATTCAAAAGAAAACTGGAGTTGCTGTTATATTTATAACTCATGACCTTGGTGTTGTTGCTAATATGGCAGATAGAGTTGCTGTTATGTATGCGGGTAAAATAATAGAGGTTGGTACATCTGACGATGTTTTTTACAACCCACAACACCCATATACTTGGGGACTTCTAGCTTCTATGCCTAGTTTAGATATAGGTGAAAATGAATTGTATAATATACCTGGTACGCCTCCAGATTTAATGAATCCTCCTGCTGGAGATGCATTCGCACTACGTAACGTTAATGCACTTAAAATAGATTTTATTGCAGAGCCTCCTATGTTTAAAGTCAGTGATACTCACTCTGCTGCTACATGGTTATTACATCCATTAGCTCCTAAATTAGAAAGACCTGCAAACATAGGAAGAAAGAAGGTGTCTTCAAATGACTAAGAAAAAAATATTGGAAGTTAAAAATCTTAAACAATACTTCCCTATCGATAAAAAAAATGTTGTTAAAGCCGTTGATGATATAAGTTTCCATATTTATGAAGGTGAAACTTTTGGTCTTGTTGGTGAATCTGGATCTGGTAAATCTACTACTGGTAGAGCAATAATTAGATTATATGACCCAACAGCAGGTGAAATAGTGTTTGATGGTAAAAATATTTCAGCTAAGAAATTAGATAAAGATACTAAAGCATTTGTAAATAAAAATATGCAAATGATATTCCAAGATCCTATGGCTTGTCTTAATCCACGTATGACTGTAATGGATATAATAGCTGAAGGTCTTGATATACATGGTCTTTGTAAAAATAAAGAAGAAAGAACACAAACTGTATATAAACTTTTAAGAACTGTTGGACTTGATGAACAACATGCAGGAAGATATCCTCATGAATTCTCTGGAGGTCAAAGACAACGTATTGGTATAGCTCGTTCATTAGCTATACAACCTAAATTTATAATCGCAGATGAACCTATATCTGCACTTGATGTTTCTATACAAGCACAGGTTGTAAATTTACTTAGAAAATTACAAAAAGAAAAAGGATTAACATACTTATTTATAGCTCATGACCTTTCAATGGTTAAATATATAAGTGATCGTATAGGAGTTATGCATCGTGGTAAATTAGTTGAATTAACTACTTCTGAGGAGTTATATGCTAACCCTCTTCATCCATACACAAAATCATTATTATCAGCTATACCACTTCCTGACCCAGAACATGAAAGACATAGAGTTCGTATAAAATACGACCCTAGCATACATGATTATTCTGAGCATCAACCTAAGTGGTTAGAAATAAGATCTGGTCATTTTATATTCGGTTCTGAACCAGAATTTGCTCAATATGAAAAAGAATTATCTCAAAAAGAAGCTACAAGTAAATAAATTAAATAAAAAATGAGGCTGTCCTACGTCAACCTCATTTTTCTTGTGTAATACTTTCTATTCAAAATATTTCTTTAGGAATAATCCTGTATATGACCCATCCACCTTAGATACTTCTTTAGGTGTTCCAGTTGCTACTATCTTTCCGCCCTTATCTCCACCTTCTGGTCCAAGGTCTATTATATAGTCACAAGTTTTTATTACATCTAAATTATGTTCTATTACAACTATAGTGTTGCCAGTATCTGCTAATCTTTGTAAAACATTTATTAATTTATCTACATCAGCCATATGAAGTCCTGTAGTAGGTTCATCTAGTATATATAAAGTTTTACCTGTAGGTCTTTTACTTAGTTCTGATGCAAGTTTTATTCTTTGAGCTTCTCCTCCTGATAATTGAGTTGAAGGTTGTCCTAATTTAATATAAGAAAGTCCAACATCCATAAGAGTTTCTAATTTTCTTTTTATTGCTGGTATATTTTCAAAGAATGTAAGAGCTTCTTCAACATTCATATCTAATACGTCTGATATCGTCTTGTCCTTGTACTTAACTTGTAAAGTCTCTCTATTGTATCTTTCTCCTTTACATACTTCACAAGGTACATAAACATCTGGAAGAAAATGCATCTCTATTTTTATTATTCCATCACCTTTACAAGCTTCACATCTACCTCCTTTAACATTAAAGCTAAATCTTCCTTTTTGATATCCTCTAGCTTTAGCTTCATTTGTAGATGCAAATAAATCTCTTATTAAATCAAATACTCCAGTATATGTTGCAGGATTTGAACGTGGTGTTCTTCCTATTGGACTTTGATCTATGTTTATTATTTTATCTATATTCTCTATACCTTTAATTTCTTTATGTTTACCTGGTCTATCTCTTAACTTATTTATTTTAGTTGCTATCCCTTTATATAAAATGTCATTTATTAAAGTACTCTTTCCTGATCCAGATACCCCAGTTATACAAGTAAATTTTCCTAATGGGAATTTAACATTTATATTTTTTAAATTGTTCTCTGTAGCCTTTACTATTTCTATAAAATTACCATTACCTTCTCTTGTAGTCTCTGGAATTTGTATAACTTTTTTTCCACTTAAATACTGACCTGTTAATGAATTAGGATTTCTAAGTATTTCGTCTAAAATTCCTTCTGCAACTATTTCTCCACCATGAACTCCAGCTCCTGGCCCTATATCTACAATATAATCAGCTTCTCTCATAGTATCCTCATCATGTTCAACAACTATAAGAGTATTTCCTATATCAGTTAAATGTCTTAACGTTTTAATTAATCTATCATTGTCTCTTTGGTGAAGTCCTATACTTGGCTCATCTAATACATATAAAACTCCTACAAGTGCAGAACCTATTTGAGTAGCTAACCTGATACGTTGAGCTTCTCCTCCTGATAAAGTTCCTGCTTTTCTAGACAAGTTTAAATAATCTAGTCCAACATCTCTTAAGAATGATGCTCTACCTTTTATCTCTTTTAGTATTTCATGGGCTATAAACTTTTGCTTATCTGTTAAGTTTATATTTTCAATATAATCTATAAGTTCATTAACAGAGTAATCTGTTACCTCCATTATATTTTTATTATCTACTAATACAGAAAGAACTTCTTTTCTTAATCTATTACCCCTACATTTAGGACAAGGTCTTTCTGCCATAAAGTCTTCTATCTTTTCTCTTGAGTATTCTGAATTTGTTTCTCTATATCTTCTTTCTAAATTTACTATTACTCCTTCAAATGGTGCCTTGTATAATCGAGTTCCACCGTACTTGGATTCATATACAAATTCAACCATTACATTATCATGTCCATAAAGTAATTCTTGTACAAAATCTTCCGGTAAATCTTTAAATGGAGTAGATAAATCTACTTTAAATTTTTCTGCTAAACTTTTTACCATTTTACTATAATAAGTATCATCATTTGTACCTACTGATCCCCAAGCTGCAATAGCTCCTTGCTTTATAGATAGCTCTTTATTTGGAATTACAAGATCTGGATCTACTTCCTTACTTTCTCCTAATCCATTACATGTTTCACAAGCTCCAAATGGACTGTTAAATGAGAACATTCTAGGTGATAATTCTTCTATACCTATACCGTGTTCTGGACAAGCAAATTTAGTTGAATACATAATTTCTTCTCCGTCTATAATTTGAGCTATAACTAATCCATCAGACAACTTAACTGCAGTTTCAATAGAATCTGCTAATCTGTTTTCTATACCATCTTTTATTACTATTCTATCTACTACGACCTCTATATTATGTTTTTGATTTTTATTTAAATCTATTTCATCTGTTACTTCGTAATTTTCTCCATCTACTCTAACTCTTACAAAACCTTCTTTTTTAATATTCTCTATAACTTTTTTATGAGTCCCCTTTTGACCTCTTACTACAGGAGATAGTATTTGTAACTTAGTTCTTTCAGGAAACTCCATCATTTTATCTACTATTTCTTGTATAGTCATTTGACTTATCTTTTTACCACATGTAGGACAATGTACTTCTCCTACTCTTGCAAATAATAATCTTAAATAATCATATATTTCAGTTACTGTACCTACTGTAGAACGTGGATTTTTTGATGTTGTTTTTTGATCTATTGATATAGCTGGTGATAAACCTTCTATATACTCTACATTAGGTTTTTCCATTTGTCCTAAGAATTGTCTTGCATATGCAGATAAACTTTCAACATATCTTCTTTGACCTTCTGCATATATAGTATCAAAAGCTAAAGATGACTTTCCAGATCCTGAAAGTCCAGTAAAAACTATAAATTTATCTCTTGGCAGAGTTAAATCTACATTTTTTAAGTTATGTTCTTTAGCTCCTTTTATTATAATTTTATCATTCATAGCTATGTTCCTTTCATAATGAAAATTATATCAATTAAGTCTTTTAATTTATTTTAATTTTTCTTCTAATTCTTTTATCTTATCTCTTAACTGTGCTGCTCTTTCAAATTGAAGATTTTGAGCAGCTTCCATCATCTCAGCTTGAAGATTTTCTATAGATTCTTTTATGCTACTTTCATCATTTTCATTTATATCTCCATATATAGCTTCTTCATCAGCAACTATCGTAGCTTCTATTGCATTTCTTATTCCTTTTTTGATAGTCTTTGGAACTATACCATGCTCTTCATTATAATGCATTTGTATTTCTCTTCTTCTCTTTGTTTCATCTATAGCACTTTTCATAGATCTAGTTATTTTATCTGCATACATTATAACTTTTCCATTTGCATTTCTTGCTGCTCTACCTATAGTTTGTATAAGTGATGTTTCTGATCTTAAGAATCCTTCTTTATCTGCATCTAATATAGCAACTAATGAAACTTCAGGAATATCTAACCCTTCCCTTAGTAAGTTTATACCCACTAAAACATCAAATTTACCTAATCTTAAATCCCTTATTATCTCTACTCTTTCTAGAGTATCAATATCAGAGTGCAGATATTTGACTTTAATACCTATCTCTTTAAGGTAATCACTTAAATCTTCACTCATTTTCTTAGTTAAAGTGGTTATAAGAACTCTTTCACCTTTTTCAATAACATTATTTATTTCTCCTACCAAGTCATCTATTTGATTATTTATTGGTCTGACTTCAATAATTGGGTCTAGCAATCCAGTAGGTCTTATAATTTGCTCAGCTATAGTAGTTGAATGTTCTATTTCATAAGGACCTGGAGTTGCTGTTACAAATAATATCTGATTTATATTTTCTTCAAATTCACTAAAGTTTAAAGGTCTATTATCATAAGCTGATGGTAATCTAAATCCATTATCAATAAGAGATGTTTTTCTTGATCTATCTCCAGCGTACATTCCTCTGATTTGAGGAACAGTTACATGAGATTCATCTATTATGATTAAATAATCATCTGGAAAGAAATCCATTAGTGTATATGGCTTATCTCCAGCTTTTCTTCCTGTTATATGTCTAGAGTAGTTTTCTATTCCTTGGCAAAAACCTATCTCTTTTAACATTTCTATATCATATCTAGTTCTTTGATCTATTCTTTGTGCTTCTATTAATTTATCATTATCTTTAAAATAATCTATTCTTTCTTTTAACTCTTCTTGTATATCTATAATAGCTTTATCTATTCTTTCTTGAGTTGTAACATAGTGGGATGCAGGGAATATCACTACATGATTTCTAAGCCCAACTATCTTGCCTGTTAGATAATCTATTTCTGTTATTCTGTCTATTTCATCACCGAAAAATTCTATTCTAATAGCCCTTTCATCAGTATTTGCTGGAAATATTTCTAAAATATCTCCTCTAACTCTAAAGGTTCCACGAGTAAAGTTAACATCATTTCTTTCATATTGTATCTCTATTAATCGTTTTATAATATCGTCCCTATCTTTTTCCATACCTGGTCTTAAAGAAACCATAAGCTCCTTATAATCTTGTGGATCCCCTAAACCATATATACATGACACAGAAGATATAATAATACAATCTCTTCTTTCTAATATAGCGGCAGTAGCAGAGTGTCTTAATTTATCTATTTCATCATTTATACTAGCATCCTTTTCTATATATGTATCACTGTGTGCAACATAAGCTTCTGGCTGGTAATAATCATAATAACTTACAAAATACTCTACTGCATTTTCTGGAAAGAATTCTTTGAACTCACTGTAAAGTTGAGCTGCTAAAGTTTTATTATGAGCAATTATTAATGTAGGTTTTTTAACTTGCTGTATAATATTAGCCATTGTAAATGTTTTTCCAGAACCTGTAACCCCTAGTAAAGTATTAAACTTTTCATCATTATTTATAGCCTTAACAATTTTATCTATAGCCTCTGGTTGATCACCCGTAGGCTTATAATCCGATTGAATTTTAAACTCCACAATATCCTCTCCTAACCGAACATTAGTTCATAATATAATATTAATTATATCATAGCTTTAACAATTTTATCACTCTATATTAATATTCTCTTTTTTAGAGTGTTTTAAATATTTTTTTATTTAAATTAAAAATACCACTACATTAAGCAGTGGTATTTTTAATTTTTTATATTATTTTCTAAAATTTTTTACTTTATTTAAAAGTTCAATATCTTCTTTTGTTGATGGATTATCTATAGTTAAATTATGAGGCATCTTTACTCCATTTTCATCAACACAAACAAAAGTTAAAAAGCCTTCGACGATTACTTCATCACTACCACTTCTGGTAACTCTACCGTAAACTGTTACACTTGTTTTTCCAGCATAAATTATTTTAGATTCTACTTTTATAATCTCGCCTTTTCTTATAGGTTTTTTAAAACTAACTTCATGAATCTTCAAGCATACCAAATTTTCTGGATGCTTATATTCATTGGCAACTGTTATAAAACAGCTTTCTACAAACCATTCTGACATTCTCCCTGCAAATAAAGTTCCATGATGATTTAAATCCTCGTTCTTTACAAGTCTATATGTACCATAGTATTTCATTTAAATACCTCCTAATATATTAATATAAATAATCCTTATACATTAGATACTATACATAAAAACTTCTATTAACAACATATTTAACATACTTTTAAAATATAAAAAAATAAGGCCTCTATGGGGGATAGAGACCTTTTAATAGGGGAGATTGAGTATTTATTTATACATATATTATATCCTGTAGTATTTTTTTTTATACATTTTCTTAAAAATTTTTAAATAAAAAAGATTACGCGGCTACGTCCTACTCTCCCAGGCAGCTTCCCACCAAGTACCATCGGCGCTAAAGAGCTTAACTTCTGTGTTCGGAATGGGAACAGGTGTATCCTCTTTGCTATAATAACCACATAATCTTTAATAGATTAATATTTATTTAGTTAGAGTTAGTACTCTAAAAACTGCATACCATTTATTGAATCAAATAATCTTTTTGGTCAAGTCCTCGATCTATTAGTATCAATAAGCTACATACATTACTGTACTTCCACCTTTGACCTATCAACCAGGTAGTCTTCCTGGGATCTTACCCTTACGGTGGGAAATCTTATCTTGAAGTTGG
>NZ_JACRWD010000004.1:0-168707 GCF_014306135.1 Paeniclostridium hominis
TAAAGATTATGTGGTTATTATAGCAAAGAGGATACACCTGTTCCCATTCCGAACACAGAAGTTAAGCTCTTTAGCGCCGATGGTACTTGGTGGGAAGCTGCCTGGGAGAGTAGGACGTAGCCACGTAATCTTTTTTTATTTGAAAAAATTTAAATTTAATATAGAGGAAATCGATATCTAAAACTATTGCTATATAAAAAATCTATTTGTAATATTTTGAATATTAATGTAAAATTTTAATTGAAATCGTATATTAGGGAGGATTATTATGAAGAAGGTTTTACTATTATGTAGTATGGTGTTTTTAATGACATCATTAGTTTTAGTAGGGTGTAGCAAAGGAGAAGAAACTAGTAATGAAAAAAAGTATAATTATTATACTGCAGATCAACTTAAAGAAGCAATTGAGAAAAAAGAAGACATTACATTGTTAGATATACAAGTTGAAAAAGATTATAAGAAGCATCATATAAAAGGTGTAATTCCTACATATGCATATCCGGTAAAAACTGAAGAAGAAAAAGCTAAGTTAGATAAAATATTACCTCAATTAGAAGAAAATGAAAATCCAATAATAGTAGTGTGCCCAGGTGGTGGCGGTGGAGCTAAAAAAACTATAGATCATTTAGAGTCTAAAGGTATAAAAGCAGATAGATTGTTTATACTAGAAAATGGTCAAAAAGGTTGGCCTCATGATGAATTACTAGAAAAATAAATTTTAAGAGCTATTTTAATAAAAGATAGCTCTTTTTTATATGCTAGGTTAATTTATAGGAATATAATTATTCTTATAAATTTAAAAAATATTAAATTTATTTTCAATTTTTGTTTAAAGCAAATGTTGACGGGTATATATGTATTATAACAAGTTAATAAGAAATTAATATGAATTAATTTTAATTTATTAATATAGATAAGGTTAAAGGGAGGATTTTAATATGAAAAAGTTTGTTTGTACAATATGTGGATATATACATGAAGGAGAAATGCCACCAGAAGTGTGTCCTATATGTAAAGCGCCAGCTAGTAAGTTTGAGGAAATGAAAGGTGAAATGGTTTGGGCTGATGAACATAGAATAGGTGTAGCCCAAGGTGTTGATGAAGAAATAGTTGAAGGATTAAGAGCTAATTTTACAGGAGAATGTACAGAAGTAGGAATGTACTTAGCAATGAGTCGTCAAGCAGATAGAGAAGGATATCCAGAAGTAGCAGAAGCTTATAAGAGAATAGCATTTGAAGAAGCAGAACATGCAGCTAAATTTGCTGAATTATTAGGCGAAGTAGTAGTAGCAGATACTCAAGCTAACTTAAAAGCAAGAGTAGAAGCAGAATACGGAGCAACTGATGGAAAATTAAAATTAGCTAAGAAAGCTAAAGAATTAGGATTAGATGCTATACATGATACAGTTCATGAAATGTGTAAAGATGAAGCTAGACATGGTAAAGCATTCTTAGGTTTATTAAACAGACATTTTGGGAAATAATATAATAAGAGGAATTATATAATTCCTCTTATTATATTAACTAAAAATCAGAAAAATTTTGAAATTTATGATTTAATATAGTAATATAGGGTAGTATATATATGAGTAAAGTCAAAAGTTAACAAAATTAAAGGTTGAATTGATAGGGAAATTAATAAAAAGTTTATATAAATTTAGGAGGATTATAAATATGAAAAAATTTGTTTGTACAATATGTGGATATATACATGAAGGAGAAATGCCACCAGAAGTGTGCCCTATATGTAAAGCACCAGCTAGTAAGTTTGAAGAAATGAAAGGTGAAATGACTTGGGCTGATGAACATAGAATAGGTGTAGCACAAGGCGTAGATCCAGAAGTAGTAGAAGGATTAAGAGCTAACTTTGTAGGAGAATGTACAGAAGTAGGAATGTACTTAGCAATGAGTCGTCAAGCAGATAGAGAAGGATATCCAGAAGTAGCAGAAGCTTATAAGAGAATAGCATTTGAAGAAGCAGAACATGCAGCTAAATTTGCTGAATTATTAGGCGAAGTAGTAGTAGCAGATACTCAAGCTAACTTAAAAGCAAGAGTAGAAGCAGAATACGGAGCAACTGACGGAAAATTAAAATTAGCTAAGAAAGCTAAAGAATTAGGATTAGATGCTATACATGATACAGTTCATGAAATGTGTAAAGATGAAGCTAGACATGGTAAAGCATTCTTAGGATTATTAAATAGACATTTTGGGAAATAATATATAAAGGAGGAAATCTAAATAGATTTCTTCCTTATTTATTTTCAATATATTTAAGTAAATAGAAAGTATAAATTGCATTAGACAAAATACTAAATAGGCAATTTTAGTCGTTGGATGATGTATAAGAAATTAAATTAGTAAATATGGTTAAAGGATTTTATCAAACTAAATTTTTAGATAAATATCTTTATACTGTAATAATACTAGTTTAAATATAATATGATTAAAATATAAAGATATCTAAATATAAATAAAGGAGTAATAATATTTTTATAGAATACTATTACATATGATGAAAATTTAATATACTATATTATAGGTTTTTATTTATAAAATTAATAGGGAAAGAGGTTAAAATCCTCTGCAGCCCCCGCTACTGTTATGCTGATGAAACTTTTTATACCACTGTGACTTAATATAAGTTATGGGAAGGAAAAGTAGTAAGATGAAGCTAAGCCAGGAGACCTGCCTATAATATATAAATTAATTTCTTCGGGGTGAAGGAAAATAGTTTAAAATTTGTATATAATAAGTTGATGATGATTATTTTGTATACAAACTATTAAGTTATATTAATCCTAATCCCGGTATTGGGATTTTTTTATTTTAAATCCTAATATATAATTAAGCCCCTAATCTTATTAGATTAATATAAATAAAGAAATTATATTTTAGCCTAACTTTAGCTCCTTAGATTTTATCTAAGGAGTTTTTATTTAATTATAAAGACGATATGATTTTAAAGATTGTAAATTATGGATATCATTAATATGTAGAATTAATAAATTTGAATTAATATAGATAATAGATTAAAATATACATATAACATTGACTGTAGGAGGTAATTAATGGATATAGATTCGCTAAACCCCGCCCAAAAAGAAGCGGTACTTAAAACAGAAGGACCAGTACTTATATTAGCAGGAGCTGGATCTGGAAAAACGAGAGTTTTAACAACTAGAATAGCTCATCTTATGAAAAATAAAGGAGTACATCCTAGTAATATATTAGCAATAACATTCACAAATAAAGCGGCAAATGAAATGAAGGAAAGAGTTGAAGAAACCATAGATTCAGATGTAAAAGATATGTGGATAACAACTTTCCACTCATGCTGTGTTAGAATGCTTAGAAAAGATATAAATAGAATAGGCTATAATAGATCTTTTGTTATATATGATAGTTCAGACCAAGTAACTTTAGTTAAAGATTGTTTAAAAGAACTTAATTTAAGTGACAAAGCATTTGAGCCTAAAGTTGTTATAAGTTATATATCTGGAGCAAAAGATAAATTACTAACTCCTAAAGAATATAAGGATATGCATAGAAATGATGCTAGAATGAGTAAAATTGCTGATGTATATACACTTTATCAAGATAGATTAAAAAGAAATAGTGCACTTGACTTTGATGACTTAATAATAAAGACAGTAGAATTGTTAAAGACTGAAGAAAGTGTACTAGCTTATTATAGAAATAAATTTAAATATATAATGGTTGATGAGTATCAAGATACAAGCAAAGCTCAATATGAATTTATAAAATTATTAGCTAAAGAGCATCAAAATATATGTGTTGTTGGAGACGATGACCAAAGTATATATGGTTGGAGAGGTGCAGATATAAGAAATATACTTGAATTTGAAAGAGATTATGAAGATGTTCATGTTGTAAAATTAGAACAAAATTATAGATCAACTCAAGTCATATTGGATGCTGCAAATACAGTTATATCTAACAATATAGAAAGAAAAAGAAAAAAACTGTGGAGTGAGCAAAAAGAAGGGGAAAAAATAAAGATACAAGTTGCAAATGATGAAATGGAAGAAGCTGATTTTGTAGCTGATAATATATGGAGAATCCATAGAAAAGAAAATAAACCTTTCAAAGATTTTGCAGTACTATACAGAGCAAATGCACAGGCACGTGCTATAGAAGATGCTTTAAATAGAAGTCAAATACCTTATAATATATATGGTGGTACTAAATTCTATGAAAGAAAAGAGATAAAGGATTTAGTTGCTTATTTAAGAGTTCTTCAAAATGTACAAGATGATATATCTTTAAAAAGAATAATAAATGTACCTAAAAGAGGAATTGGACTTAGAACTATAGAAAAAATAGAAGATAGAGCAAGTTTAAGACAAGAAAGTATATTTTCTGTGCTTTTAGATGTAGATACTAATTCAGATATATCTACAAAAGCTAGAGCAAATATAAATGGATTTGTAGATTTAATAGGAACACTTAGAGTAATAAAAGATGCTTATTCCGTAAGTAAGCTTATAGAAAAGGTACTTGATGTTACAGGGTATTTAGATGAACTTGAAAAAGATAAAAGTGAAGAATCTCAAGATAGAATAGATAACTTAAAAGAGTTTATATCTATAGCTATAGAATTTGAAAATACTAGTGAAGAAAAAGATTTAGAAACTTTCTTAACTAATGTTGCTCTTACTTCTTCAGAAAGTGATGATGAAGAAGACGATAGAGTATCTCTTATGACTATACATACATCTAAAGGACTAGAGTTTCCTGTAGTTTATTTAGTTGGTATGGAAGAAGGATTATTCCCAATATCAAGGGCCGTAAGATCTATGAGTGAGTCAGATATAGAAGAGGAGAGAAGACTTTGCTATGTTGGGATAACAAGAGCTAAAAAAGAGTTATATATGACACTTACAAAGAAAAGAACTCTTTATGGAAAAACTAATCCATCTATACAATCAAGATTTATGGAGGAATTACCAGAAGAGTGCATAGAAAAATTAAATAAAGAGGAGCATGAGCTAAGTTATTCTAAAGCAAATTACAATATATTAGATAAGTATAAGCAAAAATATATGAAGTCTATGAATAAGGCAAATGTTGCAAGTAAGGTTAATGCTACTATAAAAGAAAGTAAAACTGAATCTAATGTTGATGATATAAAATTAGGTTCTAAGGTTCATCATCCTAAGTTTGGGGTAGGAACTGTAGTAGCAGCTTCTGGCTCTGATTTAACAATAGCTTTTAATAATCAAGGTATAAAGAAAATAAATAAAGAATACACTACATTAGATTTACTATAAAATTTAATATAATTAAGGGGGATTTAATATGAATTCAAAAGAATTTGCTAGAAATTTAATCGGGTTTATAGAGAAAAGTCCAACAGCTTTTCATTCAGTAGAAACATCAGAAGAATTATTAAAATTGAATGGATTTAAAAAACTTGATGCTAGAGACAAGTGGACTATAGAAAAAGGCGGAAAGTATTACACAACTAAAAATTCATCAGCTATAATAGCTTTTACTGTTGATACTGATAATTTAAAAGAGGATGGATTTAGAATAATAGGTTCTCATTCAGATTCACCTTCATTTAGAATTAAACCAAATCCAGAGATGGAAGTTGAAAAAACTTATTTAAAACTAAATACAGAATGCTATGGAGGACCTATATTAAACACTTGGTTAGATAGACCACTAGCTATAGCAGGTAGAGTTATATTAAAAGGAGAAGATATACTAAGACCTGTTGAAACTTTAATAAATATAAATAGACCTATATGTATAATACCTAATTTAGCTATACACATGAATAGACAAGTAAATGAAGGCGTAGCTTTAAATAAGCAAAAGGATATGTTGCCATTAGTAGGATTATTAAATGATACATTAGAAAAAGATAATTTCTTAATAAAAACTATAGCTAATGAGTTAGGAAGAAAAGTAGAAGAAATACTTGATTTTGATTTATTTTTATATGAATATGAAAAAGGTATGCTAATAGGACCAAATGAAGAAATGATATCTTGTGGAAGACTAGATAATTTATCTATGGCACATGCTAGTTTACATGCATTAATAGATTCTAAACCTTCAAGAGGCGTTAATGTAGTATCGGTATTTGACAATGAAGAAGTAGGAAGTTCAACTAAGCAAGGAGCAGATTCTAATATGCTAATAAATGTATTAGAAAGAATATCTTTATGTTTAGGTCAAAGTAGAGAAGAATTCTTTAGAAGCTTATATTCCTCATTTATAATATCTGCTGATCTTGCACATGCTGTTCATCCTAATGTTTCAGAAAAACATGATCCAACGAATAGAGCAGTTATGGGTAAAGGACCAGTTATAAAAATAAATGCAAATCAAGCATATACAAGTGATAGTCAATCTACAGCTGTTTATAAATCTATATGTAAAGAAGCTGGAGTTAATTGCCAAGAATTTGTTAATAGATCTGATGTAAGAGGTGGAAGTACAATAGGACCTATATCATCTACACATATAGATATACCATCAGTAGATGTAGGAAGTCCGATACTTGCTATGCATTCTATAAGAGAATTAGGATGTGTAGAAGATCATATGGATATATATAAAACTTTTAAAACATTTTATGAATTATAAAATTAATAAAAAAAGTTAAAGTTAGGGGATGTATAAAAAGTATTTTACTTTTAGACATCCCCTATAATCATTAATGAAAATAAATATAGGAAAAAGAATAGGAGTGATTTTAGATGAAGACAGGTTTATGCCTAGCAGGCGGAGGGGCTAAAGGAGCATTTCAAGCTGGAGTTATATATGGATTATATGAAAAAGGAATAAAATTTGATGCTATAGCTGGAACATCTATAGGGGCTATAAATGGATATTATATATACACAGAAAATGTTAACAAGTTGAAAGAAATGTGGATAAACATTCAGAAAATTGGTGAAAACGGTATCAAAATAGTTGATAATACTGTGGATAATTCTTTAGCAATTGATGAATTAAGAGGATTAATCAACAACTCAAGTTATTCAAAACCTTGCTATATCAATTATGTGGAAGTTGAAAATTCAAAATTAGAAGAAAAAATAGTAGATATATCTGAACTAAGTTATGAAGATGCATTATTAAGTATAAAATATAGTTCATTACTTCCGTTTAGACCGTCAAAAGAGTTAAAGCCTTTTGAACAATTTGGCAAAGATTTAATAGAGGGGTTATATGATGGATATAAATTAGATGGGGGTATATTAAATAATGTTTTAATAAAGCCCTTAATAGAAGCTAAAATGGATAAAATAATAGTTATAACTATGAAACATGATTATGAATTACCAGAAGATATAAAGAACATATATAAAGAGGAAGATATAATTATTATAAGACCAAATACTATATTTGAAAAAAATGCTACTCTAAGATTTGAAGGTGAGTTTTGTAAGAAGATATTTAATGAAGGTTATGAAATTGTAAAAAATATGGATATTAATTTGTAAATAACTACAATTATATTAAAAACATTGAATAAATTGTCGTATATTAGTATAATAAAAAAGTTCTAATTTTGAAATATAAAATATGGAGTTGATATAAATTATGGCAACTAAAAGAATTGCTGTACTAGGTGGACCTAGATGCGGAAAGACAACATTAATACAACACTTATATGTAGAAATGAAGATATCTGGATTAGATGTAGGATATGCTTTAGAATACTCTACTGAATATTTAAGAGATAAGGGTATGATAGAAACTATATCTGAGCAGTATGGTATATATTTAGGGCAAAAGAAAATAGAAGACGATTTATCAGCATTTGATTATGCACTTACAGATTATGCTACATTTGTACCTTACATATACGGTAGATTTATGCTAGGAGATAGAAAAAGAACTCAAAAAGAGATTCAAATTTTAAAGGATTTATATTGTTTAGCATTAGAAGATATACAAAACTATGATATGATAATATACGTTCCTAGAGAATTTGGATATGTTAAAGATGGAGTAAGATGGCAAGATGAAAGTATAGCTATTAAAATCGATGAAGCTATATTAAGTTTCTTAAAAGCAGAGAATATAAATTATATAGAAGTTTCAGGATCTACGAAAGATAGAGCTAAGCAAATATTAGATTTATTAGATATAAATTATGAAGAAACTGCATTATTAAATGAAAAATAAGCTACTAAAATAAGTAGCTTATTTTTGTGATTTTTTAGTGTTATTGGTATATAATATAAAATGAGAATATAAAACTCATAAGAAAGGAAGTACATAAAATGGAAAATAAAAATCCTATAGTAACTATAGAAATGGAAAATGGAAAGCAAATAAAAGTTGAGTTATATCCACATATAGCTCCAAATACAGTTAAAAACTTTGTATCTTTAGTAGAGTCAGGATACTATGATGGAGTTACATTCCACAGAGTTATACCTGGATTTATGATACAAGGAGGATGCCCTAATGGAAATGGAATGGGTGGACCTGGATACTCTATAAAAGGAGAATTTACTCAAAATGGACATACTAACAACTTAAAGCATGAAAGAGGAGTTATATCAATGGCTAGAACAATGGCTCCAAATTCTGCTGGTTCACAATTTTTCTTAATGCATGCAAATTCTCCACACCTAGATGGACAATATGCATCATTTGGTAGAATAATAGAAGGTCTTGATGTTGTAGATGAAATAGCTTCTGTTAAAACTGATAGAATGGATAAACCTCAAACTCCACAAGTAATGAAAAAAGTTACAGTTGAAACATTTGGAAAAGATTATTCTGACGTAGAAAAAATTTAATTGTATATTATATATGGTTATAAAAAAAAAGAGATTCTTAAGTTTAAGAATCTCTTTTTTTTATATTTTAAAATTATATATTTTTCTTAACTGCTTCTGTTAAATTTGGAACTAATTGTTTCTTTCTTGAAACCGCACCTTCAACAAATACTCCTTGAGAAGCATTTACTTTAAATGCATCAGATATTATTTTATCTTCAGCTTTGTATATTAAATATGAACCTTCTTTTATTATATCTGTTACTGCTAATAATAACATATCAAAGTCAGTTCCATTTATATAACTTAAAAATTCATCTTGCTTATTAAGAACTGCATCTATATCTAAAGTAAATACTTGTCCTATTCCTACCTTTTTGCCTTCCATATCAAATGGTTTAAAGTCCATATTTACTATTTCTTCAACAGTAAATCCATCTAATGATGTACCAGCTTTAAACATATCCATAGCGTATTTTTCAACATCTACTTTAACTATTTTATTTAATTCTTCAACAGCTTTTTTATCCATATCTGTAGTTGTTGGAGATTTAAATAATAATGTATCTGATAATATAGCAGACATTAAAAGACCAGCTATTTCATAAGGTATTTCAACATTATTTTCTTTAAACATTTGAGTTATTATTGTACAAGTACATCCAACAGGCATTAATCTCATTGATAAAGGAGTATCTGTTTTTAATCCTCCTAATTTATGATGATCAACAACTTCTACTAAATCAGCATCTTCTAGTCCATCTATGCTTTGTCCGTACTCATTGTGGTCAACTAATATAACTTGAGGTTTACCTTCTAGTACTAAGTTAGCATCATCAATGCATATATTTGATATAGAAGTTAATACAGTTGGGGCATCAACTTTGAAGTAGTCTAAAACGAATTGAGCTTCTTTTCTAACTTCTCCTAAAGCATAAGCCTTAGCTGATTGTCCTAATTTATTTTTTAAGTATGCTAAAGATATTGCTGAACAGATTGAATCTGTATCAGGATTTTTATGACCAAAAACTAATAAAGTCATTTTAAGTCTCCTTTCATATTTGAAAAAAATTATGTATTAATTTTTATTTAAGTATACAAATTTAAAACTTTTTAATCGTAACTTATATTATATCAAAAGGAGGGGAAATTTTGTTACAAAAACGTAAAAAAATTAATAACAATAAAGTTTTATTAATATTTATAATTATAGGAATCATATTGGGAATAACACTATCTTTAAAATTAATCTTTTCCGAAAAAGCTCCAAAAGATACATCGAAAGTATTAAATACTATAGAACAAGTATTAGAACTATCAACATCTAAATATAATTACAGCAATATAGTAACTATTAAGAAAGACAGAAGCTTTAAAAATATCAAGATACCTTTCACAGAAAAATCATTTATTATAAAGTACAATGGAGTAGTAAAGGGTGGTGTAAATTCAAAGGATATTACTATAGATAATGTAAAAAAAGACTCTATAACTGTAAATGTAGCAAAGTGTAGTATTATAGATCACTACATAGATGAAGAAAATATATTTATTTATGATGTAAAAAATGCATTATTTAATAGAGTAAAAACAAATGAAGTTATAGATGAATTGGCAAATAGTAAAAAAGAATATGAGAAAAAAATTATAAAAGAAGGCTTTATGAATGATATAAGTCGTAGTGTAAAAAAGAGTTTGGAAAATAGCTTGAAGAACTTAGGGTATGAAGAAGTAATAATTAATTTTAAGTAATAAATATAATATAAAAAAATCCATCTGATTTTCAATAAATCAGATGGATTTTTTTATTTTAAGATACTAAAGTTAATATCAAAAATAATTAGATTATTATATATTTTACAACATTAAATAATGGATAAAAAATTAACAAAAAATGATTGACATTCTTTTTTGATAGGTATATTATATAAACATAAATATTGTTAAATAACTAACATTGAAATAAATAAACAACATTTTGGGAGGGTTTTAAAATGAGTAAAGAAGCTAAAAAAGTAGTAAATATGGGGACTAAGAAAGAATTAACAGCAGAAGAAAGAGTAAATGTTTTGGTCGAAAAAGCTAACAAGGCTAAAAAAGAGATGTTAAAATTAGACCAAAAAGCTGTAGATAAAATTGTTAAAGAAATGGCAAAGTGTGGTCTTGATAAACATATAGAACTTGCTCAACTAGCTGTAGATGAAACTCAAAGAGGGGTTTTTGAAGATAAAGTAACTAAAAATATATTTGCAACAGAGTACGTTTACAATAGTATAAAGTACAATAAAACTGTTGGAGTTATAGAAGAAAATGAAGAAGAAAATTATAAATTAATAGCAGAACCTATAGGAGTTATAGCAGGAGTAACGCCAGTTACTAACCCAACTTCAACAACAATGTTTAAATCTATAATAGCTATGAAAAGTAGAAACCCAATAATATTTAGCTTCCATCCATCAGCTCAAAAGTCTTCATCTGAAGCTGCGAAAGTAGTAAGAGATGCTGCAATAGCTGCTGGAGCCCCAAAAGATTGTATCCAATGGATAGAAGAACCTTCAATAGAAGCTTCAAATGCATTAATGAAAAATGATGGGGTATCATTAATACTAGCAACAGGGGGACCTGGTATGGTAAAAGCTGCATACTCTTCTGGAAAACCAGCATTAGGAGTTGGAGCAGGTAACGTACCTTGTTACATAGAAAAAACTGCTGATATTAAACAAGCAGTAAACGATTTAATATTATCAAAAACATTTGATAATGGAATGATATGTGCTTCAGAACAAGCCGTAATAATAGATGAAGAAATATATGATGACGTAGTAGCTTTAATGAAAGCTTATGATTGCTACTTTGTAAATAAAGAAGAAAAGAAATTACTAGAAGGTTTAGTTATAAATAAAGAAACTTGTACAATAAATGCTAATATAGTAGGTCAAAGTGCATATAAAATAGCTGAAATGGCAGGAATAAAAAATGCTCCAAAGGATACAAAAATATTAGTTGCAGAGTTAGAAGGGGTAGGACATGACTATCCTTTATCTAGGGAAAAATTAAGTCCAGTATTAGCTTGCTATAAAGTAAAAGGTTATAAAGAAGGAATACAAAGATGTGTTGAAATGACAGAGTTTGGAGGTCTTGGACACTCCGCTGTTATTCACTCACACAACGATGATATAATATTAGAATTTGGTGAAAAGGTTAGAACAGGTAGATTACTTGTTAATGCACCATCAACTCACGGTGCTATAGGGGATATATATAATGTAAATATGCCATCATTAACGTTAGGATGTGGATCTATGGGTAATAACTCAACAACAGACAATGTATCAGCAGTAAACTTAATAAATGTTAAAAAAGTTACTATGAGAAGAAACAATATGCAATGGTTTAGAATACCTGAAAGAGTTTACCATGAATTTGGTTCAGTAAGCTATTTAGAAAAAATGGCAGATACTAATAGAGTAATGATAGTTACAGATAGAATGATGGTTCAGTTAGGGTATGTAGATAAGTTAACTTACCATTTAAGAAAAAGAAATAATCCAGTAATGATAGAAGTATTTGCAGATGTTGAACCAGATCCATCAGTAGAAACTGTATTAAATGGTGCAAATGTTATGAGACAATTTAAACCAGATACAATAATAGCTTTAGGTGGAGGTTCATCAATGGATGCAGCTAAAGGTATGTGGTTATTCTATGAAAACCCTGAAGTTGACTTTGATGACTTAAGATTAAGATTTATGGATATAAGAAAAAGAGTATTTAAATTCCCTAAACTAGGAAGACAAGCTAAATTAGTAGCTATACCAACTACATCAGGAACAGGTTCAGAGGTTACATCTTTTGCAGTTGTTACAGATAAAGTTAACAATGTTAAATATCCTTTAGCAGATTATGAATTAACTCCAGATATAGCAATAATAGATCCAAACTTTGTAATGACTGTACCAAAATCTGTTACAGCAGATACAGGAGTAGATGTATTAACTCACGCTATAGAAGCTTATGTTTCTGTAATGGCTACTGATTACACAGATGCATTAGCTATAAAAGCAATAGAAATGGTATTTGAATATCTTCCAAGAGCATATAAAGATGGAAGTGACAGAGAAGCAAGAGAGAAAATGCATAATGCATCATGTATGGCAGGAATGGCATTTGCAAATGCATTCTTAGGTATAAACCATTCATTAGCTCATAAGCTTGGTTCAGAATTCCATATACCACATGGTAGAGCAAATGCAGTTTTATTACCTTATGTTATAAGATATAATGCTACTAAACCAACTAAGTTCTCTGCATTCCCTAAATACAAATCATTTGTAGCTGATAAAAAATATGCAGAAATAGCTAAGTATATAGGTCTTAAAGCTAATACTACTGAAGAAGGTGTAAATAATTTAATAGATGCTATAAACAAATTATTAGTTGAATTAAATATACCTAAAACTATAGCTGAATGTGGAGTGAGTGAAAAAGACTTTATGGCATCAGTTGATAAATTAGCATTAGATGCATTTGATGATCAATGTACTCCAGCAAATCCAAGATATCCATTAGTATCTGAATTAAAAGATATATACTTAACTGCTTTTGGAAAAGGTGAAAATAAATAAAGGCTATATGAGAAAATTAGAATTTTAGAGAAGATAAATTTATTAATCTAAATTATTGAATTGTATTTTATTAACAACATATAAAATTAAAAGGGGCCTATTAAGGCCCCCTTATTATTTTATAGTAAATTTTTATAAAGATAGTTTCTTTTTACTAAATATTACTTTTTCATGATTATTTTTAATACATATACTAGAATCAGCACAATTGATTTCAAAATTTGCAAATGCGGAAAATAAATCTATATCTCTCATAAAGTGAACCGTCATTGAATTACTAGATTTATTAAATCTCAGTATAATGGACCTAACAAAAGGAAATTGAACTCTAGATGAAAAGAAGCTATTATCAGAGCAATCTATATCTACACTTCTATAATTGACATCAATGAATAAATCAACATCATCATTCTCTTCTCTTATAATTCTATAATCAAAATCTGTATCTAAGTTTAAGTTATATATTTTTATCATAAACAACAGCTCCTTTTTAATAATTACTTAGTAAATTATTATATATTATATATTAAAAATAACAATATATATAATAAAAAAAAGAGCTTTCATAGGGGAATGAAAGCTCATAATTGGGGGAGATTGAGTTAAATATTGTTTATATACTAGTATTATTAACAATATTTATAGTTTTATACAGAAAAAATAAAAAAGTATAAAAATATCCCTAACAAATTGTTAGGGATATAAAACTATCTTTTATTAACAAATTTAGGACCTAAATACTTTCTTATTTCTTCTTCTGGAGAGAAGTCATCTATTAAAATTTCTCTTCCACTGTCTTCTAATATAACTAAAACTTCACAGTCACCTTGTAAGAAGAATTTTCTAACTGTTTCTTCTCTTACTTCTCTGATTTTAGTTACATTTTTTTTCTTTTTCTCGTAGTCTTTTGTATAGTAACTTTCCATCATATTTATAACCTTAGTATATCTATTCATATAAAGTACCTCCTATAAAATTCAAAAAAATGTGTTATAATAATTGTTTGTATTAACCTAATAATTATAACAAGGAGTAATAATAATGGCTAGCCTAAAAAAGATTGATATAGAGAAAAGCATAGAGTTTGCTAAAAACAATGGTTTAATCAGTGAATTAAATAAAGTATATGAAACTGTACCAAGTGGAGATTGCACTGGATGTGGAAATTGTTGTATGGAATCAGTAGGTATAAACTTAGTAGAGTTTATAAATATATATAACCACTTAAAAAACAATAAAGATTTAAGAAAAAGATGTTTAGACAAGGTAATAGATTATTACTTCTTAGAGTATATAAAAAAGAGTCCGTGTCCTTTTAAAGATGAAGACAACAGATGTTTAATATATGAAGTTAGACCTTTAAATTGTAGGATTTATGGACACTGGATTAAAAGCGATTATAATTTGAATTTAAACAATATAAATAAGAGAAATAAAGATTATGCAAATTTAATAAAATCTAAATATGGTTTTGATATTAATGATGATGTTGTAAATTATAAAATAAACTATTGTGAAGATTTTAAACCAAGTGAGAGATACTTAGAAAAGCATGAAAGATTAAATTTTTCTGATTCATTAATGATTTTAGATTCTAAGATATATTCAAGTGGAGTTATTGATATAGAATTTAAAGATAGAGGTATCGTTGAATATTTTATAGAGTCTTTATTATATGAAGATGTGGCGTATAATATAAAGATAAAGGTATCAAAAGACGAAAATATTAGGAGTAGGGCATTAAGAAGATTAAAAAAAATAGTATTGTAAGGTGATTCTAATGAGGCTAATAAATATAAAGGGAAACTCTTTTTATATAAAAGGTGGTACTAATACAGGCGTTTATATATTTGAAGACAAAAGTGCACTAATTATAGACCCAGGATTACCAGGAGCTAGACCAAGAAATATAATAAGAGACCTTGAAAAAGATGGCATAGAAGTAAAATGGATAATAAATACACATGAACATAATGATCATTATGGTGCAGGTTATCAATTCAAAGATAAATTTAAAGATCTGATTAACATGTCTAGTAAAGATAGTAAACCTTATATTGATAATCCAATTTTATTTTCAGCATATATAATGGGTGGAAACACTAATGAGTTTTTAAATACTATACTAACAAATAAAAATATGGAAACAGTTAATATAGATAAAACAATAGAACCAGGTAGAATTATAATAAATAATGAATATATAGATATAATAGATTTAAAAGGACATACACTAGGGTCTATAGGTGTTCTTACTAAAGATAAAGTATTTTTCATAGGTGATACATTAGTAAGTGAAGAGCTACTAAGTAAATTTGAATTGTTATTTTTATTTGATATAGAAGCCTATTTAAAATCATTAAGCATATTAGAAATTATAGACTTTGAGTATGTTGTATTAGGTCATGGAAAAAAAGTATTAAGTAGAAATGAAGCCTTAGAATTGGCTAAAAAACATGAACTTTGTGTAATGAAATATTTAAATCAATTAAGAGAATTAACTAAAGAACCTAAAAATTTAGAATCTATATTAAAAACTATATTAAACAATAATAAATTAAGTTATAATTATAAAGAATATCATTTTTTTAAGTCAACATTGGTAAGTATGATAAGTTACTTAACAAAATTAGGAGAACTAAATTATGATTTAAGAGATGGAGATGTTCTTTATTATACAAAATGATTAGAAATTATGTTAAAATATAGAAGTTGGTAAATTTGAAAATAAAGGGTGAGAAATAATGGAATACGAAAAGTGGGATAAGATACTTGTTCCTTATGAACACGCTGTTGAAGAACTTAAAGTTAAGTTTAAGAATATAAGAAAAGAGCTTTTAAAAAAAGGAGAATATTCTCCTATAGAGTTTGTAACAGGTAGAACGAAAAAAATAGCATCAATAATATCTAAAGCAAAAAGATTAGATATTTCAGATATAGAGGAAATGGAAGATATAGCTGGTATAAGAATAATGTGCCAGTTTGTTGAAGATATATATACAATAGTTGAACTTATAAGATCAAGAAATGATATGAAAATAGTTTATGAGAAAGACTATATAGAAAATTTTAAAGATAGTGGATATAGAAGTTATCATGTAATAATAAAATATCCTATAAATACAGCACACGGATATAAGGAAATTTTATGTGAAATACAAATAAGAACATTAGCTATGAACTTTTGGGCAACTATAGAACATTCATTAAAATATAAATATGAACATTACATACCAGAAGACTTAGCAATGAGATTAAGAAGAGCAGCTGATGCAGCATTTTTATTAGATCAAGAAATGAGTGAAATTAGAGAACATATAATGAAAGCTCAAGTAATGTATCAAGTAAAATCTATAACAGTAAGAGATGTATTAGGTAAGATACAAGAATTATATGATCTAGGAGAAACTCAAAAAGCTATAATATATCAAAGAAGATTAGATAAAATTGATAGTGAGAAAGATATAACTGAAATAATAGCTCTAAAAAGTGAGATAGATACTTTGTTAGAAGGGTATAATAAAAAAAGAAGAGGGTAGAAATCTCGCTTCTTTTTTTAATTTTAAAATAAAGAAAGGACATTAATATGAGTTTATATGCAATAGGAGATTTACATTTTTCAACTGCAGTTAATAAACCTATGAATATATTCGGAGACAATTGGGATAATCACGAAGAAAAAATAATTAATAGTTGGAAAAGCCAAGTTAAAGATGATGATATAGTGTTAGTTGTAGGAGATACATCTTGGGGTATAAATATGAATGAAGCGGAGCAAGATTTAGATATAATACATAAACTTCCTGGCAAAAAGATATTTGTAAAAGGGAATCATGACTATTGGTGGACTACTGTAACTAAATTGAATAAGCTTTATGAAAATATGAGTTTTTTGCAAAACAATTTTTACTCATATAAAGATTATGCTATCTGTGGAACTAGAGGTTGGATATGCCCAAATGACTTTAAGTTCACACAAGAAGATGAAAAAATTTATAAAAGGGAAGCTCATAGGTTAAAGCTTTCTTTAGATGCAGCTAAAAAAGCAGGATTTAAAAAAATAATTGTAATAACTCATTATCCACCTACTAATGATAAATTAGAATCATCATTGTTTACAGATATATATGAAGAATATTGTGTTGAAAAAGTTATATATGGACATCTTCATGGTAAAGAATCTTTTAAGATGGGATTAGAAGGAATACGAAATGAAGTTGAATATAAATTGGTATCATGTGATTATACAAATTTTAATATAATAAAAATTATGGATTAATTAATATAATCTGGTAAATACTATAAGATATGGTTAGCCTAATACATAAAATTTATGTAAAGGAGTTGTTAATGTGAGATGGGCATTAGTAATTTTAATCTTATATATATTACCGTTATGGACTTTATTTAAAAATAGAAGAGATTTTAAACGAGCTAGTATATATGGGAGTATCTATATAGTTATTGCCAGTGTTATAGTAATTAGTAATATATATATAAGTACATTAAATAAAATGGAAGATATGTTAGATTATAAAGCATATGCATTAGATGAAAAATATACAAATGTATCAAATAAAAAAAATCCAAAAAAATCAAATGAAAACAAATCTAAAGTTAATAAAGAGATTTTAGAGGAAGATATAGAAGATAACAAAATAAATAAAGATTATAATAAATCAAAAAATGCCAAACCAAAAGAAAAAAGTGATAAAGAGATTATAAATAAATTCAAAGAAAATATTTATTCTATAGAAAGAAAAGCTTTAGTTCCTATGAGAGAATGTATGCCGGATATGAAGCATTTAAAAATTAACTCTGAAACAATAAAAAATGCAAAAAAAGATGTTTCCTATGCTAAAGATATGTGTGAAGAAGTAGTTAAAACATATGAAAAGATGAAAGTACCAAATCTTTCAAATGATAAAGATACTAAAAAACTAGCACAATCAAAGATGTATGTACAAAAAGCATATATCTTAAGAGGAAAGGCTATGGATTCAGCTCAAAGTTTATTAAAAAGTAAAAATTTAAAGTATGTAGGAGAAATAAAAGAATATTTAAGGCTATCAGATATAGAAATAAAGAGATTTGTAGATACTATTAAAAAAATATAAAACAATTGAAAAATAATGTTGAACGTGAAACATTTTTTGGAAAAGCTTGTGAATACACAAGTTTTTTCTTTTATATACATATACTAATAGTACGGTTTTGATTTATAATATGTATTGTGATATAATGTCTTAACCATAAAAATAAGGTATCAACTGGAGGTAGAGATGGGAAAGTTAAACATATGTATAGATATAGATGGAACAATAACTAATCCATATCATTTTATTCCATATTTAAATGATATGTATAATAAACAAATAACAGAAGCTGAATGTATAACTCATAAATTAGAAGAACTATATGAAGTTAAACTAGATGACTTATTAAAAGCTTTCCATACAGATTATATTTACGCATATAAAGAAGCTAATGTGGTAGAAGGTGCAAAAGAAGTAATAAAAGATTTAAATGAAAATCATAATTTATATTTTGTAACAGCTAGAGATGAAATGTTAAAAGATATAACACAAGGATGGCTAAATGAAAATGATTTAGGCTATATAGATGTTCATTTATTAGGAAGTGATTATAAAGTTAATAAAGCTAAAGAATTAGAATGTAATATTTTCATAGAAGATAATCCAAGTAATGCTATGCAATTAGCTCAAGAGGGATTAACAGTATTATTAATAGATAATAATTACAATAAAGATATCGATAATGAAAATATAATAAGAGTGAGTAGTTGGAATGATATAAAAGACTTTATACTTAATATGAAGTAAATAGATAGATTGGGGGGAGGTAAATAATTGTTAGAAGTAAAATTAAAACAAAATCAAGAAACCCTAAATATAAAAAGTATAGATATAAAAGAAATGCTAAATCAACGTGAAGACTTTGCTAGTGTGCAAGATATATCGACTAATATAAAAGAAGATAGTATAATGGCATTTGACTGTCAGTTAGATGACACTATATTTTCAGTAGATGAAATAAATGAATTATTGGAAGAATTGGGTGAAGATGCTAATATAGAAGATATTCAAATTTTATTTGAAGATGTAAGAGCTTTTGTAAAAGATGTAACAGATGAAATTGAATCTGATTTAAGAGAGCGATACTTAGATGATAATATAAGATGTTTTTTTAATGTTTATAGTATAGATGAGACATTTACTGATTTTAAGCTAGTATTTGTAATAAGTTTTAAGAAAATAAGTATAGCATCACTTACAAGTTTAGCTAATTTGTTAGGTAAAAAACAGTTAAACGGAGCATCTAAGTTTTATAGTTAATAAATTAAAATTAAAAAAGGGATGTCTCAAAATGAATAATATTTGAGATAGCCCTATTTTTATGCAGTAGTATTTATAGATAAATTGTAATAATGAAAAATTAAAAGTATAATAATATCTATATAAATAAGTAAATAATTAAAGAAAGGATGATATATATGCCACAAATTAAAATAAGAGGAATACATGAAAATGATATATGTAAAATAAGTGAAAAAATGATAGATGATTTAGTTGAGGCTGTTAAATGTCCAAGAGATTATTTTGAGATAGAGTGCATAAAATCAGTAGCTATAAGAGATGGAAAAATAGCAGACGTTTATCCATTTGTGGAAGTAGCTTGGTTTGATAGAGGACAAGAAGTTCAAGATACAGTAGCCAAAATAATAACTAATAGTATAAGAAAGAATCTAGATGTAGAAAGTATGGATTTAGCATTTACAGTATTTGAGAAAGAAAAGTACTATGAAAATGGAGAACATTTTTAAAGGAAGGTATGACTTATGGCTAAAAAGCAACGTTTAGATAAGGTACTTTCAAACTTAGGATATGGAAGTAGAGCAGAAATAAAGAGAGATTGCAAAAAAGGATTAGTAAGTGTTAATGGAAAAATTGAAAACAATCCTGGACTTCAAGTAGATACAGATAAAGACGTTATAGTATTTGATGGCGAAACTATTGAATATAAAGAATTTATATATTTGATGTTAAATAAACCAGATGGATACATATCAGCAACTTTTGATAAATATGATCCAATAGTTCTTGATTTGATAGATGATAAATCTTTAGTGTTTGAACCATTTCCAGTAGGAAGGTTAGATAAAGATACAGAAGGTCTATTAGTATTAACTAATGATGGGCAATTAGCACATAGGGTATTATCTCCAAAGAGTCATGTTCCAAAAACTTATTATGCTAAAATTGATGGAATAGTAACTAACGAAGATATAAGTGCTTTTAAAGAAGGTGTAGTATTAGATGATGGTTACAAGACTATGCCAGCACATCTTGTAATACTTAAAAGTGATGAAGTATCAGAAATTGAACTTACTATAAATGAAGGAAAATTTCATCAAGTTAAAAGAATGTTTGAGAGCGTAGGTAAAAAAGTAATTTACTTAAAAAGATTATCTATGGGTAAATTGAAATTAGATGAAAGTCTAGAATTAGGAGAATATAGAGAACTAACAGAAGAAGAGATAAGACTTATAGAACAAAGATAGTCTTTAATAACGGAGGATAAAAGCGTGAAGAGAAGAGATATAATAGAATTTGAAGTAGATAAAATGGAGTTTGGTGGTACGTCTGTAAGTCGCTTAGGAAATAGAGACATATATATGAAAGGTGGAATAAGTGGACAAAAGGTGAAAGCTTCAGTTAAAAAAACTAGAAGTGGAAAAGCTGAAGTTAAGATGCTAGAACTATTAGAAAACTCACCTATTGAAACAGAAACTCCATGTAAGCATTTTAATGTATGTGGTGGATGTAGTATATTATCAGTACCATATGAAAAACAACTTGAAATAAAAGAAAGACAAGTAATGGATTTATTTTTAGCCCAAGATATATTTGGATTTAAGTTTGAAGGAATAGAAAGAAGTCCTCAAGCTAAAGAATACAGAAATAAAATGGAGTATACTTTTGGAGATGAAATGAAGGATGGACCTTTAACTTTAGGTCTACATAAAAAAGGAAAACATATAGATATATTAACAGTAGATGGATGTTTTTTAGTAGACGATGATTTTATAAAAGTATTAACTTCAACGGTTGAATATTTCAATGAGAAGAAAGTTCCTTACTATAGAAATATGAGCCATAAAGGATACTTAAGAAACCTTGTAGTAAGAAAAGGTATAAATACAAATGAAATGATGGTAAATATAGTAACTTCATCTCAAGAAGATTTTGATATGACAGAGTATAAGGATATGTTATTAAATCTTAATTTAAAAGCTGATTTAGTAAGTATATTACATACTATAAATGATGGATTAGCAGATGCTGTTAATTGTGATGAATTAAGAGTTTTACATGGAAGAGATTATATACAAGAAGAACTTTTAGGACTTAAATTTAAAATATCTCCTTTCTCATTCTTCCAAACTAACACTAAGGGAGCTGAAGAATTATACAAAATAGCTAGAGAATTTGTTGGAGAGCACAATAATAAAGTTGTATTTGACTTATACAGCGGTACAGGAACTATAGGTCAAGTAATGGCAGAAAAAGCTAAAAAGGTATATGGAATAGAGATAATAGAGGAAGCAGTAGAAGCAGCTAATAAAAATGCTGAATTAAATGGGTTAACTAACTGTGAATTCATAGCAGGAGATGTTTCTAAGACAGTTAATAAACTAAAAGCTAAACCAGATATAATAATAGTTGATCCACCAAGACCAGGTGTACACAAAGATGCTATAAGAGATATAGCTGGATTTAATTCTAAAGAGATAGTTTATATATCTTGTAACCCTAAGACATTAGTTTTAGATTTAGTAGAATTTAAAAAGTATGGATACGAAGTTGAACGAGTTAAGTGTATGGATATGTTCCCTAATACACCTCATGTTGAAACAGTAGTTAAGATATGTAAAAAAAATTAATAAATTAAGGACTATCTAAAATTAGATAGTCCTTTTATTTTACATAATCATTAATATCTCTTATATAAACAGTGTTATATACACAAATTTTAAAAATTGTTTATATTATTAAGCTTTGTTTATAGAACCAAATAGTTCCATTTTTTCTTTTACAGTTTCTTTTATAGCTTCAAATCCTGGAGCAAGAAGTTTACGAGGGTCAAAACCTTTACCTTGTAAGTCTTTACCTTCTTCTATATATTTACGAGTTGCAGCAGCAAAAGCTAATTGACACTCAGTATTAACATTTATTTTAGATACACCTAAAGATATAGCTTTTTTTATCATATCAGCTGGTATACCAGTTCCACCATGTAAAACTAAAGGCATATCTCCTGTAGCTTTATTTATAGATTCTAAAGCATCAAAGTTTAATCCAGCCCAATTTTCTGGATATTGACCATGTATATTACCTATACCAGCAGCTAACATATCAACACCTAAATCAGCTATTAATTTACATTCATTAGGGTCTGCTATTTCACCAGCACCTATAACACCGTCTTCTTCTCCACCTATAGAACCAACTTCTGCTTCTACAGATATTCCTTTAGCATTAGCTATTTTTATTATCTCTTTTGTTTTTTCTATGTTTTCTTCTATAGAGTAGTGAGAACCATCAAACATAACAGAAGAGAATCCTGCTTCTATTACTTTTAAAGCTCCTTCATAACTACCATGGTCTAGATGTAGTGCAACTGGAACAGTTATATTTAATTCTTCTAACATTCCATTAACCATACCAACTACAGTTTTATATCCTCCCATATATTTCCCAGCACCTTCAGATACCCCTAATATAACTGGAGAATTGTTTTCCTGAGCAGTAAGTAATATTGCTTTAGTCCATTCTAAGTTATTTATGTTGAATTGACCAACAGCATACTTACCTTCTCTAGCTTTGTTTAACATTTCTTTAGCTGAAACTAACATATTAAAAACCTCCATAAGAAAATTAACCCTTAACTAGATTGTTAAAAAGTTATGTATTATCTAATGCATATTATACCCTAAAAAAAGGAAAATGAAAATAAAATATTAAATTACATTCATATGAAAATTAAAATAATTTTTATAAAAATATTTAAAATTGTGCAAAAATAACAGTTAATGTCAATAAACAGGTATACTTAAATTATGAAATATTGTATATTAATAAAGTGAAATAATATTTAAGCAGATTCTCATATAATTTGTAAATAAGGAGGGAATATGTATAAAATTATAAAAAGTTTTAACAATAATGTTATTCTATGTATAGAAGAAAATAAAAATAAGGAGTACATTTTAATTGGAAATGGAATTGGATTTAAAGCATCTACAAATTCAATTTTTAAAGATGTAGATAAAATTGAAAAAATATTTGTTATAAATGAAGATAGATATAAAAGTTTAGAGGAATTATACGATACAATAAATCCAAACTATATTGGGGTAGTAACAGAGGGTTTATCTACAATAGATGATAGTATAGATGTAGATATAAACAATAAATCACATATGGCACTATTAGATCATTTAGTATTTGCAATAGAAAGATACTATGACAATATGTGCTTAAAAAACCAATTCAAAGCAGAATTAAAGACTTTATATGAATATGAATGGGAATTAGCAAAGAAAATAGTTGATTTTATAAATAAATCTTTAGATATAACATTAAATGAAGATGAAATAGCATTTGTAACTATGCATATAAATGGAATATTAAATAAAACAAAAGCAGTAGATAGTGCTAAACAAGCTATAATAATTAAAGAAGCTATAGATTTTTTAGAAAAAGAATTAGATATAAATATATATAAAGATTCAATATACTACAATAGACTTATAGTACATTTAAGACTTGCTATTAACAGATCTATTAAAGGGATATGTGAAGAAAATATGTTATTAGATCATATAAGGGAGAAGTTAAATAAATCATATAGTATATCTGAAGTATTATGCGAATATCTAAAATTAAAACACGATATAAATTTAAATGAAGGTGAAGTTGGGTTTATAGCACTTCATATAGATAGATTAATGACAAATTCTAACAGATAGTACAAAAAAGTGGTAGGGAAATTGTTTACAACGTACAATTTAAATGTTATACTTAATTTATACTAAATAAATAAAGAGCGTGTTACTGGTAAAGCAGGCAAGAGCTAAATTATTTATATTTATGTAACTATTTTATAGTACTCATAAATATGAATATTTTAGCTCTTTTTTATTTATTATAGTAATAATGCATGAAAACTTAACTAAAATTAAATTTAATTACACATATTATAATAAGTAAGGAGGAATTATGAAATGCTTCAATTTTTACAAAGAATCGGTAAGGCTATAATGCTTCCAATAGCAGCACTACCGGTTGCTGGTATTTTACTAGGAGTTGGAGGAGCTTTACTTAATATAGCAGCACTAGATAATGCTCCAGCTATATACCAACCACTTATAAGCTTTGTATCTATTCCAGCAATTACAGTAGTATTAAAGATAATGCAAGGTGTAGGAGATATAGTATTTGGTAATTTACCACTACTATTTGCAGTAGGTACTGCAGTTGGTCTTGCAAAAGAAGATAAAGGAACATCTGCACTTGCTTCAGTATTTGGATTTTTAATAATGAATAAAGTTATAAGTGTATTATTAGCTTTAGGAGTTACTAGATTAGGTGTTGTAACAGAAGCAAATACACCAGCTCAATATGCAACATATGTAACTTCAACATTAGGAATATTTACTCTTAATATGTCAGTGTTTGGGGGTATTATAACTGGTATAGTTACATCTACACTACACAATAAATTCTATAATATACAATTACCACAAGTTATAGGATTTTTCTCTGGATCAAGATTTGTTCCAATAGTAGTTTCAGTAGTTATGGCAATTGTAGGTGCAATACTTGCTTTTATATGGCCATTTGTTCAAGACGCAATAGCTTACATAGCATTAGGAGTTAATAATGCAGGTATAATAGGAACATTCTTCTATGGATTAATAGAAAGATCTTTAATACCATTTGGATTACATCATGTATTCTATACGCCATTTTGGTTTGGTTCTTTCGTAGATGGACATGTTTTAATAGATGGAGCATGGAAAACAGTACAAGGAGCGAATTATGCATACTTCGCACAATTAGGTAGCATGCAAGATTTAGTAGGAGCTTCACCAGAAACTATGTCTAAAATAGTTGCAGGAACTACTAGATTTATGGCTGGTAAATTCCCATTCATGATGTTTGGATTACCTGCAGCAGCATTAGCAATGTATCATACAGCTGCTCCAAGTAAGAAAAAAGTAGTAGGAAGTTTATTATTATCAGCAGCAGTAACATCTTTCTTAACTGGTATAACTGAACCATTAGAATTTACATTCTTATTTGTTGCACCAGTATTATATGCAGTTCACTGTGTACTTGCAGGACTTTCATTCTTATTAATGGATTTATTAAATGTATTTATAGGAATGACATTCTCTGGAGGATTTATAGATTTCTCATTATTTGGTATACTTCCAGCAGGAGCAGGAGTACCAACTAATTGGTTAAGAGCTATAATGGTAGGAATTGTATATGCGGTAGTTTACTACTTCTTATTCAAATTCTTAATAGTTAAGTTCAATTTAAAAACTCCAGGTAGAGATGAAAATGAACAAGAAACTAAGTTATATACAAAAGCTGATTATCAAGCAGGAAAAACTGATAAATCAGGAAGTAGTGAAATAGAAGAAAATGCACCATATGTATTAGAAGCATTAGGTGGGGAAGAAAATATAGTTTCAGTAGATGCTTGTATAACTAGATTAAGAGTAGAAGTTAAAGATAAATCTAAGGTAGAAAAAGATAAGTTTAAATCATTAGGTGCTGTTGGTGTTATGGAAGTCGGCAATGGTATCCAAGTTATATATGGAGCTAAAGCAGATGCATATAAAAACCAAATAAATAAAATTTTAAAAAAATAATTTAAAGGCCTTGAAGAATATTCTTCAAGGCTTTTTTATTTGAATAAATATATTTCCAAAATATTAATATAATATTTTTAGGATATAATCAGAAAATAATATATATTACAGATTAGGAGGAATATATATTATGATTTATAGAAAAAGACTTATATTCTTAACAGCACTTATTACAATAGTAGTATCTATTTTTTATATAAATGTAAAAACTAAAGGTCCAATTGATTTTAATAATTTAACATCATCTATAATACAAGGTTTTAAACCTTTAAAAGTAATAGAAGATAAATCAGTTATAGAGTACGATGGAATTAAATTTGTAGTAAAAATGCCTATAGTAAATTATGAAAATAAAGATGTAGAAAGGTATATAAATACATATATAAGGAAAAATATAAGTCAATTTATAAATACAAAGAAACAACAAAAAGATATTTCTTCAAATAACAAAGATTTAGTGATAAACATAAATTACCATATAGCGTTTGAAGATAAAAATGTACTAAATATTATAATTTATAAAGATATAAACATTAAAGGTAAAAAGTATGAAAGAATTAAGGACAGTTATGTGTTTGATTTAAAAACTGGACAAAGAATATATATAGATAATTTTTTAAAAAATAATAAAGATTACGATTATGTATTAAAAAATTATGTTTTAAACAAAATAGATAGAAAAAATCTTAAAATAGATAAAGAAAAAATTCAAATAAATAAACATACTAATTACTATATAACAGATGAAGGGCTAGCTATATACTTTAATCCTTATCAAATTAGTGATAGAAAAGAAATTTATGAATTTAAAATACCTGTTACAGCATTTAATAAAAAGATAAAAACATTAGATACTAATCCTATAGTAGCTCAAATAGATACACAGACTATAACTAAAAATACTGAATATATAAATAGTATAATTAATATTCCTATGATAATAATTAAAAATAAAGAAATTGAGAAGAGTATAAATGAAAAAATAAAAAATGATATAATGAAATCTTATTCTAGTGTAGAAGAGGATGCTAAATCATATCTTTCAAATACACCTAAAGAATATACAAAACCATTTATATATAATGTTAATTTTGATGTAAAAAAAAATAGTGATAATATGTTAAGTATTTTGATTAAATATTATCAAGAGAGTGGGGGAGCCCACGGATTTTATGAAAATAAATCTTATAACATATATATAGAAGATGGAAAAATATTAAGTTTAAGAGATTTGTTTAAAGAAAGTTCAGATTATGTAAATGTAATAAATGAAATAATAAGAGAGAAAATAAAAGAGGGTCAAGATGGAGCATATAGTTTTAAAAGTATTTCTAATAATCAGAAATTTTATATAGAAGATGATAAGTTAGTTATATATTTTGATTTATATGAAATCGCTCCTTTTGCAGCAGGTATACCTGAATTTAAGATAGATATAAACAACATAAGCCATATATTAAATGAAAAATATATAGATATATTTAAATAGTGTAGTAATTTTACTACACTATTTAAATGAAATAAATTAAATTGTTGGATTTAATGAAGCTATTTTTGTAACAGCTACATAAACTCTAGATATTTCATACCATGTTTTAAAATCTACGACACCTGATTGAGGAAGACCGAATATACGTTGAAATTCCTTTACTGAATTAGCAGTAGCATCATTATATATACCATCTTCTCTAATTTTAGGAATAGCGGGATAACCATTTGATATTGCATTTAATTGACTTTGAATAGTTCTTACATCTTTTCCTGTAGACCCTATTTGTAAAACCTCTCCAGGGAAGGATACAGGAACTCCACTTACTATAGGTGCTTTTTCAAACACAACATTATTTCCATAAAAAGATCTTATAATTTCTTCATAGCTAAGTCCTTGATCTCCCAAATCTTTGCTTCCCCATTGTGTCATTTGACCTGGACATTGAGTTTTGACTCCGTCACAGTATTGAGCTAATAACGGCTGTCTAGATGTAGGAGGTCTTTTTATAAAAGTATTAAAAATTTCATCAACTGCAACACTTATAGTATCAAACACATTTCTTTCATGTATATATTTATGGTCATATGCTGTAGTTGAAGTTATAGTAAATGTATATCCCTTACTTCTATACCATTCAGTAAAAACTCTATTTAAAGTAAATGATATTATAGCTACAACATTAGCTAAAATAGTTTCTCTAGTCCACGTAGAGTAAATCTCTGAAGATGCTACGTTTTTTATATAATCTTTGAAATAAATCCAATAATTAGGAGCATTTTTATCTTCAGGCATACCGTCATGAACTACTACAAATTCAGGGACAACAGGATTATCTAAAACTACGAAACCAGTTGGAGGTGGTATTGGTTTTAAATCACTTTCTGGAATTTTTGGAGGATAATTACCCCATAAAGTATGAGGCCCTATATCAATTATTATTTCATTTTGTCTAGAGTACAATCGTCTGCTTCGTTGAAGAGGCTGCATTCTAATGCCTTGCTCAGCTATAACTGTAGCTAAAATTTGAGTTCCATTTATTAATGTTGTCTCATAACCGTCTTTTATAACTTCTACAATATATTGACTATACGGCCTAACATCACTTGGTTGTTGAGAATAAATTAAATCAGGTGCTTCTAGATTTAATCCTACAATTTGGCCAGAGATGTCTGTTTTTAAATTTTGAAATATAGTTCTAGATGCTTGGTCTTCAGTTGCCATAGAGTAAACATTAACAGTGGCATCAACAATTGGAAAATTGTTAGTACTATCAACTACATTTACAGTTAAAAAACCATCTTGCATAAAAAAACTCCTTTCTTACTTAAAATGATAGTATTAATACATAGTATGAATAAATAGATTATTTTGTTAAGAGATTTGGAAATAATATATTAGAAACGTATTTAATAAGAAAGGTAATGAGTATATGAAATTAAATTTATTAATTATATCTATAGCACCTAGTCTTGCGTTTTTAATGTGGATATATTTTAAAGATAAATATGAAAAGGAACCTATAAAATTCTTAGCAAAGCTATTTTTTATTGGAATTTTAATAAGTATTCCAGCAATAGCAATAGAAGATTTACTACTTAAAATTAAGATTAATAATGAATATTTAAATTTATCTTATATAGCGTTTATAGTAGCTGCATCAACTGAAGAAACTTTAAAATATATTGTATTAATAGGTTATACATTAAAAAGTAAATATTATACAGAAAAACTAGATGGAATAGTATATAGCATATTTATAACTCTTGGATTTGCAACAGTTGAAAATATAATATATATATTTTATGAAAATTATTTAAGTTTACTTGAAATTGGATTAAGTAGAGCGATTATAGCTATACCAGGTCATATAATGTTTGCTATAGCTATGGGGTATTATTTATCTATATATAAATTTAATAGCAAAAATAAGAATGAAAATAAAATTAATTTATTTAAAATCTTATTTATTCCAATAATACTTCATGGAATTTTCGATTTTTTATTAATGATAAAAACAACTTGGGCAACAGTATTATTTCTTTTATACTTGATATATTTATGGAAAATAAGTTTAGATAAAGTAGATATTTATACTGATTATGCAAGGAAGAGATTTATAAGATTAAGGACAAGAAGAAAAAGAAAATGATCAATAGGAGTGATTAAATGAGATATATAAATAAAAGTCAAGAATTAGTTATATGCAAGTTTTTACAAAGATATGATTATGATGGAGTTTTAGATATATTAATTGAGGCAGGTATAGAAAGTGGAGATTTATATGATTTATTAAATTCATGTAAATATGCTACTAATTTTGACTTTAATACAGCACTTAGTATTGCTAAAAATTTAAGTGAACCTATGTTAGAAAGAAAAGAGATTAAAAATCTTATATCTAACTTAGAAAATTTAAATGATGGAGATCCAGAAGACATACTATCAGAGTTAATAGAGAATATAAAAATTCAGATAGTTAACGAGGAATACATAGATTTCTTAGGTCGACTTTACAGATTAAAAGAAGCTTTATTTAAATATATATTTGTTAATTCCAAAGAAGATAAAAAATATGTAGTGTCAATGCATGGGCATATGGTGTCTAAGAAAAATATACTATATACTCTTAAAAAGAAGTATAATATATATAATGGTAACCTAATACATGGTGTAACTCAATATATAAAGAGATATCTTAAACAAACTAAGCGTATGGATAAAGTTTTAGAAATATTAAATGGAGAAAAACTTGAAAACTTAATAAGGTTAAGAAATGAAAGTCCAGTAGGCCACGGATTCAGAGGTGTTAGTAGGGAAGATATAGAAGCTATATATGGAAGCCCTATGGAAGTTGTACATGATTTAATTAAGGCATGTGAACTTTTAGATTTGGGGATAAATACTAAAAAGTATGAGCATATAAATGATATAATTATAGAGCTTTTATCTAAGTATGTAGAGCATGAAGGAGATGAAGAATTTGAGCAAAAACATTAAAAAGGAGATAATAGAGTGGATTAAAATAATAGCTGTATCATTAGTTATTGCTCTTATAATAACTCACTTTGTTAGACCAACACTAGTGCAAGGATCATCTATGTATCCTACGCTAGAAGAAAAAGATTATTTGATAATAAATAGAATTGCATATGATCACAAAGAGCCTAAAAGAGGAGATATAATTGTTTTTAAGACAGATTTATTACAAGATAATGGAAAAGCAAAGGATTTAGTAAAAAGAGTTATAGCAGTTCCAGGAGACCATATAAAGATAACTGATAATAAAGTATATATAAATGGAAAGCTTCAAGATGAAAAATACATACATGGAGCAAAAACAGAAGGAGATATAGATATGACTATTCCAAAAGGATATGTATTTGCTATGGGGGATAATAGAGAAAATAGTATGGATAGCAGAGATCCACAAGTAGGAATAGTAAAAGAAAGTGATATAATGGGAAAAGTTATGGTTAGATTGCTACCATTTAATAAAATAGGAAAGATTTCATAGAGGTATAGATATGAAAATAGGTATACCAGCATTAGTTCATGAAATAAGTAAAGCTATTGATATATGCAAGTGTAATAAATACATAAATCATATAGAGATAGGAATTGACAATTTAGATGAATGTAAGCAAGTTATTAAATATGCTAAAAAATTTGAAGAAAATAATATAAGTATAGGCATACATATTCCTATGGAACTTAATACTTGTGAAAATATAGATTATATAAGAGAGTCTTGGATAAAGTTTATATTAGAACTAAACAAGAACTTAATTAATATAGATGTAAAATATTTTAATATGCATGTAGGGTATGTGATAACAAATAGGTTTGAAAAAAATAAAGAAAAATACTTAAATAATAGTATTAAATTTTTCAAAAATTTAGATATAGATACAAAAATATATATTGAAAATACTTATACAAAAGGTGGAGATATATGTAATGTAGGAACAACATCGTATGAATTTGAATATATATTTAATAGCGTACCTAAGATTGGATTTTGTTATGATACAGGACATAACTTAATAAATAAAGATGATTTTATATCAAAATTAAAGGATAAATTAAATTTAATTCATCTAAGTGACAATGATGGTATAAAAGATTTACACATTGGACTTGGAAAAGGAATATTAAGTATTGATAGCATAAAAGATTTAATAAAATTAAATCCTCAATTTATTATATTAGAAATAAATTACAATGATATAAATGAATCTGTTAAATTATTAGAACGATTTATATAATATAAACCGTTCTAATAATAGTATAAGGATTAAAAAGACAGGGAGGATTCTATGTGTAATATAAATGTCAAAATTGGTGAATCTAATTATAAATACAAAAAAGGCGTAATCTTAGAAAATATATCTAAAGATTTAAGCAGTAAGTATAAAGGGATAATAACATTAGGAAAAATAGATAATAAATTGAAAGATTTAAGTACTGAGTTAAATAAAGATTGTAACCTTGAATTTATAGATACTACAATTGCTGATGGTATGAGGGTTTATACAAGAACATTATCTTTCATTTTTATAAAAGCATGTGAGGAATTATATCCTAATTGTAAAGTTACTATAGAACACTCTTTATCTAATGGTTTATATTGTGAGGTTAAAATTGGAAAACAAAATCTAAACGATGAAATTTTAGATAACATAAAAGCACAAGTTAAGTCTATAATAGATAGAAATGAAAATATAGAAAAGATAGTCACTAACAAGGAAAACGCTATAAAAATCTTTGAAGAAAGACATGATTATATAAAAGCTGAGCTTTTAAAATATAAAGAATACGATGACGTGAAAATATATAAATGTGGAAGTTATATAAATCATTTTTATGGGCATATGCTACCATCGACAGGTTACGTAACTGTATTTGATATAAAAAAATGGAAATCTGGCGTTGTTATACTAGGACCTAGTAAACTTGATAAAACTAAAGCTCAAGAATTTATACCTCAGCATAAATTATCAAATATATACAAGGAATCTGAATTATGGTCAGATCTTATAGGTGTAGGTGAAGTTGTAAGTCTTAATAAGGCTATAACAGAAAATAAATATAGTGAGATAATAAGAATAGTAGAAGCTTTACATGAAAAAAAGATATCTCAAATTGCAGATATAATAAAGGAAAATAATAAAAGAGTTATATTAATAGCAGCTCCATCATCATCAGGAAAAACAAGTTTCGCTCATAGATTATCAATTCAGTTAAAAGTAAATAATTTACACCCAGTGCCTATATCTCTAGACGACTATTTTGTTAATAGAGAGGATACACCGTTAGATGAATTTGGTAACTATGATTTTGAATCTATATATGCTATAGACTTAGAGTTGTTTAATAGTGATTTAGAAAAATTACTTAAAGGAGAAGAAATAAGGCTTCCTAAATTTAATTTTAAGACAGGTAAAAGAGAATTTAGTGGAAAAACATTGAAAATAGATAAGGATCAACCAATTATTTTAGAAGGTATACACGCTTTAAATCCTATGCTTACTAAAAGTATAGATGAAAAAGATAAGTTTAAGATTTATATAAGCGTTCTTACTCAAATAAATCTAGATAATCATAATAGAATACCTACGACTGATTTAAGGTTAATAAGACGAATAGTTAGAGATTACAACTTTAGAGGTTATAGTGCGGAGAAAACTATTTTAAATTGGGATTCTGTAAGAAGAGGAGAAGATAAAAATATATTCCCTTATCAAGAAGAAGCGGATATTATGTTTAATTCAGCTTGTTTATATGAACTAGCTATACTAAAAAAATATGCTAAGCCACTTTTAGAAGAGATAAAAGATGATAATGAAGCTTTTATAGAAGCTAATAGGGTTCTTAAATTTTTACAATACTTTGTAGAGTTGGATGATGAACTAGATATACCACCTACATCTATAATAAGAGAATTTATTGGAGGTAGTAGAATCGTTGATTAAGATTGAAATCCTGGGAAGTTGACACAATCCCAGGATTTTTTGTATTATATTTAAAAGAGTATTGAAGCGTTATAAAAAAATAAGGAGGAATGCGTATGGAAAATGTATTAGAAAAAATACTTGAAGATAACAGAAAATATGCAAATTATGGACAGGTGGCATCATATATACCTGAGCTTAAAAAAGCAAGACAAGATGATTTAGGAATATGTATGATAGATATGAACAATGTTGTTCATACAGCTGGACACTATGATAAAAAATTCACTATACAGAGTATATCGAAACCTATTGTTTTAGCCTTAGTACTTAGTGAAAGTGATTGGGAACATGTATTTTCTAAGGTGGGGATGGAGCCTAGTGGAGACCCATTTAACTCAATAATGAAATTAGAAACTAATAACACTAAAAAGCCATGTAACCCAATGATAAATGCAGGAGCTATAGTTACAACTTCTATGATAAAAGGTAAAAACCTTAAAGAAAAAGAAGAAAAAATGTTAAATTTCTTTAGAAAATTAGCTAAAAACGATAATTTAAAAATAAATTATGATGTATATGAGTCTGAAAAGGCTACGGGAGATAGAAATAGAGCTATGGCATATCTTTTAAAAAATGATGGATTTATAGAAGGTGATGTGGAAGAAGTATTAGACTTATATTTTAAACAATGTTCAATAGAAGTAGATTGTGTAGATTTAGCTAGAATGGGAGTGAATCTAGCATCATATGGATTAGATATTGAAACTGGAAATAGACTTATAGATGAAAGAATATCACGTATAGTTAAAACTTTTATGGTTACATGTGGTATGTATGATGCATCAGGAGAATTTGCAATAAAAGTAGGAATACCTGCAAAATCTGGTGTCGGAGGCGGTATAATGGCTTCTGTACCTAAGAAGATGGGAATAGGTATATATGGTCCTGCTCTTGATAAAAAAGGTAATAGCATTGCTGGTATAAAAATACTGCAAAACTTGAGTGAAAAATATAAAATAAATATATTCTAAAATAGAGAATTTTTTGACAATTACTGCTTGGTAATATATAATTATTTATATAATTAAATATTTTTATGGGTGGTGGGGGAATGAAAGAAGTATTAGTACTGAGAGATTTAGAGTGCATAAAAGCTATTGCACATCCAAGAAGAATAGATATATTAAAAGCATTTAAGGCAACTCCATTATCAGCAAAACAATTATCTCAATTATTAGATGAACCACATGCAAAAATAAATTACCATATAAAAACTTTATATAAAGTAGGAGTTTTAGATTTAGTAGAAGAGAAAGTTAAATCTGGAATTGTGGAGAAATATTACTACCCTACAGCTAAACATATTGTAATAGGGAAAAAAGCTTTGGATTTTAATAACGACTTGGAACAAATGGATATGGGGGATATCTGTATATCTAAGTTTGAAAATATGAGTAATTCCTTTTATAAAGCTATTGAAGAAAATAATATAGAGGATGAAAATATAACTAATTATAATCAAGTATCTTTAAACAAAGATGAGATTAAAGAGTTAGTAGAAACAATGGACTTGAAAATAAAAGAAATTATATTAAATAGAAAGCATGAAGAATCGGAAACTAAATATAATTTATCTTTAATTACTATACCCGTAGAAGAAAAATGTAGAGTATAAAGTATCAACAAACTTGTTGATACTTATTTTTTTGGGTATATTAATAAAAATGAATATAAATTGGTAGGAGGAAAATTAGTGATAGTAATAGGACCACATATATCAATAGCAAAAGGATTTTCAAAAGCAGCTCAAAGTGCTGTAGATATGGGAGCGAATACTTTTCAATTTTTTAGCAGAAATCCAAGGGGAGGAAATGCTAAAGCTTTTGATGAAAAAGATATAATGAAATTTCAAGAAATAAGAAAAGATAATAATTTTGGGCCACTACTAGCGCATGCACCATATACTATGAACTTAGCAGGAGTTAAAGAAGAAGTATATGAGTTTGGAAGAAAGGTAATTAAAGAAGATATAGAAAGAATGGATTCTTTAGGAATAGAATTTATGTGTTTTCATCCAGGTAGTCATGTAGGTTCAGGTGTAGAAGTTGGAATAGATAAGATAGCTAGTGCATTAAATGAAGCTATAACAGGAAAAGAAAATATAACTGTTTTACTTGAAACTATGTCTGGCAAAGGAAGTGAAATAGGGTTTACTTTTGAGCAAATAAGAGAAATTATAGATAAAGTAGAACATGATGAAAAAATAGGAGTATGCTTAGATACTTGTCATATATTTTCGGCAGGATATGATATAGTAAATGATTTAGATTCAGTGATAGATAAATTTGATAAAATAATAGGTTTAGAAAGATTAAAAGCAGTGCACCTTAATGATAGTATGATGCCTTTTGAATCTAAAAAAGATAGACATGCTTGTATTGGTGAAGGAGAAATAGGATTGGATGCGATTATAAGGTTTATAACACATCCAAAATTAAAACATTTACCATTTTATCTAGAAACACCATTAGAAGATGAAGGTCACAAAAGAGAGATTTTAATGATAAAAGATATTGTTAAACAAATATAATAAATTAATATATAATATATGTAGGGAATAAGACGATATTTTAATTGAAATATCGTCTTAATTTATAATATGAAAAATTAATAATGGGGTGAATATATGAGAAAGTTAGGAAATACTGAAATCAAAATTAATAGAGTTGGATTTGGAGGGATTCCTATACAAAGAATAACTCAAGAAGATACCAATTTGGTTATAAATGAGTTGATAAATCAAGGAGTTAATTTTATAGATACAGCTAGAGGATATACTATAAGTGAAGAATATATAGGTAATGCTATAGATGGGAAAAGAGATAGGTTTATATTAGCAACAAAAAGTATGGCAAGAACGTATGATGCTATGACAGAAGATGTAAAAAAAAGTTTAAGAAATCTTAAAACTGATTACATAGATTTATATCAATTTCATAATGTTAAGCCAGAAGAATATGATAAAATATTCAATGATGATATGGCTTATAAAGCACTTTTAGATTTTAAGAAGAAAGGTAAAATAAGATATATAGGAATAACAAGTCATAGTATAGATACCATAAAGAAAGCTGTATATAGCGGAAAGTTTGATACAATACAATTTCCATATAATATAGTAGAAGATCAGGCAGATGAAATATTTAAGGAAGCTAATAGAAGGAATATAGGTATAATTGTTATGAAGCCTTTAGCTGGAGGAGCTATAGATAATGCTAAACTGGCTATAAAATATATTTTATCTAAGGATTATATAGATGTTGTAATTCCAGGTATGGATAGTGTAAATCAAGTTATAGAAAATACATCTGTTCTTAAGGATTTAAATATAACAAAAGAAGAAGAAGCGCTTATTGAAGAAATAAGAAATAAGCTAGGGGATAAATTTTGCAGAAGATGTGAATATTGTATGCCTTGTCCATTAGGAATAAATATTCCACTAAACTTTTTATTAGAAGGATATTATAGTAGATATGGTTTAAAAGAGTGGTCAAAAAATAGATATAAAGGTTTAGAAATAAAAGCATCTGATTGTATTGAGTGTGGTAAATGTGAAAGTAAATGTCCGTACAATTTACCAATTAGAGAAATGTTAAAGGATGTATCGAATAAATTAGATTAAAAATAATTCCACCTAATGATTTTTAGGTGGAATTAACTATAGTTTTGAAATAGTATAATCTACTTTATATTGAGATAAAGGATATAACTCTATCTCAACACGAGGATTTTCTTTATCTATAAAATCAAATAAAAGTACAGGTTTTAATTGTTTATCATTTTTTATAATGCCACTTTTTTCTATACCATCACATATACTTTTAGGATAGTTATGTAAGTCACCCATTCTTTTATTTGGAAAATATAACTTTAATATAGTAATAAGATCTTCTTCTATGCAAGGACCATCATACTGAGTATTTATATATCCTGCAATCATATTTTCATAAGCTAAATATTTAGAGTGCTTACCTTTAGAAGGCATCCATGATTGACCATGAATATTATGAAGTTTAAAGTTAGACTTGCTTATTGGTCTTCCTGGAATTACTAATTTTATCAAAAAAATCACCATCCTTTATACTTTAGTTATTATAAATGTAAATATACATTAATGAAAGGAAAACTTATGAATAGTAAAGATTTAAAAGAGTTTTGTTATAGTATAGGTATTAAATGTGTCGGAATTGCAGGAATAGGACCATACTATGATTTAGAAGAAATAATAAAAGATAAATTAAATAAAGGGTACTTTACAGGAATGGAAGAGTCATGTATAGAAAAGAGAATTGACCCTAGAAAAACTATGAAAAATGCTGAGTCTATAATTGTTTGTGCTTTTCCTTATTATGTAAAAGATGTAGACGATTCTAATATTTCTAAGTATTGTTATGGAAAAGATTATCATATAGTAGTAAAGGAAAAGTTAGAACAAATTGCACAATATATAAAAAGTAAACAGGGAAATTTTGAATATATGATATTTGCAGATAATGGTCCTCTTGTAGACAGGTATCTAGCTAGTATATCTGGAGTAGGTTATTATGGAATAAATAATAATATAATAACGGATGAATTTGGGTCGTATGTATTTATAGGTTATATAATAAATAACTATAAGTTTGAAAATGATAATGTAGAAAAAAGAACTTGCTTGCAATGTAAAAAGTGTATAAATAATTGTCCAGGTAAAGCAATTTTAGGAAATTTTGAAATGAATCCAAAACTATGTTTATCTTATATAACACAAAAAAAAGAAGAGTTAAGTGAAGATGAGATAAATGTTTTAAAAGAAAATAAAAAAGTATTTGGATGCGATGTATGTCAAGATGTGTGCCCTCATAATAAAAATATATCGACGACTAATATAAAAGAGTTTTATGAAGATTTGATGTTTAATTTGGATAAAGATGAAATTAATAGTATATCTAATAAAGAATTTAAAAGAAGGTATAAAGAAAAAGCTTTTAGTTGGAGAGGTAAAAAAATAATACAAAGAAATATGGAGATTTTAGAAAAGTAAAACTTTTAACTTTTATAGTTAGAAGTTTTTTATTTTTTACTTAACATTTAATAAATATAAAACATATTATATAAAAAGGAATTGAAAGGGGGATGAATATGATTAAATATTCTAATACCTCTGAATTAGAGGGTTTAGGGGAAATAATAGGGCAAGAAAGTGCTATAAAAGCTATGGAACTTGGACTTAAAATAGATAATCCTGCATATAACATATTTGTGGCTGGAGACAGTGGAACTGGAAAAACTACTTATGTACTTAATGCTTTAAATACTTATGCACAAGAAAAAAATGATCATAAAGATTGGTGCTATGTATATAATTTTGAAAATAGTAGAGAGCCTATAGCGGTGGCTTTGGATAAAGGTATAGGGAAATTATTTAAAAAAGATATGGAAAAACTTATAGAAACCTTACTTGATGAACTTAAAGATGCATTTGAAAGTGAAGAATTTGAAATGAGTAAAAATGAATTATTAGATGATTATGAAATTGAAAAAGAAGCACTACTTCAGAAAATAAAAAAATATGGAGAAGAAAAAGGATTTAAATTAAAAAGTAGTAAAGTTGGAATGATATTTACCCCAGAAGATGAATCTGTAGATACGTCTTCTGAAGAATTTTACAAGGTAAAAAAAGAACTAGAAAATGCTGCTATACAAGTTGCTTATAAAATTAGAGACATAGAAGAAGATGCAAAGGAAGCTTTACTAGATTTAGAAAATGAGATAGGTAAATATATAGTAAATCCACATATAGAAAATTTAATAGATAAATATGGAAGTTTCGATAAAATAAAAAAATATTTAGAGGACACTAGAGATGATATATTAGAGTATGTTTATTTATTTTATATGGATGAAGAAGAATTAAAAGATAAATACGACAAAGAGCATTTTACTAGATACAAAGTTAACTTATTAGTTGATAATGGATTAGATAAATCTGGAGCACCAGTAGTAGTTGAAATAAACCCAAGTCCTAGCAATTTATTTGGTAAAGCGGAATATGAATATTATAATGGAACTGTGAAAACAGATTTTACAAAGTTATTACCTGGAGCAGTACACAAAGCAAATGGAGGATATTTAGTTTTATATGTAGACCAATTATTAAGATATAATTTATCTTGGGATATATTGAAAAAGACAATTCAACAAGGTGAAGTAACATTAGATACACAAACAGCAATAAAGCCTGAGAAAATACCTGTAAACGTAAAAGTAGTTTTAATAGGTAGTAATTATATGTACAATTTAATGTATAATTATGATTCTGAGTTTAATAAGTATTTTAAGATATTTGTAGATTTTGATAATGAGATGAAAAAAGATGAAAACAATGAAATGAGGGTATCAAGATTTATAGCATCGTATTGTAATAAAAATAACTTAAAGCACTTAACTTATAGTGGAGTAGAGCAAATTATAAAATATAGTACTAGAATAACTGGAGATAGAGAAAAATTATCAACTAAATTTAATAAAATAGTAGAAATCTTAGTTGAAGGAGATGCATATGCAAAAATAAGAGGTGCTGAGTTTGTAGATAAAGAAGATATACTAAAAGCTATAAGAGAAAGAAGAGAAAGATTTAGTAAAATAGAAAAGAAGATGGATGAATCTCTTGAAAAAGGTTTTACTCTTATATCAACTGAAGGTTCTAAAGTTGGAGTAATAAATGGATTATCAGTACTTAATATGGGAGAATATTCTTTTGGAAGACCATCGAGAATAACTGTAACAACAGCTCCGGGAAGTAATGGTATAGTTAATATTGAAAGAGAAGTTGAAATGAGTGGACCTATACACAGTAAAGGAGTTCTTATATTAAATGGATTTTTACTAGAAAATTTATCTCAAGAGTTTCCGTTATCTTTAAATGCCAATATTTGTTTTGAACAAAATTATGGAGGGGTAGATGGAGATAGTGCATCTGGAGCAGAGTTATATGCTTTATTATCATCTCTAAGTGAAATACCTATAAAACAAAATATAGGAGTAACTGGTTCTATAAATCAAAAAGGTGATATACAAGTAGTAGGTGGAGTAACTGAGAAAGTAGAAGGATTTTACTATACATGTAAGAAAAAAGGTCTAACGGGAAAACAAGGAGTTATACTCCCAAGAAATAATTTAAGAAATCTAGTCCTTTTAGATGAGGTAAATGATGCTATATTACAAGGTAAATTCCATATTTATCCTATAGATAGAATAGAAGAAGCAATTGAAATTTTAACTGATAAAACATTTGATGAAGTAAAGCAAGCTGCTATATATAAATTAAAAAAATATAGTGAATTAGATAAAAAATAATTTCGAAATGGATTGTGTATTGTTTTAATACACAATCCATTTTTTTTTAAAAGTAACAAAATATTACTAACCAATAAATTAAATTATATATATATTATGATAAATTTTGATAAATAATATAATTAAGATATATCAAAATCAATTCCATATGTTTAAATAATAATCAAAATTGTTATATATTATTATATATAAATCACAATATAAGGGGGATTTTGTAACATGGCTAAAGCAAAAAAGAAAAACAGAGAGAATATAAAAAAAATATTAGATATATTAGAACAAACATATCCAGATGCTGAATGTGAATTAAATTACACAAGTGCATTTGAATTGCTTATTGCTACTATACTATCTGCACAATGTACTGATGTAAGGGTAAATAAAGTTACAGCAGAATTATTTAAAAAGTATAATAAACCAGAAGATTTTGCTAAATTAAGTACAGCCGAAATTAGTGAGGAAATTAAAAGTTGTGGCTTATTTAAAAGTAAAGCCCAAAAAATAAAAGAAACATCAGTAATACTTTGTTCTAATTATGGTGGAGAAGTTCCAGATAAAATGGAAGAGTTAGTAAAACTTCCTGGTGTAGGAAGAAAAACTGCTAATGTAGTATTAAGTAATGCTTTTGGAGTTGATGCCATTGCAGTGGATACTCATGTTTTTAGAGTATCAAACAGAATAGGATTAGTAAAAACTGATACTCCAGAAAAAACAGAATTTGAACTTATGAAAGTATTGCCTAAAAAAAGATGGTCTAAAGCTCACCATCTAATAATATTTCATGGAAGAAGAATATGTAAAGCGAGAAAACCAGAATGTAATATATGTCCAATAGTTGAATATTGTGACTACTATCAAGAAGGGAATGACTAATATTGAAGAGACATAAAATTTATTTTCTATTAATAATATCTATATTGTGTTATTTTGGATTAATTGAAAAATCTTATGCAATTAACAAAGATAGTAAGATATGTAAAAATGTATATATTGAAAATATTGATGTCTCGGGATTAACAAAAAGTGAAGCTATAGATAAAATAAATAAATTTGTCTGTAAAGATAATAATATTAATTTACTTTATAAGGATAAAAATTATAATCTTAAATTAGAAGATGTAGGATTTTACTACAAAGTTGAAGAAGCTGTAAAAAAAGCTCATGGAGTAGGTAGAAATAAAGGGCTTTTATCTGATGTTAAAACAAAAATGAATTTATATTTCGGTGAAAAAGTAAATCTTAAATTAGATGTAGGATATGAAAAAAATAAGCTAGAAACATACATATCTAATTTAGCTAAAGATATGTATGTAAGTCCTATAAATTCTGAGATTAAATTAAGTGGAAATAAATTTAAAGTTAGTGATGAAAAAAATGGTGTTAAATTAAATAAAAAAGAATTGTTTACTTTACTTGATAAGCAAATAATAGATAAAGATTACTCTGAATGTTATATACCTACATCTATAATTACTCCTAAATATACTTTTGAAAAATTATCTAAGATAAACACTATTTTAGGAACGTATGAAACAGAATTTAATTCTAAGAATAAAAACAGAGTTAATAATATTACAATTGCTACAAATAAAATTAACAATACATTGATAGATTCTAATGAAAAGTTTTCCTTTAATGAAACTACAGGAAAAAGAGATATAGAACAAGGCTTCAAAGAAGCTCCAATTATATTAAATGGAAAATTAGAACTAGGAATGGGTGGAGGTATATGCCAAGTTTCTAGTACTGTATATAATGCTGCACTTTATTCGGGATTAGAAATAATACAAGCTAAAAATCATAGTATTCCAAGTAGTTATATACAAAAAGGAAGAGATGCAACGGTATCATATGGAAATATAGATTTGATATTTGAAAATAAATTTGATTCTCCTATACTAATACAAAGTAAAGTTGAAAATAATAAGATAATATCTACAATTTATGGCAATCATGAAGACAAAAAATATATAGATATAAAAACAAATATAGTTGAAACAATACCTCAAGAAATAATAATTAAAAAAAGTGATAAATTATATGAAGGAAAAACTAAAGTTGGAGAAAAAGGTAGAAGAGGATATAAAGTTAACACATATAGAGTTTATAAAAATGAAGATGGAAGTGTAACGAAAGAAGAACTTATAAATGAATGTTATTATCCACCTAAAAATAAAGTTATTGTAAAGGGCACAAAGAAAAAACATGAAAATTTAAATAGAACAAACATTAAAATAATATAAATCTCCATAATTTACTGGAGATTTATATTATTTTAACGTAAAGAAGTTTTTAGAAATACGAACTTTTTGATATAATTATTTTTATAAATCATTAAGGAGGATTTTTTATGTCTTTAAATATAGTATTAGTAGAACCTGAAATACCACAAAATACAGGAAATATAATAAGAAGTTGTGCAGCTACAGGAACAACACTTCACTTAGTAAGACCATTAGGGTTTTGTATGGATGATAAATATTTAAAAAGAGCTGGTTTAGATTATTGGGATTTAGTAGAAATAAAATATTATGATAGCTTTGATGAAGTAAGAGAACAAAATCCAGATGCTAAGTTTTTTTATTCAACAACAAAAGCTAAACAAACACACTCTGATGTAAAATATGAAGATAATTCATTTTTAGTATTTGGTAAGGAAACAAAAGGACTACCGGAAAGTTTAATAATGGAAAACTTAGAAACTGCAATAAGAATACCTATGGTAGATATAGAAAAAGCAAGATCGCTTAATTTATCAAATAGTGTAGCTATAGTATTATTTGAAGCATTAAGACAAATAGGGTATCCTAATTTAAGATAAAGTGTGTAATAAATAAATATATTGTATACAATAAAGAAGGTAAGAAATCTAATTATGATTAAGAAAAAGATTTCTTACCTTCTTATTTTTTGGAATTGTATGTAATATATAGTGAAAAATTGAATAAAATTTGAAATAAATGTAGAAAAAACTTTTTATATAGTGTAAAATTTAGGTAAGAAATCATAATCGTTATATACAGGAGGTAATATATGAAGTTTAAAAAGTTGTTAACTTTAGGTCTTGTTACAGTATTATCGGGGTCTATGTTAGTTGGTTGTGGAGCTTCTAAAGGTTCATCAGGAGACAAAGAAAATGGGAATAAAAAGATAAAGGTAACTATGATAACTGATGTTGGGGGAGTTAATGACCAATCTTTTAACCAAAGTGCATGGGAAGGATTAGAAAAGGCTAAGAAAGATTTAGGAATAGAAGCTAACTATATAGAATCTAAACAAGAATCTGATTATGCTACTAATGTTGAAACAGCAATAGATAATGGTGCTGATTTAGTAATAGGGGTTGGATTTAAATTAGAAAAAGCAATAGGAGATGCAGCTAAAGCTTATCCAGAAGAAAAATTTGCTTTAATAGATGCAGATTTTGGAGGAAAACCTCCTAAGAATGTAGAGAGTATAATGTTTAATGCTCAAGAAGCTTCATACTTAGTAGGATTAGTTGCAGGTAAATTAACAGAGAGTAATAAAGTAGGATTTGTTGGGGGAATGGAAAGTCCATTAATAGAATCTTTTGAGGTTGGATATGAAGCAGGAGTTAAAGCTGTTAAACCAGATGCACAGGTAGTTGCTCAATATGCAAACAATTTCGCAGATCCAGCAAAAGGAAAATCTATAACAAATCAAATGATATCTAATGGTGTAGATATAGTATTCCATGCTGCAGGAGATACTGGAAATGGTGTTATAGAAGCTGCTAAAGAAGCTGGTAAAAAAGCTATAGGGGTTGATAGAGATCAAAATAGTATTGCACCAGAAACTGTAATAACTTCTGCTGTAAAGAGAGTTGATGTTGGGGTTTATAACACTGTTAAAAATTTAGTTGATGGAAAATTTGAAGGTGGATCAGTAGTTACTTATGGATTAAATGAAAATGGTGTTGGGGTAGCAGAAACTACAAAAGAAGATGTTGCTCCAGATATATTAGAGTTTGTTAATCAACAAGGTGATAAAATAAAGAGTGGAGAAATAAAAGTTCCAGCTACAAAAGCTGAATTAGAAAAAACACAAAAATAATAATGAAAAAGGCTAGCATATGCTAGTCTTTTTTTATACCAAAAATATTATATGCAGATTAAAAATAAAATGAAAAGTAAAATGAAATTTAAATATCATTTATAATTATAAAATATATCATTATTAAACCTAAAACAGAGGAATAATTGTCATAATATGTAATAAATATATTGAAATTATATTTTAAAATTACAAATTATAACAAAAAACAACAAAAAGTATGTGATATAATTAAAATATTACATACTAATTATTAAATTTAAATTGTTATTAATGTTATTTTTTAGTATAATGAAATTGGCAATTATTTAAAGAGGAGGGATATAGTTAACTATGGTTAATAGTAATGTAGATTACAGTCGAAAAGTTGTAGAGATGAAAAATATAACTAAAAAATTTGGAAACTTTATAGCTAACGATAATATAAATTTGACTGTGCATAAGGGAGAAGTACATGCTCTTTTAGGAGAGAATGGAGCAGGGAAGTCAACACTGATGAATATATTATATGGTTTGTATCATCAAACTTCAGGTGAGATATATATAAATGGTGAGAAGGTAGAGATGGCAAATCCAAATGTTGCAATATCTCATGGAATTGGTATGGTTCATCAACATTTCATGTTAGTACAACCTTTTACAGTTGCTCAAAACATAATACTAGGAACAGAGCCTACAAAGGGAACTGGAGTAATAGATATGAAAAAGGCTATAGAAGATGTAATTGACATATCTAAAAAGTATGGATTACATGTTGATCCAAATGCAAAGGTAGAAGATATAACTGTAGGTATGCAACAAAGAGTAGAAATATTAAAAGCATTGTACAGAGGGGCAGATATATTAATATTAGATGAACCTACTGCAGTACTTACGCCTCAAGAAATAAATGAACTTATGCAAATAATAAGGAATTTAACTAAAGAAGGTAAGTCAGTTATAATAATAACTCATAAATTAAAAGAAATAAAAGCAGCAGCAGATTATTGTACGATTATAAGAAGAGGTAAATATATAGGAACAGTAAAAGTTGCTGAAACTTCAGAAGATGAGCTAGCTGCAATGATGGTAGGTAGAGAAGTTAGCTTTAAAGTTGATAAGCAAGAGGCTAAAGTTGGGGATGTAGTACTTAAAGTTGAAGGTTTAAAAGCTAAAGATAGCAGAAAAGTACAAGTATTAGATGATTTATCACTAGAAGTAAGAGCTGGAGAAATACTAGGAATAGCTGGGGTTGATGGTAATGGTCAATCAGAATTGGTGGAAATATTAACTGGATTAAGAAAAGCTGACTCAGGTAGTATCAAAATAAATGGTGAAGAAGTATTCAACAATAAACCAATTGATATCTTTAAAAAAGGAATAAAAAATATACCTGAAGATAGACATAAAAGGGGTCTTATACTTGATTTTACAGTTGCAGAAAATGCAGTAATTCAAAGATACAAAGAAAAAAGATTTTCTAATAAAGGCGTATTAAATAACAAAGAAATAGAAAAACATGCACAGAATATAATAGAAGAATTTGATGTAAGACCAACAGATTATACTTTAAAAGCTAGAGCGCTATCTGGTGGTAACCAACAAAAGGTAATAATAGGTAGGGAAGTTGACAATATAAGAGTAGATAGAAAAAGTACAGGAAAAGCTCAACTATTAATAGCAACTCAACCAACAAGAGGTTTGGATGTTGGAGCTATAGAGTTTGTTCACAAGGCATTGGTTGATCAAAGAGATGAAGGTAATGCAGTTTTATTAGTTTCTTTAGAACTTGATGAAGTTATGAATGTATCAGATAGAATAGCAGTAATATATGAAGGAAAAATAGTTGGAATTGTAGATGCAAAAGATGCTGATGAAAATACTTTAGGATTTATGATGGCGGGAGGTGCAGAGAATGTGTAATAATACTAAGACTAAAAGGAAGATATCTTTAGCTAATAATACTATAGTATTCTCTTTGATATCTATATTTCTTGGGTTAATAGTAGGAGCTATAGCTTTAGCAATATCAGGATTTAATCCTATAGAAGCTTACTCTGTAATGATTGATGGTATAATTGGTAAGCCTAAATATATAGTATGGACTTTTATAAAAGCAACTCCACTTATATTAACAGGACTTTCAGTAGCTTTTGCATTTAAAACAGGTTTATTCAATATAGGAGCAGAGGGTCAATTTATTGTGGGTGCATTAACTGCAACTTTAGTAGGATATGGACTTCACTTACCTGCAATAATACATATACCACTTACTTTAATAGCAGCAGCTTTGGCAGGAGCTTGTTGGGGTGGATTTGCAGGGTTTTTGAAATCAAAGTTTGGAGTTAATGAAGTTATATCGACTATAATGTTAAACTGGATTGCATTTTATTTAAATAATTATATGATAATGAAACCTTGGTTAAGAGAAGGTAATAGTGAAGCATCTCATTTAATAAATGAAAGTGCTAGTATAAGCATAGATTGGTTAACGGGACTTATTGGTCCAGCAACTAAAGCTAACTGGGGGATAGTAATCGCAATAATATTAGTATTTATAATAGCGTTTGTATTATTTAAAACAACTTTAGGATATGAGTTAAGAGGGGTTGGATACAATAAATTTGGAGCAGAATATGGAGGAATAAATATAAAATCATCTATATTTAAATCTATGGCTATAGCAGGAGGGCTTGCAGCTTTAGCGGGTGCAGTACAAGTTTTAGGTGTAACTCATAATATAACAGTACTTGCAGCACCAGAAGGTAACGGATTTGATGGTATAGCAGTTGCTCTTATAGCGAATAGTAATCCAATTGGAGTTATATTCTCAGGTATATTATTTGGAGCACTTAAGTATGGTGGAACAAAGATGCAAACTATACAAGCTCCTTCTGAAGTAATAAATATAGTTATAGGTTCTATAGTTTATTTTATAGCTTTAAGTAGTGTTATAAGAATGTTATTTATAAAATATAAGAATAAGAAAAAGCAAGGGGGAATTGAATAATGGAAGATTTAGCTTTAATTTTAAGTACAACTTTAATGTACTCTACACCCCTTATATTTACAGCGTTAGGTGGAGTATTGTCAGAAAACTCAGGTATAGTTAATATAGGGTTAGAAGGTATGATGACTATAGGTGCATTTGCAGGAGCAGCTGCAGGTGTTTTAGTAGGAAATCCGTGGATAGCGTTTTTAATAGGTGGTTTAGCAGGTGGATTATTTGCATTAATACATGCTGTTGCAACTATAAGTTTTAATGCAGATCATACTATATCAGGAGTTGCGATAAACTTACTTGCTCCAGGGGTAGCATTATTTACATCTAAGATGTTATTTGATGGTGCTACTATGACTCCTACAATAAGTATGGAAGATAAAATGCCAAGACCTTTAGATGGTTTATTTGCAGATGGAAGTATATTAAATACTATATTTAATACATATGCAACAGTATTTTTAGCATTTATATTTGTTGCTATAGTATGGTATGTTTTATATAAAACTAAGTTAGGTCTTAGAATAAGAGCAGTTGGAGAACATCCAGGTGCGGCGGATACTCTTGGAGTTAATGTAGCTCGTATTAGATATATAGCAGTAATAGCTTCAGGTATACTTGCAGGATTCGGGGGAGCATCTATGAGTTTAGCTATAGTTTCTTCGTTTAGGCCTACATTAATTTCAGGACAAGGATATATAGCTATGGCAGCTGTTATATTTGGTAAGTGGAAACCACAAGGAGCTATGGGTGCATGTTTATTATTTGGATTCTCTACAGCATTATCTGTATTCTTTGGAAATCCAGAATTACCGTTTAAAATAAATGAAAACTTACTATCGATGATACCGTATATAATAACATTAATAGTATTAGTTTTATTTATAAAAACTTCTAAGGCGCCAGCGGCACTTGGAAATCCATATAAAAAAGGTGAAAGATAAAAATGGTAGCATTAGCTACCATTTTTTTATTGAAAAAATAGTTATAGTATAACAAAGTATATATAATAAAATACTATATAAAATAAATATAAAGGAAGGTAAATATGAATAAAAAATATAGTCACGAATCTTTTGTAATTAATGAGGATTTATGTCTAGCATTGGTAGATAAAAGAATTACTTGCGATATGGAACTAGAATTAAAAAAAAGAAATATACAAATAATAAAAACGACAGAATGTAAGGAATGTTACAATGCTATAAAATATCATCCAGATATAAGTATATGTAATTTAGGAGAGGGTAATATAGTTGTAGCACCAAATGTTTATGAATATTACTTTAATATTTTAAAAAAACTTGGATTTAATATTTTAAAAGGAGACAGTTATATAAAAAGAGATTATCCGCATAATATACAGTATAACGTAGCTATATTTGGAAATTATGCAATACATAATTTTGAACATACAGATAAAAAAATTCTAGATTATATAAATAAGAAGAAATTAACTAAGATAAATATAAAACAAGGATATTCAAAGTGTTCTATATGTATAGTTGACGAAAATTCAATAATAACATCTGATGTGGGTATATATAAAACTGTTTTAAAATATGGAATAGATTGTCTTTTAATACAATCTAAAAATATAGATTTATTTGAATTGAATTATGGATTTATAGGTGGTTGCTCAGGCCTTATAAGCAAAGACAAACTTGCATTCTTTGGAGATATAACAAAACATCCCGACTATGAAAATATTAAAAAATTTTTAAAATCAAAGAATAAGGAAATAGTAAATTTAAGTAAAGAAAGATTATTGGATTTAGGTTCCATAATTCCTCTTATGACTAGAAAGGAGTGATGACTTTGAATAATAAAGAGATTTATTTGAGTTTATTACCTAAATATGAATTAGTTGCAAATGAATTTGTAGAATCGAGTATATTTAAAAATAAAATTAAATATAATAAAGATTTTATAGAAATTAAAATAAGTATGGATGATGAAAATGAGAGTAAAAGATTAGATGTAGTTAAAGAGATAACAAGTTTCTTAATGAAAGTAATGAAAGAAAATATATTAAAAGAGTACATACATAAGACATATAGTGAAATATATAAAGAACAAGAATTTAGTATATATGATAAATCCTTAGAAATATTTGATAAAAAAGAGGTGTTGATTAGAGAATCGATATTTAATAAATTAAACAATTATATATCGAATAATAATCGTATAGATATTGATGGATTTGTTAGATTTAGAATGAGAGAATTAATAGACTATGTATCTAATATAGGTGATATTGCATTAGAAGAATATCTTATGAAAAAAGATTATGATGAGTTTATAAATGTTTTGAAATATTTTACACAAGTTCAAGATACAAAAATAGATACACTTAAAGTTTATATAAGAAAAGATAATTCATTTATACTATATGATGAAAATGATAACATAATAGAAAATGAAAATGATGAAGAACTTATGAATATGTTTATAAAAGAAAATTTAAATTATGAAGATTTTTTAATAAGTACATTACTATCTTTGTGTCCGAATCGTATAATTATATATGACTCATTAAAAACAAATTCATCCAGAGAAATAGTTGATATGATAAAAGCAATATTTGAAGAAAAGGTAGAAGAGACAAATAAGTCTTAAATATTAAAAATATATTGAAAAAATTTTATTAAAGTATAAAATATATATTGTTTCTTATTAAATAAATAGTTAAGGAGATATTTAAAATGAACAATATATATATAATTCTTATTATGGGAATTATAGGAGGAATAATTGGATATATAACAAATAAATTAGCTATAAAGCTTATGTTTAGACCAATAAATCCTATAAAAATTCCAATATTAAATTTAGAAATAATAGGGTTAATACCAAAGAGAAAAAAAGAAATAGCAGTAAAAATAGGAGAGATAATTCAAGATGAATTTGTATCATTAGATGATATACTTAAAGGTTTGGTAACTGAGGAAGATAAAGAAAAGGCTGTAGAGTATATAAAAGAAAAAGTTAGAACTATAATTGATGAAAAGGCAGCTTTAATTCCTAGCTATATAAAATCAATTATAAAAGGCTATATAGATGAAATTATAGAGAAAGAAGTAAATGATTCTATAAATGAGTTAGGTGAAGATATAGTTCAAAAGGCTCATCAAAGAGTTAACATACAAGAAATTGTTGAAAATAAAGTGAATGATTTAGATTTAATTGAATTAGAAAATATAATTTTGAGTGTTGCAGACAATGAATTAAAACATATAGAATTATTAGGATTGATACTAGGATTTTTAATAGGTATAGTTCAAGGAATAATAACTATATTTATATAATAATTTTAGTTGCCATAATGAATTGAATTTGTTATAATGTATATAATTATAAATAATATAGCGATGAAAAGGAAGAGTAAAATAGAAACAATTTACAGAGAGGATATATCAGAGGCTGTAAGTATATCTAAATATGACTATTTGAAAACTACCTTGGAGCTGAGTTTAGTAGCTTAATAAGTGAAAGTGCTCGGATGACTACCTTATAGTCAACAAGAGGGTAATGTACATCACATACCAACTTGGGTGGAACCGCGAATTATACTCGTCCCATGATTTTCATGGGCCGAGTTTTTTTATTTTATACAAAAATTTTAAGGAGGTAAAGACATGATAAAAGTTACTTTAAAAGACGGATCTGTAAAGGAGTACGCTAAAGGTACAACTGTTATGGATATAGCGAAGTCTATAAGCGAAGGTTTAGCTAGAAGTATAGTAGCTGCATCTGTTAATGGAGAAGTTGTGGGGTTAAACTTTGAAGTTAATGAAGATTGTGAGTTAAATTTATTTAAATTTGATGATGCAGAAGGTAAGGATGTATTTAGACATACATCAGCTCACATGTTAGCTCAAGCTATAAAGAGATTATACCCAGAAGCTAAATTAGCTATAGGGCCAAGTATAGAAAATGGATTCTATTATGATATAGATTTAGAGTATAGATTAACTCCTGAAGATTTAGAAAAAATAGAAGCTGAAATGAAAAAAATAGCTAAAGAAGATTTAGCGATAGAGAGATTTGAATTAAGTAGAGAAGAAGCAATAAAATTAATGGAAGAGCAAGGGGAAAACTATAAAGTAGAACTTATATCTGAATTACCAGAAGGAGAAGTAATATCTTTCTACAAGCAAGGTGATTTCACAGATTTATGTAGAGGACCACACTTACCAACTACTAAAAAAGTTAAAGCTATTAAATTACAAAATGTAACTGGAGCTTATTGGCGTGGAGATGAAAAGAACAAGATGTTACAAAGAATATATGGAACATCTTTTGAAAAAAATAAAGATTTAGAAACATATTTACATTTATTAGAAGAAGCTAAGAAGAGAGATCATAGAAAATTAGGTAGAGAATTAGAATTATTCTTTATACCAGAAGAAGGACCAGGATTCCCATTATTCCTACCAAAAGGTATGGAACTTAAAAATGAATTATTAAAATTCTGGAGAGAGTTACACAGAAAAGACGGATATGTAGAAATAGAAACTCCAATAATATTAAATCAAAAATTATGGGAGACTTCAGGTCACTGGTATCACTATAAAGAAAATATGTATACTGTAGATATAGATGAGCAACAATTTGCTATAAAACCAATGAACTGTCCAGGTGGTATGTTATACTACAACTTCAAACAACATTCTTATAAGGATTTCCCTATGAGAGTTGCTGAATTAGGTAGAGTTCATAGACATGAATTATCAGGAGCTTTAAATGGACTTAAGAGAGTTAGAGCATTTACTCAAGATGATGCACATATATTCATGTTACCAAATCAAATAAAAGATGAAATAAAAGGTGTTGTTTCATTAATAGATAAAGTGTATTCTGCATTTGGATTTGAGTATCACCTAGAATTATCAACTAGACCAGAAGATTCAATGGGAACTGATGAAGAATGGGAAGCTGCTGAAAACGGATTAAGAGAAGCATTAGAAGAGTTAAATCTACCTTATGTAATAAACGAAGGAGATGGAGCATTCTATGGACCTAAGATAGACTTCCACTTAAAAGATTGCTTAGGAAGAACTTGGCAATGTGGAACTATACAATTAGACATGCAATTACCTCAAAGATTTGATATCAGTTATATAGGTGAAGATGGAGAGAAACATAGACCTGTTATGATACACAGAGTTGCATTAGGAAGTATAGAAAGATTTATAGGTATATTAATAGAGCATTATGCTGGTAAATTCCCAACTTGGATATCTCCAGTTCAAGCTAAGATATTACTTGTATCTGATAGATTCAAAGATTATGCTGAAGAAGTTAGAAATGCATTATTTGATAAAGGTATAAGAGTAGAGCTTGATGATAGAGCAGAAAAAATAGGATATAAGATAAGAGAAGCTCAGCTTCAAAAGGTTCCTTATATGTTAATAGTTGGTGAAAAAGAGCTTAATGAAAAGAAAGTATCTGTAAGATCTAGAGACAACGGAGAAATGGGAGCTATGGATGTTGAAGAATTTATAGCTAATGTATTAAAAGAAGTAGAAGAAAGAACTAATGTAATTCAAGCATAGTTAATTTAAAAAAGTTAGCCCTAGGGCTAACTTTTTTTATACACATTCTTTTCTTATTATATCTTTAAGTTCTTCGTGAGTCATAGTTTCCTTATCAAATAAATGTTGTGAAACTAAATGAAGATCATTTAAACTAGAATTTAAAAGATTCAATGTTTCTTCGTAACAACTATTTATTATATTAGTTGTTTCTTCTTGTATTTTCTTTGATAAGAAATTCTTTTGATTCGAGTCTATAGTCATAGCGCCAAGACTACTCATACCATATTCACATACCATTTGAGTTGCGATATCTGTTACTTTTTTTAGGTCGTCTTTAGCACCAGTAGATTTATGTCCAAATATAATTTCTTCCGCAGCTTTACCAGCAAGTAAGATTTTTATTTTTCCTAAAAGTTCATCTTTAGTATAAATATATCTATCCTCATCTGGTAGTTGAAGAACATATCCAAGAGCTTGACCTCTAGGTATTATAGAAATCTTTTGTATTGGATTTATTCCAAGAGCATTACTAACAAGAGCGTGGCCTGCTTCGTGATAAGAAACTATACGTTTTTCCTTTTCTATAAGTTTAGCATTTTTAGATTCAAGTCCAGCTATAACTCTTTCTATCGCTTTATCAAAATGAAGGCTATTTATAGTTTCACTGCTATCTCTAACTGCAAAGATTGCAGCTTCATTTGCTATGTTTGCTAAATGCGCTCCATTAAATCCATGAGTTTTTTTTGCTAATATATCTAAGTCTACAGAGGCATCAATAGGCTTATTTTTAGTATGAACTTTTAAAATTTCTAATCTAGTATGATAGTTAGGATCTCCTATGTGAACGTGTCTATCAAATCTACCAGGTCTAAGTAATGCATCATCTAATAAATCTAGTCTATTTGTTGAACCGACTATAAGTATATTAGAATCTTTATTAAACCCATCCATTTCAACTAATAATTGATTTAAGGTTTGGTCTTTTTCGTTATTACTTTCTAAGTGTCTTTTTGCACCTATAGCATCGATTTCATCTATAAATATTATACTAGGGGCATCTTTTCGAGCTTTTTCAAATAATGTTCTAACCCTTTTTGCACCCACACCAACGTATTTTTCTACAAACTCAGAGCCAGTTACGTTAAAGAAAGATGCATTTGTTTCTCCAGCCATAGCTGAAGCAAGTAATGTTTTACCTGTGCCTGGAGGTCCATAAAATAATACACCTTTAGGGATTTTAGCACCCATTTTTTTATACTTATCAGGGCTTTTCATAAAATCTACTATCTCAAAAAGTTCTTCCTTGACTTCTTCTAGTCCAGCTACATCATTAAATGTAGTTTTGGGCTTAGATGAATCGGAGTTGTCATTAGGAGTTTCTTTTTCAAGTTTCGTCTGATTAAACGCAGGAGCTGGTTTATTAATTTTTTTTAAAAAATTATCTAACATTTTCATAGTCAAACACCTCAGTTATAAAAAATTGTTGTTACTACATATATTTGCCGTTTTTTGAATTAATATTATTAAAATTTTACATTTAGAAATTTAAATATTGATTTTATTAAAAGTATAACCATAAAGGGAAGAATTAATTAACAAAAAATCAAAAAAGTAATTGACATAAATTTAAAACAATGATATATTAGTTAAGTAATGAAAAACAAGAAGAAGTCCGCTTCTCACCTTACGACAAAATAAGTTAGTAAGGTAAATATAAGTTACGATTTTAGATTAGGTTTATTAATTGAGATAACTTATATGGCGGATGATAATATCATTCGCCTTTTTTAATATAAAATTGGAGGTGTCCTACTATTAGTAAGGAATTAGCAATCAATGATGAAATAAGAGATAAAGAAATAAGAGTTCTCTCAGAAACAGGTGAGCAACTTGGAATAATGTCTTCTAGAGATGCTCAAATAATTGCAAATAATAAGAATTTAGATTTAGTTAAAATATCACCTAACGCTAATCCACCTGTATGTAAGATAATGGATTACGGTAAATATAAGTATGAACAAGCTAGAAAAGAAAAAGAATCTAAGAAAAAGCAAAAGGTCGTAACTGTTAAAGAAGTTAGATTAAGACCAGGTATAGAAACAAATGACTTAAACACAAAAGCTAATCAAGCTATGAAATTCCTTAAAAAAGGAGATAAAGTTAAAGTCGAACTTAGATTTAGAGGTAGAGAATTAGGACATAAAGACTTAGGAAAACAAGTAATGCTTAAATTTATAGAACTAGTAAAAGAGTTTGGAGAACCAACTAAAGCCCCAGCATTTGAGGGTAATAATATGGTTGTAATGATAGATCCAAAAAAATAGATATATATTTGAGAGGAGGATATTAATATGCCTAAAATGAAAACTCACAGAGGTGCAGCTAAGAGATTCAAAAAAACTGCAAGTGGAAAATTAAAGAGAGCTAAAGCTTTCAGAAGACATATACTAACTAAGAAGGATGCTAAGACTAAGATGCAATTAAGAAAGTCTGGAACAGTTAGTGAAGGAGATGCTAGAAGAATAGCACAATTATTACCATACCTATAAGAACGAAAAAATATAGATAAAATTTATTAAAGAGAGAAACGAAGGAGGTTACGACGATGGCAAGAGTTAAAAAAGCTATGAACGCTCGTAAGAAGCATAAGAAAATATTAAAACTTGCAAAAGGTTTTAGAGGATCAAGAAGTAAATTATACAGACCAGCTAACGAATTCGTTATGAAGGCATTAAAGCATGCTTATGTTGGTAGAAAATTAAAGAAAAGAGATTTCAGAAAGCTTTGGATACAAAGAATAAACGCAGCTGCTAGAGCTAACGGAATGTCTTACTCAAGATTCATGAACGGATTAAAATTAGCAGGTGTTGAAGTTAACAGAAAAATGTTATCTGAAATGGCTATAAACGATCCTCAAGGATTCGCTAAATTAGTTGAAGTTGCTAATTCAAAATTAGCTTAATTATATTAAAAACTCTGAGTTAATACTCAGAGTTTTTTTGTGTATAATAAAATAATATTTTAAAAATTCTAAATTTCAATTTTTATGTAGATATATTTAAGGACTAGGTATATAATGTATTTTATTATAAATATAAGTATAATAATATAAGTGTATGCAATACGTAATTTAATATTAAGATGGAGAGGAGAAGATAAAGTAGATGAAAGATATTATTTCAAATATAAAAAAGTCGATAAATAAATTGAATCCATCTCAAATAATGGTTATTGGATTTGCCTCTGTAATATTAATAGGAGCAATTTTATTATCCTTACCTATTGCGACTAAAACAGGAGAGAGCATACCTTTTGTAGATGCTCTATTTACATCTACATCAGCTGTTTGTGTAACGGGACTTGTAGTAGTAGACACAGCTACATATTGGAATTTATTTGGACAAATTATAATAATTATTTTAATTCAAGTTGGTGGTTTAGGGTTTATGACCATAACCACATTATTTGCATTAATAACTAAGAAAAGAATAAATCTTAGAGAAAGACTTCTTATACAAGAAGCTTTAAATCAGATAGATTTATCTGGGTTAGTTAAATTAACTAGATATGTGTTATTGATGACTTTTATTATAGAAGGAATAGGAGCATTAACACTATCTACTGTTTTCATACCAGAGTTTGGAATAATCAAAGGAACGTGGTATAGTATTTTCCACTCTATATCCGCATTTTGTAATGCAGGATTTGACCTTATGGGTACTGTAAGTGGTCCATTTACATCTTTAACTAGATATGTAAATAATGTGACTATAAGTCTTACCATATCAGTACTTATAATACTTGGAGGGATAGGATTCCCTGTAATTTTAGATGTAGTAAAGAATAAAAGGATTTCTAAATTAAATATACACTCAAAGATTGTATTAATAACTACATCTGTACTACTATTAGTAGGTACATTACTTATATTATTTATAGAGTATTCTAATGATAAGACTTTAGGTAATCTTTCGTTAAAAGGGAAGTTATTAGGAGCATTTTTCCAATCTGTTACTCCGAGAACTGCTGGATTTAATACAGTAGACTTAGGTGCAATGAATCAAGGTAGTTTATTTATAATGATTATATTAATGTTTATAGGAGGATCTCCGTGTTCAACAGGAGGTGGAACAAAAACAACTACACTTGCGACAATAATACTTTCAGTAAGAAGCTTTATATTTGAAAAAGAAGATATAGAAGTTTTTGAAAGAAAAGTAGGATTAGCTACGGTAAGAAAAGCTATAGCTATATTTTTTATAGGTATATCAGTAGTTATTGCAGGTATTATATTAATAAACATAACTCAAGATTCATTTGATTTAATAGAATCTGCATTTGAAGTAGTTTCAGCATTCGCAACAGTAGGATCAAGTATAGGTGGAAGTCCTAACTTAAATATATTTGGTAAAATCATAATTATGATGTATATGTTTATGGGAAGAGTTGGATTTTTAACTATATTTATGGCACTAATATACAACCGCAATACAAAAAAACAAGTTATAAGATACCCAGAGGGTAAAATTATAGTAGGATAAAAGATTAGGAGAGATCAGATATGAAACAATATATAGTAATAGGGTGTGGAAGATTCGGATCATCAGTAGCAACAACAATGCATTTATTAGGACATCAAGTAATGGCTATAGATAAAAATGATGATGCAGTTCAAGCTCTAGCTGAGAAAGTAACACATGCAGCAATAGTTGATGTTACAGATGAACAAGCTTTAAGAGCATTAGGAATGGGAAATTTTGATGTGGCAATAATAGCAATAGGTTCTGATATAAGAGCGTCTATAATGGCTACTTTAATAGCTAAAGAAATGGGTGTAGAACAAATTGTGTGTAAAGCTAAAGATGAATTACAAGCAAAAGTTTTATATAAAATAGGTGCAGATAGAGTCGTATTTCCAGAAAGAGATATGGGGGTTAGAGTTGCACACAATTTAGTATCAAATAATATACTAGATCATATAGAATTAGACCCAGATTACTCTATAGTAGAAATTGTAACTCCTAAAGAATGGGAAGGTAAAACTTTAATAGAACTAGACCTTAGAGCAAAATATGAAATAACTGTTTTAGCTATAAAAAGTGGTAAAAGCATAAATGTAACTCCATCTCCAGAAGAACAATTAAAATCTGGTAGTATATTAGTTGTTATAGGTCAAAATAGCAAAATAAGTACAATAACATCAGATACAGACTTTACATTTAGGAGAAAATAAATATGATAACATCTATAATAAGCAAAGATAATGAAAAAGTTAAGTTGACTAAATCTCTCTTAAAAAGCAAAAATAGATTAAAAGAATCTAAATTTTTAATAGAAGGATTTAGAATATTAACTCAAGCTATAGATTGTAAAGCTGACTTAAAATATGTTTTTATAAATGAGAACTTCGAGGATAAAAAAGAACATGTAGAATTTTTAAAAGTGTTACAATCTAATAATATAAAAATATATAAAACTACAAATAAAATATTTAGTGATTTTGTAGATACAGAAAATACTCAAGGCATAGTTGGAGTAGTTGGAATTAAAGAAAGAAAAATTGAAGAAATTTTAGATGATAGTTGTAAGTTCGTATTAATATTAGATAGAATACAAGATCCTGGAAATATGGGAACTATAATAAGAACAGCAGATGCAGCTGGAGTAGATGCTATAATCAATTTAAAAGGATGTGTAGATATATATAATAGTAAAGTTACTAGATCTACAATGGGATCTATATTTGATATGAAGATAATAAATATGACTCAAGATGATGCATTAAAAGAATTAAAACTTAGAAATTTTGATATAGTATCTAGTTATCTAAATACAGATAATTTCTATGATAAAGTAGATTACAAGTGTAAAACTGCGCTTGTTATAGGAAATGAAGCTAATGGAGTTAATGATGAACTTATAAAAAACTCAGATACTTTAGTTAAGATACCTATATATGGAAAGGCTGAATCTTTAAATGCAGCTATAAGTTCGGCGATATTAATGTATGAGATTAAAAAATATATGATATAATAGAGCTATATTGAAAAAATATGATAAATATGATATAATCTACAATTAAAAGTTATATATTTTAAATACAATGAAAGAGAAAAGTATTTTAATAAAACTTAGTACAGAGATAAGTACCTAGGCTGAAAGTACTTTCTAAGCTATTAAAAGAAGTTCCCTCTGGAGTATCATAGCTGAAAATAAAGTAGGTTATGACGTTATAAAACGCGTTAAGTTTTTCGAGTGGTTTGCATAGTTTATTTAAATAAGGCAAACTACTAGGGTGGTACCGCGAAATAATAGCCTTTCGTCCCTAGATAGGGATGAAGGGCTTTTTTTATATGAAAAATTAAATTGAAAGGGTGACTATAGTGCAAGAAAAATTACTTAATTTACAAGAAACAGCATTAAGTGAAATAAAAGACATGCAAAGTATAGAACAAGTAGAGTCTTTAAGAGTTAAGTACTTAGGAAAAAAAGGTGAAATAACAGCTATATTAAAAGAAATGGGTAAATTATCAGCTGAGGAAAGACCTGTAATAGGAAAGGTTGCTAATGAAGTTAGAGAAGCAATAAACGATGCTATAAGTGCTAAAAAAGAAGAATTAAAAAATATTGAAAAACAAAGAAAATTAGCTGAAGAAGTTTTAGATGTAACTATGCCAGCTAAAGAGTTTAGAGTAGGTAAAAAACATCCTATATCTAAAATAACAGATGAAATAAGTGAGATATTTATAGGAATGGGATTCTCTATAGCTGAAGGTCCAGAAGTTGAAACAGTTGCAAATAACTTTGATGCATTAAATGCACCAAAAGACCATCCATCAAGAGATATGAGTGATACTTTCTATATAAATGAAGAATTATTACTTAGAACTCAAACTTCTCCAGTTCAAGTTAGAACTATGAAAAATGAAGAGTTACCAATAAAAATAATATCTCCAGGTAGATGCTTCAGATTTGATGCTCCAGATGCAACACATTCACCAATGTTCCATCAAATAGAAGGGCTTGTAGTTGGTAAAGATGTTACAATGGCTCAATTAAAAGGAACTTTAGATATGTTTGTTAAAAAGCTATTTGGAGAAAATACAAAAACTAAATTTAGACCACATAACTTCCCATTCACAGAGCCAAGTGCAGAAGTAGATGTTACTTGCTTTAAGTGTGGAGGCGAAGGATGTCCAATGTGTAAAGGTGAAGGATGGATAGAAATACTAGGTGCTGGTATGGTACATCCAAATGTGCTTAGAAACTGTGGAATAGACCCAGAAGTTTACAGCGGATTTGCTTTTGGTATGGGACTTGATAGAATAACAATGCTTAAGTATGAAATAGATGATATAAGATTATTATTCGAAAATGATATGAGATTTTTAAATCAATTTTAATTAGGAGGAATTAATATGTTAGTACCTTTAAAATGGCTTAGAGACTACGTTGATATAGATAGAGAAACTCAAGAATTCGCTGATATGATGACTATGACAGGGTCAAAAGTTGAGAAAGTAGAATTCTTTGGAAAAGAAACTAATGGAGTTGAAGTATGTAAAATACTTGAAATAGAACAACATCCAGATGCAGATAGATTAAAAGTTACTAAAGTTGAAGTTGCTGATGGTCAAATACTTCAAATAGTAACAAATGCAACAAATATAAATGTTGGAGATTTTGTTCCTGTTGCTAGAATAGGTGCAGTATTACCTGGTGATTTTAAAATAAAAAAAGGTAAGTTAAGAGGAGTTTTATCAGAAGGAATGTTCTGTGGAGCTGAAGAATTAACTATACCTTCTCAGTATGTTGAAGAACATAAAAAAGATGGAATATATATACTAGATCATCAAGATTCATTCGAATTAGGTATGGATGTAAGAGAAGTTTTAGGTATAAATGATGCTTTAATAGAGTTTGAAATAACTTCAAATAGACCAGACTGTAGATCAATATTAGGAATAGCTAGAGAAGCTGCTGTTACTTTAGGAAAGGAATTAAAATTCCCAGAAATAAAAGTAAATGGTTCAGATGAAGAAATGAGCTTTGAAATAGATGTTCAGACTGATTTATGTAAAAGATATTGTGGAAAAGTTGTAAAAGATGTTAAGGTAGGTCCTTCTCCATATTGGATGCAAAGAAGACTTATAGAAGCAGGAATGAGACCAATAAACAATATAGTGGATATAACAAACTATGTTATGTTAGAATTAGGTCAACCTTTACATGCTTTTGATTTAGATGATATAAAATATAATAAAATGACAGTGAAATTAGCTCAAGAAGGTGAAAAGTTTACAACTTTAGATGGTGTTGAAAGAACATTAACATCAGATATGCTTGTTATAGGAAATAAAGACAAAACTTTAGACTTAGCTGGTATAATGGGCGGAGAAAACTCAGAAGTAAAAGATACAACTACATCTATATTCTTAGAAGGTGCAAGCTTTGCTAAAGAAAATATAAGAGCTACATCTAAAAAATTAAGTTTAAGAACAGAAGCATCATCTAGATTTGAAAAAGGAATAGATATAAACTTAACAGAAGTTGCTGTAAATAGAGCATGCCAATTAATAGAAGAATTAGGTTGTGGTAGAGTTCTTAACGGTATGTTAGATTATTATCCTAAAAAAGAAGAAATACAAAAAATAACAGTTAACCCAGAAAGAATAAACAAGTTATTAGGTGTTAATGTAGCGATGGACCAATTTTTAAACATATTAGAGAGATTAGAGTTTAAATGCAACTTAATATCTTCTGATAAGTTAGAATTAGAAGTTCCAAGCTTCAGATTAGATATAACTGAAGATGCAGATATATTAGAAGAAATAGCTAGAATATACGGATATGATAATATACCATCAGCTACATTAGAAGGAAATGCTACAGCTGGTGTTAAAACAGAAAAACAAAAATTCATAGATGATATAAAATTCAACTCTATAGCTGTAGGTTTAAATGAAATATTAACATATTCATTTGTAAGCCCTAGAGGAGTAGATAAAATAAACTTAGCTCAAGACGATGAAAGAAGAGATTTTGTTAAGATAATAAATCCATTAGGTGAAGAAACTTCTGTTATGAGAACTACTTTAATACCTAATATGATAGATGTAATATCAACAAACTTATCTCATAAAGTTGAGGAAGCTTATGCTTTTGAGTGTGGAAACACATTTAAACCACAAGAAGGATTACCTGTAGAAACAAAGAAAATGTCTATAGGAATGTATGGAAAAGATGTAGATTTCTTCACATTAAAAGGTGCTGTTGAAACTATATTAAACAACGTTGGATTTAAAGGTTATGAAATTGAACCTGAAACTAAAAATTTAACATTCCACCCTGGAAGATGTGCTAAATTAGTGTATAATAATATATGTATAGGTACTTTTGGAGAACTACATCCAGATGTATTAGAAAACTACGATTTAAATCAAAGAGTTTACATTGCTGAAATAAATGTAGATTTAGTATTTGAGAACTTAAACAATGCGAAAGTTTATAATCCATTACCTAAATATCCATCAACTACTAGAGATATAGCTTTATTAGTTAAAGATGAAGTATTTGTTAAGCAAATAGAAGATATAATAAAAGCAAATGGAGAAGATATATTAGAAAGTTATCAATTATTCGATGTTTATAAAGGTGCTCAAATAGAAGAAGGACATAAATCTATAGCATACTCAATAACATATAGAAGTAAAGATAAAACTTTAACTGATGAAGAAGTAGCTAAAGTTCATGATAAAATAGTAAGTGAACTAAGTGAAAAATTAAATGCAAATTTAAGATCAAACTAATTACGTAACAAATGTAGGGGGGGTTAGGATGAATAAAGTTACAGTAAAGATACATGGATCTGAATATCCTATGGTGTCTGAGAAATCTAAAGATTATATGATAAAAATAGCTCACTATGTAGATGAAGAAATGACTAGAATTTCAGAATCAAATTCATTACTTAGTACATCTCAAGTAGCCATATTATCAGCTTTAACTGTTACAGACTTATTATTTGAATGCTCAGAAGAAAATGATAAGTTAACTAAAGAAAATGAAGAGTTAGTTAAAAAAGCAGAAAAGCCTAACCAAGAAGTTCAACTAGAGATGAGAAAATTAAAGTTAGAACTTAATAAAAAGGTTGAAGAACTTGGAACAAAACAAACTGAGATAGATTCTTTAAAGTCAGAACTAGAAAATAAATCAAATGACTTAGAAGAAATGAATCCTCTGAAAAAAGAAATAGAGGAACTTAAAAATAGTTTAGCTGAAGCAAATGAAAAAACTGAAATAGCTGAAAAGCTAGCATCAGATTTTCAAAATAAATTATATGACTTACAATTAAAAAATATTGAGTTAGAACAAGAGTTAAATTATATAAAAGCTTCTGGTAAATTATTAAAATAATAGAATACTTTAAAAAACCTTCAGGAAAACTAACCTGAAGGTTTTAGTTTTTAATGACTTAAGGAGGTAGTTATGAATACAGAATTACTAGCACCTGTAGGTAGTTTTGATGCATTAAAAGCTGCAGTACAAAATGGAGCAAATGCAGTTTACCTAGGTGGAAAAGAATTTAGTGCTAGAGCCTCTGCTAATAACTTTGACAGAGAAGAGTTAAAAGAAGCTGTTAGATATGCTCATATAAGAGATGTAAGAGTATTTGTAACAGCAAATACACTTATAAAACAAAATGAAATAGAAGATTTTTTAGAATATATAAAATATCTATATGATATAGATATTGATGCAGTTATACTTCAAGATATAGGAATGGCAAAGTTAATAAAATCTATGCTTCCTGATTTTGAATTACATGCAAGTACTCAAATGGTAGCACATTCTCTTGAAGACACTTTATATCTTCAAAACCTTGGATTTGATAGAGTAGTTTTAGCAAGGGAACTTAATATTGATGAAATAGAATATATATGCAAAAACTCTGATGTTGATATTGAAATATTTGTTCATGGAGCGCTATGTGTATGCTATTCAGGGCAATGTTTAATGAGTAGTATGATTGGAAATAGATCAGGTAATAGAGGTAGATGTGCACAGCCATGTAGACAAAAGTATGAATTAATAGATATAAACTCAGGACAAACTATAAATACAGAAGGTGATTATTTATTAAGCCCTAGAGATTTAAATACAATAGAAGAGATAGATAGAATAATTGATGCAGGCGTACATTCTCTTAAAATTGAAGGAAGAATGAAAAGACCTGAATATGTAGCTACAGTTATAAGCAGTTATAGACAGACGATAGATGAATATATAAATAAAAATAAAGTAAATGTATCTAATGATACAATGAATAATTTATATACTATATTTAATAGAAAGTTTACTAAAGGATATTTATTAGGTGAAGTTGGAGAAGATGTAATGAACTCAAATAGACCTAATAATGTAGGGCTTTATATTGGAAAAGTATTGGATTATAATAGAAAAGCTAAAAGACTTAAGATAATGTTAGAAAATACACTTAAAAAAGGTGATGGAATAAACTTAGGTGGAGGTACTATAGGAAGAATTATAAAAGCTAATAACCAAATTAGCGACAGGGGAGAAAGAGGAGAACTTATAGAATTAGATTTTATAGGTGATGCAAAAAGAGGTCAAATAGTATATAAAACATCAGATAGTGATCTTTTAAATACAGTTAAAAAGACTTTCGAAGAAGATATTGAAAATATAAAGATACCTGTAGATGCTAAAATAGAGTTAAAACTTGGTGAAATGCCATTGTTAAGTTTAAAAGATAAAAATGGGAACATTATATCAGTTAGATCAGATAAAGTTGTAGAAAAAGCTATAAAAGTGTCTTTAGGCAAAGAAAAAGTAATATCTCAAATAAGCAAATTAGGTAATACACCATATTTTATAAATGATATAGAAGTAGATATTGATGAAAATATAAGTTTACCTATAAGTATACTTAATCAATTAAGAAGAGATGCTATAGATAAATTGAGTAATGAAAGAATATCTATAAAGAAAAGAGTTTATAAAAATCAAACTCTAATATATACTCCTAAATCTGTAATTAGAGACAAAGATATAAAGCTTAGAGTAAAAGTTAAAAATATAGATCAATTAAAATCTGTATTAAAATATGATATAGATACAGTTTATTATGAAGATATAAATACTTTAGATGAAGCTATTGAAATTTCTAATAGTAAAGTAAAAATAATATATTCGCCACCAAGAATACTTAGAAATAAAGATTACAAAATTTTAGATAAATTAAAAAATGATAGCAAATTATCAGTACAAGCAGAAAATTTAGGTTGCGTTAGTTTATTTAAAGAAAATGAATTATATATAGATACTTATTTAAATTCATTTAATAGTGAAACAATAAATCATTATAAATCTGAAGGTGCAAAGACAGTGTGTATTTCTCAAGAGCTAAACTTAACAGAAATTAAAGATATGTTAAGATACACAGATATCGATATAGAAAGCATTGTTTATGGATATACTCCTCTTATGATTAGTGAATACTGTCCTATGGGAGTTTTAGTTAGAAATTGTAAAAAAGATAAAAGATGTGCTATATGTAATAAGAGTATGTATGCATTAAAAGATTCTAAAGATGAGATATATAGATTATCACAAGATATATTCTGTAGGACAAGTATATATAATTCAAAACCTATATGTATGTTAGAAGATTTAAATGAACTAAAAAATTCATATATAAACATATTTAGATTAGATTTCACACTTGAAGATAACGATCAAATAGAAAATATAATAGAAGCATATCTAGAAACTATAGAAAATAATTTTATTATGGGAAGTAAGTCTAGAAAGTTATTTAATAATTTAGATAAGGTAGGTACTACAACTGGGCACTACTATAAAGGTGTTGAATAAATTATAATTAATATAGTATATAAGCTTAAAAAATTATGCTTATATACTATATTTTTTTGTAATTACTTTATTAAATATAGTAAACTTGAAAAAATGAAATAAATATCATATAATTTCTTTAGAAAAAATTTAGATTTATATATTAATTTTCTTTAGAAATTATTTTTACAATTAATGTAGATATACTAATTAGATTTTAATATTTTACAAAAAGATAAATAATAAAATGCTTTTATACATAAAATGTAAATAAAACAAAGCATAGAGTATTAAATTTTCTCTATGCTTTATTTTATTTAATTAATGAATAGTTTTACGTAGAAATTTGTAAAATATAAAAAATGATGTACATATAATTTATAACTTACAATTATGTAAGTGGATTTTATAAATTAAATTTTATAGAATTATATAAAATAAGGTATAATATAAGGTATTGAGAAAGTAAAAAAATGTAAAAATATATATGAAAATGTATAAAAATAGTTTTTAGGTGAAAAATTATAAGGAGGGATTTGTTAAATGAATAAGCATAAATTGCTAAAATGGATAAAAATAATTTTTGCCTTAGCAATTTTCATTATAGTAATGAAAGAATTTAAAAATATATTTACATCTTTTGATATTGAAGTATTTAAAAGATATGCAGATAAATTAACTATATGGAATATGCTAATTATAGCTATTTTAGGTATGGTTTCTTATCTACCATTAAGTTTTTATGATTTTATACTTAAAAAAAGGGTTGGAATAAAATTAAGTAATATTAAACTATATAAATACTCATGGATAGCGAGTTCTATAGCTAGTATAGCTGGATTTGGAGGTAGTACAGCTATAGCTTTAAAAACTAATTTCTATAAAGACCATGTTAAAGATACGAAGCTATTAGTAAAAGAGATATCTAAAATAGTAGCATTAAACTTAACAGGGTTTTCTATGGTTTGTTTTGTTTATGTAATAACAAATTTTAGTAGTTTAAGAATAAATGAGTTTGTAAGTATAATGACAGTCTTAATAAGTACTTATTTTCCTATTTTATCAATATATTTAGTAGTTAAATATGTTAAATCAACTCAAGAAGAAAAAGTAGATTTAATAGATGCTGTTAAAATAATGATTATATCAGCTTTAGAGTGGGCTACTACTATATTCTTAATTTATAGTATAATGAGGATTTTAGGAGAACCAGTTCCAATTTCTAAATTCTTGCCTATATTTGTAGTAGCGATAGTGGCAGCTATTGTAAGTATGGCACCTGGGGGAATAGGTTCATTTGATATAACTCTTTTATTAGGTTTACAAGCTTTAAATATCTCATCTGAGAAAGTATTACTAGCAATATTTTTATATCGTGTGTCTTACTATATAATACCATTGGCTATAGGGCTGATATTATATGGACAAGAATACTTTATAAATCTAGATGAAGATGTAAAAGATATAATAACAACAATCTTATCTAAGATTGCACATATAGGTATTATGTTACTAGTTTTAATATCAGGAGTAACTTTATTAATATCAGAAGCAACTCCAGACTTAGCTAGAAAATTTAATATTGTAAATAAATTTTCGTATTTTTCTATAGTTCATATTCCACAGAGAATATCTATAATAATAGGATTTTTATTAATAGCAATATCTAGAATAATGAGTTATAAGTCAAAAGGAATATACAAAATAACTTTAGGATTAATAATTGGAGCTGTATTATTAACTTTAGTTATAGATCCTAATTACTATAGAAGTATATATCTAGTCATAGTTGCAATACTTATATGGGTTAGTAAAAAACAATTCTATCGAGAAAGTTTTGTAATGAGATGGGGAGTATTTTTACAGGATATAATCTTGTTACTATCTTTCCAAATTTTATATATATACACAGTATATGCGAATTTAAGTGGTAAAATAGGAAAACTTCCTATTGCTAACTATAAAATTCAATCTATTAAACATTATGGAGCATCATTATTAGGATTTAGTATAAGTGGATTTATAATAGCTATATTTTTAATATGGATATTATATAAAATAAATAACGATAATGATTTTCCTCGCAAGAAGTTAGAAGAATGTGAAGATCAGGTTAAAGAAATAATCGAGAAGTTTGGTGGATCACCAGTAATACATTATGTATATTTACATGATAAATATGTATATATAAATGAATCTAAAGATGTATTATTACAATATCAAATATCGGCAGATAAAATTGTAATACTTGGAAATCCTGTAGGTAATAAAGAAAAAATATTTGAAACTATACAAGAATTTTATAATTTAGCTGATAAGTATGGATATGTTCCAGTATTTTGTGCAATAGATAAAACTATGATGCCAAATTTACATGAAACAGGATATGAATTCTTAAAGCTAGGAGAAGATGCTTTAGTAGATTTAACGAAGTTTACTTTAGAAGGAAGAAAAATGAAAAGTGTAAGAAATGCACTATCTAGAGTAGAAAAAGAAGGTTATAGCTTTGAGATTGTAAAACCACCTTTTACAGATGAGTTTTTAAATGAGCTAAAATCAGTTTCAGATGAATGGCTATCAGGTAGGCAAGAAAAGGGATTTTATATAGGCTTTTTTGATAAAGAATATTTAAGTAGACAGCCTATTGCTATAGTTAAGAATAAAGATAATGAAATAAAAGGTTTTAGTAACTTAATGCCTATGTACGATAATAAAAAGACACTATCTATAGATTTAATGAGATTCTCTCATGACACTTGTAACGGTATAATGGATTTTATATTTGTAAATCTGTTTAAATGGGGTCAAGAAGAGGGTTATTCTAGATTTAATATGGGTATGGCACCATTATCTAATGTAGGTAGATCTAAATACTCATTCTTATCAGAAAAAGTAGCATCACAGATATATTCACATGGACAAAACTTTTATTCTTTTAAAGGATTAAAGAGATTTAAAGAAAAATATTGTGATATATGGGAAGGTAAGTATATGGCATATAGAAAGAAAACATCTATACTTACAACAGCTTTACAAATCATAATAGTAGCTGAAAAACCAATAGATAAAATAAAGTAAATAAAAACTCCTCTGATTAGAGGAGTTTTTTATTTATTATTTTATAGATTTTAATACTTCTAATAAGTATTTCCAAGTATTTTCAGTTGAAGATATACTTAAATGTTCATTTGGAGTATGCACATCATACATATTAGGTCCAAATGATATAGCTTCAGCATTAGGTATTTTGTCTAGTAATAAACCACACTCAAGACCTGCATGTAAAGCCATTATTATAGGTTCTTTTCCAGTAAGGTTTTTATAAGCTTCTATACATACTTTCTCTAAATTAGAATCTTTAGCATATTCCCAAGCTGGATAGTCACTTATTAATTCAAGGTTTCCGCCAAGTTCAGTTACTAAAAGTTCCATTCTAGCTGTTATATCTTCTTTAAGAGATTTTACAGAACTTCTAACTGCACATTCAAAAGTAACTGTAGAATCTGTAGTTCTAAGAACCCCTAAGTTAGTTGAACTTTCAACTAAGTTTTCTATATCCATGCTCATAGTTTGTATACCATTAGGTATTAAATTAAGCATTTTTATAACCTTATCTTTAGAAGCTGAATTAAGAATTAATTCAGGAGTAGCAGTTTCAGAACATGCTATTTCAAGTCCTGGGTCAGAAGTTCTTAATTCATGTTTAAATATATTAGTTATATCTTTTAACTGAGTTGTAAATGCATCTATTTGATCGTTATTAACCATTATTACACAATCGGCTTCACGAGGGATAGCGTTATTTTTTGAACCGCCTTCAACCTTAGCGATATCAAAATCAACATTTAATAAATTTAAAAGTCTTCCTAATATCTTATTAGCATTACCTCTTTGTTTTATTATATCCATACCAGAGTGTCCACCTAATAATCCTTTTATCTCTAAAAGATAAGCTTTTTTATTAGCTTCTGGTTTTACAAATTCAACAGGTAAAGTTGATAGGGCAGTTACACCACCAGCACAACTTACTAAAAGGTAACCTTCTTCTTCAGAATCTAAGTTTAGTATATATTTACCTTTTACTAAGCTTCCATCTAATGCCATAGCACCAGTCATTCCAGCTTCTTCATCTACAGTTACAAGAAGTTCTAAAGCAGGGTGAGCTATATCATTAGAAGCAAGTATTGCAAGTCCCATAGCAACAGCTATACCATTGTCAGCACCTAAAGTTGTATCAGTTGCATATACATAATCTCCATCTATTCTTAGTTTTATTGGGTCTTTCATAAAGTCATGATTTGTACTTTTATTTTTTTCACATACCATATCCATGTGACCTTGAAGTACTACACCAGGTGCATTTTCATATCCAGGAGTTGCTGGCTTTCTGATTATTATATTTAAACTCTCATCTTGTATAGTTTCTAAGCCTAAGCTTTCACCAAAGTTACGTAAGTAATCACTTATACCTTTTTCATTTTTTGATCCTCTTGGTATTTGAGAGATCTCTTCAAAATACTTAAAAACTAAACTAGGTTGTAAATCATTTAAAACTCTGTTCATAAAAAACATCTCCTTAATAAAAATTAAATTAGATTAAATTATATTACAAAATAGTATTGATTATGTATAATATATAAATAGTATAGTACAAATTTACATAAAATACACTTAAAATTTATATAAAAAATTTACTTAAGGAGGAAGCATGAATAAAAAATCATTAAAAGCTTTAGAATTTGATAAGATAATAGCACTACTAAAAGAAAAGGCTTCATCTTCTTTAGGATTAAGATATATCAATGAGTTAGAGCCTAGTTCTGACTATGAAGAAGTAAAATATATGTTAGAAGAAACTAGTGAAGCACAATCTATACTTATAAAAAAGGGCGGAGTAAATTTACAAGGTTTATATGATATAGAAGATAAGGTTAAAAGAACTAAAGTAGGAGCCTCTATAGATGCAGGAAGTTTACTAATGATAGCTGATACTCTTAGAGTTGCTAGAATTTTAAATAATACTTTATCATCATCTGAAGAAGAGGATTTTAATTATCCGATAATACAATCTCTATCTAATTCATTATATATACATAGAGATATTGAAGATAAAATATTTAATTCTATAGTTAGTGAAGTTGAAATATCAGATAATGCTTCAAGCGAACTAAGAGGATTAAGAAGAAAAATTATACAAAAAAATCAATCCATAAGATCTAAATTAAATGGGATAATAAGTTCATCAACATATCAAAAATATTTACAAGATGCAATTATATCAATAAGAGGAGATAGATTTGTTATTCCAGTAAAGGCTGAGTATAGATCTCAAGTTTCAGGTATTGTACATGATCAATCATCATCAGGAGCTACTTTGTTTATAGAACCTATGAGTATAGTAGAAATGAACAATGAGCTTAGACAACTTAGATTAAAGGAAAAAGAAGAAATAGAAAGAATACTAAGTGAGCTATCATCTCTTGTGGGAGATATAAGTGATGATTTATTAAGTAACCAAGAAATTTTAGGAAAAATAGATTTTGCTTTTGCAAAAGGTAAGTTATCTATACAACTAAAAGGTGTAGAGCCAAAATTAAATAAAGAAAAGTATATAAATATAAAAAATGGTAGACACCCATTATTAAATGCTAGCTCTGTAGTAGGAAATGATATACGTTTAGGTGAAGAATTTCATACATTAGTTATAACTGGACCTAATACTGGGGGTAAGACTGTAACTATAAAAACTGTTGGATTATTTGCACTTATGGTACAAAGTGGATTACATATACCAGCGGATTATGGAACTAGTATGGGAGTTTTCGATAATGTATTTGCAGATATAGGAGATGAACAAAGTATAGAACAGAGTTTATCTACATTCTCTTCTCATATGACTAATATAGTATCAATATTAAAAGATGTTACGCAAGATTCATTAGTTATATTTGATGAATTAGGAGCAGGAACAGATCCTGTAGAAGGAGCCGGACTTGCAATAGCTATACTTGAAGATGTAAATATGGCAGGAGCAAAATGTATAGCAACAACACACTATAGTGAAATAAAACACTATGCACTTACAAAAGATGGTGTAGAAAATGCAGCAGTAGAGTTTGATTTAGAAAATCTAAGACCTACATATAGATTATTTATAGGTGTTCCAGGAAAATCTAATGCTTTTGCTATATCAAAGAGATTAGGATTAAGTGAATATGTAATAAATAGAGCAAAAGAATTTATAGATACGGATACTATAGCTGTTGAAGATGTTATTCATAGCTTAGAAAAATCTAGAGTAGAAGCAGTTGAAGAAAAAGAAGAAGCAACAAGACTTAGAAAAGAAATTCAAACACTAAAAGGAGAATATGATGAAAAATTAAGCAAAATATCAATTCAAAGAGAAAGATTATTAGAAGAAGCAAGACAAGAAGCTTTTAGAATTACTAGACAAGCTAAAGAAGAAACTGAGTTAGTTATAAAAGAACTTAGAAGATTAGAACAAGAAAGTATGTCTAAAGAAAAGAATAGAAAAATTGAGGAATTAAGAAAAGAAATTTCAAGTTCTATGGGAGCATTACAACCAAGTGTTAAAAGCATGATAGTTCCTAAAACTGCATCAAAAGAAGTTAAAGATTTAAAACCTGGAGATGAAGTAAAAGTTATAACTTTAAATCAACAAGGTTCAGTAATATCTGCAGATAATAAGAAAAAAGAAGCTGTAGTTCAAATTGGTATAATGAAAATGACATTACCATATAAATCATTACAAAAGGCAAAGAAAGATGCAAAATCAACAGTTACTAAAGCAACCAGAAATGTCATTAAATCCAAATCAGGTAGAGTCAAAAGTGAAGTGGACTTAAGAGGAATGACATTAGAAGAAGCAAGAGAAGAAGTTGATAAATACCTTGATGATGCTTGTTTAGCTGGATTAGAAAATGTAACAGTTATTCATGGTATAGGGACAGGTGTATTAAAAACTGGAATTACAGAAATGCTAAAAAGACATAAACATGTAAAATCTCAAAGAACTGGACAATATGGTGAAGGTGGAATGGGAGTTACGATAGTAACTTTAAAATAATTAAGGGGATGAAAAAATGATATTAGTATCAGCTTGTTTATTAGGCATAAACTGTAAATATGATGGCGATAATAACAATCATGAAGGAGTTAAGAATTATCTAAGGGACAAACAATTTATATTAGTTTGTCCTGAGCAATTAGGTGGATTATCAACTCCAAGAATTCCTTGTGAAATAGTCAATGGAACAGGGAATGAAGTTTTAAATAATAAATGTAAGGTGAAAAATAAACAAGGTATGGATATGACAGAAAATTTCTTAAAGGGAGCTTATGAAACCTTAAAAATAGCAAAATTATATGGTTGTAAAAAAGCTATTTTAAAAGAAGGTAGTCCATCTTGTGGAAGTAACAAAATATATGATGGAACATTTCAAGGAAACAAGATTAATGGATTAGGAGTTACAGCTTCAATTTTAAAAAATGAAGGAATAGATATCATTAGTGAGAAGCAATTAGAAAAGTAGACATATACTTGAAAAAAAATACAATTTGTTTTATCATAAAGTGTTATAAGAATAAGGAAGGAGCACTAATATGCAAGATTTTAAAATAGAAGTAGCTAAATCTTTAAAAGAGAAAATAGAAGATTTAACATTAGAAGAAATAGTTGGATTAATAGAAGTACCGCCAAATAGTGAAATGGGAGATTATGCATTCCCATGCTTTAGATTAGCAAAAGTATTTAGAAAAGCACCTAATATGATAGCAGCTGATATAGCACAAAGTATAGAAGCTAATGAAGCTATATCAAAAGTTGAACCAGCAGGAGGATATGTTAACTTTTTCGTTAACAAATCTCAATTAGCTAAGACTGTTATAAATGATGTTTTAACTAAAGGAAAAGACTATGGACACAGTGATTTAGGAAAAGATAAAACTGTAGTAATAGATTTCTCATCTCCTAACATAGCTAAGCCATTCCACATAGGACACATAAGAACTACAGTTATAGGTAATGCTTTATACAAAATATATGATTCTCAAGGATATAATACTATAAGAGTAAATCATCTTGGAGATTATGGAACTCAATTTGGTAAGCTTATAGTTGCATTTAAAAAATGGGGAAGCAAGGAAGCTGTTGAAGCTAACCCAATACCTGAGTTATTAAAATTATACATACAATTCCATGATGAAGCTGAAAAACATCCAGAAATGGAAGATGAAGCTAGAGCTTGGTTTACAAAATTAGAAAATAAAGATAAAGAAGCTGTTGATTTATGGCAATGGTTTAGAGATGAAAGTTTAAAAGAATTCTCTAGAGTTTATGATTTACTAGATATAGAATTTGATTCATATGCAGGAGAAAGTTTCTACTCAGATAAAATGGATAGAGTAATAGATATAATAAAAGATAAGGATTTATTAAAAGAATCTGAAGGAACTAATATAGTTGATTTAGAAGAATACAATATGCCTCCAGCACTTATAACTAAAAAAGATGGATCTACATTATATATGACTAGAGACTTAGCTGCTGCATTATACAGAAAAGAAAACTACGATTTTGAAAAATGTATATATGTAGTTGGATCTCAACAAAGCTTACACTTCCAACAATTATTTAAAGTTTTAGAATTAGTTGGATTTGATTGGGCTAAAGATATGGTACATGTTCCATTTGGTATGGTTGCATTAGAAGAAGGTACTATGTCTACAAGAAAAGGTAGAGTAGTTTTCTTAGAAGATGTTTTAAAACAAGCTATAGAAAAAACAAAAGAAACAATGCTTGCTAAAAATCCTAATGCTAAGAATGTAGATGAAATAGCTAAACAAGTTGGAGTTGGAGCAGTAGTATTCCAAGAATTATCTAATAGTAGAATAAAAGATTATACATTCTCTTGGGAGAGAACTTTAAGTTTTGAGGGTGAAACAGGACCATATGTACAATATACACATGCTAGATGTTGTTCAGTTTTAAGAAAAGCTAATATGGAAGTAAGTACAGATATAGATTACAATTTATTAACTGATGCTGATAGTTCGGAAGTAATAAAATTAATAGCATCATTTAATAAAAATATATTAGTAGCATTAAGAAAAAATGAACCACATATAGTAACAAGATTTGTGTTAGATTTAGCTCAAGCATTTAATAAATTCTATCATGAAAATCCAATATTAGTTGACGATATAGAAGTTAAAAAAGCTAGAGTAGCTTTAGTTGCAGCTACTAAACAAACTATAGAAAATGCTCTTGCATTATTAGGTATGGGTGCACCAGAAAGAATGTAATATATCTTATATACATTTGTCGAAAAATAATGCTTTACATCTAAATTTCGGTTATTGTATAATTATATTAAGAAATAGCTCGATAGTTGAGCTAATAAAAATCAAAAGAGATATATGGAAGTAGAGTATCAATAGTATTCTACTCCCCCCCTACATTTACGGCAGCTAACAGCTGCCTATTTTTTTTAAAAAGTATACTAAGTTAATTAATTGATAAAACTATAAAGTAGTTTATACGTTAGGAAGGTAGTACTTATGAAAGAGGATTTATTAAAGAAAGCATATATAAATGCATTTGGTATAGAGGATAAATATATTAAAGACATGATTATTTTAAATACGAAGTCTTTAGTTGATGATATAACTCAAAGATATGTAAAAATAGATAAAAATAGATTAAAAGATGAATTATTATATTATAAATTCTATGGACAAAAATTAAAAGATTTAAACATAATAAACATTGTACTTCCAATTGTGATATCAAATACAAATATGAAAAAAAGTGAATTAGAAGCATTAAAGGTTATGAAATATCATGTTTTATATAATAAGGCTAATGAGTATATGAATGATTACATATTAGCTAGTTTAATATATAATACATTAATTCACTCTATAATTGAAAATTCAAATATAGAATATGAAGATTTAATGCAAAAGATAAAAACTGTTATAATTGAATTTAATCACAATATGGATAAATCAGAAGTTATAAAATTTGAAATGAAGAGAATTCAAACTATACAAGCTATAGATAGATACATAGACCTTAAAGTAAGTGACTACGAAAGTACTAATATAATAACAAATTTATTAAATGCTATATATGATGTTTACATAGAAGATAGAGAAGTTAGCTTAGATGGTATTAAAAGTATAAAAAAATCTATATTATCTATTCTCAATTTAAATATTGAAAGTAATATAGACAATATAGATTTTATAAACTCTATGTCAGAATATATTATAAAACTTAGAAAATACAAGATATCTAAAAAAGAATATAATATAAAATCTGACCCAAGATATTTAATAAGTTTAGAAATTGGAGATGTAAAGTCTGATCCAATACTAAACAATATAAAAGTTGTATCAAAAGATTTTTCTAACAATATATTGACTATTAATTTGGTATCAAAATCTGGTAATTATAGCTTTAAATTTAGAAAAGCTTAATTATCAGATTCTAAATATTCAACAAAAACTTCTTCTTTAGTGTTTGTTAGAAAACAAAGTTCTTTTATAAGGCTGTTTCTAAGGTCGATGAAATCTTCTAAATTAGTATTTTCATAGGTATATTCTAATGCTTTTACAATAAGCAATAAATCTCTTTTAGATAGTGCATCAATAGATACTTTGTCGAACAATTTCATAAAAAACTTCCTTTCATGTGTAATTTAGTGATTAAGAAAATATATAATAAGATATAATTCTACAACAATATAAAAAAACCTTCTTTTTATATACATAATATTATAAATAAAAATCATACATATAGTATTTTAACAAAAATAGACGATTATAGCTAAGAAAATTAATAAAAGAGGTGAATTAATTGAAAATACTTTTAACTACGTTAAATTCGAAATTTATACATACAAACCTAGCAATAAGATATCTAAAACAAATGGTAAAAGATATTGAAGATATAAATGTAGATATAAGAGAATATACGATAAACAATGAATTAGATTTTATATTAAAAGATATATATACAAATAATTATGATGTTATATTATTTTCAACATATATATGGAATGTAAATGATATAGTTAAGTTATGTAATAACTTAAAGAAAGTTAAACCAAATATAAAAATAGCTTTAGGTGGACCAGAAGTAACTTATGACAGTGAAGAAGCTATGAAAAAATATGATTTTATAGATTATATACTTTATGGAGAAGGAGAACTTATATTTAGAGATTTTACAAAATATCTTATAGGGGATATGAAAATAGAAGACGTTGATGGAATAGTTTATAGAAGTAATGATTCTATTATAACTAATAAACCTATGAAACTTTTAGAAAATTTAGATTTAATACCTAGTCCTTATGAAGAGTTAGATAAAAAAGAATATGAAAATAGAATTGTATATTATGAAACATCGAGAGGTTGTCCTTTTAACTGTCAGTACTGTTTATCTTCAGCGATAGAAGGATTAAGATATTTTAGTATAGATAGAGTAAAAAAAGATTTAAAGAAACTTATAGATGCTAGAGTATCTCAAATCAAGTTTATAGATAGAACATTTAATGCAAATAAAAAATTTGCAATGGAAATAATGAAATTTTTAATGGAAAATGATAATGGTTATACAACATATCATTTTGAAGTTACGGCACACTTATTAACTGATGATATGTTAGAGTTTTTAAAAGACTGTAAAGAAGGTCTATTCCAATTTGAAATAGGAGTTCAATCTACAAATGAAAAAGTATTAGATGCTGTAGGTAGAAGAGATGATTTTAAAAAATTATCATATGTAGTTCAAAAGATAGCATCATTTAGAAATATACATCAACATCTAGATTTGATAGCAGGATTACCATATGAAGATTATAGTAGCTTTGAAAACTCATTTAATGATGTATTTAATCTAGGAATAGAGCATTTACAATTAGGTTTCTTAAAAATGATAAAAGGTACAGGAATTAGAAATCAAGCAGATGAACATGAATTTAGATATAAAGATTATCCTCCATATGAAGTTTTATATAATAAATATATAAGTTACAATGAGATATTAAAATTAAAAGATATAGAAGAAATATTAGAAAGATACTTTAACTCTAAAAACTTTGTTCTTTCAATGAGGTATATAATACATAATTATTATAAAGAAAGTCCTTTTAAGTTTTTCGAGGAGTTTGCAACATATTTCAATGATAATGGATATTTCAATGCATCACAAGGAAAGAACCAATTATATAAGATATTAGTAGATTTCTATACAGATAAAATTAATATAGAAACTGAATTATTTAAAGAAATTGTAAAGTATGATTATATATCTTTAGGAAAAACATCTAATGTGCCTGCATTTATGGATAAAGTAGAAGTAGATGATTTTAAAAATAGATGCCATTTATTTTTACAAAATGAAGGAAATATATTAAAATATATACCTAGATTTGAAAATACTCCTGCAAAACAAATAATAAAATATGTTCATTTTGAGACATTTAAGTATGATATATTACAATTAAAGAAAAATATAACTGCAAAATTACAACCAAAAGAAAGTATAATATTATTTGTTTATGATGATAAAAAGGTGTTTGAGAAATCTAAATCATACACAGTGGAAATATAGGAGGTATAAAGTGAAATTTAGAAGTGAGAAATATATACTAAAAAAAGCGGAAGAATTAGCATTTTTAAGAATAAAAAATGGAGCAGAATTTAATTTAAAAGGATATGAATTCCCTAAAGATGGACTAGATGTACCTATAAAAAATGATGTATTAGTAAAAGGTATAAAAACTAATACAGCTCAAAATGGGTTAAGTTCAATGTCTATAGCTGATGCAATGATATATATTATGGGAATTGATAGTAAGTTTAAACTTAATGATGAATATAAGAAGTTTCTAGACGCTATACAAAAGAATCTAGATTTAGACTTAAAAGCATATATGGGATATATGTCTAGAAAGTATTTTGAAGCTGGAGAATATACAGATTCTTTAATATACCTAAAATGTAGTGTAAGTTTATATCCTAATGATGTAGATGCTCTTTATCATTATGCTATAGTTTGCCAAGAATTAGCTAAGCAACATCAAAAAAATGGTGACGAACAACCTATGGAAGCATTTTTATTAGATGCTATAGAGGCATTAGAAAAAGTTAGAGATTTAGATGAGTCATTTGCATTAGCATACTATCATTTAGGGTATCACTATTATAATCAAAATCAGTATATAAAAAGCAAAGTTACATGGGAAGAAGCAATTAAGCTAGGATTACCAGAAGACTTATGTGCTGAGATACAAGAACTTATAGGAAAAATGGATTTTAAAGTTCAATATGAAGAAGGATATAATTTAGTGTTCCAAGGGAAAAATGAAGAAGGATTAGAAAAACTACTTCCATTAGCAGATGAGCATGGAGACTGGTGGAATCTTTTATTTATGATAGGATTAGCTTATAGAAATATGAATGATATAGGACAAGCTCAAAAATATTTTGAAAAGATACTTATAATAAGACCAAATCAAGTGGACACATTAGTTGAGTTAGGTCTTTGTGAGGCTTCAAATTACAATATGAAAGGTGCTATAGAATATTTTGAAAAGGCTGCTAAGTTAAAAAAAGAAGACCCGGAGATACTTTGTAATTTAGGTATGGCTTATTTAAATGATGGAGATTTAGATAATGCTATTTATTACATAGAAAGAGCATATGAAATAAATCCTCAAGATGAAGTAACAGTAGCATGTTTAAGAGAACTAGATAGTTATAGATAATATAAGCTAAATTTATAAAGCTATGAGAATTTATTCTTATAGCTTTTTTATTTAAATAAAAAGGAGTAGGAGTTAATATGTCAAATTAGGTTTATTATAAGTATTAAAAATTTATATACATATTTATAAGTTGACAAAAATAAGAATATAAGGGGGTGTTATATTGATTAAAAATTTAAGCGATATAATAAATGAGCTAAAACTAAATGAAAAAGTTAAGTTAGCTGTAGCGGCAGCACAAGATGAAGAAGTTTTATGTGCTGTAGTAGAGGCTATGAATATGAACATAATAGAACCTATTTTAATAGGTAAAATTGATAAAATAAAAGAAATAGCTAAAAATTTAAATTTAAATTTGAATAATGTTAATATGATTGAAGCTAGTACTTATGAAGGTTGTGCTCAAATAGCTGTTAAATTAGTAAGTAGCAAAAAAGCTGATTTTTTAATGAAAGGAATACTAGATACATCTATTTTATTAAAAGAGGTTTTAAATAAAGATTATGGATTAAGAACAGATAGTTTACTTAGCCATGTTATGATATATGATATACCAAGTTATCATAAGCTACTTATGCTTACAGATGGGGGCATGAATATAAATCCTAGTTATGAGCATAAAGAAAAAATTGTTGAAAATGCAATAAAAGCATGTAAGCCACTTAAGATTGAAAATATTAAAGTAGCAGCCCTAGCAGCAAAGGAAAAAGTAGATTCTAAAATGCAAGCAACTGTAGATGCAAAAAAATTGCAAGAATCTAGTGAAAATAAAAGGTTTGGAGAAAATGTTATACTGGAAGGTCCATTAGCACTTGATTTAGCTATATCATCTGAATCAGCCAGAATAAAAGGTATAGAAAGTAAAGTATCTGGAGATGTAGACATTCTTTTAGTTCCAACAATAGAAGTTGGAAATGGAATTGGTAAATCTTTGACATATTTTGCTGGAGCAAAATCTGCTGGAGTGGTAATGGGAGCAAAAGCACCTATCGTTTTAGTATCAAGAGCTGATACACATGAATCAAAATTATACTCTATAGCTTATGGGGCATTGATAGCTATGCTAGAGAAGTAATATATAATACTTGTTAAAAAATTACCTAAATTATAGTGAAAGTAAAAGATATTGTTGTTATAATTTAGGTAAATAACATTATTTTAGATGTAGAAATATACGAAGCTCATATATGACAACATACTTAGCTCTATTAAAAATTTTATAAAAAAGGGGATAGAAGTATGGAGAAAAAGATGTTAACTATCGATTTAAACAGCCAAGAACTTATAGAAAAGGCTGAAAGAGATGGTGTAGAAACTATGTATGACAGGAAAGCTGCTATGAAAGCTCAATGTGGATTTGGGTTACAGGGAGTATGCTGTAGAATATGTGCAGCAGGACCTTGTAGAATAACTCCTAAAACGCCACTAGGCTTATGTGGGGCTGATGAACATGTTATAGTAGGTAGAAACTTTGCTAGAATGGTTGCAGCAGGAACTGCAGCTCACTCAGACCATGCTAGAGGTATAGTACATACGATGGCTATAGCTAGTAGAGATGGAAACTATACTATAAAAGATGAAGCTAAGTTGAAAAATTTAGCAAAAGAATGGGGAGTAGAAACAGAAGATAGAGATATATATGATATAGCGCATGAAGTTGCAGATATAGCTTTAATGGAATTTGGTAAACCTCATGGTACATTAAAGTTTTTAAGTCATGCTCCGTATCAAAGACAAGATTTATGGAAAAAACATAATATAGAGCCAAGATCTATAGATAGAGAAATAGTAACAATAATGCATTCAACTCATATGGGATGTACAGCTGATATAGATAGTTTAATTAACTTATCATTAAGAACTTCATTAGCAGATGGATGGGGAGGTTCTATGATAGGAACTATATTTAGTGATATTCTATTTGGCACACCAACAGTAAGACAATCAGAAGCAAATCTAGGAGTATTAGAAGATAATAAAGTAAATATAATATTACATGGTCATGAACCTTCATTATCAGAAATGATAGTATTGGCATCTGAAGATCCAGAACTTGTGGCATTAGCTAAAGAAGTGGGAGCAGAAGGTATAAACTTAGCAGGAATGTGTTGTACTGGTAATGAAGTAACTATGAGACATGGTGTTAGAACAGCAGGGGATTTCCATCAACAAGAATTAGCTATAATAACAGGAGCGGTTGAAGCTATGATAGTTGATGTTCAATGTATATTCCCAGCATTAGCTAAAGTTTCTGAGTGCTACCATACAAAATTCATAACAACATCACCAAAAGCTAAGATATCAGGATCAACATATATAGAATTTAATGAAGAGACAGCATTAAATGATGCTAAAAAAATAGTAAGAGAAGCTATACTTAACTTTAAAAATAGAGATAAAGAAAAAGTTCATATACCTCAGCTAAAATCAAGTACAACAGTTGGATTTAGTGAGCAAGCTATAATAGGTCAACTAGATAGAGTTGTAAACTCTCAAATAGATGAAACAGGAACAGTTAAACCATTAGTTGACTGTTTAAAATCAGGAGTATTAAGAGGGGTAGTAGGAGTAGTTGGATGTAATAATGCAAGAAGTGTATCAAATAAAGCTCATGTAACTATAATGAAAGAGTTGATTAAAAATGATATCTTAGTTGTAACAACTGGATGTGGAGCTTCAGCTGCAGGTAAATTTGGATTATTAAATAAAGAAGCAAAAAGCATGGCAAGTAAAGGTCTTGCTACAGTTTGTGAATTAGTTGATATACCGCCAGTTATACACTTAGGTTCTTGTGTTGACTGTAGTAGAATATTAAGTGTTGTTTCAGAGGTTGCTAAATATCTAGATATGGATATGTGTGATATACCAGTAGCTGGGGTAGCTCCAGAATGGATGTCTGAGAAAGCTGTTGCAATAGGAACTTATGTTGTAGGTTCTGGTATAGACACTTACTTAGGTATAATGCCTCCTATAGGTGGATCATCAAAAACTGTAGAAATATTAACACAAACATTACAAGATAGTATGGGAGCAACATTTAAAGTTAACGAAAATCCAGAAGAATTAGCTCAAATGATAATAAATGATATAGAGAAAAAACGTGTACATTTTGAAGAATTAGTTGCACAAAAAAACGCTGAGAAAAAAGCAGCGCTAGCAGAAGCTTAAAAATAACTTAATAATATATAAAACTAGGAGTACTACTTTGAAAAGATAGTATGTAAAATTAATTAGTTTATGAAAGCTAGCTATAGTTTATTTTTCATGCAATCATAACTAATTATAAATTAAAACTAGAAGATGAAAAATATAAACTTAAATTAAGTTGAGATAAACAAAAGGGGTAGAATATGAAAATAGCAATAACAGGTAAAGGTGGAGTAGGAAAGACAACTTTTTCATCTATGTTGTCAAGAATGTTTGCAGATGATGGTTATAGAGTAGTAGCTGTGGATGCAGATCCTGATGCTAATTTAGGTTTAGCTTTGGGATTTCCAAAAGAAGTTTATGAATCGATAGTTCCTATATCAGAAATGAAAAATTTAGTTAATGAAAGAACCGCAGCTGAGAGTGGAACTTTTAATAAAATGTTTAAACTAAATCCTAAAGTAGATGATATACCTGATAGTTTTTGCAAGGAATACAATGGGGTAAGACTTTTAACTTTAGGAACAGTAGATTCAGGTGGCAGTGGATGCGTATGTCCTGAACATGTACTTTTAAAAAGACTATGTTCTCACCTGATTTTGCAAAATAAAGATGTTGTAATAATGGATATGGAAGCTGGTATAGAACATTTAGGTAGGGGGACTGCACAAGGTGTAGATGCTTTTATAGTTGTTGTAGAGCCAGGGGAAAGAAGTTTACAAACTTATAGAAAAGTTAAAAAATTAGGAACTGACATAGGGGTTAAACAAGTCTTCGTAGTAGGGAATAAAGTAAGAAATAAATCAGATGAAGAATTTATAACTAGTAATTTACAAGATGGAGAATTACTAGGCTTTGTTTACTACAATCAAGACGTTATAGACTCGGATAGAGCAAGTAAATCTCCATATGATGTAAGTATAGATACTAAAATACAGATAGATGAAATAAAAAATAGATTAATGACGAATTGTTAGTATATTAGTATAATAGATATAATAATGTAAAGTGAGAGGAGATTTAGTTATGGGATTTAAATCAGATATAGAAATTGCACAAGAAGCTAAACCACAAGATATAAGAGAAATAGCTAAAAAATTAGGATTAAGTGATGATGAAGTAGAACTTTACGGAAAATATAAAGCAAAAGTTGATTATAACTTACTAAAAAAAGATAATAAAAAGAAAAAAGCTAAGTTAATATTAACAACAGCTATAAATCCAACTCCAGCAGGAGAAGGTAAAACTACTACTACAATAGGTGTAGCTGATGCATTTGCTAAATTAGATAAGAATGTATTAGTTGCATTAAGAGAACCATCTTTAGGTCCTGTATTTGGTGTAAAAGGTGGAGCTGCTGGTGGAGGCTATGCTCAAGTTATACCTATGGAAGATATAAATCTACACTTTACTGGAGATTTTCATGCTATAGGTGCTGCGAATAACTTATTAGCAGCTATGCTTGATAATCATATACACCAAGGTAATAATTTAGGGATTGATCCAAGAAGAATAACTTGGAGAAGATGTGTTGATATGAATGATAGACAGTTAAGAAATATAACTGATGGATTAGGAGGAAAAGCACATGGAGTTCCTAGAGAAGATGGATTTGATATAACAGTTGCATCTGAAATAATGGCTGCATTTTGTTTAGCTAATGACATAATAGATTTAAAAGAAAGACTAGGAAATATAATAGTTGGTTACACATATAATGGAGATCCTGTTACAGCTAGAGATTTAAAAGCTAACGGAGCAATGGCAGCTTTACTTAAGGATGCATTAAAACCAAACTTAGTTCAAACATTAGAAGGTACTCCTTCTTTCGTTCATGGAGGACCATTTGCAAATATAGCTCATGGATGTAACTCTGTAATAGCTACAAAAATGGCAATGCATTTTGCTGATTATGTAATAACAGAGGCAGGATTTGGAGCGGATTTAGGAGCTGAAAAATTCTTAGATATCAAATGTAGAATGGCAGATTTAAAGCCAGATGCAGTAATAATTGTAGCTACTGTTAGAGCGTTAAAATATAATGGTGGAGTATCTAAAGATCAATTAAATGAAGAAAATTTAGGAGCTTTAGAGGCTGGAATTCCAAATCTTTTAAAACATGTTGAAAATATAACTAAGGTATACGGACTTCCAGCAGTTGTTGCTATAAACAGATTCCCTCTTGATACTGAAGCTGAACTTAAATTAGTTGAAGAAAAATGTAAGGAATTAGGCGTTAATGTTACACTTTCTGAAGTATGGGCTAAAGGTGGAGAAGGTGGAATTGAAGTAGCAAAAGAAGTTATGAGATTAATAGATGAAGAAGAAAATAATTTTAAATTCTGTTATGAAGATGATTTATCTATAAAAGAGAAAATTGAAGCTATAGCTAAGAAAATATATGGAGCTGATGGAGTTGATTTTACTCAAGCGGCTGAAAAAGAAATACAAAACTTAGAAAAATTAGGATTTAGCAAATTACCAATATGTATGGCTAAAACTCAATATTCTTTAACTGATGATCAAACTAAGTTGGGTAGACCTACTGGATTTAGAATAACTGTAAGACAATTGACTGTTTCAGCAGGTGCTGGATTTATAGTTGCTCTTACTGGAGATATAATGAAAATGCCAGGGCTTCCAAAAGTTCCAGCAGCAGAAAGAATAGATGTTGATGAAAATGGTGTAATATCAGGTTTATTCTAATATAATTAAACAATCGGGGGTCGCTCGTTGTAATTGTAGTTTTCTTCTTCGCACAAAGTACTAAAAAGATGTACTTTAAGTGCTACGTCGACAACTACAATTACAATTTCGCTACTTCCGATTAATAAAATATAATAGAATAAACATAAGGTATTATGTATGGAGGAAAGAAAATGAGAATATCGGAAAAAACATGTGTAGATTTTGTTGATGTGTTAGCTTCAAAATCAGCAGTTCCTGGCGGAGGTGGAGCAGCAGCTTTAACTGGGGCGATAGGTATTGCTCTAGGAAGTATGGTGTGTAATTTAACTATAGGAAAGAAAAAATATGCTGAATATGAAGAAAATGTAAAAGCTATATTAGAAAAAGCAAGAGAATTAGAAAAAGATTTAATAAATATGATAGATGAAGATGCAGAATGCTTCCTTCCATTATCAAAAGCATACGGGCTTCCAAATTCTACGGAAGAAGAAAAGAAAATAAAAGCAGATACTATGGAAAGTGCATTAAAAAAGGCATGTGAAGTTCCAATAAAAATAGTAAAAGTATGCTATGAAGCTATTAAATTACATGAAGATTTAGTAGATAAAGGATCAAGACTTGCAATAAGTGATGTTGGAGTTGGAGTTCAATGTCTAAGAGCGGCAATACTTAGTGGACAACTAAATGTTATTATAAATATAAATTCAATCAAAGATGAAGAATATGTAAAAAGTGTAAGAGATGAAGTTAATAATCTTGTTGAAAATGGAGTTAGAATTTGTGATGAAGTTTACAAGAAAGTAGAAAATGAACTAAACAAATAAGACTCATACTATAATTTATTTAATTTTTAAGATATAGGGGGCCAGATTAAATGAGCAATATAACAACTAAAGGACAAATAATAAAAGGTAAACCTGTCGCAGACAAAATAAGCGAAAATTTAATAAAAGAAGTTAATGACTTATCTAAGGAAGGTATAATACCTAAATTAGCTATAGTCAGAGTAGGTGCTAGACCAGATGATTTAGCTTACGAAAGAGGAGCACTTAAAAGATGCCAAACTATAGGCATAGAAACTGAAGTAATAGAGTTAGAAGAAAATATAACTCAGGAAGAATATATAAAAGCAGTACATAAGTTAAATGAAGACGAAAAAGTTAATGGAATATTGACTTTCAGACCACTTCCTAAACATCTAAATGAAGATGTAATAAAATATGAGATAGATCCTAATAAAGATATAGACTGTTTTAATCCTATAAACATATCTAAGATATTAGAAAATGATAAAAGTGGATATCCTCCATGTACACCTACTGCAGTAGTAGAAATATTAAAATATTATGACGTAGATTTATCAGGTGCAAACATAGTAGTATTAGGTAGATCTATGGTAGTTGGAAAACCTGTATCTATGCTTTTATTAAATGAAAATGCTACTGTAACTATATGTCATTCAAGAACTAAAAACTTGCCAGAGATAACATCAAATGCAGATATACTTGTAGCAGCAGTTGGTAAAGCTAATATGGTAAAAGAAGAATATATAAAAGATGGAGCCATAGTAATAGATGTAGGTATAAATGTAGACGATCAAGGCAATTTATGTGGAGATGTAGATACTAACAATGTTTTAGATAAAGTTTCTATGATAACTCCAGTTCCAGGAGGAGTTGGATCAGTTACAACTTCTATATTAGCTAGTCATGTAGTTAAAGCTTGTAAATTACAAAATAATAAATAAATGGAGATTTTCAAGGGGGAATAGAGATGATAATTTCTGAAAATAAGCCATTTGAAGAGATATTAGGTTATATAAAAAATGCTAATAAAATAGTGTTAGTTGGATGTAACCAATGTGCAGCTACGTGTAAAAGTGGTGGAGAAGAAGAAGTTTTAAAAATGAAAGAAAGATTAGAATCTGAAGGAAAAGAAATTTTAGGATATCAAATGTTAGACCCTGCATGTAATCTTTTAAAATCTAAAAAAGATTTAAAATCACTAAAATCAGAAATAAAAGAAGCTGATGCCATACTTTCTTTAGCGTGTGGAGATGGAACGCAAACTATAGTTAAAAACTTAAAAGATAAACCAGTATATCCAGCTAATAATACTTTATTTATAGGTGAAGTTAAAAGAGTTGGTGAGTTTGAAGAAGCATGTAAAGCATGTGGAGAATGTGAACTTGGATGGACTGGAGGAATTTGTCCAGTAACTATGTGTGCTAAAGGATTATTAAATGGAGCTTGTGGCGGAGCAAGAGATGGAAAATGCGAAGTAGACCCTGAAAATGACTGTGCTTGGGTACTTATATACAATAGATTAAAATCTATAAATCAGTTAGATAATCTATTAGATATAAAAGAGCCTAAAGATTACTCTAAAGCATGCAATCCTAGAAGTCTAAGCTTAAAGAAAAAAGAATCTATGGCCAATGCTTAATTAGTTTTTTAAAGGTTAAAGGGGGATAAAAAATGAGCTTATTAAAAGAAGCTTTAGAAAATGGTAAGTTTGCAGTAACTGCTGAAATGGCTCCTCCAAAGGGAACAGATTTATCACACTTAATAGAATGTGCTAAAGCTGTTAAAGGAAGAGTTCATGCAGTAAATGTAACAGATTTTCAATCTGCAGTAATGAGAACGACTTCGCTTACTACATGTAAGTTATTAAAAGATGAAGGATTAGAACCAGTACTTCAAGTAACTGGAAGAGATAGAAATAGAATTGCAATACAAGGAGAATTATTATCTGCTGGAGTATTTGGAATTACAAATATGCTAGCATTAACAGGAGACCACACCATAGTAGGAGATCATCCTCAAGCCAAACCTGTATTTGACCTAGATTGTGTTGGAATATTAAAAACAGCACAAAAACTTTCACAAGGAACAGATATGGTAGGTAATCAATTAAAAGGAGCACCAAATTTTTACTTGGGAGCATCAGTAACACCTAGATACACACCTATTGAAATTCAATTATTAAAAATGAAAAAGAAAATAAACGCAGGAGCTAAGTTTTTCCAAACTCAAGCTGTGTATGATATAGATACTATGAGAGAATTTAGAAAGCATACTAAAGATATGAATACAAAAGTTTTAGCTGGAATAATACCTTTAAAGTCTCCAGGAATGGCTAAATTTATGAATGCAAATGTTCCGGGTATATATGTTCCAGATGAACTTATAGAAAGATTAAGATCTGTAGGTAAAGAAAATTGGGTAAGTGAAGGAATAAAAATAGCAGGGGAGCTAATACAACAATTAAGAAATGAAGATTTATGTGATGGAGTTCATATAATGGCTATAGGAGCAGAAGAAAATGTACCAGCTATTTTAGACGCGGCAAATATATAAATTTATATTAGGGGGATTGTTAAATGAAAGTAGCAGTAATTGGAGGAGGTCCAGGTGGATATGTAGCTGCTATAAAAGCTGCTATGCTTGGAGCTGATGTTACAGTTATAGAAAAAAGAAGAGTTGGGGGAACTTGCTTAAATGTAGGATGTATCCCAACAAAAGCATTATTAGCATCTTCATCATTAATTACGTCTATAAAAGAAGCTAAAGATTTTGGAATAAGTATAGATGGAAATATTGAAGCAGATTTTGAAAGTATAATGGGAAGAAAAAATAAAATAGTAAATCAATTAATTAATGGAATTGAATTTTTATTTGATAAAAGAGGTATAAAATTAGTTAATGGATTTGGTAAATTAATAGATAAAAATAAAATAGAAGTAAAAAAAGAAGATGGTACTATAGAGGTGATAGAAGCTGATAAAATAATATTAGCAAATGGATCTCAACCTGTTATATTACCGATGTTTCCTTATGATGGAGAGACTATAATAACAAGTGATGAGGCATTAAACTTAAAAGAAGTTCCGAAGTCTTTATTGATAGTTGGTGGAGGAGTTATTGGATGTGAATTTGGTCAATTCTTTAAAACTTTAGGAACTGAAGTTACTATAGTTGAGATGTTTGATCAGTTGCTTCCACTTGAAGATAAAGATGTGGCTAAACAGTTGCAAAGACAATTTAAAAAAGATAAAATTAAGGTAATGACAGGTATTAGAATCGAAAAATGTGAAATAGTTGACGATGAAGTAGTAGCAACTCTATCCAATGGAAAGCAAATTAAAGCTGAAAAGGCGTTATTATCTATAGGCAGAAAACTTTATTTAGATAATTCAGGGGTAGAAGATATAGGAATCACATTAGAAAGAGGTAAAATAGTAGTAAACGAAAATTTAGAAACAAATATTGAAGGTATATATGCAATAGGAGATTTAATAAATACACCATTTTTAGCACATGTAGCATCTAAAGAAGGATTAATAGCAGCACAAAATGCTGTCTGTGGCAATTCAAAAACTGTAAATTATAAAGCAGTTCCAAGATGTGTATATACTGAACCAGAAGTTGCAGGAGTAGGGAAAACCGAAAAAGAGCTTCAACAACAAGATATAACATACAAAGTAGGACAATTCGATTTTAGAGCATTAGGAAAAGCTCAAGCAATAGGACACTTCCAAGGATTCATAAAAATATTAGCAGATCAAGAAGACAAAGTAATAGGCGCATCTATAGTAGGACCTCACGCGACAGACTTATTAACAGAATTATCTTTAGCAGTACATTTAGGATTAACAGTAGAACAAGTTGGAGATGTAATACATGCACATCCTACATTATCAGAAGGGATAATGGAAGCACTTCATGATGTTCATGGAGAATGTGTTCATGCAGCTCCAAAATTAGCAAAAGCATAAACAGGAAAAAGTCCTGTTTAGACGAAACAAAGGGGGAAATCTTATGGGATTTAATATTGCAGTGGCAGGAAAAGGTGGAACTGGTAAGACTAGTCTTACAGGGCTTTTAATTGACTGCTTAGTAAATGATAAGAAAGGACCAATATTAGTAGTTGATGCAGATGCAAATGCTAATATAAATGAGGTATTGGGATTAGACATAGATGTAACATTAGGTCAGATAAGGGAAGAGATAAACCAAAGAGAAAAACAAGGGAATTCATTCCCAGGAGGTATGACAAAAGCTCAATATCTACAATACAGATTAAATACTTCAGTAGCAGAAGGTCCAGGATACGATTTAATAGTTATGGGAAGATCAGAAGGAGAAGGTTGTTATTGTTATGTAAATGGAATATTAAGAGAACAAACAGATAAGCTTTCTGATAGTTATGATTACTTAGTTATAGACAATGAAGCAGGTATGGAGCATTTAAGTAGAAAAACTACTAAACATATAGATAAATTATTGTTGGTTAGTGACTGTTCAAGACGTAGTATACAGGCAGTTGCAAGAATAAGAGATCTAGCAAGGGAATTAAATTTAAATGTAGGGGATATGCAATTAATAGTAAATAAAGCTCCAAATGGAATATTAAATGATGGAGTAAAAGAGGAAATAGAAAAACATAAATTAGATCTTTTAGGTGTAGTACCTCTAGATGAGCTTATATATGAATATGATTCTTCTGGGATACCATTAGTAAAACTACCTGAAGATTCTAAATCGAGAGCAGCTATTAAAAATATAATATCTAAATTAGAATTAAATTAGGCTAAGGGGGAGAAAAATATGGCATTTAAGATGTCTGTTCAAAAGTACTCTGGTAAGATATCAGAGGTGGAATTAGGGTCAGGTGAAAGTTGTATAAAAATAGGAGGAGAAAATATACTTCCTTTTTATAACTTTGATGGAGAAAGTACAAATACTCAAAAAATAGGGGTTGAAATTTTAGATATATATCCAGAAAACTGGACACAAGAAATAAAAGATTTATATAAAGATGTAGCTAATGACAGTGTTAAATGGGCTAAATACATAGAGGAGAATATAAAGCCTGATTTTATATGTTTAAAATTTGAAGGAGCAGATCCTAATGGAATGGATAAATCGCCTGAAGAGTGTGCAGATTTGGCAAAAGAAGTTGCATCTAACGTTTCATTGCCTATAGTTATAGCTGGAACTGGGAATTTTGAAAAAGATGCTAAGGTTTTTGAAAAAGTGGCTCAATCAGTAGATGGATATAACTGCTTATTTATGTCTGCTACAGAGGAAAACTATAAAGGTGTAGGGGCAGCAGCTGGTATGGCTTATAATCATAAAGTTGGTGCAGAGTCTTCTGTTGATATAAACTTAGCTAAGCAATTAAATGTATTATTAACTCAGCTAGGAGTTAAGCAAGAAAATATAGTAATGAATGTTGGTTGTTCAGCTGTAGGATATGGATATGAGTATGTTGCATCTACAATGGATAGAATTAGACTTGCGGCACTAGGTCAAAACGATAAAACATTGCAAATGCCGATAATAACACCAGTTTCTTTTGAAACTTGGAATGTAAAAGAGTCGGTAGCTAGTATAGAAGATGAACCAGCTTGGGGATGCCAAGAAACTAGAGGAATATATATGGAGATATCAACTGCAGCAAGTGCTTTAGTTGGAGGAGCTAATGCAGTAGTACTTCGTCATCCAAAATCTGTAGAAACTATAAAAACTTTAGTTAGTGAATTAGCTTAATATAAGTTAAAGGTTAGGGGGAGAAAAATATGGCTTTAAAAGCTTTAGATATATTTAAATTAACACCAAAAAAGAATTGTAAGGATTGTGGATTTCCAACTTGTATGGCTTTTTGTATGAAGGTTGCATCAGGAGCTTGTGAAATAGGTAAATGTCCTCATATGGCACAAGAATCGTTAGATAAATTATCAGAAGCTACTGCACCTCTTATGAGAACTATAAAAATAGGAACAGATCAATCACAATATGATTTAGGTGGAGAAACTGTATTATTTAGACATGAAAAAACTTTAGTAAATAGAAATAGATTTGCAGTTGAATTTTGTGACACTATGACGGAAGAAGAAATAAACTCAAGAATAGAAAATATAAAGGCTGTTAACTATATAAGAATCGGTGAAGAAATGAAGGTTGAGATAGCAGCTTTAAGATACAATTCTAATAAAGAAACTTATTTAAATTTAATAAATAAGTTAAAAGAAAGTGATTTAAATGTAACATACATGATAATTTGTGAAGATGTACAAATAGCAAAAGATGCTGTTGAATTATTAAAGGAAACAAAGCCTATAGTTTATGGAGCAAATAAAGAAAATTATAAAGAAATGGTAGAAGTAGTTAAAAATGATAAGTTAGCATTAGGGGTAAAAGCATCTAGCTTAGAAGATTTATATGCTACAACAGAAGCTATACAATCACTTGGATATAAAGAATTAATATTAGATACAACAGGAGAAACTATAAAAGATACATTTACAAATACAGTTCAAGTAAGAAGAATATCTTTAAAAGAGCAAGATAGAACATTTGGATACCCATCAATAATATTTGCAAATAAATTATCAAAAGAAAATCCTATGATGGAAGTAGCTTTATCATCAGTGTTTACAGTAAAATATGGATCTATAATAGTTTTAGATAATATAGATTACGCAAAAGCACTACCATTATTTGCACTTAGACAAAATATATATACAGATCCGCAAAGACCAATGAGAGTAGAAACTAAGATATATCCAATAAATAATCCAGATGAAAATTCTCCAGTTTTAGTTACTGTTGATTTTGCATTAACTTATTTCATAATAGCAGGAGAAATAGAAAGATCTAAGGTACCTGTATGGTTAGCTATACCAGATGCAGGTGGATATTCTGTTCTTACAGCATGGGCTGCTGGAAAATTTGGAGGAAGTTCTATAGCTAACTTTATAAAAGAAAGTAAAGTTTCTGACATGACTAAAAATAGAGATTTAATTATACCAGGAAAAGTAGCTGTATTAAAAGGTGATATAGAAGATAACTTACCTGGATGGAATGTAGTTATAGGTACTGAAGATTCAATGGAATTACCGAAATTCTTAAGAGAATATAAAGCTAGTAAAGAAGAAGCTTTAGCTAAAGCTTAATAAAAAATATAAATTAATAGGGGGATTAAATATATGGAAAAATTCATGGTTATAGGTGAAAGAATACATTGCATATCGCCATCAATAAGAAAGGCTTTAGAAGAAAGAAATCCTGAACCAATACTAAAAAGAGCTAAGGAACAGCTAGATGCTGGAGCTCATTATATAGATTTTAATATAGGGCCAGCTGAAAGAGATGGAGAAGACATAATGACTTGGGGTGTTAAATTACTTCAATCAGAATTTAACAATGTTCCATTAGCACTAGATACAGCTAATAGAAAAGCTATAGAAGCGGGACTTAAAGTTTATAATAGAGAACACGGAAAACCAATAATAAACTCAGCTGATGCAGCTGGAAGAATAGAGTTAATAGATTTAGCAGGAGAGTATGAAGCTAAAGTTATAGCTTTATGTGCTAAAGAAGGTATACCAAGAGATAATGATGAGCGTATGGCTTATTGCCAAGAAATGTTGGAAAGAGGATTAATGGCAGGTTTAGAGGCAGAAGATATGTTATTTGATCCACTATGTTTAGTTATAAAGGGAATGCAAGATAAGCAAATGGAAGTTTTAGAAGCTATAAAAATGATGACAGAGATGGGATTATTAACTACAGGAGGATTATCTAATGTATCAAATGGATGCCCTAAACATGTAAGACCTATATTAGATAGTGCATTTGTAGCTATGGCTATGGCTAATGGATTTAGTTCTGCAATAGTAAATCCATGTGATGAAGAATTAATGAGAATGATAAAATCTTGCGATATAATAAGAAATTCAAGCTTGTATGCAGACTCTTTCCTAGAATTAAATGAAGGCGGATTTGCATATAACGTATAAATAGATATATTCAATAAAAGGGGGAAATAGAGTGAAAAATTTGTACAGTACTGTTTTTAATGGATCTGAGCAAGCTTTAGAAGCTGCAAAAGGATTACTTAATGAAGCTATAGAAAAGCATGGAAAAGATAATAAAGTAGAATTTCCTGATACGGCATATTCACTACCTTGTATATATGCCGCAACAGGAAAGAAGATGAATAATCTAGGGGACTTAGAAGCAGCTTTAGAAATTGTTGAAAGTTTAATAAATAAAACACACTTATTAGAACATGTATTTAATGCTGGGTTAGCTACTGCACTAGCTGCTGAAGTTATAGAAGCTATAAAATATGCTATAAATGACACTCCATATAATGAACCTTGTGCAGGACATATAACAGACCCGATAATAAGATCACTTGGAGTACCACTAGTTACAGGAGATATACCTGGAGTTGCAGTTGTACTTGGAGAATGTCCAGATCCAGAAATTGCAGCTAATGTAATTAAAGATTATCAATCTAAAGGACTATTAACATTCTTAGTTGGAAAAGTAATAGATCAAGCTATAGAAGCTGGAGTAAAAATGGGTCTAGAACTTAGGGTTATACCTTTAGGGTATGATGTAACAAGTGTAATACATGTTGTATCTGTTGCAGTAAGAGCTGCATTAATATTTGGAAACTTAACTCCTGGTGATTTAAATGGATTATTAGATTATACTGCAAAAAGAGTTCCTGCATTTGTAAATGCATTTGGTCCATTAAGTGACTTGGTTGTATCTTGTGGAGCTGGAGCTATAGCATTAGGATTCCCAGTTATAACTGATCAATATGTTTTAGAAGTTCCAATGAATTTATTAACTCAAAAAAATTATGATAAGTTTGTAGCAACTTCACTAGAAGCTAGGGGAATCAAAATAAAAGTTACTGAAATTCCAATACCAGTATCTTTTGCAGCTGCTTTTGAAGGTGAAAGAATAAGAAAAAATGATATGTATGCTGAGTTTGGTGGAAATAAAACTGAAGCTTGGGAATTAGTTAGAAAAAGAGAATTATCAGAAGTTGAAGACCATAAGATTGAAATAATAGGTAAAGATATAGACGAGTTAGAAGCTGTAAATGGAGTAGTAAGATTACCACTTGCTGTAGTAGTTGATATAGCTGGTAAGAATATGCAAGAAGATTTTGAACCTGTACTAGAAAGAAGACTTCACTATTTCTTAAACTATATAGAAGGTGTAATGCATGTTGGGCAAAGAGATATAACTTGGGTAAGAATATCTAAGGATGCATTTGAAAAAGGATTTAGACTAAACCATATAGGTGAAGTTTTATATGCTAAGATGTTAGATGAATTTGAATCAGTTGTTGATAAGTGTCAAATAACTTTAATAACTGATGAAGCTGAAGTTGCTAAATTAAAAGAAGAATATGCAACTCCAAAATATAGATCAAGAGATGAAAGATTAGCTTCACTAGTAGATGAAAGTGTTGAAGAATTCTACACTTGTAATTTATGTCAATCATTTGCACCAGCACATGTTTGTGTTGTAACTCCTGAAAGACTTGGTCTTTGTGGAGCAGTTAGCTGGTTAGATGCTAAGGCAACTAAGGAATTAGATCAAACAGGACCATGTCAACCTATAGTAAAAGGTGAATGTTTAGACGACTTAAAAGGTATATGGCAATCAGTAAATGATGAAGTAGCTAATATATCTCAAGGTGCAGTTGAAAGTGTTACACTTTACTCTATATTAGAAGATCCTATGACTTCTTGTGGATGTTTTGAGTGTATATGCGGTATAATGCCAGAAGCTAATGGATTTGTTATAGTTAATAGAGAACATGGTGGAATAACTCCTGTTGGTATGACGTTTGGAGAACTTGCTTCTATGACAGGTGGAGGTGTTCAAACTCCAGGATTTATGGGCCATGGAAGACAATTTATATCTTCTAAGAAATTTGCTTATGCAGAAGGAGGTCCATCTAGAATAGTATGGATGCCAAAAGAATTAAAAGATTATGTTGCTGATAAATTAAATGCTACTATGAAAGAATTACATGGAATAGAAAACTTTACAGATATGATATGTGATGAAACAATAGCTACTGATTCTGAAGGGGTATTAGCATATCTAGAAGAAAAAGGTCATCCAGCTTTAGCTATGGAATGTGTAATGTAAAAAAGTAAATTTTTAAGGAGTGAAAATATGAAAGTTATACCAAGTTTAAAATACTGTAAGGAACATACATGGGTTAAGGTAGAAGATGATTATGCTTATATAGGAATAACAGATTATGCACAAGATCAATTGGGAGAAATACTATTTGTTGAGATGCCTGAAGTAGAAGATGAAATAACTAAGGGTAAAGATTTTGGAGTTGTAGAGTCTTCTAAAGTTGCATCTGACTTAATAGCACCTATATCTGGAGAAGTTGTTGAAATAAACGAAGCATTAGAAGATGAGCCAGAAGCTATAAATGAAGATCCTTATGAAGCGTGGATAATAAAAGTTAAGATATCAGATAATGATGAATTAGAAAGTTTATTAAACTCTGATGGATATGAGTCTAGTTTAGAATAGAAATAAATAAGCTGTATCAAGGTAAAATTACTAAATACAATTTACTTTGATACAGCTTTTTTTAGATAGTATTAAATTTTTAGCAATAATAAGTAAAAATCAAGGTAATACAATATAACATATAGAATATATAACTTATTAGAAAAATTAATATTAAATCGCTTTATAGGGGGGAGTTCTTTTGGCTAAGGTTAAGATAGCATCTCATAAAAAAGAAATTGAGTGTAGTAAAGGGGATAATTTGTTAGATGTAATTAGAGATAACAAAATATTTATAGATGCTCCTTGTAACGGAAGTATGGTTTGTGGTAAGTGTAAGGTTAAATTAATACATGGAAATGTAGATTCTGAGATGAATGTACATATAAGCAATGAAGAAAGAAATCAAGGATATATACTGTCATGTGCGAGTAAAATTATTGAAGATATAGAAATTGAAATTCCTTCTAAACTATCATCGTCTATAAATGAAATGAAAATAGAAGGTAGTGATAAAAATGATGATAAGAAAATATTTGAAAAATCTATAAATATGCTTAAGGAAAATGGATTAGAATTTACAAATAATATATTAAAAAAATATATAGAGCTAGAAGAACCTAATTTAGATGACAATATAAGTGATATAGATAGACTACAAAGATATATAAGAAATAATATAGGTTATGAAAATATAGATTTTAGTATAGAATTTTTAAAAAAAGTTCCTATAGTACTTAGGGAAGATAAATTTAAAGTTACTATCACATATGAAGAAAAAACTAATTATATATATTTAATTGATATAGAATCTGGAAATACAGAAGATAAACTCTATGGTATTTCAGTTGATATAGGGACTACTTCTGTTGTTGTTTGTTTAGTTAATTTAAATACTAATAAAATTATAGATAAAGCATCATCAGGAAATGCTCAAATTAAATATGGTGCAGATGTAATAAATAGAATAATATATTCTACAAAAAAAGATGGGCTTGAAAATTTAAGAAAATCTATAATATATGAAACTATAAATCCTTTATTAGAAACTATGTATGAAAGAAATAATATAAATAAAAATAATGCTATTTCTTTTATAGTGGCGGGAAATACAACTATGAGTAGCTTATTTTTAGGTGTGTATCCAGATTTTTTAAGACAAGAACCATATATACCTCCATTTGTAAATTCTCCAAACCTTGAAGGTAAAGATGTAGGTATAAATATAAATCCTAATGGACAAATTTATTTAGCACCTTCAGTAGCTAGTTATGTTGGAGGTGATATAACATCAGGAGTATTATCAGCAGGAATTTGGACTAGTGAAGAAAATGTCCTTTTTATAGATTTAGGGACTAATGGAGAAATAGTATTTGGAAATAAAGACTATATGATGACTTGTGCTTGTTCTGCTGGTCCTGCATTTGAAGGTGGAGGTATAAGTTGTGGAATGAGAGCATCTAATGGAGCTATAGAAAAGATAGATATAGATAAACTTACCTTAAAGCCTGAATTAACAATTATAGGAGATTGTAAGCCAGTAGGTATATGCGGATCAGGAATAATAGATCTTATATGCAAAATGATGATTAATGGCATAGTTGATAGAAGAGGTAAGATTAATAGAGATTTAAATAATAATAGAATAAGGTTTAATGAACATGATATAGGAGAATATGTTCTTGCCTTTAAAGATGAATATAATATAGAAAATGACATAACTGTAAATGAAGTAGATATAGATAACTTTATAAGAGCAAAAGGAGCTATATACTCAGGGGCAGCAACTCTTATAGAAAGTTTAGGTATGGATTTTAGCGTAGTAGATAAGGTTTTAATTGCTGGGGGAATTGGAAATAGTTTAAATATAGAAAATTCAATTATGATTGGATTACTTCCAGACATAGAAAGAGAAAAATTTAATTATATAGGAAATAGTTCGTTAATAGGAGCATATTTAACTTTAATAAGTAATGATGCTAAAAACAAACTAAAAGAGATAGGCAATCAATTAACATATGTAGAGCTAAGTGTATATCCAACCTATATGGATGAGTTTATATCTGCTTGTTTCTTACCTCACACAAATATAGAACAATTTCCAACAGTAAAAAAGATGCTAGGAGAATAAATATATGAATACAAATGAAAAAATTAAACTAGCATACGAAACAAAACTTAAAAATTTTGGATATGATATAGAATTTGCTTATCCAAATCAAACACTAACTTTAAGTACAACAGATAATGAATGTAGCTTAGGGTGTGCGCATTGTAACGGACAGTATTTAAAAAATATGATTCCTATAAGTGATTATGAAAAAAATTTAAATAAAAGATATATTACAAGTATCTTGTTAAGTGGAGGTTGTAGTTATGATGGAGATGTACCTATAGAAAGATATATTGATATTATAAAAAAATTAAAAGAAAAAGGATATAAACTGAATTCACACATAGGACTTATGAACAAGGAAAATATAAAAAAAATATGTAAGTATTTAGATTATGTATCTTTTGATTTAGTATTTGATGAAGATACAATAAAAGAAGTTTATAAGATGAATAAAAGCAAAAATGAATATATATCAACCTATGAATATATACAACAACACACAAATGTAGCGCCGCATATATGTATAGGATTAAAAGGTGGAAAAATAAAAGGCGAATATGAAATTATTGATTACTTAAAAGAAAATCAGCCAAATCAGTTAACTTTTATAGTTTTAATTCCAACTAAAAATACTGAATATGAAAATGTGAAGCCTCCTCAAATTAGTGAAGTCGCAGATTTATTATGTGAAGCTAGGTTAAACCTTCCTAGAACAAAAATAAATTTAGGATGTATGAGGCCTCGAGGAGAATATAGGAATTTATTAGATAGTATAGCATTAGAATGTGGGATAAATAAGATTGTTTTACCATCAAGAAAATGTAGAGAATTAGTAAAAGAAATGAAATTAAACATTATAGAGAGCAAGGAGTGTTGTATATTATGATTAGATTATCTATTGGAACTGCGATAGAGCTTGAAATGAAAAAAGGTAAGAGTGATATACCTCCTACTACTGCATATATAATGATAGGTAATAAGTGTAGCAATAAATGTTCTTTTTGTTCTCAATCAATAGAAAGTAGTAGTAGGAAAGATAAGTTATCTAGAGTAATATGGCCAGAGTATGATAAAGAAGATATATTAGATGCATTTATAAATTATAAAAAAGATAATATTAAACGTATATGCATACAATCTATGGCTAGCGATGAATCATATGATGAAGTAACAAAATTTATAAAATATATAAATAAATATTTAGACATTCCTATATCATTATCTGCTAAGTTAGAAGATATGGAGGATTTAGATAAGTTTTTTGAACTTGGAGTAGATAAAATAGGAATAGCAATAGATGCTGTAAATAAAGAATTATATGAAAGTATAAAGGGAAATAATTTTGAAGAAAAAATAGATTTTATTAAAGAAGCTGGGATTATGTATCCTAACAAAATAAGCACGCACATAATAGTTGGATTAGGAGAAACTCATAAAGAAGTATATGATTTGTATAAAAATTTAAAGAGTTATAGTATAACTATAAGTTTATTTGCTTTTACGCCTGTAAAAGGGACTAAAATGGAACATGTATGTCAACCTAATATAGAAAGTTATAGAAGAATTCAATTAATGACATACATGATTGATAAAGGATACAACAGGGATTATTTTAAATTCAATAAAAATGGATATTTGGAATTTGTAGAAATAGATGATTATATGAAACAAGATATTTTAAAAGGACTGCCATTTGAAATAAAAGGATGCAAAGACTGTAATAGGCCATACTACAATGAAAGACCAGGTCACACAATATATAATTATTCAAAAAAACTAAATAAGGATGAAATAGATTTAGCAATAAAAGAATTGAATTTTAAAATAGGGGAAATTTAAAATGCAAAATTGGAGATTAATAAGAAATAAAGCTTTCAATGGGGCAATGAATATGGCAATAGATGAAGCAATCATGATAGCTTATAAAGAAGGAAAAAGCAAACCAACTTTAAGGTTTTACACTTGGCATCCACATTGTTTGAGTATAGGATACTTTCAAAGCTTAGAGAAAGAAGTTGATTTAGAAAAATGTAGAAAATTAAATATTGATTGTGTTAGAAGAATAACTGGGGGAAGAGCTGTATTGCATCAAAATGAATTGACCTATTCCATAATAGTAGGTGAAGATAATAACCTAATGGATAAAAGTATAAACGCTTCATATAAATTTATAAGTGAAGGAATTGCAAAAGGATTAAGTATTGAAGGTGTAAATATTGATAATTTAAGTAAGGGAGAAAGGATAAATAGAGAAAAACTTTCGGCAGCTTGTTTTAATGCACACGCATCATATGAGATAACAATAAATAATAAAAAGGTTGTAGGTAGTGCTCAGCACAGAAAAGAAGGTATTATACTACAACATGGGTCTATAGTACTAGATTTTAATGTAGATGATTTATTTGAAGTTATAAAAACTAAAACTCCAGAGTTAAAAGAAAGAGCAAAGAAATTTACTTTAAGTAAAGCTAGTGGTATTGAAAATGAATTAGGAAAAAATGTTGATATTACAAGTTTGGAGAATTCATTGATTAAAGGCTTTGAAGATGTGTTTAATGTAAGTTTTGAAGAAGATGGTATAAGTGATTATGAATATGAATTAGCTAATGAATTATATGAAAAATATATATCTGAAGAATATTTAAATAAAAGGTAAATAATGTAGATTAATCAATTGACTTTGCATTATTTTCAATGATATACTCAAAGTAGATAGTTAACTGAAATCATGAAGGTTTCTTTGAGGGACTTGAAGTGCCTTGAAGAAATCTTTTTTTGATATAAAAATAGATTAAAAGGGGGAAGGTATTATGTGTGAATCAGCAGCTTATGTTATAAGGGGAGAAAAACTTGAAAGAGTTATGGACAATGTAGTGAGCATAGACCCATATGAAGGAAAAGTATATCTTACAGATTTATTAGGAGATCAAAAAATAATAGATGGAGAAATAAAAGAAATAAAACTTATGGATCACAAAATAATAATAAATGAATCTAAGTAAAATATGTAAAGCTTATATAGCGATGGATAAAACAAGGAGATAAATTATGGTAATAGCAGTTATTGATGGTATGGGTGGAGGAATAGGAGCTCAAATAGTAACATCTTTAAGAGAAGAATTACCATCCTATATAGAAATCTATGCACTAGGGACTAACTCAATAGCAACAAGTTCAATGATGAAATCACATGCAAATAAGGGAGCAACAGGAGAAAATGCTATAATTGTTTCTACAAAAAAGGCAAGTATAGTTGTAGCACCTATATCTGTAGTTATACCTAATTCTATGATGGGAGAAGTGACATCTAAAATAAGTGAATCTATAGCAACGAGTGAGGCATTAAAAATACTTTTACCTATTATGCCGGAAGACATAGAGATGGTAGGTTTAGAAGGAAAGCCATTAGCACTTTTAATTAAAGATGCAGTTAAATTAATAAAAAAAGAATTTAATATAAAATAACTTGGGGGAGATTAATATGATTTTAAATAAAGATAGTATTAGATATCATCATGGAACGCATGATCATGAACATGGTCATCATCATTCTCATGGATCATCACAAGAAAATAAAGATGAAAAGACTTTAAATATACTTTTAGTGCATTGGGTAAATCATAATGAATCTCATGAAGAAGGATTTAGAGAATGGGTAGATAAAGCAAGAGAAATGGGTAAAGAGGAAACTGCGGTTAATATAGAAAAAGCTATAGAATGTTTAAGACAAGCAAACGAAAATTTATTAGAAGCTAAAAGGCATATGTAATAATAAATGGGAGGTATACTCCCTTTTATTATTACATAAATTTAAATAAAATTTTACAAAAAACGTTGACAGATTAATATTAAGATTATATAATTTAAATATAGTAATGATGAATACGGAGAAGTACTCAAGTGGCTCAAGAGGATCCCCTGCTAAGGGATTAGGCTGGGTAACCGGTGCGAGGGTTCGAATCCCTCCTTCTCCGCCAGTTAAGACTGTTGATAAAATCAACAGTCTTTTTAATTTATATAATTAAATTCTTTAGAAAATATATATTTAGATAAAGCTAATATATTTTCAGTTATAAATTCATCATTTATTTTGATTGGGATAATAGATCCTAAATTATAAAATAAAATTTTACTATAATTAGAATCTATTGCAGTATGAAGATTAATGTTAAGATATAAGTTGTATTCATCAGATACAATATTATAGTCTTCACTAAATAAGTTTATATTTAAATTAAACTTATCATTAGATATAAAAGTTAGATTTAATGTTGATTTAGAAATTTTATATTTAGTTAATAAAATTTTATATACAATTTCATTTATTGATATATTTATATAATCAAGTTTTTCATCTAAAACATCTCTAATTTTAAATATTTTACCTAAATAAAAAATATCCTCATAATTATGTAGTAATATTTTCTTTTTTAATAACTTATCTTTAGTTAAAACAAATTCTTTATATAATTTAACACTTTCTTTTCCCGATATAGTATCTTCTCTTTCTATACCTAGGTATTTTTCTATAGTTTTTAGTTTACAATCAGATAGAGATAGTTTTTCCTTATAAGGCTTTATAAGGCGTAAAATATCAATATCTTTAGATTTATCCATATTATAATCAATTTTATGTTTTTCAAATCTAGAGTTTAAAAAAGGTATATCAAAAGAAATTCCATTGAAGGTTACATGTCCTTTGAAATTTTTTATATCTTCTATGAAAGTTAATAATATATCTTTTTCTTTTTCCTCTGATGAAGCAAAGTATTGTTTTATTATAGTTTTATTTTTATGATTATAAAGGATACCTATTAAAATTACTTTAGAAAATTTAGGACTTAATCCTGTAGTTTCTATATCGAATACGAAGTGATTTTCAGGTATATCTATTAAATCATCTAAAGTTTTAGTAATAACTTGCATAGTGCTACTCCTTTTTAAAAAATATGATATATAATATTAATTATAAAATAATATAAAGATAGTTCAAGGTGATAAATTATGATAGATATAAATAAATTAAATGACAATCAAAAAAGTGCTGTTATGCATATAGACGGACCTTGTATGGTTTTAGCTGGACCAGGATCGGGAAAAACTAGGGTGATAACATATAGAATAGTTAATATGGTTTTAAATAATAATATAAATCCTAAAACTATTTTAGCTATTAGTTTTACAAAAGCATCATCTACAGAAATGAAAAACAGAGCTATTAGTTTAAGTAATGATGTTAGATTAAACAGTGTAAACTATGGAACATTCCATTCTGTATTTTTTAGAATACTAAGATTCTTTGAAAAATATGAGTTAGATTGTATACTGGATGAAAAGAGTAAGAAGTTTGCTATAAAAGGAATTTTAAAAAATTTAAACGTAGAAAATGCAGAAGATGATGATACTATACTAAGTGTTATAAATGAAATATCTTATGTGAAAAATGAGCTAATGGATAAATCTGATTTTGATTCTGAGATACTTAGCAAGGATGAGTTTATAAAAACTTACAATATGTATGAGGAGTATAAAGAAAGTTTAAACAAAATTGACTTTGATGATATGCTTATAAAAACATATTACTTATTAAAAAATAATAAAAGAGTTTTGGATAGAGTAAGAAATGTATATAGATATATTTTAGTAGATGAATTTCAAGATATAAATAAAGTACAGTTTGAGGTTCTAAAACTAATTTCAAGTCCTAATAATAATATATTTGTAGTAGGAGATGAAGATCAAAGTATATATGGATTTAGAGGATCTAGACCAGATTTTTTATTAGAATTTGAACAGTATTTTAAAAATAGTAAAAAGTATATATTAGATATAAATTATAGATCTAAAAAAGGAATAACAGATATAGCTAATAAGCTAATACAAAATAATGAAAATAGATATGAAAAGTCAATAAAGTGCGATAGAGGTGAAAAGGGAATAGTGAAATATATAAGTACAGAAGATTCAGAAGAAGAAGCAAAGTTTATAGCAAAAGATATATTAAATAAATGTGAAGATAATTGTGTTAACTATGATGATTTTGCTGTTATATATAGAACTAATATACAATCTAGAGCTTTAGTTGATGTATTTATGGATATGCATATACCTTTTGTAGTTAGAGATTCTATAGTTACAATATATGACCATTGGGTTGCTAAAGATTTATTAGCATATTTAAGATTGGGAATAGATACAACTTTAAATGAAGATTGGATAAGAATTATAAATAAACCATTTAGATATATATCTAAAGAAAGTATAAAATTAGCTAGTGAAGATAGAGATTTTATAGGAGCTTTAATAAATAAAGGAGGTTTACATCCTAAACAAATAAAAACGTTAAATGATTTAGAAATAGATTTAAGTTATTTAAAAACATTATCGCCCAAAAATGCAATATCATATATAAGAACTAGTCTAGACTACGATAGATATGTATTAGATTACTGTAGTAATAGAAAAATAAAACCAAATGGATTAATTGAAATATTAAATGAATTAGAAAGTTCTTCTACACATTTCAATACTATAAATGATTATTTAGAACATATAGAAAAAGTCAAATCAGAAATAGTTGAAAATAGAAACAATAAAAATTCAGAAGGTGTAATATTTACAACTATGCATAGTGCTAAAGGTTTAGAATTTCCATATGTATATATAATAGGTGCAAATGAAGGTACAATACCTCATGAAAAATCTTATGATATAGAAGATGAAGATAAAAGAAAATCAGCTATAGAAGAGGAAAGAAGATTATTATATGTGGGAATAACTAGAGCACAAGATGAGCTTTATATAAGTTCTCCTAAAAATAAATATGGGCGTAAAGTATTTCAATCTAGATTCATAGATGATATTAAATCTCCTACAAAAGAAGATATTAAAGCTATAAAAATAGGTGATAATATAGTTCATAGGAAATTTGGTAATGGAGTTATAACAGGCAAGGATGGAAAAATGATAGAAGTTAAGTTTAAGTGCGGGACAAAAGACTTAGATTATTCTATTTGTTTTAAAAATGGGATTATAAATAAATCATAGTAAATAAAAAGAGATATATTTAATATATCTCTTTTATTTATATAAATAACTAAAGGTTATTATAAAATGTAAAACTTTAGATAGTTTATAAATTTTAATAATAAATACCTTTTTCGAATATATCTTTCAATTCATTTAAATCATTAGTCTTACCTAATGCAACCATTAATTTGATTCTAGCTTTTTGACCTGGTAAATCTCCTGCAAATATACATCCTAAATTTCTTAAATCTCTACCAGAGCCTAAATAACCATAACTGTCAAAGACTCTACCTGAATGACATCTAGTAGCTATAACAACTGGTATATTTTTGCCTCTAGCATATTCTACACCTTTAAGCATTCCTGGAGGTATATTACCTCTACCCATAGCTTCGATAATTATACCTTTGCATCCTTTATCAGCTGCAAATTTAATAAAAGATTCATCCATTCCTACACCAGATTTTATAAGTGCAACATCAGGTTCAACCTTATCTACAACTATAGTTTGTCTATTAACAATATCTCTAGATAGTACAAGTTTATCACAATCTATTATACCTAAAGGACCACATGTTAAAGACTTGAAGGTATTTAAAGTAAGTGTATTAGTTTTAGTAGCTTCTGATGCTAATAAAACTTCATTACTTAAAACAACTAAGACACCTTTATTATAAGCTTCATCAGATATAGCAGTACAAACAGCTGCTGCAAGATTGCTAGGACCATCATAACCAAGTTCATCACTGCTTCTCATAGCTCCTGTAACTATTACAGGTTTAGGTGAATCTAATGTTAAATCTAAGAAGTATGCAGTTTCTTCTAAACTATCAGTACCGTGTGTAACAACAACACCTGAAATATCATCACTTAAAAGTATGTCATTTATAAAATTTCTTAAGTTTAACATTTTTTCTGGAGTCATATGAGGTCCTGGAATTTCATCAAAATTGTATACCTCGATATCAGCAACTTTGTCTATATTAGTTACCATAGACATTATTTGCTCCCCAGATAAAGATGGTATAGCAGCGCCTATTTTTTCGTCTACAGTCATTGAAATAGTACCGCCTGTAAACACTATAGCTACTTTTTTCTTATTGTGCATATTATTGACCCCCTAAATTTATTATATATATTAAATTATATCAAAAAAACATAGATAAATGTAGAATTAAGCATAAAAAAAAGAGCTTGGGGAAGCTCTTTTTGCATTAAACTAACTTCCGTTGTTAGTTTAATATTGGATATAAAGTCTATCCGTTCAAAAGGGGTATTGGGAATAGAGATTTTAATTAAGGTTATCAGGGGGATAACCATGTATATATAATAACAAGATTCGACAGAAAAATCAATAGTTTTCGAAAATATATTTAATTAAAATTAATAATTTATTTTAAACATAAAAAAACCTACTTCTTTTCCGTTAAGAAGTAGGACTTAAATGAATGTAGTATATTCATTTAAAAGGGGTATTGGGAATAGAGATTTTAATTAAGGTTATCAGGGGGATAACCATATATATATAATAACAAGATTCGACAGAAAAATCAATAATTTTGACAAAAAAATTTAAAAAATATTGATTTAAGTCAAAATAATATATAAAAACTAGATTATACTATAGTCAGTATTGGATTATCACGGCTTTAGTATATAAAAAAAGCTCAAATAGTGGTATAATAGTAAAAGTTTCACTAAATTTATATGATAATTTATAGTGTTAATTGGGACAATAAAATAAAGAATATAACAAAAGAATTTAAATACAAAGAAAGTTGGTGTATTAGTATGGATATATACTTAGATAATAGTGCCACAACTAAGCCATACAAAGAAGTTGTAGATAAGATGGTATATGCACTTACTATAGACTATGCAAACCCTTCAGCTGTTCATAAAAAGGGTGTAGAAGTTGAAAAAAATATAAAAAAGGTAAGACAAGAAATTGCTAAAAGTATTGGGTGTAAAGATAAAGAAATAATATTTACATCTGGAGGTACAGAAGCAAACAATACTATAATAAGAGGCGTTGCAAATCTTCATAAAAAAAGAAAAAATCATATAATAACTACAAATATAGAGCATCCATCAGTTTTAAGAACTATGGAAGATTTAGGAGATCAAGGATTTGAAGTTACTTACTTAAAAGTTAATGATAAAGGTATAGTAGATATAAATGATGTAAAAAATGCAATAAAAGATACTACTATATTAATTAGTATGATGCATGTTAATAATGAAATTGGTAGCATACAACCTATAAAAGAAGTTGGAAAATACTTAAGTACTTTAAAGGAAAAAGTATACTTACATGTGGATGCAGTTCAGTCATTTGCAAAAATTAATTTTAAGCCATCTAGATATAATATAGATTTTATGAGTGTTAGTGGACATAAGTTACATGGACCAAAGGGTATAGGATTTATGTACATAAAAGATAGTAACAAAATAAAACCTATGCTTACTGGAGGAGGTCAAGAAATTGGAATTAGATCTGGTACTGAGAATGTAGCTGGTATATACGGATTAGGAGAAGCTGTTAATATAATAATGTCAGATTTAAATTCTAAAATAGACAATATAAATGAGTTAAAAAACTTATTAAAAGACTATATAGTAAATAATATAGATGATATAAAAGTAAATTCTCCAGAAGACGGTGTATGTCATATATTAAATATATCTTTTAGAGGAGTTAGAGGAGAAGTGTTATTACATCATTTAGCTCAGCAAGGTATATTTGTGTCTACAGGGTCTGCATGTTCTTCTAAGAAAAAAGGAAGTCATGTTTTAAATGCGATTGGACTTACACCTGAAGAAATAGATGGAGCTATAAGATTTAGTTTATCTGATATGACGACAAGAGATGAAATAAATCAAGCATGTGAGATAATTAAAAAATCAGTAGAAGAACTTAGAATGATAATAAAAAGAAGATAATCAAGAGGTGATAAATTTGTATAATATAGCAATTGTAAAGTACGGAGAAATAGGAGTAAAAGGAAAGAATAGATATATATTCGAAAATAAACTTATAAAAAATATAAAAAATATGTTATCTCCTATAGGAAAATTTAATGTTTATAAAGAATACGGAAGAATATATGTAGACTTAGGAGAGTATTCAGAAGATTACGAAGAAGTATTAGAAGAGATAAAAAAAGTATTTGGAGTTGTAGGTGTTTGTCCAGGTATAAGAGCTGAAAAAGATTATGATAAATTAAAAGAATTAGCTTTAAAATTATTAGAAGAAAAAATAGAAGAAGGTTCAAAATCATTTAAAGTTAGTTCTAGAAGAGGAGACAAAAGTCTTGAATTAACATCTCAAGAGATGAGTAGAGATATAGCAGGATTTTTAGTATTTAATGTTAAAGATAGAATAAAAGTTGATGTTAGAAATCCAGAAACAACTATACACTGTGAATATAGACAAAATCATGTTATGGTATATAGTGATACAGTTCCAGGTTATGGAGGACTTCCAGTTGGAACAAATGGTAGAGCTATGTCTTTACTATCAGGAGGAATAGATAGTCCTGTTGCATCATGGATGGTTGCAAAAAGAGGAGTTGAAATAGAAGCTATTCATTTTCACAGTTACCCATTCACAAGTGAAAAGTCACAAGAAAAAGTAAGAGATTTAGCACAAATATTAGCTAAGTACTGTGGGAAAGTAAGACTTCATAAAGTTAATATATTAGAAATACAAAAAGCTATAGGTATGTCATGTAAGGAAGAAGAGATGACTATTATATCAAGAAGATTTATGATGAAAATAGCTCAGAGAGTAGGAGAAATGAGATTTTGTGATGCATTAGTTACTGGAGAAAGTATAGGACAAGTTGCATCTCAAACAATACAAGGGTTAACATGTACAAATGCAGCTATTACTTTACCTGTATTTAGACCTTTAATAGCTATGGATAAATCTGAAATAATAAAAATAGCACAAAGTATAGGTACGTTTGAAACTTCTGTTATACCTGAAGAAGACTGTTGTACAGTGTTCTCACCAAAAAATCCTGTTACAAAGCCTAAGCTAGATAGAATAGAGAAATCAGAATCATCATTAGATGTAGAAAAATTAATACAAGATGCTATAGATAATATGGAAGTTGAAGTATTTGAATTCTAAATAAAAAAGTCGTAGTAATATAACTACGACTTTTTTATTTATTTACTATGAACTTTAACTCCAAATTCAGCTAATACTTTAGCTGCTTTTTCAACGTCTTCTTTTGTTGCATCAGGAACACCTTTTAATTCATATTCAAATCCTAAGTTTTCCCACTTATGAACACCTAGAGTATGATAAGGTAAAAGTTCAACTCTGTCTACATTTTTTAGAGTAGATATAAATTTACCCATAAGTTCTAAGTTTTCTCTATCATCTGTTACACCAGGAACAAGAACGTGTCTTATCCAAACAGGTATATTTCTATCACTTAAATGTTTAGCTAATTCTAGTGTTTTTTCAATTCCAACTCCTGTTAAATCTTTAGCTTTAGATGAAACCATGTGTTTTAAATCAAGTAAAACTAAGTCAGTATAATCAAGTATTGGGTCGATAGTATCTATATTTACAAATCCAGATGTATCTAAGCATGTATGCACACCATCTTTTTTTGCTCTTTTAAATAATTCCTCTAAGAATTCTGGTTGAAGAGTAGCTTCGCCACCAGAAACTGTTAAGCCACCACCTGAAAACTTCATATAAGGTGCATATTTATTAACTTCAGTCATTATTTCATCTACTGTATATTCTTTACCACCTTTTACATCCCAAGTATCTCTATTATGACAGTATTTACATCTTAATGGACAGCCTTGCATAAATAATATAAATCTTATACCAGGACCATCTACAGTACCAAATGTTTCTATTGAATGAACTCTACCTTTTAACATTTTATCCACCTCTTCAATTATAAAAATTTATACTAAAATTTCATTTATCATTTTTAATCTTCTGTATACATTATACTTTATACCCTTATTATAATCCATTAAACTTATAATGTCTATTTAAATAGAATTTAATGTAAGTTTTAATAAAAAAAGAGTGCAAACTGATGAGGTTTGCACTCTGAATATACTTTGATAAATGATTGTTTTATAATATGTTTACAATTTTAACAAGTTATATACTAGCACATTTTTCCGTGGAATGTTCTGTTTATAACGTCTAATTGTTGTTCTCTAGTTAACTTGATGAAGTTTACAGCGTATCCTGAAACTCTTATAGTTAATTGAGGGTATTTTTCTGGATGTTCCATAGCATCTTCTAAAGTAGATCTATCAAATACGTTAACGTTTAAGTGATGAGCTCCTTGAGAGAAGTATCCATCCATCATTGATGATAAGTTGTTTATTCTTTCAGTCATATCTTTTCCTAAAGCACCTGGTACTATAGAGAAAGTATTTGATATACCATCTTGAGCATGCTCGTATGGTAATTTAGCAACTGATGCTAATGAAGCTAAAGCACCGCTGTTATCTCTTCCGTGCATTGGGTTAGCTCCTGGAGCAAATGGCTCACCAGCTTTTCTTCCGTCAGGAGTGTTACCAGTTTTCTTACCATAAACAACGTTTGAAGTTATAGTAAGTATTGATTGAGTATGATAAGAATTTCTGTAAGTTTTGTTCTTTCTTATCTTGTTCATGAAGTTTTCAACTAATTGAACAGCTATATCGTCAACTCTGTCATCGTTGTTTCCGTATTTAGGGAATTCTCCTTCAACTTCGAAGTCAACAACAACACCTTGTTCATTTCTTATAGTTTTAACTTTAGCGTATTTTATAGCAGATAATGAGTCAGCACATACTGATAAACCAGCTATACCACAAGCCATAGTTCTGAATACGTCTCTATCATGTAAAGCCATTTCTAATGCTTCATAAGAATACTTATCATGCATGTAGTGGATTACATTTAATGTGTTTACATATAAGTTAGCTAACCAATCAGTAAACATATCGAATTTTTCCATAACTTCATCGTAGTCTAAGTATTCAGAAGTTATTGGCTCAAATCTTGGTCCAACTTGCTTTAATTTCTTCTCATCTATACCACCGTTTATAGCGTATAATAAAGTCTTAGCTAAGTTAACTCTAGCTCCGAAGAATTGCATTTGCTTACCTATTCTCATTGCAGATACACAACAAGCTATACCGTAGTCGTCTCCCCAGTAAGGTTTCATTAAATCATCGTTCTCGTATTGAACAGAACTTGTGTCTATTGATACTTTAGAACAGAAGTTTTTGAATCCTTCTGGTAATTGAGTAGACCATAATACTGTTAAGTTTGGCTCTGGAGATGGTCCAAGAGTATATAAAGTATTTAACATTCTGAATGAGTTTTTAGTTACTAATGTTCTACCATCTAATCCCATACCACCGATAGACTCAGTTACCCAAGTTGGGTCTCCAGAGAATAAATCGTTGTATTCAGGAGTTCTTAAGAATCTAACCATTCTTAACTTCATAACGAAGTGGTCCATTATTTCTTGAGCTTGCTCTTCAGTTAATACACCAGCAGCTAAATCTCTTTCGAAGTATATATCTAAGAAAGTAGAAACTCTACCTAAAGACATTGCAGCTCCGTTTTGATCTTTAACAGCTCCTAAGTATCCGAAGTAAGTCCATTGAACAGCTTCTTTTGCATTAGTAGCTGGTTGAGATATGTCGAATCCGTAAGATGCAGCCATTCTCTTTAAAGCTTCTAAAGCTTTTATTTGATCAGATATTTCTTCTCTTAATCTTATTACTTCTTCATCTATACATCTAACTTCTAATGAAGCTTTTTGATCTAATTTATCTTGTATTAATTTATCAACACCGTATAAAGCAACTCTTCTGTAGTCACCTATTATTCTACCTCTACCGTAAGCATCTGGTAATCCAGTTATTATACCAGCACTTCTAGCAGCTCTCATGTCAGGAGTATAAGCATCGAATACACCTTGGTTATGAGTTTTTCTATATTTAGTGAATATTTCACTTATTTCAGGATTTAATTTGTATCCATAAGCGTCACAAGAAGTTTCAACCATTCTTATTCCACCAAATGGCATTACAGCTCTTTTTAAAGGAGCATCAGTTTGAACCCCAACTATTGTTTCTAAGTCCTTTTCTATATATCCAGGACCGTAAGCATCTATTAAAGATACTGTATCAGTGTCTACATCTAATGTACCATTGTTTTCTCTTTCTTTTTTGAAAAGATCAAGAGCTTGGTTCCATAATTTTTTAGTATTTTCAGTTGCTCCAGCTAAGAAAGAATCATTTCCTTCATATGGAGTGTAGTTTAATTGTATGAACTCTCTAACGTTTATTTCTTTAGTCCATCTACCAGTTTTGAATCCTTGCCATGCATTCATGTTGATAGCCTCCTTAAGTTTTATGTGTGTTCAAATTAATTTATATTTATAAAATCTAGCTAGATATTTTTTAAACAATATAATCATAACACAGAATTAGTATTTTGTATACAAAATTTTAAATCAAAATTTTGAATTGTGTTTTATTTTGACATCTTTTGTATATTCATATAATACCCAGAGAAAAGTGTGATAAACACGAATTTTAAGAATAATTTAAATTATTTTTAAATAGATTAAATATACATAAATAAATAAGTAAACTGAATATGTATATTATTAGGGGGGATAAAATGATATTTACAATTATCTTATTTTTATTGGGATTTGTATTAATAACTAAAGGTGCGGATATTTTTATAGAATCCACTATTTCTGTAGCAAAAAAAACAAATATACCAGAAATAGTTTTAGGCGCAACTATAGTTAGTTTAGCAACTACGTTCCCAGAGTTAACTGTATCAGCTTTTGCATCTATACAAGGGCATACTACAATGAGTTTGGGAAATGCAATAGGTTCTATAATATGTAATACAGGATTAGCACTTGGGTTAGTAGCAATGATTAAACCGTTTAAGGTAGATAAGAAGATTTTTAATTCAAAAGCTATATTGTTAATGATATCTGTGACAGTTTTGATTATTTTAGGTATGGATAAAACAATAGGAAGAATGGATGCTATGGCTTTAATTGGTTTATTAGTTATTTACATGATAAATAATTATAATAGTATTCCAAAGACAGGATCAAGAAGAACTAGTAATGCCGCAAATATAGAGGACAGTAAATCATCAGACATGATAAAATTGGTAGTTATGTTTGTAATTGGTATAACAATGATGATTATAGGTTCAAGGCTATTGGTTAACAATGGAATTAAAATTGCAGAAGTTTTAGGAGTACCGCAAGCTGTTATAAGTTTAACTGTAATAGCACTTGGAACATCACTTCCTGAGTTAGTATCGTGCTTGACTGCTATAAGAAAAAGTCATAATGCAATTTCTGTTGGGAATATATTAGGGGCTAATATATTAAATATAGTTTCAGTTATTGGATTATCATCATTTATAAATGACATACCTATACTTAAGCAAACTTCTATGGTAGATTTTCCATTTATGATATTACTTTTATTAATACTTATAATACCTACATTTATTAAGCAAAAGATTTATAGATTTCAAGGTTTACTTATGATACTTACATATATAATATATATATCAACTTTATACTTTACATATATAGATTAAAATAAGGTATGTTTTAAACATGCCTTATTTTTGATTTATACTGAATACCTTATTTACCATTAGGATAAAATATTAATTGCATAATATATGAAATAAATATATAATTGATAAAGTTAATATAAATTGATTACGGAAAGGAAACAATATATGAATATAGTTAAATTCGATGATTTACCAATAAATGAAAACATAAAAAAAGCTGTATTAGAAATGGGATTTGAAGAACCATCTCCAATACAAGCTCAAGCAATACCAAAAATAATTACAGGAGTAGATATTATAGGGCAAGCTCAAACTGGTACGGGGAAAACAGCAGCATTTAGTATACCTATATTAGAAATGGTAGACCCAGATGATAAGAGTCTACAAGCAGTAGTTTTATGTCCAACAAGAGAATTAGCAATACAAGTATCAAGTGAAATAAGAAAAATAGGTAAGTACATGCACGGGATAAAAACTTTACCTGTATACGGAGGACAACCTATAGATAGACAAATAAGATCTTTAAAAAGCGGAGTACAAATAGTTATAGGAACTCCAGGTCGTATTATAGATCATATAAATCGTAAGACTTTAAAGATGGATAAAGTTAAAATGGTTATATTAGATGAAGCGGATGAAATGTTAGATATGGGATTTAGAGAAGATATAGAGATGATTTTAGATAAGACTCCAGAAGATAGACAAACAACTTTCTTCTCTGCTACTATGCCAAAAGGAATTTTAGATTTAACAAAGAAATTCCAAAAAGATCCTGAGCATGTAAAGATAGTTAGAAAAGAACTTACAGTTCCAAATATAAAACAATATTATATAGAAACTAAGTCAGCTAACAAGTTAGAAGTATTATGTAGATTGATAGATGTATATAATCCTAAGTTATCAGTAGTATTTTGTAATACTAAAAGAGGTGCAGATGAATTAGTTAGCGATTTACAAGCTAGAGGATATTTTGCAGATGCATTACATGGAGATTTAAAGCAAACTCAAAGAGACATAGTAATGGATAAGTTTAGAAATGGAACAATAGATATATTAGTTGCTACAGATGTAGCTGCAAGAGGAATAGATGTTGATGATGTTGAAGCAGTATTTAACTATGATTTACCACAAGATGAAGAGTACTATGTACACAGAATAGGTAGAACAGGTAGAGCTGGTAGAACTGGGGTTTCATTCTCTTTTGTATTCGGGAAAGAAAAGAGAAAAATGAAAGATATAGAAAGATATACTAAATCTAAATTAGAAAAACACAGTATACCATCAATATCAGATGTAGAAGAGAAAAAAGTGAGTGTATTCTTTGAACAAGTTAAATCTACTATACAAGAAGGTCATTTAACAAAGCAAGTTCAATGGTTAGAAAACTTCTGCAAAGAAGAAGATTATGATACTTTAGATATAGCAGCAGCTTTAGTTAAATTAGCTCTAGGTGATGAAGAGAAAGAAGAAATAGTAGAAGAATCATATGATACAGGCGCTGAATCAGGAATGACTAGACTATTTATAAATGTAGGTAGAAAACAAAAAGTTCAAGCTAGAGATATAGTTGGAGCTATAGCTGGAGAAGTTGGAATACCTGGAAAGTTAGTTGGAACTATAGATATATATGATAAATATACATTTGTTGAAGTTCCAAAGAAACATACTAGAAAAGTTCTAGATAAAATGAAAAACATAAAAATAAAAGGAAATAAAGTTAATATAGAAAGAGCGAATTCTAAGAGAAAAAAATAATAAATTAAAAGAGGATATCTTTAAAGATATCCTCTTTTAATTTATTCAAATTCCAAATTAAGAGATAAAAGTCTGTTTTTTAAGTCATCCATAACTTTAAGTTCATCAGATAAAGAATTAGCATCATAAGTAACAGAAAATCTTAAAAAGCTACCACAATCATCCCAAGGAACTGTTGATATTAATGCATTTGAAAGTATATAAAGGCTAGCTTCCTCTGCATTTTTAAACCTTATTCCATCTTTAACCCCAATAGGTATTGGTACGTAAGAATAAAATCCGCCTTTAGGTTTATCAATTTTAAATCCAACTTGTCTTAAAACATCGATTAAAATATTAAAGCGTCTTAAATATCTATCTTTATTTAATTCTATTAAATTAAAATGGTTAAGAGCATAAGCTCCAGCTTTTTGAATAGCTCTAAATTGACCAGAGTCTGTATGGCCTTTAACAGTGCTATAAACTTTCATTGCTTTTTTAGAACCAACAACAAAAGCTAATCTCCATCCAGTCATATTAAAAGCCTTAGATAAAGAATGAATTTCTATACAAACATCTATAGCTCCTTCTATACTTAGAATACTAAGTGGTTTACAATCACCATAAGTCAAAGGCCCATAGGCTAAATCTGATATTATTAAAATGTCATTATCTTTAGCAAATTTAACAGCATGTTCATAAAATTCTTTAGTTGCAACCTGACCAGTAGGGTTATTAGGATAATTTAAATATAATAATTTGGATCTTTTTTTTATATCATCAGGGATGTTATCTAAGTCTGGATAGAAATTATTTTCAGGGCATAGAGGTAAGTTATAGGTTTCACCACCTATATATTTTGAATATGTTCCAAGAACTTGATATGCAGGTGCTGGCATAAGGCATATATCTCCAGGATTTATAAAACAAAGTGGAAGCATAGCTAAAACTGGCTTTGAACCTATCCCGTGTACTATATTTTCAGTAGTAATGTTTTTTACATTGTACACTTGTTCTAGATATTTACAAGCTGCTTCTTGAAATTCAATAATCCCATTATCTGAATAGAACCTATTCTCTGGTTTGCCAGCTTCAATTGATAATATATCTACAAGGGATTTATGAGCCATTTTGTCAGGTTCTCCTACGCCCATATCAATAAGTTTTATGTCTGGAAACTTAGATTGAACTTCTTTGGTTATCTTTTTTAATTTTTCAAATTTATAAAGTCTATTATTATCTTCAAAAAATGATGGACCTCCAAGTCGATTAGAAACTTTGTTGTATATAAAATCCATTATTATTCCTCCAAATTTAATTTAGTATAGTACATAATATTTAAATGTGTAACTTTTTGATACAATAAAACAAAACTATTTAAATATTATTGAAGGATAATAATTTAATTTATAGAATTGAATACAAAGTATTATTTTTAAAACTGTTAGGAGGGGAACTAATGATAAATTTTTCATTGGATAATAAAAACTTAAAAGTTGAGTTTCTAAGTAAGGAATTAGATCATCATATATCAAATGAAGTAAGAGAAGAAATAGATTATATAATACAGGAAAAACAGATAAAAAATATAATTTTTGATTTTAAGAATATGAACTTTATGGATTCTTCAGGAATTGGGGTTGTAATTGGAAGATATAAAAGAGTATCTAGTGAGGGTGGCAAAGTAGCTGTAATAAATATAAATCCAAGGGTAAAAAAGATTTTTGATTTATCAGGAATGAGTAAAATTATAGAAATTCATAACACTTATGAAGATGCTTTAGGTTCTTTTTTAGGAGGTGTAGCAAATGAGTAATATTATGGAAGTGAAATTTTCAGCAAAATCAGAAAATGAAAGTTTTGCAAGAGTCATAGTTGCATCTTTTGCATCTAAATTAGATCCTACATTAGATGAGATTGCAGATATAAAAACTGCTGTTTCGGAAGCAGTTACAAACTCAATAATACATGGATATGATGAAGATGAAACTAAATTTGTTAATATAAGATGTGAAATAGAAGATAAAACTATTACTATTTCAGTTGAAGATTTCGGAAATGGAATAGAAGATTTAGATATGGCAATGCAACCATTATATACGTCTAAACCTGAGTTAGAAAGATCTGGTATGGGATTTACTGTTATGGAAAGCTTTATGGACAACATAGAAGTTTTCTCTAAAAAGGGAGAAGGAACTAAGGTAATTATGAAAAAGAAAATAGATTCATCTAATATAGAATAGAGGTTTTATTATGGGGATAACTACCAATAAAGAAGAAAGAAAGGGATTGCTTAGCCATGAAGAGACTTTAAGATTAATACAACTTGTGCAAAATGGAGATGAACAAGCAAAAGAAATTCTAATAGAAAGTAATTTAGGATTGGTTAGGAGTGTTGTATCTAAATTTTTAAATATAGGATATGAAAGAGATGACTTATTTCAATTAGGATCTATAGGACTTATAAAGTCTATATATAAATTTGATCCAAAGTTTAACGTGAAATTTTCTACATATGCTGTACCTATGATTTTAGGAGAAATAAAAAGGTACTTAAGAGATGATGGAATGATAAAGGTATCAAGATCTTTGAAACAGGTTGCAATAAAAGCTAAAACGCAAACTGAGATTTTAACAAAAAAACTAGGTAGGGAACCTACAATAGACGAATTAGCTAAGGTAGTAGGTGTAGATAAAGAAGAGTTAGTTATGGCGCTAGAATCTAATTTCGCGGTAGAGTATTTACATGGAGTTATACATGAAGAAGAAGGAGCACCTATATGCTTAATTGACAAAATCAGTTTAAAAGGAGAAAATGAAGAACAAAAAGTTATAGATAACTTATTGTTAAAAGAGGTATTGGGAAAATTAGATAAAAGAGAAAGACAAATAATAATGCTTAGATACTTTGAAGATAAAACGCAAAGTGAGATAGGCGAATTACTAAATATATCACAAGTTCAAGTTTCTAGAATAGAAAAAAAAGTTTTATCAAAATTAAAATCATATATAGGATAAATAAACCCTTAAAATTGGGGTTTATTTTTTTTGTTTTGTTAAATAATAACATTATATAAAAGTATTTTATAGGAGGTTACAAAATGGACAAAAATTATAAAGAATATGTTGATAAAATAAGTCCAAAGCCCACATATGCTAAAAATTATGTATTAGCATTTATAGTTGGAGGAATAATTTGTGTAATTGGACAAGCTATAAATGATGCTTACATGAATTTCGGACTAGATAAACTTAAAGCAGCAGGAGCTACATCTATGACTTTAATTTTTATAGGAGCTCTTTTAACAGGAATTGGTATATATGATTTACTTGGAAAAAGAGCAGGCGCTGGGTCAATTATACCTATAACTGGATTTGCAAACTCTATAGTATCTCCAGCTATGGAGTACAAAAGAGAAGGATATGTACTAGGAGTAGGAGCTAACTTATTTAAAGTTGCTGGACCAGTGTTAGTATATGGTATAGGGTCTTCGGTTTTATGTGGGTTTATATACTATGTGATTAATTTTTTCAAATAGAAAGGGGTTATTTAATTGGCTAAAAAGAGAATAGGAAGTAGGACTGTTAAATTAGAAAATGGACCTGTAATAATATCTACTTCATCTATAGTAGGGCCTAAAGAAGCTCAAGGACCATTAAAAGATTATTTTGATATAAAGCTAGATGATGATTTATATGGAGAAAAGAGTTGGGAATTTGCAGAAAGTAAAATGGTTCAAACTGTTGTAGAACATGCTGTAAAAAAAGCTAATAAAACAATAAACGATGTAAATTATATGGTAGCAGGAGATTTATTAAATCAACTTTTATCAACTTCATTTGCTGCCAGGGAAGTTAGTATACCTTTTTTAGGTGTATATGGGGCATGTTCCACAATGGCACAGTCACTATCTATTGGATCTATGTTAATTGATGGAGGATTTGCAGATTTAGTTGTAGCCTCTACATCAAGTCATTATTGTACAGCCGAAAGACAATTTAGATTTCCTTTAGAATTAGGAAATCAAAAACCTATGACCGCTCAGTGGACAGTTACAGGATCCGGATGCTCTCTATTGTCAAGTAAAGGAAATGGTCCAAAAGTAAAATATATAACCATAGGAAAAGTAATAGATGAAGGTATAACTGATGCTAACAACATGGGAGCAGCAATGGCTCCGGCAGCCGTAGATACTATATATTCTTATTTTAATGATACCAAAGATGATCCTAATAGCTTTGATATGATTGCTACTGGTGATTTAGGCAAGGTTGGTATGCAAATAGCTATAGATTTATTAAAAGAAAAAGGTATTGATATATCTAAGGTATATACTGATTGTGGAGTTGAAATATTTGATTTGGAAAATCAAGATGTTCACTGTGGCGGTAGTGGATGTGGATGTTCAGCATCTGTATTTAATGGATATATATATAAAATGTTAAAGGATAAAAAATTTAATAAAGTAATGTTAGTTTCAACTGGAGCATTATTGTCACCAACAAGTACGTTGCAAAAAGAAAGTATACCGAGTGTAGCCCATGCAGTAATAATAGCTAATGAATAAGAGGTGTGTATTATGATAATAGACTATCTAAAAGTATTTCTAGTAGGCGGGATTATATGTCTAATTGCACAAATAATGATGGATTATTTCAAGTTACAGACACCATATATAATGGTCACTTATGTAACTACTGGAGTAATTTTAAGTTTTCTAGGAATTTATGAACGTATAGTTGATTTTGGAGCAGCAGGTGCGACTGTTCCTATAATTGGATTTGGATATTCACTATATAATGGTGTTATAAAAGCTATAGAACAAGATGGATTTATGGGAGTGTTTACAGGAGGAGTAACTGCTACAGCAGGAGGAATAGCCGCTGCTATATTCTTTGGATATTTGATGGCTGTTATATTTACTCCAAAAGCAAAGCCATAAAATAAAAGAACTATATGATAAATCATATAGTTCTTCTTTTTATGCAGCCGGTGGAGCTGGCTGAGTATTTGTAGCCGGTGGAGTTGGTTGAGTATTTGTAGCTGGTGGAGTTGGGGTAGTTTGACCTGTACCACCAGAACCATTAGTTGTTGTGTCACCAGTATTACCACCATTGCCTTGGTTAGGTGAAGTAGTACCTGAATTAGGGGTACTACTATTATTGCCACCAGTTGCATTATCTCCTGGATTTATATTTTCAGGAGTTTGATTCTCCGTAGGTTGATTCTCTGTATTCTGATTATTATTTTCTGTAGAAGGTGTTTCTGGAGCAACTGGCTCAGAATGAACAGCATGTCTACTTGGAGTATGTCCTTTTATAAAAGCAGCAGTTGCAGAGTTGTAAGCACCTTTACTTACAATTTCACCATTTATTAAATTTATATTGAAAAATTCTATATTACTAGGCTTTTTAAAATCAGTAGCCTTAAGATTACCATGAACTTTTTTCATTACATTAGCCCATAATTTTGCAGAAGTTGAACTTCCTTTTACAACACCTCTACGAGGTAAAGTTTCTTTTGTTTTAGGGATAGTTCTATAGTCATCTCCTATATAAGTAGACCCTACATAATAAGGAGTATATCCTACAAACCAAGCATCTTTATTACCATTTGTAGTACCTGTTTTACCAGCCACAGGCATATCACCAAGGCTAGCAGCACGACCTGTACCTTCTGTAATAACAGCTTTCATCATATCTGTAAGAACATATGCAATTTCAGGTTCAACTACCTTATGTTCTGACGGTGTATTTTGTATTAATACTTGTCCATCAGAAGATTCAACAGTTGTAAATGTAATAGGTTCAACATAAATTCCTCCATTTGCTAACGTACCATAAGCAGCAGCCATATCAAGAGGAGAAACTCCTTTTGTCATACCACCTAAAGTAAGTGCGGAGAATTTTCTATCCTCACCTCCTGGTCCATCTTTAAGATCTGATAAACCAAAATTCTTTAAGTAATCAAGCATAACATCTATTGAATCATTATATGAATTACCAAGTGTTTCAGCAACTTTAACAGCTATTGTATTTGAAGACATAGCTAATGCTTTACGCATTGTCATAGATCCAGAACCAGATGTTGTAGTTTTTGGATCCCATTTATTATTTTCAGCAAATTTGTAACCGCCACGTGAATCACTAAATACATCAGCTTGATTTTTACCATTATCAATAGCAGGTGTATAAACTGCTAAAGGTTTTATAGTAGAACCAGGTTGATGAGGTGAAGTAGCACGATTTAAAACTTTTCTAGCTTTTATTTCTCTACCACCCATTAAAGATTTAATTTGTCCAGTTCTATAGTCTAAAATAACCATTGCAGCTTGTGGCTGAGGAACTCCATCTGGACCTATTATATGACCTGGGAAGTTATCTCTATTATTAAATTCACTTTCTAAGTCTTTTTGCATATCTTTATCTATTGTAGTACGTATCTTTAAGCCACCATTAAAGTATAAGTTATGAGCTTCAGCATCTGTATAACCTTGAGCTATAAGGCTTTTTATAACATCACCTTCTATAAGGTCTTCAACTGTAGAGGCTGGCTTTTTAGTTGGCTTAGGTAATTTTATTTCTATTTTTTGAGCAACAGCTTTATCGTGTTCTTCTTGAGTAAGATATCCAAGCTCTAACATTTTCATTAAAACTGTTTCTTGTCTTTTCTTAGATTCAGGATTTAATTCTACCTTTCTACAAACCATAGTACCATCTTTTAATTGTTTGTAGTAATCATCATCAGGTAAAAGTCCCCATTGATATAGTTTGTCTATCATATCAAGCTCAGTTTTAGTAGGATCATCAAAATTATCATCTTTACTATTTACATAGAACTTTAGTTTTTGTTCTAAATCTTTTTTAGTTTCAGTTCCGTCTAATTTAGTAGTTTGGTATGCTGCATATTTATTTGGATTTTGAGTTATACCAACAATCATTGCACCTTCAGCAGTTGTAAGATCTTTTGCATGTTTATCAAAATATGCATTAGCTGCAGCTTCAACTCCTATTGCACCACTTCCAAAATAAGCACTATTTAAATAAAGTTCTAATATTTGTTCTTTTGTAAGGGTCTTATCCATTTCTAAAGCATAATAGATATCTTTAATTTTACGAACTATAGAAACTTCTTTAGATGTTAATAAGTTCTTAGATACCTGCATAGGTATTGTACTTCCTCCAGGAGAAGAAGATGTTAATAGGTTTGATACAGCGGCTCTAGCAAGCCCTTTGAAGTCTACACCATTATGATCATAAAATCTCTCATCTTCTATAGACACAAGTGCATGCTGAAGGTTTATGGGCATATCTTTTACAGAAATAGGAACCTTTTTATTATCTGTAGGAGGGTTACCCATTAACGATCCATCGTTATATAAAAGTTCAGTTACTGTATCAACTTTTTTATCAAGTGCAGCTTTAGTTATTGGTTGTACATCTTTTAAAGCTACAAAGACTAATGCCGATGAAGCAGCAACACCTAAAACCAGTGTAACTAAAAGAGCTACACCAATTGCTCTTAGTACTTTAAATTTATCTTTTTTATTAGACCCACTAGTACTCTTTTTACTACTATTCTTAGTAGTTTTTTTTGATGAGTTAGTAGTCTTAGTACTAGAGGAACTAACCTTTTTTCTTCGAATTTTATTTTTGTTATTATTATCATTTACCATGAAATTAACCTCCTTACTATAAGACTATATTATACCATATATGTAAATAGTTTTGTATTTTATAGATAAAAATGAATATTATGTAAATAATTAATTAACATAGTATAAGTGCCATTAATTGAATTTAGTATTTAACTATGATACAATATTAATTATTTTTAGCAAGTATAAAAAAAATATGTGTGAGGTGTACATATGATCGAAATAAATGAACAAATGAAAATAATTAAAAAAGGTGTAGCTGAAATTATATCAGAAGAAGATATTATTAAAAAATTAGAAAAATCAGCAAAAGAAAACAAACCACTTACAATAAAGTTAGGATTAGACCCTTCTGCTCCAGACATCCATTTAGGACATACTGTAGTATTAAGAAAGATGAAGGCATTTCAAGATTTAGGGCATCAAGTAGTTATAATAATAGGTGATGCTACAGGAATGATAGGAGATCCAACAGGAAAATCAGCAGTTAGAAAACAATTATCGCATGATCAAGTTTTAGAAAATGCAAAAACTTATCAAGATCAAATATTTAAAATACTAGATAGAGAAAAAACTATAGTTAAGTTTAATAGTGAATGGTTACAAGCTATGAATTTTATGGATGTAGCAAATTTAGCATCTAAGTATACAGTAGCTAGAATGTTAGAAAGAGATGACTTTAAAAAGAGATTTGCATCAAATCAGTCAATATCAATACATGAGTTTTTCTATCCATTAATGCAAGGATATGACTCAGTTGCAATAAAAGCTGATATTGAAATGGGTGGAACAGATCAAAAGTTTAATATATTAATGGGTAGAACACTTCAAAAAGAATATGACCAAGAACCACAAGTTGCTTTATTAATGCCTATAATAGAAGGTACTGATGGAGTTAAAAAAATGAGTAAATCATTAGGAAACTATATAGGAATAAGTGAAGAACCAAATGATATGTATGGTAAGACAATGTCTATTCCAGATGAACTTATAATAAGATACTTTGAATTAGTTACGGATGAACATCCTGATTCAATAGAAGCTATGAAATCAGATATGGAACAAGATAAAGTTAATCCAAGAGATTTAAAAATGAAATTAGCAAAAGAAGTAGTTAAATTATATCATGGAGAAGAAAAAGCATTAGAAGCAGAACAATACTTTAAATCTGTATTTCAAAAAAGAAATATGCCAGATGATATAGCTGAAATGGAAATTTCTATAGAAGATGCTGAAGAAGGATTATTCTTTATACCTAAGGTAGTGACTTCATTAAAGCTATCACCATCTACAAGTGAAGCTAGAAGATTATTAAAACAAGGCGGAATAAAGCTTAATGGTGAAAAATTAGAAGTTGATAAAGTAGCTTTAAAAGACGAAGATATAATACAAGTAGGAAAAAGAAAATTTGCAAAATTAATAATTAAGAAGTAATTTAAAGCCCTCCTTACATAAAATGTTAAGGGGGGCTTTTTAATGAAAAAAATATTAGTAAAAAAAAGAAAAGATAAAATAAAGAAAAATATATTTATATTTATACTGATTTTTATACTATCTATACTAATAGGCAGTTTTATATATATAGACGATAAACTTAGACCTACTATAACGGTGATAGCAGAGACTAAAGCTGAAGAGCTTGCTAATAAGTCTATTAATAAAGCTGTTTCAAGTGTTATAGATAATAATATAAAGTATGAAAATTTAATTAATGTAAAAACAGGAGAAGATGGAAATATAGTTATGATGCAAGCAAATTCCATAATTATGAATGAGATAGCATCAAAAGTTGCTTTGGAAATACAATCAGAGATGAAAAAAATTAAAACAACATCTACATATATACCAATAGGAACTGCTATAGGAAGCCCATTATTAGCTAAATATGGTCCCAAAATAAAAGTATCTATAGAACCAATAGGAACTGTATATGTAGATTTTGGAACTGATTTTGAATCATCTGGAATAAACCAAACTAGACATAGAATATATTTAAAAGCTAAAACTCAAGTAAAGGTAGTAGTTCCTCTTACTACATCTACAAAAGAAGTAAAAATACAAATACCTATATGTGAAACTGTAATAGTGGGGGACGTTCCACAAAGTTATGTTAATGTTCCTAAAGATGAAATAACAAATATATTACCTAATGAAACTACAATAAAATCAAAATAAAGAGGGAGTTATTCTCCCTCTAACATCCATCCTATATAAACTCCATATCCTATAGATGGATCATTTTCAACTGCATGAGAAATAGCACCTATAATTTTATCATTTTGTATTATTGGAGTACCACTCATTCCTTGAACTATTCCACCAGTCATAGATAATAATTTTTTATCTTTTATTTCTATCTTGAATGTTTTAGATTCAGGATTTCTTTGTTTCTTTACATTTAATATAGATATTTCATATTCTTTAGCATCGTCATTTGATATTTGCAAAAGTATAGATGCTTTTCCTGGCTTTATTTCATTTAAATGAGCTACTTTATATTTTTTAAATTTAGAAAAATCTGATGCATGAATTTTCCCTTTAATCCCAAAATTTGTATTATCTTTGAAATTACCTATAAATTCACTTTTTTGACCATTAATACATCCAACATTACCTTTATAAGATTTGTCAATTATTAAATTGTGTGTTGTTGACACAGAACCATTTTTAATAGATAAACTTCTATTTAATCCAACACTTAAAGGGTGTGCTACTGCACCAAAAGTATTATTTATAGGATTAATATAAGTTAATGTTGCAAATCCAGAAATAATATTATTGAAATTAACTTTTTCAAGGATATCCTTACTTACACTTAAATTTGAGATTTCATTATTTCTTTTGATTTCTACTTTTACAAAATTATCATTTGGCAATGAATTTAATAAGTTAGAAAAATCAGCGTAATTATTTATCTTAGTATCATTTACAGATATTAATGAGTCACCAATTTTAAATGGAGAATCATTAAAAGTATTTCGTACCATTAAAGATTGCAATTCAGCATCTATTTGCATTATATTTCCTATAGGAATTAAATACTTTGAATCATTTTTTATATTGGCTTCTGCATAAATAAATCCTACAGAGAAAAAATATAATAAAAGCGAAATTGCCAAGAATTTTTTTAATTTCACTAAAACACCTTCTTTCTGATAAAATCATGATGATGTGTATTGGTGCTTCTTTAATAATAGATTGTGCAGGATGAAAATTTTAATCCATAGAAAACAGACACAATAAAACCATAGTTTTCAAAAAATAAAAATAAGCACCTAAAATATTTGGTATTTTAAGTGCTTTAAATTGTCTTTTTTATCTTTTTTATTTTTTTTCTTTTTTTAGTTTTTGCTTTAGATCTTGTAAGTGCAGTATCAGGAACTGGAGGGACAAATATATTATCCTGAGAATTTTGATTACAGTTTTTAACAGATCCTATTAATGCTAATTCATCTGATAAAACAGCAAAAAAAGTAGAAAGTATGCTTATATCTGTTACACTAACTTCATCAGATATTGCTACAGCTAAAGTAGATGCAAGAACAATATAGTCTACATAACCAAAACGACAAAGTTTTGAATTGTTATTATCAATTCTATTAATAACTCTAGTTTTACGTACTTTAGACATATTAACCTCCAAATTACTTATATATAAATGTATATGAAAAGGGATAAGTAATAACAACCTAAAAATAAATTAATTACTTTACATAAAAATAAAGCCTATTGCTCAAATTATATATATAAAATTTAGGAAGGAGAAAAAATATGAAAAAATATAAATTATTAGTTGTTGGTATTATAGCTATAGGTATTATATTTATAGGAACTTCAAATCCATTGATGAATTTATATAAATCAACTAATTTTATAAGCAAAGAAAACAAAGAAGATGAAAATAAAAATAAAAAGTACATAATATGTATAGATCCAGGTCATCAAGAAAAAGGTGATCCAAACTTAGAGCCAATAGGACCAGGTGCAAGTTCTAAAAAAGCTAGGGTATCATCAGGAACAACTGGTATAGCAACTAAAAAACCAGAATATAAACTTAATTTAGAAGCGGCTATAGTTCTTAAACATATATTAGAAAATAAAGGATATAGTATTATAATGACAAGAGAAAGTCATGAAGTAAATATAAGTAACTCAGAAAGGGCTATCTTAGCAAATGAAAAAAATGCAGATTTGGCAATAAGGATACATGCAGATAGTTTAACAAATTCATCAAAAACGGGAGCATCTATACTTATACCTCAAAAAGATGGGAAATACACAAGTGGAATATATGAAGAAAGTAATAAATGTGCAATGAATATAAAAAGTAAAATGGATGATGCAAATATACAATTAAATGGTATATTTGAAAGAGGTGATTTAACTGGATTTAACTGGTCTAAAGTACCAGCAGTATTGATTGAAATGGGATTTATGAGTAACTATAATGAAGATTTAATGATGTCTAACCCAGAATATCAAAGAAAAATGATGCAAAGTGTAGCAGATGGTATAGAAATATATTTAAAAGATAGAGAAAATGGTAATTAAAAATAAATATAAAGGTTAACAAATATTAAAAAAAGTAATATATTGTTAATATCGGAATTAAAATTAAGTTGTAAATACAACTATTAGGTGATTATAATGAGAAAAAAAATAGAAAACGTTTATGGAAAAGCTTTATCAGGTACTTTTAAAGTAGTTAATCCTGTAAAAAAAAGTATTATAACTACAGATTGTGAAGTACATGTATTTATACAAGCAAATGCATTAGAAATTCTAAAAAATGAAGGATATTTGAAAGAATATGAATTTTTCAAAAGCTATTTACCACAAATAAATAAAGGCTTAATATGGGCCGATCAAGATTTTAAAAGTTACCATCATTTTTATAATCCTCATTTAAAAAGAGGTAAATTTGGATATGAAGAAAATGCTCTAACAATATCGACCAAATATTATAATAAAGCTGTTAAATTTTTTAATTTGGATAAATTCGAATTAAGCCTTTTTTACTTTGGAGTAGCATGTCATATAATACAAGATCTAACGATACCTCAACATGCTAAAGGAAAGTTATTAGACAATCATAGACAGTTTGAGTTATATATAAAAAATAATTATATGTCTATACCAAGACTTAAAGCAAAAGAAGGTTTAATTAGAAAAAATAGTGTAGAAGAATATGCGGTATATAATTCTACCCATGCTATAAATTATGATAAAATGTATAAAAATGTATCTAATTTAAAAAATAAGTTCTATATGTTAGGTACAAAATGTCTACCATTGGCACAAAGGACTTCTGCAGGATTTATGTTGATGTTTTTTGATAGAATATTTAATAACGAATAAAAGCTCTCTTTAATTAAAGAGAGCTTTTATTCGTTATTAAATATATATGAAAATACATGAAATTACTTGTATCACTTGATTTGATTAAAGAAAGAAGCTATTATGATATAGATAATAAAATAAGAAGAGGTGTTTAGATGCTAGTAGTTGAAAATGTTAGCCATGGATTTGGTGCAAGAACTATACTTGAAAATGTATCTTTTAGACTTAGAAAAGGTGAACATATAGCACTTATAGGAGCTAATGGAGAAGGTAAATCTACATTTTTAAATATAATAACAAAGAAATTAATGCCTGATGCAGGTAATATAAAATGGTCATCAAGAGTAACAGTTGGTTACTTAGACCAACATACAGTATTAACAAAAGGAAAATCTATAAGAGAAGTGCTTAGAGATGCTTTTAAGCCCATGTTTGACTTAGAACAAGAAATGATAAGTATGTATGATAAAATGGGTGAAGCTGATGAAACTGAAATGACAAAACTAATGGATGGAACAGCTGAAATACAAACTATTTTAGAAAATAGTGGTTTTTATATGATAGATGCGAAAATACAAGAAGTAGCTAATGGTCTAGGTCTTGGTGAAATAGGCTTAGATAGAGATGTTACGGATTTAAGTGGTGGTCAAAGAACTAAAGTATTACTTACAAAGTTACTTTTAGAAAACCCTACAATATTAATACTTGATGAGCCTACTAACTACTTAGATGTAGAGCATATTGAGTGGTTAACAAGATATCTTCAAGAATATGAAAATAGTTTTATATTAGTATCTCACGATATACCATTTATAAATGATACATGTAATGTAATTTATCATATGGAAAATGGAGAGCTTAATAGATATAAAGGAAATTATGATGAATTTGAAAGACTTAGAGATATAAAGAAGAGACAAGAAGAACAAGCTTATGAAAAGCAAGTTGAAGAAAGAAAGAAATTAGAAGATTTTGTTGCTAGAAATAAAGCAAGAGTTGCAACTCGTGGTATGGCAAACAGTAGACAAAAGAAATTAGATAAGATGGAAATGTTAGAAAGACCTAAAGAAAAAATAAAGCCTACATTTGGATTTATGGAATCTAGAGCATCAAGTAGATTTGTATTTAAAACAGATGAACTTGTTTTAGGTTATAATGAGGCATTAACAAAACCTCTTAACTTTACTTTAGAGAGAAATCAAAAAATTGCTTTAAGAGGTATGAATGGTATAGGAAAATCAACATTATTAAAAACTCTTCTAGGAATAATTAAGCCATTTGATGGTAAAGTAGAGCTAGGAGATTATTTAGAGGTTGGTTACTTTGAACAAGAAAGCTCAAGAGAAAATAGCAATACACCTATGGATGAAATATGGGCAGAGTATCCAGGACTTACAAACTTTGAAGTAAGACAAGCTTTATCTAAATGTGGACTTACAAATGAGCATATAACTAGTCAAATGAGAGTTTTAAGTGGAGGAGAAGCTGCGAAGGTAAGATTATGCAAGTTAATGTTAAAGAAAATAAACTTTTTAGTATTAGATGAGCCTACAAACCACTTAGATGTAGAAGCTAAAGATGAACTTAAAAAAGCTATAAGAGAATTCAAAGGAACTGTTTTATTAGTATCTCATGAACCTGAATTTTATATGGATATAGTGGATGATGTGTGGAATATAGAAGATTTCACAACTAAAATTGTTTAGGTAAAACATATGGGGTATAGTAAAAGTAGAATTTTAAACTTGATATTTTCATTATCAATAAGCTTGTTTATAATAACTTCAATTATTAAATTTACAGTTAATTTTAAGCAATTATATTATTTTAATATAGATTATTTAAATATTCCAAAGTTAAGTAATATGACTAAGGAAGATATAAAGCTTAATTATGATTATTTAATTGATTATAATACAAGCAATAGTGATTTAGATTTTAATTTACCTACATTAGAATCATCAGCTCAAGGAAAAATTCATTTTGAGGAAGTTAGAGATATATTTCAAAATGTAAAAAAATTAAATAATATAACTTTAATTTTTTTAATTATAGGGATATATATAAGTATTAGAAATAATGATTTAAGCATTTTAAAATATAGTGCAATAACTTTAATATTAATACCATTAATATTAATTATGCCTATACTTATAAATTTTCAAAAAAGCTTTGAAATATTTCATAATATATTGTTTGGCAATGATTACTGGATATTTGATCCAAATTTAGATTCAGTAATAAATATATTACCAGCAGAATTTTTCCTTCATTCAGGAATTATGATATTAATACTTATATTTATAATTAGCTTATTAATGATATTTAGTTATAAAAAATTAAATAAAAGGAGTAGTAATTAATTACTACTCCTTTTATTTAATTTATAAGCTATAATTTTTTACCTAGATTTAGAATATCTCCTATTTTACTCATTATGTAATCATGACTTTTTATATTATGAGGAACTAAACAAGAAGAACAATCTTTTATTCCGTTATCTGTATATTTAAAGTTTCCGCCACAATTTTCCTTTAAAGCATATAAAGGACAATAGCAAAATAGGCAATTAAAGTTTTTGGGATCACTCACTTTATGGCAAGGAAAATATTCACATTTATCATTACTAAAAAATTTATAATTATCAGACATAACATATACCTCCTAAAATATTTAGAGTTTCAATATAATTATACTAAAAATTTACAATAGTGGTATAATAAAAAAAAGTACATTAAATGAGGTGTTACAATGGAAAAAATAGTAGAAAAGGCGTTGTTAGTTGGGCTTAATATAACTACTAACGTAAAAAAAGTTGATGATATAGACATTAATGAATCTATGGAAGAATTAAAAGAGCTTGCAAAGGCAGCAGGAGCAGAAGTTGTAGGCAGTATTATACAAAATAGGCCAGCAAGAGAAGCTGCCTTTTATATAGGAAAAGGGAAAGTAGAAGAGATAAAGGCATATTGCGAATCATTAGATGCTACAGTAGTAATATTTAACGATGAATTATCAGGAGCGCAAATAAGAAATATAGAAGAATTAGTTCAAAGAAAAGTAATAGATAGAACAACTTTAATATTAGATATATTTGCACAAAGGGCCTTAAGCAAAGAAGGTAAGCTACAAGTTGAATTAGCTCAGTTAAAATATAGACTACCTAGACTATATGGTATGGGTGGAGAGATGAGTAGAACTGGAGCAGGTATAGGAACAAGAGGTCCAGGAGAGCAAAAACTAGAGGTAGATAAAAGACACATATTAAATAAAATGGCAGATATAAGAAGAGAACTTAGGGATGTAAAGAAAAACAGAGAAACTCAAAGATCTCAAAGATTAAAATCTAATATACCTATAGTTGCTTTAGTAGGCTATACAAATGCAGGAAAATCAACATTACTTAATGAACTTATAAAAACGCATAAAGAATATAGTGTTGAAAAAGAAGTTTTATCAAAAGATATGTTATTTGCAACGTTAGATGTTACTTTAAGGAAAGCTTTACTTCCTAATAAAAAGGAATTTTTAGTTGTAGATACAGTTGGGTTTGTAAGTAAACTACCACATGACTTAGTAGAAGCATTTAAAGCAACTTTAGAAGAGGTTCACTATGCTGATTTAATAGTTCATGTGGTTGATGCGACAAACGAAAGTTTTGAAATACAAGAAAATACTACTAAAAAAGTATTAAAAGAATTAGATGCTGAAGATAAGCCTACTATAATGGCTTATAACAAAATAGATAAGTTAGAACTAGATATATATCCTAAAAATCAAGAAAATACAGTTTATATATCAGCTAAGCAAGGCATAAATATGGATAAACTTACAGAAATGATTCAAACAGCATTGATGGAAAATACTCATAGAGTAGATTTATTATTGCCATATGAAAGAGGAGATGTATTTAGTAAATTAAAAAATAAATACAATGTTGAAGAGTTTGAATATGTTGAAAATGGAATAGAATTAACAGTTAGCTTGGATGAAGAAGACTATAATATATATAAAGAATATATAATAAATGAGTAGGGATTAATATGAATATATGTTGGGATAATATAGAAAATTTAGAGGATTATTTTATAACTTATCTTCTATATAAAGAATCTAGAACAGTATCTCAAATAAGTAAGATAAGGAATATTGAAATTCAAGAGGTAAATGACCATTTAATAAAGGCTAAGATGGAAATAAAAGCTATGCTTAAAAGTCAACTAGAACTATCTAAAGATGTATTAGATAAATTTTTAGAATTAGGCAAAGATGATAGAATTAATTTTATGAATAATCTAGATGATGAGAGATTATTACAATTTAAAAGAAAGTTATATAAAAGAATTATAACCGAAAAAAATGCAGAAGATTTAATGATATTAATATGGGCAACTGGTGAGTTAAATGATGATAGATTTTTAGGGATTTTACATTCATTAACTACACATAGACATTCAGATGTTAGAAGGATAACTTACTCGGCTCTTAGAAAAATATCTTCAGCTCAAAGTAGAGAATACTTTCAAAGAGGATTATATGATTCTAATGCACAAACACGTCAGTATTGTGCAAAAGCTTTAGCAAAAGTAGGAAATAAAAGTAGTCTTTCAATGATTAAAAGACTTAAAGAGAGAAAAAAAGACGAAAAAAACTATGTAATAAAAGCTTATGAAGATGCAATAGAACAGTTAGAAAAAACTACTTAATTATATAACATAAACACTATAAATTTAACATATAATGGATTAACATAAGAAATTACTTAAAAATTTATCTCCATAACTTGGTGTAAAAATATGGTTAAGTAGGGGGAATTTAATATGATACTAAGACGTTGTGCAGGGGGCATAGTATTTTATGCAAACAAAGTATTAATAATCAAAAATGACAGAGGCGAGTGGACTATTCCTAAGGGAAAAATAAATGATGGTGATATACCTAGTGAAGTTGCGCCATTAAAAGTTAAAGAGGAAATTAAAGTTGAAGCTAAAGTACTAGATATGGCAGGAGATACTATGTATGAATTTTACTCAAGAAGCAGACAACAAAAAGTATGCAATGCTATTATGTGGTATATAATGGAGTCTGATGATACAAACTATAATATTGTTGATGATAGTATTAAAGAAGCTGGATTTTTTAAAGTCAAAGATGCTTTGGATATGTTAACTCATAATAGAGAAAAGTCGCTAGTAGATATATCATATAAGAAGTTTAAAGATTTAAAAAAACAATGTGTTGATAACTAAGTATATAGTTATTATTACTTAAATAGAACAAGGTATTTACCTTGTTCTATTTTTATGATTATAATTATTATATAAATAAGTTTAGGAGGCTATATTATGTATAAGACATTACACGAATTTGGAATGGACGAGATTATTATAGATAAATCTACATTTATTGGATATGCAAAGCCTATAAAAACAGAAGAAGAAGCTATTGAATTTATAAATGAAATAAAGAAAAAGCATAAAGATGCAAGGCATAATGTTTGGGCATATACAGTGGGTAAAAGTATGAATATACAAAGATACAGTGATGATGGAGAGCCTCAGGGAACAGCAGGTATACCAACTTTAGAAGTTATAAAAAAAGAAGATTTAAGAGATGTAGTAGTTGTTGTTACAAGATACTTTGGAGGAATTAAATTAGGCGCTGGCGGATTGGTAAGAGCTTATACTAAAGGAGCTAAGATAGGACTTGAAGCTGCTAAAATAATTGAAAAAGTAATGTATCAAGAAGTCAAAATTAAAATAGATTATAATCAACTTGGTAAAGTTCAAAATGAAATAATGAATATGGGATACTTTATAAAAGATACTATATATGAAGATAATGTAGAAATAATAGTTTACTCAAGAAAAAATGAAATTGAAGGTATTATAGAAAAAATAAATGATATAACAAGTGCTACAGCAAACATAGTTTTAGGAGAAGAATTTTATTTATCTGAAAAAGATGGACAAATAATACTTTAAAATTAAAGTAATGTCTCAATATAACTAAAGTTATTGAGACATTACTTTTTAATTTTTACATTTAGGTTTGGTAGAATTAAATATACCTTTTTTAACTTCTAATATTCCTACGATTAGCAAAAATACACCAAATACTTTTCTTAGAGTTTCTGATGAAATATAGTTAGCTAAGAAAGAACCAGCTATAGCTCCAGCTACTCCAAAAAGAGCTATTGGAATTACCAAACTCAATATTACATTTTTATTTTTTATATGGATTATTAAAGCAAATATAGTCATAGGAACAGATGAAAGTAAGTTTACACTTTGTGCTATTTTAGGGTCTATGTTTAAAAATAGTATAAGAGCAGGAATTAGTATTGTTCCTCCACCCATTCCCATTCCACCTATTATACCTGAAAAAAATCCTATTATGATAAGTAGCATTAAAACACCATCCTTAGAGCAGCTATAATCATTATTATTCCAAATGAAATCCTAAGAAACTTTCCTGTAAGTTTACAAAGAATTTTAGCACCTATTATTCCACCTATTATACTTCCTATTGCAACTTTGAATGTTAGGTTTAAATCATAGGTTCCTTTTGATACATATATAAAAGAACTTGTAACAGTTAAAAAAACTACTATAGATAAAGCTGTTGCATGTGATTTATGCTCTTCTACCTTTAGGATATTATTTAAAATAGGTACTAATAATGTTCCTCCACCAGATCCAAAAATGCCATTTATAAATCCTGAAATAGAACCTATAAGTGAGTTTTTAATATTAAAATTAAAATATTTTTTATTCATATGATCACCTTCTTGCATTATTTTTCACATAAAGCATAAATTATATTTAATTAAAATAAAAATATCTGATATAATTGGCTTATCCAAAAAATGTAAGGAGGAATAGTTTATATGACAAACATAAATGATAAGATAGATAAAACGGTAGAATGGCTTAGAGAGAAAGTAAAGGAATCAAATACCAATGGATTAATAGTTGGAGTATCGGGTGGAATTGATTCAGCTGTAGTTGCGTATTTAATAAAAAAAGCTTTTCCAAATGACTCTATGGGCGTAATAATGAGTATAAAAAGTAACCCTCAAGATAGATTAGATGCACTTAAAGTAATACATGGTTGTAATATAGAATATTTAGATTTAGATTTAACAGATGAGCAAGTTAGTATATATGAAAAAGTTATAAATAACTTAAAAGAAAAAGACTTATATAATGAAAAAAATAACAGAATGAGTGATGCTAATTTAAGAGCAAGAATAAGAATGAGTACTGTGTATACTGTTGCTAATAATATGGGATACTTAGTTGTAGGAACAGATAATGCAGCTGAAATACATACAGGATATTTTACAAAGTATGGAGATGGAGGAGTTGATTTAATTCCATTGGCTAATTTAACTAAGAAGGAAGTGTATGAATGGGCTAAAGTTTTAGGTGTTCATGATGATATTATAAATAAAGCTCCATCAGCTGGACTTTGGGAAGGACAAACTGATGAAAATGAAATGGGAACTACTTATGATATGATAGATGCAATTGTAGAAGGTAGAATAGATGAAGTTCCTCAAAAAGATAAAGAAATAATAGCTAGATTACATAGGGTAAGTGAGCATAAAAGACATACTGCGGCAGCTCCACCTAAGTTCTAATTTACTAAATTAAAGTTTTATGCTAAAATTACGGTGTATATATAGTATAAATTAATTTATAATCATACTAATTCATATTACATATTAACTATACCTATATAAGATATAAGCATAACAAAGTTTTATTTAGATAAAATAATTTACAGAGCAAGGAGTGGAATTATGGGACGTATAGGAAACATAATTAATAGAAAAGGTAAGCAAGATGCAAAAAGAGCAAAGATATTTACAAAGCATGCTAGAGCGATAGCAGTTGCAGCTAAAGATGGTGGAGCAGACCCAGAATACAATGCAACTTTAAAAACAGCAATAGATAAAGCTAAAGCAGATAACATGCCTAACGATAATATAGATAGAGCTATAGCTAAAGGTGCCGGTGGCGGAGCAAATGAAAACTTTGAAACTATAGTTTATGAAGGATATGGACCAGGAGGAGTTGCAGTAATAGTAGAAACTTTAACTGATAATAAAAATAGAACTGCAGGAAATGTTAGATACTACTTTGATAAAAATGGTGGTAACCTAGGTACTAGTGGATGTGTGTCTTTTATGTTTGATAGAAAAGGTCAAATATTAATAGAAGCAAATGATGAAGTATCAGAAGATGAATTAATGGAAACAGCTTTAGAAGCTGGAGCAGAAGACTTAATCGTTGAGGAAGATGGATTTGAAGTAGTAACTTCTCCAGAAGATTTCCAAGCAGTTAGAGATGAATTAGAAGCTAAAGGATATAATTTTATATCTGCAGAAGTAAAATTATTACCTCAAACTACTACTAAATTAACTGAAGAAGAACAATTAAAGTTTATGAACAGATTAGTTGATATGCTAGAAGATGATGATGATGTTCAATCTATAGCACATAACTGGGAAATAGAAGAATAAATAAAAAGAGGAGATATATATCTCCTCTTTTTATTTATATTTAAAACTAGAACAGCTTGTCTCGGAATACATATTAGGTCTTTTAGTATCAGGTGAAACCTTAATAGAATCTAATGTACATAAGTTATTATCATTATAAACACAAGTTTCTACTTTACAACATATACAAGAACAAGGACCATCATCATTTGTATTATTAGTTAAATTACTATAAACAAAATTTTCTAAAAATGATGCACAAGCTGTATGTTCGATTGTTTTTGCTTGAGTTCCGTGTACATCAATTCTATTTGCGTAACATATGTTTTTATTATTGTGAGAACAATTTTCAACACTACAATTTATTTTACTCATGGAAATCCCTCCTATAATAGTATATAGTAAAATTATTTCCAAATAGATTTGTATATATACTAAATATAAATAAATTAGGCGATATAAAAATAATATATTAATATATCGCCTTTAAAAGTTTAGTTATTGTGTGAAAATAATATATCATAATTTTTTATATCCATTAAGATTCTTGCAATTAGTACTGAACTTCCAGGATAAGTTTTTATCAAAGGACAAATATCATATAATCCTATCTCAAAATCTTTAAAAGTATAGCTACTTTCTTGATCTATAAATTTTTCAAAATTTTTCACATAATTTTTTATATCTATAAATTGTGCAAGTGATAGGTTTGCAAAAACACTTATTTTGTGATTCGGTTGTTTTAAAAGTAATACTTGCTGTTTAAATTCAATAAACTCCAATCTATCTAAAATTCTATTATCTATATTCAATAATTAATCCCCCTTTTACCAACTATATTATAAGTTTTTAACAGTATAATATGAAAATCGATTAGTAAATGGAACGAATATTTAAAAATTTTAATTAAAAATTAATCAATAAATTGATTGTAATCACAGTTTTATTAAACAATTGTACATATAATGTAAATATAACTTGTAAAACTTGATACAACAAAAATAGAATAAATTTAATAAATGATAGAAAAAGGAGATTAAAGGTATGAAAGAATTAATAAAAAATATAGAAAAAGCAAAAAGTATAGATTTTGATAGTTTAGTAAGTTGTAGTGAGGGACAAATAGAAACAGTAACTATGGCACAAAAAAAAGGTGTGGGAATAACTGTCTTAGCTTTTGGTAAGGGAGAAGGAGTAGGGCCTCATGCAGCAAAAGGGGATGCTTTAATATATATACATGAAGGTGTTGCAACAGTAAAAATAGGAGAGGACACAATAGAAGCCACAAAAGGTCAATTTGTAGTCATGCCAGCTAATATACAACATCAAGTAACTGCAAAAGAAGATATGAAGATGCTTTTAGTAGTTGTTAAGGAGGACTAAAAAATGAAGTATTTAAGAAATATTGAAGCATTTAAATCTATACCAATGAATGAAATGATAAATCACACTGGAAATAAGATTGCAAGTAAAGCTCTAATAGATAATGACAATACAGAGATAAGATTTTTCTCGTTTGCAAAAGGAGAAAGTATAGATAAAGAATATTATGAAATGGAAACATTGTTTGTCATAATAGAAGGTAGTTGTAGAGTTTTATATAATGAAAATGAAGAAGTATTGTTAAATAAAGGTGATATCGTAGCTTTAGAGGCTGATATAAACTATGGAGTGGAAGCTTTGACTGATGTTAAGTTATTTAATATATTAGTAAAAGCATAAATAATAAAAAAGCTATAGCAAAGCTATAGTTTTTTTATTATTAATAAGTGAATTCTTTTATTTTATCAAAATCTTTTACTATTAGAGTTTTATTACCTTTAAGTTTTATAGCTCCAATTTCTTCAAACATGGGTAATTTTCTACTTATAGTTTCTCTTGTTATACCACAGTAATTTCCCATTCCTTCTCTATTTACTGGAAGTTTAATTATGACACCTTCATTAGATTTAACTCCATATTTTTCGCTAAAATCCAAAATCATATTGGCTATTCTTGAATGAATATCATTAGTTGCAAGATTTATAGCTATGTTTTCAGCTTCTACAAGTCTTTTACTAAGTTGATTTATTATTTTTAAAGAAATGCTTGGATTTTTAGCTAGAACTTCATCAAAATTTTCTTTAGACATTATACATATAGTTGTTTTTTCTAATACAGTAGCAGAAAAGTTACTTATTGGGTTATCTTCAAACAAATTAGATTCTCCAAAAAACTCACCTTCCTTTAGTATATGAACTATTTGTTCTTTTCCTTCACTTGTAAGTTTAGATAATTTAACTGCACCACTACTTAAGATGAATAGATTGGATGATTTTTCCCCTTCAGTACAAAGAACATCACCTTTATTGAATATAAGGTGACTCATGGTAATAGCTATTTTATTCATTTCATCTTTGCTTAAAGCAGAAAATATAGGAACTTCTTTTGCATATAACTTTTTTTTGCAATTTTCACAGCTGAATCTTTCCACAAAAACATCTCCTTTTATTTTGTACTTATATTGGAATATATGGATGGTTAAACGTTTATATAAACTTATATTTAAATTATATAATAAAATATATTTATTAAAAATATAAATAATTTTAAAATCCTACAAATTTTGACTACAATCACATTTTTTTTAAGTAAAGAAAGTTATTATGTATTCATAAAGGTAATGAGCAGATAAATTAGGAGGTAATTATTATGGATAACATAAAACTTACAAAAGATATTTATTACATAGGAAAAGTTGATGATAGAGATGTTCCTTTTCATAGATTAATACTTACAAAAGGAACAACATACAATAGTTATTTTTTAGATACAGAAAAACCAACAGTAATAGATACTGTTGATATGATTTATGGGAGAGAATTTGTAGAAAATTTAAGTAAATTAACAAATTTAGAAAAAATAAAATATATAGTTGTAAATCATACTGAACCAGATCATTCAGGTGCAATGGCAGGACTTTGTATAAAAGCTAAAAATGCTACTATAGTTTGTTCAGAGATTGCAGTAAATGAATTGAAAGAATTATATAAGTTACATAATAGAGAATTTTTAGTTGTTAAAGATGGTGATACATTAGATATAGGTGGAAAGACACTTTTATTTAAAATGACACCATATCTTCATACAGCAGAGACAATGATAACATATTGTGTGGAAGATAAAATATTATTTCCTTGTGATATATTTAGTACACATGTAGCTACATTTGATTTATTTGATAATCTAGCAAAAGAAGATATAACTGATGATTTTATAGGATATTATAATGCAATAATAGCTCCTCATAGAAATTATGTGAAAATATTAATGGAAGCTATAAAAGATTTGGATATAAAAATGATAGCACCATCTCATGGGTATATATTAACTCAAGATATAGATAAATACATAAACATATACAAAGATATGAGTGTTATAGATTTAAATGGTAAAAAAGCTAGTATAGTTTATAGTACTATGAGAAATTCAACTAAAAGTATAGCGAATTTAATTAAGACAGAATTAGAAAATGCTAATATGGAAGTTTCATTATTCAATGCTAATAAAGATGATATAAATGAAATATTAAAAGCAATAGAAAGCTCAGATGTTGTATTATTTGGTTCATCAACTAGATATGGAGATATGATAGGAAGTATAGAAAATGTATTAAAAGAACTTAAAGAAAAAGATTTAGAAGGTAAAATAGCAGGAGCATTTGGGTCTTATGGATGGAGTGGAGAATCTATAGAGATAATACAAGAATATTTAAATGATACAAACATGAATGTATTAAACACTTCAAATATTATAAAAAATACAGGAATGACAGAAGTTGAATTTCCAATAAGAGTAAAATTTTCATTAAATGAAGATTCAAGTAAAGAAGTTATAAAGGCTGTTGAATATATAAAGACAGTTATAAAATAAATTTAAAGGAGAAAGAAAATGCAAAAATATGTATGTGATGTTTGTCAATATGTTTATGATCCAGAAATAGGAGATCCTGAAAATGGAGTGGCTCCAGGAACTAAATGGGAAGATGTTCCTGAAGATTGGACTTGCCCAGATTGTGGAGCAGATAAGAGTTATTTCTCAAAATTTGAAGACTAAAGAAAAATATTAATAAAAAGAGTGTCTTAAGGAATTTAGCTTTAAATTTTTTAAGACACTTTTTTATTTGCATACTGATATTTTATAAATAATTTTAAATAAATGTATGAAAAATATCTAATTGGAAAAAATAACCGGTATAAGGAGGTTGTTTTTAATGTTCGAAAAGAAAAAAGAATTTCCTTGGCGAATACCGATTATGATAGTTTTAGGCATAGCAGTTCTCGCTGGAGGGATTTATGTAGGATTTAAAACATCAGATGAAGTGATCTCTAAAGATAAAGACACAAAACCTAAAAAGGAAGAAGAAATAGTTAAAGACACATTTAAGTTAAGCAAAGATTGTGAAATTTGGGTAGAAAAAACATTTGAAGATGGAACATCTAGTAATGAACCACCAACTATGATAGGAACGATACCATCAGAATTAATAGGAAAGTCAAAGGATGAGATAACTAAATATCTAACAACAAAATATCCAAACAGAACAATAAAAAAATTAGATAAATATGAAATAACTTTACAAGAAAAAGAAAATTTTAATGATCCCAAAAAAGCTAATCAATTTGTAATAGAAGACAAAAAAGGTATTATAGTAGTTTGCAAGTACAATGGCAATGGAGATAGAGAAATACTTGAAAATACTGACATTGAAACTGAGTCTTTGCCTAAAAAGGTTCAAGAAGAAGTCAAGGTTGGTATATCTGCAACAACACAAGATGAAATATATTCTAAACTAGAGGATTTTGGAAGTTAAACACTTAAAATAATTTAATAATATCTAACTATAAAGAGATGAAAGGGAAACTTTTCATCTCTTTATAGTTTGCATAGAAATATGGTATTATATATTAATACAGAACGTAAGTTTCGTAAAAGGAGTTATTTTAGTATGATTATTTTAGGTATAGATCCAGGAATAGCTATAGTTGGTTATGGAATTATAGAATATAAAAATAATAAATTTAGGGTTATTGATTATGGAGCAGTAACTACACCAGCACATATGGATGTATTAAAAAGATTAGAACTTGTTTATAAAGGTATAGATATGCTTATCAAAAACTACAACATAGATGAAGTTGGTATAGAAGAATTATTCTTTAATAAAAATGTAAAAACAGCTATTACAGTAGCACAAGCAAGGGGCGTTACTATGCTTGCTTGTGCACATAATAATAAGCCAGTATACGAGTACACACCTCTTCAAGTGAAGCAAGGAGTAGTAGGATATGGTAGGGCACAAAAAGCTCAAGTACAACAGATGGTTAAATCTTTTTTAAATTTAAAATCAGTACCAAAACCAGATGATGTAGCAGATGCATTAGCAGTTGCAATATGTCATTGCCATTCGAATAAATTAGAAAAAACACTTAAAAATATAGGGGGGAAATATGTATAGTTATATAAAAGGAAGTATAGAAGAAATAAACTTAGATAGCTTAGTAATAGAAGCAAATAATATTGGATATAAAGTTAATGTATCATCAAATACACTATCAGATTTAAAGCTAGGAAAAGAATATAAAATATATACCAAATTAATAGTAAGAGAAGATGATATGAGTCTTTGTGGTTTTTCAACAAAAGAAGAACTTAACATGTTTGAATTATTAAATTCAGTCTCTAAGATAGGACCTAAGGTTGCATTAGGTATATTATCTTTTGCAACCCCAAAGCAAATAGGTGCATATATAGTTAGTGAAGATGTGGCGAAAATGTCTAAAGCTCCTGGAGTTGGAAAGAAAACAGCAGAAAGAATTATTTTAGAATTAAAAGATAAGATAGATAAAAATAATATTGAGTTTGAGCCGACACTTCTTTCACAAGCTCCAATAGTTGTATCTCAAGATGAAGCAGTTGATGCACTTATTGCCCTTGGATATTCATCTCAAGAATCTAAAGAAGCAGTTAATAATTGTAAAAAAGGTGGAATGAATACAGAAGATATAATAAAGAAATCATTAAGTTATTTAATGAGTAAATCTCTTAGATAAGGGGGCGAATTTAAACTATGTTTGAAGATGAAAATAGAATAATAACATCCACTATGCAAAATGAAGATGTTGATATAGAAAACAATTTAAGGCCTAAAAGTTTAGATGATTATTTAGGACAAAAGAAGGCTAAAGAACTTTTAAAAATATTTATAGAAGCAGCAAAAGCTAGAAATGAACAACTAGACCATGTTTTATTATATGGACCACCTGGGCTTGGAAAAACGACATTAGCATCTATAATAGCTAGTGAGATGGGTGTTAATCTTAGGATAACTTCAGGACCTGCAATAGAAAGAGCTGGAGATTTAGCTGCTATTTTAACTAACTTAAATGAAAATGATGTTTTATTTATAGATGAAATTCACAGAATAAGTAGAACTGTAGAAGAAGTTTTATATTCAGCTATGGAAGATTATTGTTTAGATATAATTATAGGTAAAGGCCCATCAGCTAGAAGTATAAGACTTGATTTACCTAAATTTACTTTAATTGGAGCAACTACTAAAGCTGGTATGTTAACTAATCCTTTAAGAGATAGATTTGGAGTTATATGCAAGTTAGATTATTATACAGTTGAAGAATTGGCACAAATAGTAATTAGATCATCAAGCATATTAGGAGCAGAGATTCAAATTGGAGGAGCTACAGAAATAGCGAGAAGATCTAGAGGAACACCAAGGATATCAAATAGATTATTAAAAAGAGTTAGAGATTATGCACAAGTTAGAGCAGATGGAAATATAACAGACGAAGTTGCAAATGATGCATTAGAATTATTAGGAGTAGATAGTTTAGGACTTGATCATGTCGATGAAAAACTTCTAAACACAATAATTGAAAAATTTAAGGGAGGTCCTGTTGGATTAGATACTTTAGCAGCTTCTACAGGAGAAGATAGAAATACAATAGAAGATGTTTATGAGCCATATCTACTTCAATTAGGATTTATAAATAGAGGACCTAGAGGTAGGATTGCAATGCCTTTAGCTTATGATCATTTGAAAATACCATACCCTAATAAAAAATAGAAATTAAATAAGCATATTGACAATAAATATCATTAATATAGAAAAATATTATTTTTTTTGTTATGATGTAATTTGTACTAAAATATAGAAAGGACGTTTAAATTGAAAACTAGCGATTTTTATTTTGACTTACCAGAAGAATTAATAGCTCAAACACCTCTTGAGGATAGATCAAATTCAAGACTTATGGTTTTAGATAAAAAAACTGGGGAAATTGAGCACAAAATATTTAAAGACGTTATAGATTATTTAAATCCAGGAGATTGTTTAGTTCTTAATAATACAAGAGTTATACCAGCAAGACTTATAGGAGAAAAAGTTGATACTGGTGGTAAAATAGAATTTCTTTTATTAAAAAGAACTGATAAAGATATTTGGCAAGCATTAGTTAAACCAGGAAAGAGAGCTAAGGTAGGAACTAAGTTCTCATTTGGAAATGGAAAACTTATAGGAGAGGTAGTAGGACTTGCAGAAGAAGGTTCTAGATTAGTTAAGTTTTACTATGAAGGTATCTTTGAAGAAGTATTAGATGAACTTGGAAATATGCCGTTGCCTCCATATATAACAAAAAGATTAGAAGAAAGAGAAAGATACCAAACTGTTTATTCAAAACATAATGGTTCAGCAGCAGCACCTACAGCGGGTCTTCATTTTACAAAAGAACTTTTAGAGAAGATAAAGGAAAAAGGTGTAGACATTGCTTTTGTAACATTACACGTAGGACTTGGAACGTTTAGACCAGTTAAGGTTGATGATGTTTTAGAACATGAGATGCATTCTGAATATTATATGGTAGATAAAGAAGCAGCTGAAAAAATAAATAAAGCAAAGAAAAATGGTAATAAGATTATATGTGTTGGAACAACTAGTTGCAGAACTGTTGAGTCAGCAAGTAACGAAAATGGTGAGATTGTAGAATCTAGTGGATGGACTAATATATTTATATATCCAGGGTATAAATTTAAAATGGTAGATAAATTAATAACTAATTTCCATTTACCAGAATCTACACTAATAATGTTAGTAAGTGCATTAGTTTCAAAAGATGCTGTTTTAAATGCATATAATACTGCAGTTTTAGAAAAATATAGATTCTTTAGTTTTGGGGATGCAATGATAATCAAATAAATATTAGGGGGCTAACATGAAAAAGATAGATGAAAAGAGTTTAGCACTTAAAATAGCCTATATATTTGAATCATTATTAGCAATGGTTGTACTTATTGCAGTATTTTTAGGAACAATTGATGTGCTTAGAATAATATGGCAATCATATATCGTAGAATATAAAACTGTAGTACAGTATGCTCAATTTAATGATTTATTAGGACAAATATTATTATTAGTTATAGGAGTAGAATTAGTGGTGATGTTATCACTACATATTCCAGGGGCATTAATCGAAGTATTATTGTATGCTATAGCTAGAAAATTATTATTGCTACCTAAAAGTGAAGGAATGCTTGAGCTACTTTTAGGTATAATGGCTATAGCTGGATTATTTGCAATAAGAAAATACTTACTTACGGATGATAATAGCTCAATGAATGTCACAAGCATTCATTTTGAAGAATGTGAAGAAGATGATTGTGAATGTCATAAAAGAAATTTAGAGCAAGCTTTAAATTATCAAAAAAAATAATAAAAGAAAGTTAAGGAGAGTCAGCATGAGTGCAATAAGATATGAACTTATAAAAACTTGTAAGCAAAGTGGAGCAAGACTAGGAAGATTACACACTCCTCATGGAGTAATTGAGACACCAATATTTATGCCAGTTGGAACTCAAGCAACTGTAAAATCTATGACACCAGAAGAATTAAAAGAAATAGGATCTCAAATAATATTAAGTAACACATATCATTTATACATGAGACCTGGTCATGATTTAGTTAAAGAAGCTGGAGGGCTTCATAAGTTTATGAACTGGGATAAACCTATACTTACAGATAGTGGAGGGTTCCAAGTATTTAGTTTAGGTCCACTTAGAAAAATAACTGAAGAAGGTGTACACTTTAGATCTCATATAGATGGATCAAAGCACTTTATAAGCCCTGAAAAAGCTATGGAGATACAAAATGCATTAGGTTCAGATATAATGATGGCATTTGATGAGTGTGCTCCATATCCAGCAGATAGAGAATATGTTAAAAATTCTTTAGAAAGAACTACAAGATGGTTAAAAAGATGTAAAGAAGCTCATAAAAATACAGAAAACCAAGCCTTATTTGGTATAATTCAGGGTGGTATGTATAAAGATTTAAGAGAACAATCAGCAAAAGAAATATTAGAATTAGACTTACCTGGATATGCAGTAGGTGGTTTAAGTGTTGGAGAGCCAAAAGAGTTAATGTATGAAGTTTTAGATTATACAGTACCTCTAATGCCAGAGGATAAGCCAAGATATTTAATGGGTGTTGGAAGTCCTGATGATTTAATAGAAGGAGTAATAAGAGGAATAGACATGTTTGACTGTGTATTACCTACTCGTATAGCAAGAAATGGTACTGCTATGACTAGTGAAGGAAAAGTAGTAGTTAGAAATGCAAAATATGCAAGAGATTTTGGACCATTAGATCCTAATTGTGATTGTTATTGTTGTAAAAACTATACAAGAGCGTATATAAGACATTTAGTTAAAGCTAATGAAATATTAGCTGCAAGACTTATAACTACGCATAACTTACATTTCTTATTAGATTTAATGAAGCAAGTAAGACAAGCTATAATGGAAGATAGATTATTAGATTTTAGAAGAGAATTTTTCCAAAAATATGGCTATGAATTATAATTATTTTAAGTTATAATGATTATTATACCGAACAAAAACTAAAAGGTTTAATCAATATAATAAAAAGGAGTGACGTATATGCCTCAAGCTGTAGTAGGGATACTTATGTGGGTTGTGTTTTTTGCAATATTTTATTTCTTCTTAATAAGACCACAAAAGAAAAAAGATAAACAATTAAAAGAAATGAGAGATAACTTAAGTGTAGGAGCTAAAGTTGTAACAATAGGTGGTATAGTAGCTAATGTAGCTAAAGTTGAAGAAGATGTTGTTATACTAGAAATCGGACCAAGTAGAACAAAAGTACCATTTGAAAAATGGGCTATAGCATCTACACAATCAGAATCAAAATAAAAATAAAATCAATAATTGTAATTACAAAACCTCCCCTTGAATATAATTTTATATGAAAGGGGGAGGTTTTTTTATGGAAAAATCAAGTAATATATTCAAAGGTTTAGGATATGCTTACATAATAACATTAGCAAGCTTATTAATTTATAATTTATTATTAACATTTACAAGTATTTCTTCAACTAGTATAGCTATGGCAACTTCGGCTATAACGACAGCATCTGCTGCATTTGGTGGATTTTATGCATCTATGAAAATAAAAGAAAAGGGACTTTTGTACGGGGTATTGGTTGGGTTAACTTACATATTATGTTTAATGATAGTAGTATTTTTAGCTAAAGATTCTTTCACATTTGAAATGACTACAGCATATAAAGTACTATTGACAACTTTGGCTGGAGGAATAGGTGGGGTTTTAGGGGTTAACTTTAAATAAATTTCCACTTATGTAAATTTTATGATATAATCAATAAAGGTTTATTAAGATAGGAGGTAGTTAAAATGGAAAAGAAGCATATAAAAACTTTATCTAAAGCTACTTTAAAAGAAAGTGCGGCAAAAGGTGGATGTGGAGAATGTCAAACATCTTGTCAATCTGCTTGTAAAACTTCTTGTACAGTTGCAAATCAAGAGTGCGAGAGATAATAAATTTATTATTTAACAAAAAGGCAGCTATATAAGCTGCTTTTTTTGAGTGAAATTGAAATATGTGGATATAAAAGATAAATAGTCTATAAACCTATTTATATGATAATATATAGATATAAACAAACTAGGAGGGCACATTATGAGTATGATACATAAGTTTTCAATGAACGGATACAATATAGTTTTAGACGTAAATGGTGGAGCTGTTCATGTTGTGGATGAGGTAGCATATAACTTATTAGACCACTACAAAGAAAAATCTTTAGATGAGATAATAAAAGAATTAAGTAAAAATTATACAGAAGATCAAATAAAAGAAGCATACAATGAAATAAAAACTTTAGAAGATGAAGGATTATTATATACAGTAGATACATATAAACATCATCCAAACTTTATTGATAGAAAAAAAGTTGTAAAAGCTTTATGTTTACATGTTGCACATGATTGTAACTTAAAGTGTGAATATTGTTTTGCAGCACAAGGAGATTTTGGTGGAGCTAAAGAATTAATGAGCTTTGAAGTTGGGAAAAAAGCTATAGATTATTTAATAGCTAATTCAGGAAACAGAAGAAATTTAGAAATAGATTTCTTTGGTGGAGAACCATTAATGAACTTTGAAGTTGTAAAACAACTTGTTGAGTACGGTAGAAGTGTAGAAAAAGAAAATAATAAAAACATTAGATTTACAATAACTACAAATGGTGTATTACTTGATGATGATAAAATAAAATATATAAATGAAAATATGCACAATGTAGTTTTAAGTTTAGATGGAAGAAAAGAAGTCAATGATAGAATGAGACCTACATTAAATGACAAGGGAAGCTATGACATAATAATGCCTAAGTTTAAAAAGCTTGTACAAAGTAGACCTAAAGATAAATACTATTATATAAGAGGAACTTTCACTAGAGAAAACTTAGACTTTTCAGAAGATGTACTTCATTTTGCGGATGAAGGGTTTGAACTTACATCAGTAGAACCTGTTGTAGATGATGAAAGTAATCCATTTGCATTAAGAGAAGAAGACATGGAAACAGTATTTAATGAATATGAAAAATTAGCTGTTAAGTATTCAGATAGATTATTAAACGGAGAAAACTTTAAGTTCTTCCACTTTATGATAGATTTAAACCAAGGACCTTGTGTAATAAAGAGAATAACAGGTTGTGGAGCAGGAAATGAGTACTTAGCAATAACTCCAAATGGAGATATTTATCCATGTCATCAATTTGTTGGTAAAGATGAATATAAGCTTGCAAATATAAATGATGAAGAAATAGTAATTCCAAGAGAGTTAACAGATACATTTAAAAATGCACATGTATATAGTAAAGAAGATTGCCAAAATTGTTGGAATAAATTCTACTGTTCAGGTGGATGTCATGCAAATGCAGTAAACTTTAATGGAGATGTAATGAAACCATATGAGTTAGGTTGTGAAATGCAAAAAAAACGTACTGAATGTTCTATAATGATACAAGCAAGATTAATGATAGAAGGGAAGTAGATAGAGTGATAAAGGGGTATAAAGGTAAAAAACCCACATTTGACTCAAGTGTTTTTATAGCAGAATCAGCAGATATTATTGGTGATGTCAAAATAGGAAAAAATGCAAATATATGGTATAACGCAGTTATAAGAGCAGATGAAAACTCTATAACTATAGGCGAAAATACTAATATACAAGATGGTACAGTTGTACACATAGAATATAATTGTGAAACTTTAATAGGAAATAATGTAACTGTAGGACATAAAGCTCTTATACATGGATGTAAAATAGGTGATAATAGTTTAATAGGAATGGGATCTATAATATTAGGTGGAGCGGAAATAGGAGAATATACATTAGTTGCTGCAGGAAGTTTAGTTCCTCCAAATAAAAAAATACCATCAGGAGTTCTTGTAAAAGGGTCTCCGGCACAAGTTGTAAGAGAACTTACAGAAGAAGAAAAACAAAATCTTGTTAATTCTGCATTAAAATATGTAGAAACTGCAAATAATTATAAATAGGTTAAGGAAAGGGGCAATATAAAATATATTGTCCTTTCTTCTCTTATAAATAATATTATTTAAACTAAGACTAGGGTGTGAAAAATGAAAGTAAGTTATAGACATTTAAAAAGATATAAAGAAATAGTTCGTATACTTTTAAAATATGGATTTAGTATTATAGTAGAAAAACTTAATATAGAAGGTGTAGCTTACAAGATTCCAATAACAAATCCGCCAGCAGAAATAAAGAATATGTCTACAGGAGAAAGGTTAAGAAGAGCTTTTGAGGAATTAGGGCCCACATATGTAAAATTAGGTCAAATACTAAGTACTAGAAAAGATTTATTAGATCAAAGCGTTATAAATGAGTTAGTAAAATTAAGAGATAATGTAGATGTATTTGACACTAATATAGCTATAAAGATATTAGAAGAAGAACTTAAGATGCCTATAAGTGATATTTTCCTAGAATTTAATTCTACGCCTATAGCAGCGGCATCCTTAGGTCAAGTTTATGAGGCTAAGTTAAAAAGTGGAGAGAGCGTAATAGTAAAAGTTCAAAGGCCAAAAGTAGAAAGTATAATAAAGTCAGATATAGAGATATTAAAAGCAATTGCAGGTGCTATTAAAGATTTTAATAAAGATTTAAATGTAGATATAGAAGGGATAGTTGAAGATTTTGAAACGCAACTTTTAAGAGAGTTAGATTATAATTTTGAGGCAATAAATGGACTTAAATTTCAAAATATATTCTCTGATACAACAGAAGTATATATTCCAAATGTATTTATGGAGTATACAACTAAAAGAGTGTTAGTATTAGAAAAAATAGTTGGAGTTAAACTTAGCGATATTGATAAAATGAAAGAGTTAGGTTGGGATACTAAAAAAATTAGCGAAATAGGAATGAATTCTTTATTTAAGCAAATATTTGAATATGGTTTTTTTCATGCAGACCCACATCCAGGAAATATATTTGTTATAAATGAAAATTGTATATCCTATATAGACTTTGGAATGATAGGTATAATAGATAAAAAGACGTTAAATATATTAAATTCTATTGCATTTGCTGCAGTGGATAAAAACATAGATAGAATTATATATTTACTTATGGAATTAGATATTATATCTTATGATACTAATTTAAGTGGATTAAGACAAGATTTACTTTATTTAATGCATTATTATTATGATGTTCCTATAGATAAGTTAAATTTAGGTGATATATTAAATGAAGTATTTAGATTTTGTAGAACTTATAAGGTAGCACTACCACCTCAGTTAGTTTTATTAGTAAAAGCATTGATAACTCTTGAAGGAACAGCTAGAGAACTCAATCCTAATTTTTCTATAACTATAGCTGGTAAATCATTTATGAAATATTACTATTTAAATAGATTAAACCCAGAAAATATATTAAAACAATCAAAGCAAAGTGCACAAGAAGCTATTGCAGATGTAAGAATAATACCTAGACAATTAAAAAGTATACTTAGAAATTTAGAAAAAAATAATATTAAACTTCATATAGAAGATGTGAAATTTTCTAAATTAGAAAAGATAATAACTGATTTAGCGACCCAATTATCTTTGAGTTTAGTTTTAGCAGCATTATTAGTAGGATCATCTTTAATAATAGCATCACCTAACATAAATAATAGTTTTTGGGTTAAAACACTAGCTTTTTCAGGGTTTATAGTTTCTTTTTTAGTTGGTATATTATTAGTTATAAAAATAATAAGATCTGAATATATAAAAAAATAGGGGGTGATTGTCTATGTTTAGCAAAAAATGGACACTTAAGTATAAAGGAAGTATAAAGGATTACGATTTAAATAAAAAAATGAAAATTTCCCCGGAAATAGGTCAGATATTAAAAAATAGAGGGATTAACAGCGAAGAAGATGCTGAAATTTTCATAAATCCATCTCTAGATTACTTAAGAGACCCATTTTTAATGAAGGATATGGAAAAAGCTGTATATAGAATAGAGTATGCTATAGAAAACAATCAAAATATATGGATATATGGAGATTATGATGTAGATGGGGTATCTTCAACTTCTGTACTATGTTTATATTTTGATTCTATAGGATTTCCAGTAAAATACTATATACCTAATAGATTAGAAGAAGGTTATGGGATAAATGAAGATGCCATAGGAGTTTTAAAAAATCAAGGGTGTGATTTGTTAATAAGTGTAGACTGTGGGATAACATCTGTAAAAGAAGTGGAATTAGCAAATCAATTAGGTATAGATGTGATAATAACTGATCACCATGAAGTACAAGATGAAATACCTAATGCTTATGCAGTTATAAATCCTAAACAAGAAAATTGTAATTACCCATTTGATATGTTATGTGGATGTGGAGTAGCATTTAAACTTATACAAGCATTAACTCCAGCAGAAGAATTTAAAACTTCTATGTATAATTACTTAGAGATTGTAACATTAGCAACTATATGTGATATAGTTCCATTAGTAGACGAAAATAGAATAATTGTTAAAAATGGGCTTAAGCTTATGAAAGATGGAATAAACTTAGGACTAAAAGAACTTATAAAAGTATGTGGAATAGATACGGATAAAATAGGTTCATCACATGTAGGATTTTCTATAGGCCCTAGAATAAATGCATCGGGAAGATTAGGTTATTCATATTTAGGAGTTGAATTATTTACAACTAAATCTAAAGAAGAAGCTATTGAAATAGCAAGTTTACTAGAAGATAAGAATAATGAAAGACAAATGATAGAAGCTAAAATGTATCAAGAAGCTGAAGATATAATTAATGGGGATGAAAGATATAAAGATGATAAGGTATTAGTAATAGCCAATAAAGGATGGCAACATGGAGTTATTGGAATAGTAGCATCAAAATTAACGGAAAAATATTACAAACCTACTATACTTTTAACTATAGAAGATGAAGAAGCTACAGGTTCTGCTAGATCAATAAAAGGTTTTAGCATATTTGATACCCTTGTAAAGTGCTCTGATTTGCTTGGAAAGTTTGGAGGTCATGAGCAAGCAGCTGGATTATCTATGGATAAAAATAATATAGACGAGTTAAGAAGACGAGTTAATGAAATAGCAGATTACAACCTTACAGATGAAGATATGATAGAAAATATATCTGTAGAATTTGAATTAAACGAAGGTTCTATAGATTTTAATTTAATTGAAGAATTACATAGCTTAGAGCCCTTTGGTATGAGTAATCCAAGCCCTAGATTCATAATTAGAGATTTAGAAATAAGATCTATATTTAGAATGGGTAAAGAAAAAAATCATCTGAAATTAAACTTAGAAAAAGATAAAGTATATGAATGTGTTGGATTTAACATGGCTTATATGGCTGAAAATTATGAGGTTGGAGATAAAGTAGACGTATTATTTCAACTAGATGAAAATAATTATATGGGAAATAGGAAAATACAGTTTTTGTTAAAAGATATAAGGCTCGCATATCCAAAGAATGCAAGTAAAAATATAAATAGTATAAAATTGTTTGAAAACTTAAAGCCATGTATAGAATCTAAAGATATAGAAAATATGAATGAAAATATAAATATATACGGAAGTAAAGATATAAATATATTTGATTACATAAATGATAAGAGTTTAATAATTGCCAACTCGATAAATGGATTTTTTAAAGCTGTATCAGATTTATCACTTACAGAATATGAATTTGATATAAATTATAATATTATAGAGAAGATAAACGACAAAGTTCAACTTATATTCTTTCCCTATATTGATAAAATAGATTTAAAAAGATATAATAATATTATTCTTTATGATTATTTATATAGTATAGAAGAATATTCGTTTTTATATGAATATACAAATAATCAATGTGAGATTATAAAGTATTATGATAAAAATGACTTAATATATATAAATAATATAGTAAATAGTATAATTCCAAGTAGAGAAGAATTTATAGCTTTATATAAACTTGTATCTAAATATAGAGAAGTTAAAATTAATATATTAGAAATTAAATCAAATTTAAATATAGCGCCTATAAAATTATTTGCTATGCTAAATGTATTTAAAGATTTAGAATTAATGAATTTTAATATAGATAATAAAAGCAATACTTTAAATATGGAAATTATGCCAAAGCCAAGTTCTAAGATTGATTTAAGTTCAAGTTTAATTTTACAAGGACTTAATCGACTTAAAGATAAATATAAACACAGCTATTAGGAGGATTTAAATGAACTTAAGAGATTCAATAAGAGAGATTAAAGATTTCCCAAAACCAGGTATAGGATTTAAAGACATAACAACTTTATTAAGCAACGGAGAAGCATTTAAGTTTGCCATAGATGAGATAATAGCAGATCTAAAAGATAAAAATGTTGATGTAATAGTTGGACCAGAAGCAAGAGGATTCTTAATGGGAACGCCAGTTGCTTACGGAATGGGCATAGGATTTGTACCAGTTAGAAAACCAGGTAAATTACCAGGAGAAGTAGAAAGCTTTGAGTATGGATTAGAGTACGGAACTGATACATTAGAAATCCATAAAGATGCAATAAAGCCAGGTCAAAGAGTTGCGATAGTAGATGATTTATTAGCTACAGGAGGAACTATGCAAGCTGCTGCTAAACTTATAGAAAAGTTAGGTGGAGAGGTTGTTTCTATGCAATTTTTAATAGAATTAGAAGAGTTAAAAGGTAGAGATAAACTATCTAATTATCATGTAAACTCACTTGTAAAATATTAATAACGTTCAATAGTTGGTAAAAAGCCAACTATTTTCATATATATCAAAATTTATACTATAAAATAGGTGGTACTATGCAAGATAAGCAATTACAAGAATTAATAGATAAGATAAAAACATATGCTCCTAATGGAGATATAGACCTAGTAAAAAAAGCCTATTACTATGGTAAAAAGGCACATGATGGTCAATTAAGAAAATCTGGGGAGCCATATTTTATACATCCAATAGCAGTTGCTAATATACTTTGTGATATGGAATTAGATATGCAAACTATAGCAGCAGGGTTATTACATGATGTAGTTGAAGATACTCAATACACATATGAGGATATAAAAAATGAGTTTGGGGAAGAAGTAGCAGACCTTGTTGATGGAGTTACAAAACTTGGGCAAATAAAGTATAAATCAAAGGAAGAGACACAAGCTGAAAATTTAAGAAAGATGTTTTTAGCTATGTCAAAAGATATTAGAGTTATACTGATAAAATTAGCCGATAGGTTACATAATATGAGAACCTTAAAGTTCATGCCTCCTGAAAAAGCAAAATCTAAAGCGAAAGAAACATTAGAAATTTACGGTGGAATTGCCAGTAGGCTAGGTATATATAAAGTTAAGTGGGAATTAGAAGATATCGCACTTAGATATATAGACAGTGAAGGATATTATGACTTAGTAGATAAAGTTGCTAAAAAAAGAAGTCAAAGAGAAGCTTATATAGAAAGAATAGTACATATTCTTAATGATAAATTTAAAGAAGTTAATATAAAATGTGATATATATGGAAGGCCTAAACATTTCTATAGTATATATAGAAAAATGAAAAATAAACATAAAGATTTTGAAGAAATATATGACTTAATGGCAGTTAGAATTATAGTTGATTCTGTAAAAGATTGCTACGCTGTATTAGGGATGGTACATACTTTATGGAAACCAATACCTGGAAGATTTAAAGATTATATTGCTATGCCAAAGCCAAATATGTATCAATCTTTACATACAATAGTTTTAGGACCGGACGGTGAGCCTGTAGAGATACAAATAAGAACAAAAGAAATGCATAATATAGCTGAGTACGGAATTGCAGCACATTGGAAGTATAAAGAAGGAAAAACAAATGTAAAAGAGAGTAAATTAGAAGAAAAACTACAGTGGCTAAGACAAATGATGGAGTGGGAAAAAGATCTAAAAGATCCTCAGGAGTTTATGGATGCATTAAAAGATGATGTATTTAATAGTCAAGTTTATGTATTTACTCCAAAAGGAGATGTAATAGAGTTACCAGCAGGATCAACTCCTATAGACTTTGCATATAGAGTACATACTAATGTAGGAAATAAATGTGTAGGAGCTAAGATTAATGGAAGAATAGTTCCCCTAGACTATAAATTACAAAATGGTAATATAGTTGAAATATTGACTTCTACGAATTCTAATGGACCAAGTAGAGACTGGATTAATTTAGTACAAACTCCTAATGCTAAATCTAAAATAAGACAGTGGTTTAAGAAAGAACGAAGAGAAGAAAATATAGAGAGAGGAAATGTAATTTTAGAAAAAGAATTTAAAAAATATGCAATACCTACAAAAGATGCTACAATTGAAAAATATATGATTCAGATGGCTAAAAAATTCAATCAGCCTACAGTAGAAGATTTGATTGCTACTATAGGATATGGAGGAATAATGCCATCTCAAATAGTTCCAAAAATAAAAGAACTTTATGAAAAAGAAGTTGTAAAGAAAACACCAGATACTAAACAAATAGATGATATAAATAAGCATAGTATAGGAGAGCAAGAATATACTAAAAAAAGAAAGAAATCATCACCACAAGGAATTATAGTAAAGGGATTAGATAATATATTAGTTAGATTTGCTAAATGCTGTAATCCAATACCTGGGGATGATATTATTGGATATATAACAAAAGGTAGAGGAGTTGCAGTTCATAGAAAAGATTGCCCAAACTCTAATTTAGATGATGAATATTTCAAAAATAGATTAGTAGAAGTTTCTTGGGAAACATCAAATAATACTAAGTTTGAAGCTGAGATACAAATACAAGCTGAGGATAGAAGAGGTATTATAAATGATATAACTCATATTGTAGCAATTGAGAAGATAGCATTAAATGGCATAAATGCTAGAAAAGGGAAAGATAGTGTTATTAATGTAAATTTACTTGTAGAGGTTGAAAGTATAGATGCATTAAGTCTTTTAATGAAAAAGATTAAATCAATTCCAGGAGTAGAGGAAATTTATAGAGTTATAAATTAAGGAGGAACTAATGAGAGCTGTAGTTCAAAGAGTATCTTCTTCAAAAGTTACAGTAAATGAAAATACAATTGGAAGTATAAACAAAGGATTACTTGTATTATTAGGTGTAACTCATGAAGATACAAGTTTAGATGTGGATTATTTATTAGAAAAGATAGTAAATTTAAGAATATTTGAAGATGAAAATGAAAAAATGAATTTATCACTTAAAGATGTGAAGGGAGAACTTTTGGTAGTTTCCCAATTTACATTATATGGTGATTGTAAAAAAGGTAGAAGACCTAATTTTACAAATGCTGCAAAACCAGATTTAGCTACTAAGTTGTATGAAGAATTTATAAAAAAGGCTATTAAAGAAGGTATAAAAGTTGAAACTGGTGAATTTGGAGCTCATATGATGGTAGAATTAGTAAATGATGGACCTGTTACTATGCTTATAGATTCAGAAAAAAATTTTTAAGGGGGATAAAGTTATGATAATAGAAAAATTTACAGATCACTTATTTGGAGAAAATACTTACCTAATAGCAGATAAAAATACAAGAGAAGGTGCTGTTATAGATCCAGGTGGAGATGTAAAAGATTTAATAAAGTATGTAAAAGACAATTTTATAGAAGTTAAATATATAATTCTTACTCATGGACATGGAGATCATATTGGTTGTGTACCTGAATTAAAAAAAGCTACAAATGCATGTATAATAGCACATAGTGATGAAAAAGAAATATTATTAGATAAAAAGAAAAATTTAAGTTACAGAATGCACTGTGGACCTACTGAATTTGAGGCTGATAAATATGTTAATGAAGGTGACAGTATAAATTTAGGAGATTTAAAACTTAAATTTATACATACACCAGGGCATACTAAAGGTGGTATGTGTATAAAGGTAGGAAATCACATGTTCACAGGAGATACTTTATTTGCAGGAAGTATGGGTAGAACTGATTTATATAGTGGAGATAATAAACAAATACAAAAATCATTAAGTAGATTAAAAAATTATGAAGATGATATAATTGTATACCCAGGGCATGGACCAAATACTACTATGGGCATAGAAAAAGCTACCAACCCATATATGGTATAATGGGTCTTTGTTAAGACTAAAGAAAAAGGAGTAGTTTAAATGTTAGGTGTTAAGTTACAAGGACATGACTACAAGTATGAAGTTGCAGAATTATTAAAATTATTTACTACTCAATTTAAATTTATAAATAGTAATGATGAATTTGAAAAAATTTTAATAAATGAAGTTATTATAAAAGATAAACAAATAGAAAGTATAACTAAATTCTATGAAAATAAGGAACTAAAAATTTGCAAATCAGAAAGTTTTGATACAAATTTAATAAATAAAGAAGATATAAAAAAAGGTACAAAAACAATAATAAAAAGAAGTATATTTAATGTTTTAGATGAATTATTTAAAACTTATGTACCTTGGGGTATTTTAACGGGAATAAGACCTGTTAAAATAGTACATAACTTATTAGACCAAGACTTAAGTGAAGAAGATATAAGAGAAAATCTTAAAAATAATTATTTAATAAAAGATGAAAAAATAGATTTAGCTTTAGATATAGCAAAAAGAGAAAGGGTATTTATATATCCAATTGATAAAAATAAAATATCTTTATATGTAAGTATACCTTTTTGCCCTACAAGATGTGTGTATTGTTCATTCCCAGCTAATCCTATGAAACAATTTGGTCATCTAAGAGACAAATATGTAAAAGCACTTATAAAAGAGATAAAAGGTTTAGCGAAACTTTTAAAAGATACTAATAAAGATATCGAAACTCTTTATATAGGTGGTGGGACACCTACTGCCTTAGAAGCTAATCAACTAGATGTATTGATTAAAGCTTTATTTGAAGAATTAGATTTAAGTAATATAAAAGAATTTACAGTTGAAGCTGGTAGACCAGATACTATAACTAAAGAAAAGCTAGAAGTTATGAAAAAACATAATGTCACTAGAATAAGTATAAATCCTCAAACTATGAATAATGAAACATTAGCTAAAATAGGAAGAGATCATAATGTTGACGATATAATAAATTGTTTTAAGATGGCTAGAGATTTAGGGTTTGACAATATAAATATGGATATTATATTAGGATTAGTTGATGAAGATTTAGAAATGGTTAGAAATACTTTAGAAAAAATAAAAGAACTGTCACCTGAAAGTCTAACTGTACATACTTTAGCTATAAAGAGAGCATCTACATTAAAAGAAAATCTTGATAAATATGAGCTTACAAGATATGAAGAAATGATAAAAATGATTGATTTATCCATGGAATATGCAAAAGATATGGGATTAAATCCATATTATATGTATAGACAAAAACATATGCTTGGAAATCTTGAGAATATAGGATATGCTAAAGAAGGCTTTGAATGTATATATAATATTCAAATAATGGAAGAAAAACAAAGCAATTTAGCTGTAGGTGCAGGTGCAATAAGTAAGTACGTCTATGTAGATGAAGATAGAATAGAAAGAACTGATAATGTTAAGAATGTTGAACAATATATAGACAGAGTTGATGAAATGATAGAAAGAAAGGTAAAGGAGGTATATAAAAATGTTAACTAAGGCTCCAAGAGGGACAAAAGATATAACTCCAAAAGATGCATATAAATGGAATTATGTTGAAAATAAATTTAGAGAAATTTGTGCGCTATTTGGATATGAAGAAATAAGAACTCCTATATTTGAACATACGGAATTATTCCAAAGAGGCGTTGGAGAAACAACAGACGTTGTTCAAAAGGAAATGTATACTTTTGAGGATAAAGGACAAAGAAGTATAACACTAAAACCGGAAGGAACTGCTGGGGCAGTAAGAGCATTCATAGAAAATAAGATGTATGCAGATACTCAACCAACAAAGTTATTCTATCAAACTCCTTGTTTTAGATATGAAAGACCGCAAGCAGGAAGACAAAGACAATTCCATCAATTTGGAATAGAAACATTAGGTAGTGATAAACCTTCTATAGATGCAGAAGTTATAGCGCTAGCAGTGCAGTTTTTCAATGAGGTAGGATTAAATAATTTACAAACGTGTATAAACTCAGTTGGATGTCCTACATGTAGAGCAAAATACAATGATATATTAAAATCATATCTTGATTCTAAAAGTGATGTATTATGTGAAACTTGTAATGAAAGAAAAGAAAAAAATCCAATGAGAGTTATAGACTGTAAAAATCCAGTTTGTAAAGAAAATTTAGTGGATATACCATATATGATAGACCACTTATGTGATGATTGTAAAAATCACTTTGAAAAAGTTCAAGAGTATTTAACTGAAATGGGAATAAACTTTAAGATTGATAAAACTATAGTTAGAGGTCTTGATTACTACAAAAAAACTGCATTTGAGATAATATCAACAGATATAGGAGCACAAAGTACAGTTTGTGGTGGTGGAAGATACGATGGATTAGTAGAGCAACTTGGAGGACCTAAAGGAGTAAGTGGTATAGGTTTTGCCCTTGGTGTTGAGAGATTATTATTGACACTTGAGAATAATAATATAGAAATAGAAAATCCTAAAGCTACAGATATATTTATTGCAACTATAGGAGAGAATGCTCAAGCTAAGAGCTTTAAGATATTAAAAGATTTAAGAGAAAATCACATAAGTGCAGATAAAGACCACTTAGACAGAAGTTTAAAAGCTCAGTTTAAATATGCAGATAAATTAAATGCTAAATATACTATAGTCATAGGTGATGATGAGTTGTCTAATGATGAGGTTAAGCTTAAAAATATGGCTACATCAGAACAAACAACTATAAAACTAAGTGAGATAGTTACAGAATTAAAAAATAGATTATAATTTCAATATATGGAGGGCAAGTTATGGAGACTCTAAATGGACTAAAGAGAACTCACTACTGTGGAGACTTAAGAGAATCTAATATAGATGAAGAAGTTGTACTTATGGGATGGGTACAAAAGAAAAGAAACTTAGGAGGATTAGTATTCGTTGACCTAAGAGATAGAAGTGGAATTTGTCAAATAATATTTGATACAGACGTAAATGCAGATGCTTTTGCTAAAGCTGAAAAATTAGGCTCTGAATATGTTATAGCTATAAAAGGTAAAGTTGCTGAAAGATCATCTAAAAATCCTAATTTACCAACTGGAGATATAGAAGTATTTGCTACTGAGTTAAGATTATTAAATAAATCAGAAACACCACCTATATATATAAAAGATGATGATAATGTATCAGAAGAGTTAAGACTTAAATATAGATACCTAGATTTAAGAAAACCATCTATGCAAAAGAATTTAATATTAAGAAGTAAGGTTGCAAATATAGTTAGAAATTACTTAACAGAAAATAATTTCTTTGAAATAGAAACTCCCTTTTTAATAAAGCCAACTCCAGAAGGAGCTAGAGATTATTTAGTTCCAAGTAGAGTTAATGAAGGAAAATTCTATGCATTACCACAATCACCACAATTATTCAAGCAATTACTAATGGTAAGTGGTATGGATAGATACTTCCAAATAGTTAAGTGTTTCAGAGATGAAGATTTAAGAGCAGACAGACAACCAGAATTTACTCAAATAGACTGCGAAATGTCTTTTGTTGAACAAGAAGATGTTATGGCTATAATGGAGAAAATGGTACAAAGAATATTTAAAGAAATTTTAAATGTTGATGTTAAGTTACCACTTAAGACTATGACTTATGCTGAGGCTATGGAAAGATATGGTTCAGATAAACCAGATACTAGATTTGGGTATGAATTAACTGATATATCTGATATAGTAAAAACTTGCGGATTTGGAGTATTTGCTAATGCTGCTAAAGATGGAAGTGTAAGAGGTATAAATGTTAAAGGAAAAGCTGAAGATTTCTCTAAAAAACAAATAGGTAAACTAGAAGATCATGCTAAAACTTATAAAGCTAAAGGTCTTGCTTGGATAAAAGTAGGAGAAAATAGAGAGGTTACATCTCCTATAGCTAAGTTCTTCACAGCAGAAGAAATGACAGCTATATTAGACAGAATGGATGCTAAAGAAGGAGATTTATTACTATTTGTTGCAGACAAAGATTCTGTAGTATTTGATGCATTAGGACAAGTAAGATTAGAAGTTGCTAGAAGATTAAATATATTAGATAACAATGTTTATGAAATGTTATGGGTAACTGAATTCCCATTATTCGAGGAAGATGAAGAAACTGGAAGAATGATAGCTAAACATCACCCATTCACATCACCACTTGATGAAGACTTAGAAGGAATTGAAGGAGACGATAAAGCTTCTTTAAGAGCTAAGGCTTATGATATGGTTATAAATGGATATGAAGTAGGTGGAGGAAGTGTTAGAATATTTAATTCTGACGTACAACAAAAAATGTTTAAAGCATTAGGGTTCACTGAAGAAGAAGCACAAGAGAAGTTTGGATTCTTATTAGATGCATTTAAATATGGAACTCCTCCTCATGCAGGGATGGCATTTGGATTAGATAGACTTATAATGATACTTGCTGGAACTACTAATATTAAAGATGTTATAGCATTCCCTAAAAATCAAAGTGCAGTATGTCCTATGACAAATGCACCTGCAATTGCAGATGAAGCTCAACTAGAAGAGTTAAATATAAAAGTAGATATAAAAGATAAAGAGTAATAGTTAATAAATACTGCTAAATTAATTTGGCAGTATTTATTTTTTTTATTAAAATGGTATATAATATAATATAAGAACAGAGAAGAGGTTGATATATGGATAAGAAATTAGCTAGTACTAATGACAAAGATTTAATTATTAAAAGGTTAAATAGGATTGAAGGCCAAGTAAAAGGAATTCAAAAAATGGTTGAGGATGAAAGATATTGTGTGGATATTTTAGTTCAGATATCTGCTATAAGATCTGCTATAAATAAAGTAGGAAATATTATTTTAGAAAATCATATTAAAGGTTGTGTGGCTAATTCTATAAAAGAAGGTAATTTTGAAAAATCAGATGAACTAATATCTGAGTTAATGCAAACTATAAATAAATTTACTAAATAGGGGGATAAATATGAATCAACATGGGTATGTAATAGAAATAGTAGATAGTATAACTGCGAAGATAAAAATGCAAAAGCATTCAGCGTGTGCATCTTGTGGTAAGTGCGCATCATCTACAGATAAAAAAGATATAATTGTTGAAGTAGATAACACATTAGGTGCTAAGGTCGGAGATTATGTGGAGGTAAATATGGACTCTGTAAATGTAATTAAAGCAGCATCCATAATTTATGCTATACCGCTAATAGCGCTTTTGGGGGGAACTATTTTATCTTATAAGGTGTTAAGTTGTTTTGACATACCATTTAATATAGAAGTAATAAGTGGAGGTATAGGTGTATTATTAACTATACTATCTTATTTAGCTATAAAGAGTAGAGATTTTAAGTTTAGAGAAAGTAGAAACTACATACCTATAATAACTAAAGTGATAGACAATATAGATATATAAAAGAGGAAGCAATATAGCTTCCTCTTAATTTTTTACAAATCATCATTTTGGTCTAAATCGTTATCCTCAGTCATTATATTATTTTCATAATTAGAATCTTTCTTTGTAGTTACATGGTTAAAGCTAGATACAGATTTTTTTAGTTTTATTGTATTTATAGTTTTAACAAATGAAGTTACAATTAATACTCCAAGAGATATAGCTCCACCGACCAATAAAGCAGTTACACCTGTAGATGTAGCTAGCTCATAATTTTCTTGAACAAGATACAACATAGTATTGTACATACCTAATCCAGGAACTAGAGGTATTATACCTGGTATTATAAATACAATAGCAGGTTGTTTTAAATATCTTGCAGATACCTCGCTTAAAATTCCTACAATTGTAGCAGGTACAAAATTTGATAAAATAGGGTTATCTGTTAGTTTAAATAAGTAAACATATAAAACCCAACCTATAGCACCTATTAAGCCTGCATAAGGTAGTGATCTTTTAGGAGCACTTAAGAATATAGAAAAACCTATAGTACAAATAAAACTAAATATAAAATGTAAATATAGAGGCATAGAACTCATTATAGTACACCCCCTAATTTAAGCCATACATCAAGAACAAATCCTACACCAACAGCAATGGCAACAGCAGTTAAAGTGGCATCAAATGCTCTTGCTACACCAGATATTAAATCCCCAGATATAAGATCTCTTAACCCTTTTATCAAAGAGACCCCAGGAAGTAGAGGCATTATTGAGCCGACAATAAGAGTATTAGGCTGACTTAAAAATCCAATACTTGACAAAGAAGTACCAATTACAGCTATAAATATAGCTGAAGTTAATGTTGCAAATGAAGGTATAGAGCTTATACTAAACATTTTATCAAATATTATAACTGCAAAAATAGATGTTATAAATGTAAAGATGAAATCTACCAATGTACACCCTAATAAGACTGAGAAGCAAGCAGAGCCAAGTCCTGTGCCAACATAAACCACCCATTGATTATAAGATTTTACTTTTTCAATATCTTTAAGTAAAACTATAGCATCTTTCGTAGATAAATTTTTATTAGAAACAAATTCTCTAGAAAACGCATTTAAAAGATCAATTTTGTTTAAATTAATACCTCTATTTTTTATAGTTTTCATAAAAGTAATTCCATCGAATCTTTCATCTGAAATAATTATTACTGTAGGAGAAGTAAATACATTTACATGTTGATATCCTCTAGAGTTACAAATTCTAAGTATGGTATCTTCAACTCTATAAGTTTCAGCGCCATTTCTTAGCATGAGTTCACCTGTGAAAAGTGCAAGTCTAAAGATATCTTTTTTTCTATCTTGATCATAATTAAACTCTCTATCCAAAACTACACCTCCAAAATAAATATAATAATAAAGATTATATCAAATATTTAAACATAAATACATGTATTTATTTAGTATATATCTACATTTAAGTTAAGTTTGAATTTGCTAAATTTACTAAATAAATCTAATTTTGAAAACTATTTCAAATAGGAATATTAAAGATCAAAAATAGTATATATATATTAGGAGTTTATAAACAATAGCCTTATGAGTATATATTTATTTATAAAGAAAGGATGATTAAATGTTTGAAAATTTAAAAAAATTTGATAAAGATATTTATGAAAGTATGGAAAGAGAATTACAAAGACAAAAAAGAAATATAGAGTTAATAGCATCAGAAAATATTGTATCTATGGCTGTTATGGAAACTATGGGAAGTCATCTTACAAATAAATATGCAGAAGGTTATTCAGGAAAAAGATACTATGGAGGATGTGAACATATAGATGAAGTAGAAACATTAGCTATAGAAAGATTAAAAAAAATATTTAATGCAGAACATGCAAATGTTCAACCTCATTCTGGAGCAAATGCAAATATTGGGGTTTATTTTGCTATATTAAAGCCGGGAGATAAAGTAATGGGGATGAATTTATCTCAAGGAGGACATTTAACTCATGGTTCACCAGCTAATATATCAGGCCAGTATTTTAAATTTACAGAGTATGGTGTAAATATAGAAGATGGAAGAATAGATTATGATGATATAAGAAAAAAAGCTCATGAAATAAAACCTAGATTAATAGTTGCAGGGGCTAGTGCTTATCCAAGAGAAATAGACTTTAGAAAATTTAGGGAAATAGCAGATGAAGTGGGAGCTATGCTTATGGTAGATATGGCTCATATAGCTGGCCTTGTGGCTGCGGGACTTCATCAAAACCCATGTGAGGTAGCAGATTTTGTTACAAGTACAACTCATAAAACTTTAAGAGGTCCTAGAGGGGGTATAATACTTTGTAAAAAAGAATACGCCAAAGCTATAGATAAAGCTATATTCCCAGGAACTCAAGGAGGACCATTAGAGCATATAATAGCTGCAAAGGCAGTTGCATTTAAAGAAGCTTTAGAACCTGAGTTTAAAGAATATCAAAATCAAGTTGTAAAAAATGCTAAAAAGCTAGCAGAAGAACTAATAAAAAGAGATTTTAAATTAATTACAGGTGGAACAGATAATCATTTAATATTATTAGCTTTAACAAATAAGAATATAACTGGCAAAGAAGCTGAGAAAAGATTAGATGAAGCTTATATAACAGCTAATAAAAATACGATACCGTTTGATCCAAATGGAGCATTTATAACTAGTGGTATAAGATTAGGCACACCTGCAGTAACTACTAGAGGGATGAAAGAAGAAGATATGGTAGATATAGCAGAGGCTATAGATTTATGTTTAACTTATAATAAAGAAAAAGAAGCAAGGGATAAAGTAGTAGAATTGACAAATAAATATCCTTTATACAAAGAGTATGAAATATTTAAAAAGTAGACTTTATATTGTGAGATCAAAGGGGCTAAGATAGTATTTAAATCTTGGCCTTTTTTGAGGTTATAGCTTTATTATAAAGGCATGTTTTAGGGTTACATTAATAGTACTTTTTCTAAAAATAAAAAAATTAAATTAAATTTTAAAAAAGTATTGACCATATTAAATTAAGGTGGTATAGTAATACTTGTCCTTAAGAAAAGGGCAAAGACAAAATGAACTTTGAAAATTAAACAGTAGGTTAATTATAAAAATTCTTTTTAAAGAATTAAACAACAAACAACCAAGCCAGATATTCAGATAATGATAGCTGAGCGATGGACAACTTTTATTTGAGAGTTTGATCCTGGCTCAGGATGAACGCTGGCGGCGTGCCTAACACATGCAAGTCGAGCGATTCTCTTCGGAGAAGAGCGGCGGACGGGTGAGTAACGCGTGGGTAACCTGCCCTGTACACACGGATAACATACCGAAAGGTATGCTAATACGAGATGATATATAAAAGTTGCATGACTTTTATATCAAAGCTTTTGCGGTACAGGATGGACCCGCGTCTGATTAGCTAGTTGGTAAGGTAACGGCTTACCAAGGCGACGATCAGTAGCCGACCTGAGAGGGTGATCGGCCACACTGGAACTGAGACACGGTCCAGACTCCTACGGGAGGCAGCAGTGGGGAATATTGCACAATGGGCGAAAGCCTGATGCAGCAACGCCGCGTGAGCGATGAA
>NZ_JACRWD010000005.1:0-117756 GCF_014306135.1 Paeniclostridium hominis
CCAACTTCAAGATAAGATTTCCCACCGTAAGGGTAAGATCCCAGGAAGACTACCTGGTTGATAGGTCAAAGGTGGAAGTACAGTAATGTATGTAGCTTATTGATACTAATAGATCGAGGACTTGACCAAGATTATTTAATCAGATAGATGATATGTAGTTTTTAGAGTACTAACTCTGATCTAGTTATTATAGCAAAGAGGATACACCTGTTCCCATTCCGAACACAGAAGTTAAGCTCTTTAGCGCCGATGGTACTTGGTGGGAAGCTGCCTGGGAGAGTAGGACGTAGCTAGGTAACAAGGCCCATTGGTCAAGCGGTCAAGACACCGCCCTTTCACGGCGGTAACAGGGGTTCGATTCCCCTATGGGTCACCATTAAATGTGGGATTATAGCTCAGCTGGGAGAGCACCTGCCTTACAAGCAGGGGGTCACAGGTTCGAGCCCTGTTAATCCCACCAATTGCGGCCTGGTAGTTCAGCTGGTTAGAATGCCAGCCTGTCACGCTGGAGGTCGAGGGTTCGAGTCCCTTCCAGGTCGCCAAATTAATATGCGGGAATAGTTCAGTGGTAGAGCGCAACCTTGCCAAGGTTGAAGTCGCGAGTTCGAATCTCGTTTCCCGCTCCACTATCGTGGGTGCATAGCTCAGCTGGATAGAGCAACGCCCTTCTAAGGCGTGTGTCCGGGGTTCGAATCCCTGTGCGCTCACCAATCATTTAAAGGAGTTTCACATTAGTGAAACTCTTTTTTTATTATAAAATTATTTTATATATTATAAATTGAATATAGCTGGATTAATATAGTATAATACATATTGTAAACGATTTGAGTATTATAAACAGGAGGACAAAACTGTGTTTAATATAGATTCTTTTTGGCAGGGTTTTATTAGTTTGGCTAAGAATGTAAGCATACCAGATTTAGTTGATATAATCATAGTTACATATATCTTTTATAAAGTATATACCTTTATAAAAGATACAAGAGCAGAACAAGTTTTAAAAGGTATGCTATTTTTATTAATAGCTACAAAGCTTAGTGAAATATTTAATTTACATACATTATATTGGATGTTAGAAAATACTTTAACTGTAGGATTAATTGCTGTACTTATAATATTCCAACCAGAGCTTAGATCAGGTCTTGAATATATAGGTAGAACTAAATTTAACTTTTTAGGTAAAAATAATTATAGCTTAACAGAAGATATGCTAAATAAAGATATAGAAGAGATAGTAGAGTGTTTATATTCTTTATCAAGACAAAAAATAGGAGCTCTTATAATAATGGAGAGAGATACTAAAATAGGTGAAGTCATAAATACTGGAACTATAATTGATGGAGATATTTCAAGGCAATTATTAATAAATATATTTATCCCAAATACTCCATTGCATGATGGAGCAGTTGTAATTAGAGATGGTAAGGTTAAAGCTGCAGCATGCTTTTTACCTCTTACAGAGAGTAAAGATTTAAGTAAAGATTTAGGTACAAGACATAGAGCTGCTATAGGTGTAAGTGAAATTTCTGATTGCTTATCACTAATCGTATCGGAAGAAACAGGAGCTGTATCTATAGCTAAATCAGGAAAGTTATATAGAAATATGACTAAAGAAAGATTAACTAATATATTACGAAGCAATTTGAAATCTAGTAATCAGAATCAAGAAAAAGGCTTTTTTAAAGGTGGTATATTTAGATGATAAAAAATTTAAAGAACAATACTAAAATAAAGTTAATCTCATTGCTAAGTGCATTAGTTTTATGGTTATACGTTATGACAGTAGAAGATCCTGTTGAATTAAGAACTTTTAATAATATACCTATAACCATAACAAACATGAGTATGTTAGAAGATAGAGGATTAGCTATATATCCAAAAGAAGAATTATTAGCTGATATATCAATAAAAGCAAACTTGTCTAGCCTTAGGACTATAAACAGAGATAATATATATATATATGGAAGATTAGATGATCCCAAGGAAGGAAAAAATGCTATATATCTACAAGCTAATCTACCAGAACGTGTTAACAAGTATGATATAAAACCTAGTGTTATAACTGTGGATTTAGAAAAAGTTGTAGATGAAAAAAGAAGTATAGAAGTAAGTACAAAAGGAAAATCAAATATAAACATTGATAATATAGAAATTAATAAAAAAACAGCAAATGTTACTGGACCTAGAAGTGTTGTTAATAAAGTAACTAGCATAAAGGCAACTGTAGATGTAGATAACAAAGAAAAAGACTTTTCTACAAAGGTTAAATTAGTACCTGTAGACAAATCTGGTAATGAAGTAGAAGATGTAAAATTAGAAGATGATTTTGTAGTTGCTACAGTTAAGTTCTTGCAACAAAAAGTAGTTCCTGTGAAATTAAAGTTAGAAGGAAGTAGTGAAGGAGACAATAATATAAAAGATTATAAGATATCTCCAAATGAAATTACTATAGAAGGAAAAAAAGAATCACTAGATAAAATAAATAGTATAAGTACTAAACCTGTCAAAATAGAAGATTTAAAAGATGCAAATAGTGTTGATGTTGGACTTGATATTCCAAATGGAATTAGAGTAAATGATAATATTTCAAGTGTTAAGATAGATATAGATAAAAGTATAACAAGTGAATTTATTATACCAAAATCAAATATAGATATTCTTGATAAAGAAAGTGACATAGACACAAAAGTAGATTTAAGTAAAGTTCCTGACGACATAAAAGTTACTATTGTACATTCAGATGAAATTAGCAATTTAAGTAAAGATGATATACAACTTTATATAGATATGACTGATAGGTCGAAAGGTGAAGGGAAGTATATTATAAAATATAAAAGTAAATATAATTTTAAAGAAGTAAAGATAGACCCTCAAATAGTAGAGATATAAATTAATATAACAGGATGCAACAAAAATTACTAAGTTAAATAAATAATTATTGTTGCATCTTTTTTATTTTAGATATATGATAAAAATGTAGAGGAAAACAATTTCATAAAACTTTATATATAAAATGGGGTGAAGTATTGAGAAGTTTTAATGATGTAATTAAATATGCTAAGGAAAGGGGTCCTAAAACTATATCAGTAGCTTGTTCGCAAGACAAGGAAGTTTTAATGGCTGTCGATATAGCAAAAAGAGAGGGTATAGCTAAGGCTATCTTAGTAGGAGATATAGAAAAAACAAAAAGTATAGCAAATGAATTAAATATAGATTTGAGTGAATATGAATTAATAGAAGAAAAAGACTTGGCTAAAGCATCTTTAAAAGCAGTAAGTTTAGTATCTGAAGGTAAAGCAGATATGGTAATGAAAGGTTTAGTAGATACATCAATAATTTTAAAAGCAGTTTTAGATAAAGAAGTGGGATTAAGAACTGGGAATATACTAAGTCATGTTGCAGTATTTGATGTTAAAGGATATGATAGACTTTTCTTTATAACTGATGCTGCTATGAATTTAGCACCAGATTTAAAATCAAAGAAACAAATTATAGAAAATGCATGTGTTGTAACTAATGCTTTAGATATAGAAATTCCTAAAGTAGCAGTAGTTTGTGCAAAGGAAAAAGTAAATCCTAAGATGCCAGATACAGTAGATGCTAAAAATTTAGAGGATATGTGCAAAAATGGGGAAATAAAAGGATGTATAGTAGGAGGTCCTTTTGCTTTAGATAATGCGGTATCAGAAGAAGCGGCTAAACATAAGGGAATAGATAATCCAATTGCAGGTAAAGCAGATATACTTTTAGCTCCAGATATAGAAGCTGGAAATATACTATATAAATCATTAGTATTTTTCTCTGAAAGTAAAAATGCTGGTATCATAGTTGGAGCTAAAGCACCAATAATATTAACTTCTAGAGCGGATAGTGAGGAAACTAAGCTAAATTCCATAGCGTTAGGGGTTTTAATGGCTGCAAAAGGTTAAATAAATATACAGGGGGCTTAATATGGAGAAAAAATTTAAAATCTTAACAATCAATCCAGGATCAACATCAACTAAAATAGCTGTTTTTGATAATGAAGAATTATTATTTGAGAAAACATTAAGACACACTTCAGAAGAAATAAACAAATATGAAAGAATATCAGATCAATTCGAATTCAGAAAACAAGTAATAGAGGATGCCTTAAAAGAAGGTGGAATAAAAGTATCAGATTTAGACGCTGTAGTAGGTAGGGGAGGACTTTTAAAGCCTATAACAGGTGGTACATATAGTGTAGATGAGGAAATGGTAGAGGACTTAAAAGTAGGAGTTTTAGGAGAACATGCATCTAATTTAGGTGGATTAATAGCAAAAGAAATAGGAGATAGTGTAGGCATACCTTCATATATAGTAGACCCAGTTGTCGTAGATGAGTTAAATGATGTAGCTAGAATTTCAGGTATACCTGAGATTACTAGAAAGAGTATATTCCATGCTTTAAATCAAAAAGCTACAGCAAGAAGAGCTGCCAAAGATTTAAATAAAAAGTATGAGGACTGTAATTTTATAGTAGCACATATGGGTGGAGGAATATCAGTTGGAGCACATTTAAAAGGCTCTGTAATTGATGTTGCAAATGCTCTAGATGGAGAAGGTCCATTCTCACCTGAGAGAAGTGGGGGGCTTCCTGTTGGAGATTTAGTAAAGATGTGTTTTGCTGGAAAATACTCTCATGATGATATAAAGAAAAAGATAAAGGGTAATGGTGGGTTAATAGCATATTTAAATACTAATGACGGTAGAGAAGTTGAAGCTATGATAGAAGCTGGAGATGAAAAGGCTAAATTAGTATATGAAGCAATGGCTTACCAAGTTGCTAAAGAAATAGGGGCTTGTGCAACTGTTTTAAATGGGGAAGTAGATGCAGTTTTATTAACAGGTGGTATATCATATTCAAAGATGTTTACAAATATGATAATAGATAAGGTTAAATTTGTGGCTGAGGTAAAGGTTTACCCTGGCGAAGATGAAATGATAGCTTTAGCTCAAGGGGGGCTTAGAGTTTTATCAAATGAAGAAGAAGCTAAAGTTTATGGTAAAGAACTAGCTATAGCTAATACATTATAAAAAGGTGATTAAATGATAGTAAATGACAAGAGAATTAGAATCATCATAGGTCACTATGGTAGTGGTAAAAGTGAGTTTTCCATGAATTATGTTACACGTCTTAGGGAACTTATAGATACAAAAGTTGCAATATCTGATTTAGATGTAGTAAATGTCTATTTTAGAACTAGGGAAAAAAGGGATTTTTTACAATCTAAAGATATATTACCAATAGATAGTTCAGTTCAAGCAACTACATTAGATTTACCAGCAGTATCTGCTCAAGTTACGAGTCCAATAACTGATAAAGAATATAATTATGTAATTGATGTAGGTGGAGATGATGTAGGAGCTAGAGTTTTAGGAAGATTTAGTCATTTAATAGAAAAAGATGATTATGATATGTTTTGTGTAGTAAATGCAAATAGAGAGAAAACTCAAACAGCACAAGATGTTATAAATCATATTAAATCTATAGAAAAAACTTCAAATCTTAAAGTGACAGGACTTGTTAATAATACACATTTAGTTAGGGAAACTACTGTAGATGATATTTTAAAAGGAAATGAATTAATAAAAGAAGTTTCAAATTTAACGGGCATACCTATAAGATATGTCACGTGTTTAGAAAGCTTGATACCTCAACTTCCAAACAACTTAAGGGGAGAAATATTCCCAGTTAAATTATACATGAGGGAATGTTGGATGTAATAAGAGGTTTAAATATATACAGTTCAAGGGAGGCTAATTTTATGGCTAAGGGAAAAGTAACTTTTGACCAAGACTTTTGTAAAGGGTGTGCACTTTGTGTAGATGCATGTCCAGTTAAAATTGTAGAGATAGACACAGCTACAATAAACAATAAGGGGTATAATCCAGCTACTGTTTCAGATTTAGATAAGTGTATAGGATGTGCAAATTGTGCAACTATGTGTCCAGATGCAGTTATAACAGTTGAGAGAGACTAAATATAAACTTAAGGGGGAATTAAAATGGCTAAGATACTTATGAAAGGTAACGAAGCGATAGGAAAAGCAGCTATGGAAGCTGGCTGTAAGTATTTCTTTGGATATCCAATAACACCACAAAATGAGTTGCCAGAATATATGTCTAGAGAATTACCAAAGAACGAAGGGGTATTTGTTCAAGCAGAATCAGAAGTATCTGCTATAAATATGGTTTATGGGGCTGCTGGTGCAGGAGCTAGAGTTATGACTTCGTCATCTTCTCCTGGAATAGCTTTAAAGCAAGAAGGGATAACTTATATAGCAGGAGCAGAACTTCCATGCGTTATAGTTAATATAATGAGAGGTGGTCCAGGTCTTGGAGGAATACAACCATCTCAAGCTGATTATTTTATGTCAACAAGAGGTGGAGGTAACGGAGATTACAGAACTCCAGTATATGCTCCGGCAACTGTACAAGAAGCAGTTGATATGGTACAAGAAGCATTTGAAGTTGCTGATTATTACAGAACTCCAGTTATGGTAGTTGGAGATGGTATGATAGGTCAAATGATGGAACCTGTAGAATTTAATGCGCCTAAAAAAAGAGATTTAGCTCCAAAAACTTGGGCAAGTGTTGGAACTAAAATGGAAAGAAAGCCAAATATAATAAATTCTTTATACTTAGATCCTAAAGCTCTAGAAGATCACTGTATAAATTTAGAAGCGAAGTATAGAGAAATAGAGAAAAATGAAACTGATTATGAAATGTATAAAACAGAAGATGCTGAAATAGTTTTCGTTGCATATGGAACTACTTCAAGAATCGTTAAAAATACAATAGAATCATTAAGAGATGACGGAATAAAAGCTGGACTTATAAGACCGAAAACTTTATGGCCATTCCCATTTGAAGCATTTAACCAAATACCACAAGCTAAAAATATATTAACTGTGGAAATGAGTATGGGGCAAATGGTAGAAGATGTTAGATTAGCTATAGAAGGTAGATTACCAGTACATTTCTATGGAAGAACAGGTGGTATGATACCATCACCAGCAGAGATAGCTGATAAAGCTAGACAAATAGTTGAAGATTCTCAAGAAGTAGCTATGGGAGGTGCTAGATAATGACAGTCGTATTCAAAAAAACTCAAGGACTAACAGATAAACATACTCACTACTGTCCAGGATGTACACACGGAATAATACATAGAATAGTGGCAGAAGTATTAGAAGAGTTAGGAGTATTAGGAGATACTATAGGGGTTGCTCCTGTTGGATGTTCAGTTTTAGCTTATGATTACTTTAACTGTGATATGCAAGAAGCATCTCATGGTAGAGCACCAGCTGTTGCAACTGGAATAAAGAGAGTTCATCCTGATAAAGTAGTGTTCACTTATCAAGGGGATGGAGATTTGGCATCAATCGGTACAGCTGAAATAGTTCATGCTGCGGCTAGAGGAGAAAGATTTACAACTATATTTGTAAATAATGCTATATATGGAATGACTGGTGGACAAATGGCACCAACAACTTTACCAGGGCAAAAAGCTACTACAGCTCAAAGCGGAAGAGATGTTAACTTACAAGGATCTCCTATAAGAATGGCAGAGATGTTAGGAACATTAGATAGAGCTGTATTTGTAGAAAGAGTTTCAGTAGATACTCCAGCTAATGTAAGGAAAGCTAAAAAAGCTATAAAAAAAGCATTTGAAGTACAATTAGCTGGTCTTGGATTTGGTATAGTCGAAGTATTATCAACTTGTCCAACAAACTGGGGATTAACACCTCAAAATTCATTACAATGGCTAAGAGATAATATGATGCCATATTATCCAATAGGAAACATTAAAGATGTTAAAGTTGAGGAGGCGAAGTAATATGGCTACAGAAAGAGTAATATGTGCAGGATTTGGTGGTCAAGGTGTTATGTCTATGGGACAATTACTTACTTATGCAGGGATGCTTGAAGAAAAAGAAGTTTCATGGCTACCTTCATACGGACCAGAAATGCGTGGAGGAACAGCTAACTGTTCAGTAACGATTTCTGATATACCAGTAGGATCTCCAGTTATAACAGATGATGCAACTTGTGCTATAGTAATGAATTTACCATCACTTGATAAATTTGAAAAAGATGTTATTCCTGGTGGAAAGATACTAGTAAATAGTTCATTAATCGAGAAAAAAGTAGAAAGAGAAGATGTCAAAGCTTATTATATACCAGCTAATGAAATAGCTTTAGAACTTGGTAATCCAAGAGTTGCTAATATGATAATGCTAGGAGCATATTTAGAGTTAAATAAATGTGTAGAAGTTGAATCTGTATTAGAAGCCTTCAAAAAAGTTTTTGGACCAAGTAAAGAGAAGTTTGTTCCATTAAATAAAGAAGCATTAATGAAAGGTGCAGAAGCTGTACAAAATAAAGAAGCACTTGCATAATTTTAAATATATGAAAAAAATATAAAAAGTGACATAAAAAAGACAATAGTGTAAATACTATTGTCTTTTTTTGATAAACATATTACAATATCAATTATGAACTAAAGATTTAACGTGGACATAATATAAAATTATATTCAAGTTAAATCTTTATTGTTGGAAGGAGTATTTTAAGATGAGAAAATATTTTGGAACTGACGGAGTAAGAGGAATAGCTAATACAGAACTAAACTGTGATCTTGCATATAAGCTAGGTAGAGCTGGTGGATATGTTTTAACTAAGGGGAAAGATAAAGTTAAGGTCGTAGTTGGAAAAGATACTAGAGTATCTGGTGATATGCTAGAATCTGCTCTTATAGCTGGACTTATGTCAGTTGGATGCGATATAATAACTGTTGGCGTTATACCAACTCCAGGAGTAGCTTACTTAACTAAGCACTACAATGCTGACTGTGGAGTAGTTATATCAGCATCACATAACCCTGTTGAATATAATGGAATAAAGTTTTTTAATGAAGATGGATATAAATTAGATGATTCTATTGAGTTAGAAATAGAAGAGTATATAGATGATATAGATAAAGTAGATGTTCATCCAACAGGAAGTAATGTTGGAAAGAAACTACACAAACATGATGCAGTTAGAGATTATGTTGATTACTTAAAAACTATAGTAAATGCAGACTTTGATGGATTAAAGGTAGTATTAGATTGTGCTAATGGAGCATCTTATAAAGTTGCACCTATGGTTTTTGAAGAATTAGGAGCAGAAGTTGTAGCAATAAATAATACTCCTGATGGAAATAATATAAACGACAAATGTGGATCAACACATCCAGAAAGCTTACAAGAAGCTGTAGTTAAGCACAATGCAGATTTAGGTCTTGCATATGATGGAGATGCAGACAGACTTATTGCTGTAGATGAAAAGGGCCAAATAGTTGATGGAGACCATATAATGATATTAGGTGCCATTTACCTAAAAAAACACAATAAATTAGCTAAGGATACCCTAGTTGTTACAGTTATGAGTAATATAGGATTAGTTATAGCAGCTAAAGAAAACAATATAAACTTAGCTACTACTTCTGTAGGAGATAGATATGTTTTAGAAGAAATGAAAAATAGTGGATATAATTTAGGTGGAGAACAGTCAGGACATATGATATTCCTAGATTATAATACTACAGGAGATGGAGTTTTAAGTTCTTTAATCTTAGCTCAAATAGTTAAAGAAGAAGGTAAAACTTTATCATCTCTTGCGTCAGTAATGACTCAATACCCACAGGTATTAGTTAATGCAAGAATTAAAAATGAAAACAAAAATAGATATATGGAAATTCCAGAGATAAAATCTGAAATAGAAAGAATAGAAAAATTAATGGATGGTTCAGGTAGAGTTTTAATAAGACCATCTGGAACAGAACCATTAGTAAGAGTTATGTTAGAAGGTAAAGATGAAGGTCAATTAAAAGAATTAGCTACAAACTTAGCTAATTTAATACAAGAGAAATTATCATAATTTTAAAGTGAATACTAAATTTAAATTTTTAGTATTCGCTTTTGCAAGCGCCAGAACTTAGATTGAAAATTTGGTCTGAGTTGACGAGGACAGAGTTTATCGAAGTGTCGGCGGATGCTCTGCGGTGTGTTTACCATCGGAAAGTTTTAACAAAACATGTAAGTAATTACATGTACAAAATAAAGCTTATGTAAACTGACCTAAATCTTAAAAATATAAATAAATAATATTTTTAGGAGGACACAAAATATGTGTGGTATAGTTGGATATTTAGGAAATAAAATGGCGACAGAAGTTCTAGTAGAAGGACTTTCTAAGCTTGAGTACAGAGGATATGATTCAGCAGGTGTTGCAGTAAATACTGGAAATGAATTAGAAATAAGAAAATTCAAAGGTAGGCTAGCTGTTTTAGCTGAAGATTTACAAAAAAACCCTATAAAGGGTGGATTAGGTATAGGACATACAAGATGGGCAACTCATGGAGAGCCATCTGATGTAAACTCACATCCTCACTTTAATATGGATAAAACAATAGCTGTTGTTCACAATGGAATTATAGAAAACTATATAGAATTAAAAGAAGAATTACAAGCTGAAGGTGTAAAGTTCTTATCTCAAACAGATACAGAAGTTGTTGCACATTTAGTTGATAAATACTATGAAGGTAATTTATTAGATGCAGTGTATAAAGCTACTCAAAGATTAAGAGGTGCTTATGCATTAGGTGTTATATGTAAAGACAACAATCAAGAATTAGTTTCAGTTAGAAAAGACAGTCCTTTAGTAGTTGGTCTTGGAGAAGGTGAAAACTTTATAGCATCAGATATACCTGCAATATTAAAATATACAAGAAAAGTATATTTCTTAGAAAATGGAGAATTCGTTCATATAGTAGGAGATAAGGTTACTGTATTAAATGAAAACAGAGAAGTTGTTGATAAAAAAGTAAATGAAATAACTTGGGATGTAGAAGCTGCATCTAAAGGTGGATATGAGCACTTCATGTTAAAGGAAATATACGAACAACCTAATGGAGTTAAAGAAACATTAGTAAGAAGATTAAATGCAAATGGAGAAATTCATTTAGATGATATAAAAATGACTAAAGAAGATTTAGACAACATAGATAGAGTTTATATAGTGGCATGTGGTACAGCTTATCATGCAGGTCTTGTAGGAAAATTTGCTATAGAAAAATTTGCTAAAATACCAGTTATAACTGATATAGCATCAGAGTTTAGATATAGAGATCCATTTATAGATGATAAAACTTTATTAATATTAGTAAGTCAATCAGGAGAAACTGCAGATACATTAGCATCTTTAAGATATGCTAAAGAAAGAGGAGCTAGAATATTATCAGTAACTAACGTTGTTGGATCATCAATAGCTAGAGAATCTGATGATGTATTCTATACTTGGGCAGGACCTGAAATATCAGTTGCGTCTACAAAGGCCTATACAACTCAATTAGTATCATTTTATATGATTGCTTTAGATTTTGCTATAAAGAAAGGTACTATAACTAAAGAGTACTATAATGAAATGATAGAAAAATTAAAAGAAATGCCTTTAAAAGTAGAAGAAGCATTAAAGCAAGAAGATCATATAAAAGAAATAGCTAAAACTTTAAAAGAAAAGCATAGTGCTTTCTATTTAGGTAGAGGTCTAGATTATAATATAGCTATGGAAGGTGCTCTAAAAATAAAAGAAATCTCTTATATACACGCTGAAGCATTTGCTGCTGGAGAATTAAAGCATGGTACAATAGCATTAATAGAAAAAGGTACTCCTGTTATTGCAATTGCATCTCAAGAAGCTTTATTTGAAAAGATGGTTTCTAATATGGAAGAAGTTAGAGCTAGAGGAGCATATGTTATAGCTATCGCTCAAGAGAAAAATAAAGAAGTTGAAAAGGCTGCTGACGAGGTAATATATATACCTAATGTTGAGGATGTATTATCAAGTATATTAACAGTTTTACCACTTCAATTATTATCTTACTACGTTGCAGTTGAAAGAGGTTGTGATGTAGATAAGCCTAGAAACTTAGCTAAATCAGTTACAGTTGAATAATATAACAAATATAAAAGCCTATGTAATTACATAGGCTTATTTTATGGTGAATACATTTTAAAATTGATAAATCATAAATAGTATAATCTTCTATTTTACGTTAATAATTATAAATATGAATTAAATGAAATCTAGGGGGTATATACTATGAAGAAAATATTAATTGTAATAAGTTTAGTATTTATGTTTTTACTAGGGTTATTTGTTTGTTATGGAGAATCAAAAAATAGTTCGGAAAATAATGGATATCTGCAAATGATAAATTCTTTTGAAAATACAAATAGTGAATTTAAGTTTTATAATATTAAAGCAAATGCTTATATAGATAGATCTTTAAATAAAGAAGAAATGAAAAATATATGTGTGGATATTATTTCCATGCTAGGCTTAGAAGAGGCGCAATTAAAGTGGATAGAGAGCAAAAAGAAGGCTCAAAGCCAGGTATATGCACAAATAGAAGAAAAAAATAAAAATATATCTATAATTGTTGCAAATAAAAGCAAAAATGAGTCATATATTATAGTTGACATATTAGAAAATAAAGTATATAAAGATATAGTGGATATTTATACAGTTCTAGAAAATACTTTAAACAGCTACTGTAAAAGGGTTGATGTTTATACATGTTTAGCTGGAGAATATAAAAAAAAGTTACAACTATATAAATATGATGATATTTTGAAAAAAATATTATATAATATGAATGCTAAAGAAATAGATAGGGTAGAAGAGGAAAATTTTATGTCAGTTACAGCTTTTAGTAAAGCTATAAAAACTGATTACTTAGAATATTTGGGAAATAAGGTAAATTTAAATATAGGAATTAGGTATAGTGAAAATGAAGAAAAAACAATGATTTATATAGCTACACCTATAATAAAATTAGATTATTAATAAGATTATGAGGAGAAAAGTAAAATGGCAAAAATTTTAGTGAAAAAGAGTAATCCACTTGTAGGAAATGTTAAAATAGATGGGGCGAAAAATGCAGTACTACCAATAATAGCAGCAACTTTATTAGCAGATGGAAAATCTGTATTAAAGGGAGTTCCAAACTTAAAAGATGTTCATGTAATATCTGATTTATTAAGACATTTAGGGGCAAAAGTTGAATATAAGGATTGTACATTAACGGTAGATGCAAGTGAAATAAAAACTTGTGAAGCTCCATATGAACTTGTAAGAAAAATGAGAGCATCATTCCTAGTAATGGGACCATTATTAGCAAGATTTAATCAAACTAAAATATCTATGCCAGGGGGATGTGCAATAGGTACAAGACCAATCGATTTACATTTAAAAGGATTTAAAGCATTAGGGGCAAATGTAATAATAGATCATGGATTTGTAGAAGCAAATACTGAAAAATTAGTAGGAAGTAAGTTATACTTAGATTTTCCATCAGTAGGAGCTACAGAAAATATAATAATGGCAGCTGCGTTAGCGGAAGGTACTACTATAATAGAAAATGCAGCAGAAGAGCCAGAAATAGTTGATTTAGCTAATTTCTTAAATGAAATGGGAGCTAATGTTAAAGGGGCAGGAACTAATACAATAAGAATAACAGGAGTTAAATCATTAAAAGGAGCAGAACATACTGTTATACCAGATAGAATAGAAGCTGCAACATATATGGTAGCAGCAGCTATGACAAAAGGAGATATAACTATAGAAAATGTAATGATGGAACATTTAAAACCTGTTGTAGCTAAGTTAAAGGAAGCTGGTTGTGAAATAATAGATATGGAAAATGCAGTTAGAGTAAAAGGTCCTGAGGTGTTAAAGCCAATAGATATAAAAACTTTACCTCATCCAGGTTTCCCAACAGATGTTCAAGCACAATTTATGGCTATGGCTACAATTGCTAACGGTACAGGTGTAGTTATAGAAACTGTATTTGAAAATAGATTTATGCATGTAGCAGAATTTAATAGAATGGGAGCTAACATAAAGATAGAAGGTAGAAGTGCTATAGTTACAGGAGTAGATAAATTATATGGATCTAAAGTAAAAGCTACAGATTTAAGAGCGGGAGCAGCTTTAATATTATGTGGACTTATAGCAGAAGGTGAAACTGAAGTAGGAGATATATATCATATACAAAGAGGATATGTGGATATAGATAAAAAAATCCAAGCATTAGGTGGAAACATAGAAATAATTGAAGACTAATATTTAGTAATAATTACATAGGGTTGTTCATAAAATTTATTGATTAGAAGTATTTATCTAAGGAGGAAAATTTTATGAAGAACCCTTTATTAGTTTTAGCTAGTACAGTGCTAGTTACAGTAGCGATACCAATTTTTATATCTGTATTTACTTATGATTCAGATATAAAACAAAATGATAACTCTATAAATCAATTCAATATTAAATCTAAAGGAACTAAAAAAATAATAAATTATGAAACTGTAAATAAAGAGTCCCCTAATATAAAAGTTTATAACCATAAAAAAGGACAAGTTGAAAATCTAGACATAGAAGAATATCTATGTAGTGTTGTTGCAGGAGAGATGTCACCTGAATTTGATATAGAAGCATTAAAATCACAAGCTGTGGCAGCAAGAACATTTACTATATATAATAAAAATACTAATAAACATAAAAATGCAGATGTATGTACAGATTATAAACATTGTCAGGAATATAAGAGTAAAGAAGAATTATTAAATAAAAATGGACAAGAATGGATGAATAAGTACTATAAAAAAATACAACAGGCTGTAAAAGAAACCAAAGGCCACATTGTTGTTTATAATGATCAACCAATACTACCACTTTACTTTTCTACATCTTCTGGAAATACAGAAAATAGTGAAGAAGTATTTAGCACTAAATATCCATATTTAAGGTCTGTAGATAGTCCATATGATAAAAGTGCACCTAAATATGCATCTAATATTAAGATAAACAACTCAGATTTTGTAAATACTATAAAAAAGGGTTATCCTAATATAAATATATCAGAGGATAACTTATCTAAGAAAATTCGAATTAAAAATAGAAGCAAAGGTGGATCAGTAAATGAAATTAAAGTTGGGAATAAAAACTTAACAGGTCGTGATATAAGAAATTTATTCAATTTAAATTCTGCTAATTTTGATTTGAAGTTTAATAAAGAGTATGTAGATATTGTAGTAAAAGGATATGGTCATGGTGTAGGAATGAGTCAATGGGGCGCACAAGGGATGGCAAATGAAGGGTACACTTATTACGAGATTTTAAACCATTATTACTCAGGTACGCAAATTAAAGATATATATTAAAACTCTAAACCAATCTTAATATTAGATTGGTTTAGAGTTTTTTTATTGTATAGAGTATAAAGAAATAAAAACTGTATAAAAATAACAAAAAAGGTACAAAATACAAATGTATGAAAATGTATGAATATATTTGGAGGTGCGTTATGAAAAAGAAAAAGCTATTAGAAAAAGATGGTTTTTATTTAGCTTTATTTGTGTGTGTTTGTTTAGTAGCAATTGGAGGTGTTTGGTTTACAAAAAATAGTGTGGATAATTTAGCAACTAAAAGTGGTTTTTTAGATAATAAAGATAAAGTTGCAAAAGGCGATGAAGATGAAGAAATACATTTAATAGAAGAAGAGAAAAAAGTTGTACCTACTACTACTAATTCAAAAGAGAATTTAGAAAAAGCAAAGGAAAAAGAAGTTAGTAAACAAAATGAAAGCAAACTTAATTATCTAGGTGAGAAAGTTATAAGAGAATACTCAGAAAAAGAACCAAGCTACTCAAGTACATTAGATGTTTGGGAAATACATAAAGGATTAGATGTACAAGCAAAGAAAGGAAGCAAAGTAAAATCTTTAATAAGTGGAAAAGTTACAGATATATTTGAAGATCAGCAACATGGAGTATCAGTAAAAATAGAATCAAAGGATAAAGTATCTGTTGTATATTCTAATTTAGATGAAAAAGTATCTGTAAAAAAAGGACAAGAAATTAAAGATGGAGATGTTATAGGTAAAGTAGGAAATACTACAAGTGTTGAGAGCTTAGATGCTCCACATGTTCATTTGACTGTAACAAAAGATGGTAAATCTATAGACCCTATGACATTGATTAAATAAAAAGTATAACAAGCTCAATCAAATTTGATTGGGCTTGTTATATTTTTTATTTAATTTACATATATATCACTAAGGCCAGATTTAAGGGGGGGAAGTTTTGAGATCTCACATAGAAGAAAGAGCTATAGTTGTTGCAAAGTATATATTAGAAAAGAAAACAACAGTTAGACAAACAGCTAAAACATTTGGTGTAAGTAAAAGTACTATACACAAAGATGTAACAGAACGATTGGAGGAAATTAACCCATCTCTTGCAAAAGAGGTCAAAATGGTTTTAGAAAAAAATAAATCAGAAAGACACATCAGAGGTGGAATGGCAACGAAACAAAAATATGAAATTAAATGTGACAAAAATGTAGGTTAATGTACCTACATTTTTTCTTGACTTAAAAGTAGTTTTTGTATATTTTGTATGTAGAGTATTAAAATTAACGAATAGTTTATGTAAATAAAAAGGAGTTGAAATAAATGACTAAAGGAGCTGACATTGGCATAGATTTAGGTACGGCGAATGTTTTTGTGTATGTCAACGGTAAGGGAATAGTTTTAGAAGAACCTTCTGTTGTTGCTATAGAAAAAAGATCTAAGAATGTTTTAGCGGTAGGATCTGAGGCTAGAAGGATGATCGGGAGAACACCTGGAAATATAGTGGCTATAAAACCTTTAAAAGACGGAGTAATATCTGATTATGATATTACTGAAAAAATGTTAAGCTATTATGTGAATAAAGTTGTAGATAAAAAGGGATTTTCTAGATTTTTTATGCCAAGAATAATGGTATGTGTTCCGAGTGGAGTAACAGAGGTAGAAAAAAGAGCTGTAGAAGAAGCGACTAGACAAGCTGGTGCTAGAGATGTATATATAATTGAGGAAACTATAGCAGCAGCCATAGGAGCCGGAATAGACATATCTAGAGCTGATGGAAATATGGTTGTTGATATAGGTGGAGGAACGGTAGATATAGCTGTAATATCTTTAGGTGGAGCTGTAGTAAGTGAATCTATAAAAATGGGTGGAGATAGATTTGATGAATATATAGTTTCATACATTAGGAAACATCATAACTTACTTATAGGGGATAGAACTGCTGAGCAAATTAAAATAAATATTGGGACAGCTTATCCTAGAGAAGAAGAAGTAACTATGGATGTTAGAGGCAGAAATTTAATAACTGGTCTTCCAGAAAAAATATCTATAAATTCATCTGAAGTATTAGAAGCTTTAGAAGATGGTGTGAATCAAATTGTTTCTACAGTTCGTTCTGTACTTGAAAAAACACCACCGGAGTTAGCCGCAGATATAAGTGATGCAGGAATTATAATGACGGGCGGAGGAGCTTTGCTATACGGTTTAGATAAAAAGATAGAAGAAGCAACGGGGATAAAGGTAAAAATAGCAGAAGATCCTTTAACATGTGTAGCTAAAGGAACAGGAGAATCACTTTCAACACTAGACTTATTAGAAATAGGTGGGACAGTACCATTTAAAAGAAAAATAAATAAAGGGTGATATTAATATGTTAAATATAGATCAGATAAAAGAATTAATACCTCATAGATATCCATTTTTACTTGTAGATAAAATATTAGACCTAGAGGTGGGAAAAAAAGCTATAGGTATAAAAAATGTAAGTGCAAATGAACCATTTTTTCAAGGACATTTTCCTAAATATCCTATAATGCCAGGAGTTTTAATAGTAGAGGCTATGGCACAAGTTGGAGCAATTGCTATGATGTCAATGGAAGAAAATAAAGGTAAACTAGGTGTGTTTGCGGGAATAGATAAAGTTAGATTCAAAAAAGAAGTTAGACCTGGGGATACTTTAAAAATGGAAGTAGAAATGCTTTCAATAAGAAGAAATATAGGAAAAGCACATGCTAGTGCATATGTAGGTGAAGAATTAGTATGTAGTGGAGAATTAATGTTTGCATTAGTTCAAAAATAAAGAAGCTGTCTTTTATACAGCTTCTTTATTTTTATATAATAAGGGGATAAGTTATGTTGAAAGTATTAAAGATAATGCTATTATTTCAGACATTTCTAAAATAAAGCTTAGGCGGATATTGTTAAAGGAAAATTTATTATTTTCATCAACTTTATCGACTATACCGACTATAGAATAATTGCCGATTTCTGGTAGCTTTTTTCCCACTCCTTTTCCAGGAAGAATAGGGCCTTTTCGTATTTGTAAATTTCCTATATTACTTTTTGACCCTAAACAAGCGTCTATAGCTAAAAAATTCCCCTTGGGGTGCTTTTTCTTTATAGACTGTAGAGATTCATATATATTTAAGGCATGAATAGGTTTATCTAAAGTACCATAAACAGGATATTTATAATTGCTGTTTTTTAACATCGTTCCAACTAAAGGGCCTAAAGAATCGCCTATAGCTCTGTCAGTTCCTATACAAACTATAACCGTATTCTCATCAATTATATCTTTTAATGTATCACTAAGTACTTGAACAACACTATCTTTTTTGTAGTTTACTTTAGCCAAATACATGGGAACATCCCCCCTTAAAATAAATATATGAAATTTATAAAAAAAAATAACAAGTAAAATTTTAAGAAATATGTTGATAAGAATTTTTAATAGTAGTATAATCATACATGTAAAATAAAAAAGTTAATAAATTTCTTAATTACCTTATTAAGAGAGGTGGAGGGACAGGCCCTGTGAAACCCAGCAACCATTCCGAATGGAAAAGGTGCTAATTCCTACAAGATATTTATATCTTGAAAGATGAGGTTAGTTAGTTATTGATGAATATAATTAACCTCTTCTTAAAAAGAAGAGGTTTTTTTAATATCAAAAAAACTATACAAACATAAAACTAAGGTAATGGAGATAAGTTAAAATATAAATGTATAGGAGGGTAATTAAATGGCAAAACATTTATTTACATCAGAATCAGTTACAGAAGGGCATCCAGATAAAATATGTGACCAAATATCAGATGCAATATTAGATGCATTATTAGAAAAAGACCCACTAGCAAGAGTTGCTTGTGAAACTACAGTTACTACAGGATTAGTATTAGTTGCCGGAGAAATAAGTACTAATACATACGTTGATATACCAAAATTAGTTAGAAATACAATTAAAGAAATAGGATATACTAGAGCTAAATATGGATTTGATGGAGAGACTTGTTCTGTTATAACAGCTATAGATGAACAATCAGGAGATATAGCTATGGGTGTAGATGAAGCTTTAGAAAATAGAAGCGGAGAAATAACAGAAGATGAAATAGAGAAAATAGGAGCTGGAGATCAAGGTATAATGTTTGGTTTTGCTTGTAATGAAACTGAAGAATTAATGCCACTTCCAATATCTCTTGCTCATAAATTATCAAGAAGATTAACAGAAGTTAGAAAAAGTGGAGAGTTAGAATACCTAAGACCAGATGGAAAAACTCAAGTAACTATTGAGTACGATGGAAATAAGGCTGTTAGAGTTCATACAGTTTTAATATCTACTCAACATTGTGAAACAGTAAGTAATGAAACAATAAGAAGAGACTTAATAGAAAAAGTTATAAAAGAAGTTATTCCTAGTGAGTTACTAGACGATGAAACTAAGATATACATAAATCCAACAGGAAGATTCGTTATAGGAGGACCTCAAGGAGATACAGGTCTTACAGGAAGAAAAATAATAATAGATACTTACGGTGGATATTCTAGACATGGTGGAGGAGCTTTCTCAGGAAAAGACCCTACAAAAGTTGATAGATCAGCTGCATATGCAGCAAGATATGTTGCTAAAAATATAGTAGCAGCAGGGCTTGCTGATAAATGTGAAATAGAATTAGCTTATGCTATAGGTGTTGCTAGACCTTTATCTGTATTTATAGATACTTTTGGAACAGGAAAAGTTAGTGAAGAAAAACTTGTTGAGTTAGTAAACAAGCATTTCGACTTAAGACCAGGAGCAATAATAAGAGATTTAGAATTAAGAAAACCAATGTATAAAAAAGTTGCAGCATATGGACACTTTGGTAGAACTGACTTAGATTTACCATGGGAAAGAACAGATAAAGCTGAAACTTTAAGAAGTGAAGCATTAGGTAAATAATAATTTATCTTTTAAAATTGAGAAGATAAGAAGACTGTAATTTTACAGTCTTCTATTTTTTTTATAACTATTTACTTGTATAATAATAATAAATTATGTAAACGATAAAGTTAGTATTTTATAGGAGATTATTTATGGAAAAAATAGAAGGAATGATAAGCGATATTGTATTTAAAAATGAAGATAATGGTTATGTTATTGCACATTTGTCAAATGAAAATAATGATGTTGTAATAGTTGGATGTATGCCGACCCTAACAGTTGGAGAGAGTATAGAGGTTGAGGGCAAATGGGTAAATCATAAAACTTATGGGACTCAGTTTGAAGTTAGTAGTTTTATGCCTGTTACTCCATCTTCTATAGAAGGTATATATGTTTATCTATCTTCTGGAATGATAAAAGGTATAGGAGAAAAAATGGCTAAAAGGATAATTGATAAATTTGGAGTTGATACATTAGATATAATTCAAAATTCTCCTCAAAGATTATCTGAAGTTGAAGGTATAGGCATTAAAAAGATAGAACAGATAGCCAAAAGTTATGAAGATGATAGAGAGCTAAGAAATATAATAATTAAATTATCTCCTTATGGAATAACTCCTAATTTTTGTTTGAAAATATACAAGAAATATAAAAATAAGGCAATAGATGTTATAAGCAAAAATCCATATAAACTAGCAGAAGATGTTAGGGGGATTGGATTTAAAGTAGCTGATAAAATAGCATCAAACTTAGGTATAGATAAATATTCAAAAGATAGAATAATGCAGGGAGTTTTATATACTCTTAATCAATCGCTAGCTAGTGGTCATACTTATTTACCTAAAGATATATTAGTAGAAGAAACCAGTAAGCTTTTGGGAATAGATAAAGAATATGTCTTAGATTCTATTTTGAATCTAGCATATGATCAAAAAATTCATATTGAAAGAAATCTTGGGAACACAGAACATATATATTTAATTCCTTATTATTTATCTGAAAATGGAGTATGTAAGCAAATTATAAAATTATCTCAGTCAGAGTTTAAAGATTTAAATATAGATATAGAAGAAGAAATAGAAAAAGTTGAAGAGGAAACGAATATAAAACTTGCTAAAAATCAAATTTTAGCTGTTAAAGAAGCTATAAATAGTGGATTAGTAGTAATAACTGGTGGGCCTGGAACAGGAAAAACTACTACTATAAATACAATAATAAAAGTATTTGAAAATAATAATCAAGAAGTTCTTTTAGCAGCTCCTACAGGTAGAGCTGCGAAAAGAATGAGTGAAACATCTAATAAAGAAGCTAAAACCATTCATAGATTATTAGAAATGGGATATGCTACGGATTCAGAAGAATTAGTATTTTTAAAAGACGAAGAAGATCCGATTAAAGCAGATGTTGTTATAGTAGATGAAGTATCTATGGTTGATGTTGTTCTTATGTATAGTTTGTTAAAAGCTATAAAACCAGGAACGAGATTAATACTAGTAGGAGATAGTGATCAGTTGCCATCTGTAGGAGCAGGAAATGTTTTAAAGGATATAATAGATTCTGAAGTTATTAATGTTGTTAGATTAAATGAGATTTTTAGACAGGCACAAGAAAGTATGATAGTAGTTAATGCTCATAGAATTAATCAAGGACTTCCACTACACTTAAATGTTAAAGGTAAGGACTTTTTCTTTATAAAAAAAGATACAAATGAAGAGATACTAAATGAGATTGTAGGCATAGTAAGTGAAAGACTGCCTAAATTTTACAAACTAGATAAACTAAAAGATATACAAGTGTTAGCACCTATGAGAAAAGGAGATTTAGGAGTAGCAAATTTAAATATTGAACTTCAAAAATATTTAAATAAAGAAGATAAGTATAAAGTAGAAGAAACTTTACAAAAGAGAATTTTTAGAGTTGGCGATAAAGTAATGCAGATAAAAAACAATTATACTAAAAAATGGGAAACAGAGGATAAAAGTGAAAGTGGAGAAGGTATATATAATGGAGATATAGGCTATATTTATCATATAGATAAAGAGAATAAAATAATATATGTATTGTTTGATCAAACAAAGATAGTATCATATGAGTATTCAGAATTAGATGAGTTAGATCATAGTTTTTGTACTACTATTCATAAAAGTCAAGGAAGTGAATTTCCCGCTATCGTGATACCTGTAGCTTGGGCTCCTCCGATGTTATTAAATAGGAATTTGTTATACACAGCTGTAACTAGGGCAAAGAAATTAGTTGTATTAGTTGGAAATGTAAAGTACTTAGAGTATATGATTAAAAACAATAGGACTAATGATAGATACTCAAACTTAAGTAAAAAGCTAAATAGATTAAAAAAAGAAGGGCTGCTGGTAAAAGATTAAATTAATAATACAAAAGTTAATAGATATTATATATCCGAGTAATATAAAATGTATTATATGTAACAAACCAATAAGTAAAGAAAATACCTATTCATTATGTAAAGATTGTTTTAAAGAACTTAATTTTATAAATGACGGATGTATAAAATGCGGAAAGACAATAATAAATCAATCAATAGAAGAGATTAGCTCAAAGGAATTACTTGATGGGTGTTTATCTTGTATAAATAAAACTTATTACTTTGATAAAGCCATAGGGTGTATTGAATATAATGAGTTTAGTAAAAAGATGGTATTTAAATTTAAATATAATGATAAAACATTTATGGCAAAGTATATAGCAAATATAATTAAAGATAAATTAGAGAGTGAAAACATAAAATATGATTATATATTATATGTTCCACTACATAAAAATAGAGAGCGAAAAAGGGGTTTTAATCAATCTAAGTTAATAGCAAAGTATTTAGGATGTATGACAAATATAGAAGTATTAAATTGTATAAAAAGAAATAAAAATACATCTAGGTTATTCAAACTAAAAAATGAAGAAAGAATTAAAGAATTAAAAAATGCATTTACTGTAAATGATAAAATAGGAATTTGTAAGAATAAAAATATATTATTAGTAGATGATATTTTTACTACAGGAAGTACTGTAAATGAAATATCTAAAATACTACAATGCAAAGAAGTAAATAATATATATGTATGCACATTATTAACAAAAATAAATTCTTATTGACATATACTTCTTAAGATATTAAAATAAATTAGTAATATGTTAGGTCTGTGGTTGAAAGTTCATGCCAGTTGCAGGCGAAAGGACCCACGTAAGTTAATTCTAAAAATGGGATTAATGATCATGGTGCAGCTTAGAAGTAAGACCTGCCGACATTAAAGTCGAGAGAGTCAGTAGTGCGGCGAACCCAAGCGAAATCTCCAGCAGGCGAGTGTGGGGGCAAAGACCAGGTCAGCTAAAATATTACGAAAGTACCTTTATAGGTGCTTTTTTTTTATCTAAAAAACAAATTTCGTTAAATTTATTCGACAATATGACAATAATAAACAAATTAATAACAAATAAACATTAGTTCTGTGGATATAATTTTTGAAAAAAGTGTGTAAAATCAAATAATCTATTACTTATTAACAATGTTATTCACATTATCCACAGGAAGTTAAAAAAATAAATCCACATAAGGTTAATAATATAAAACAATTCGACAAAAAATAAATTTAATTAAATTGAATATTATAATTGTAAGAAGCCAACAATAAAAATAAAGGAAATTGAATTTAAGCATAGAAATATATACGATAAGTATAGTTTTTATACTGGTATATTCTGAAGGGAGATGTTCTTATGAGAATAACAATATCTGGGAAACAAATGGAATTAACAGATGCTATAAAAGATGCAGTAGAAGAAAAATTAGAAAGATTAGATTACTACCTTCACCCAGAAACAGAAGTAAAAGTTACTGTAAGTGCTAAAAAAGCAAGACAAAAAGTAGAGGTAACTGTAATACCTATAAGTGGACCTATAATAAGAGCAGAAGATACAGAAGAAAGTTTATATGCAGCTATGGATGTTGTATATGATAAGCTTAATACACAATTAAGAAAATATAAAAAAAGAGTACAAGATAGACATCAGTCAAATGAAAGTATAAGATTTAGTCATATAGAGGATTTAACGGAAGAAGATCTACAAAATGAAAATGAAAACTCTATAGATATTTCAATAGATAGACGTAAGAAATTTAGTATTAAACCGATGAGTCCGGAAGAAGCTGTATTACAAATGGATTTACTAGGGCATGATTTCTATATGTTTACAAATGCACAAACTGATGATATATCAATAGTATATAAGAGAAAAAATGGCGGCTATGGAATAATAGAGCAAGAGTAGAATTAAATTTGATTATTAAAGCTATCGATAAAAATGAACATCGATAGCTTTTTAAATATAAAATATAATAGTTTTATGGTAAAATGTATATTATACATATAATGAACGAGGAGAGAATAGTATATGGGTTTATTAGATAACTTATTTAATATAGCAGATAAAAAAGAAATGAAGAAGTTCAATAAAACAGTAGATGAGATAGATGCATTAGAACCTAAGTTTCAAGCAATGTCAGATAGTGAATTAAAGAATATGACTAACGTATTTAAAGAAAGACTTAAAAATGGAGAAACAGTAGATGACATATTAACCGAAGCATTTGCAGTTGCTAGGGAAGCTTCAAAAAGGGTTCTTGGAATGAGACAATATAGAGTTCAGCTTATAGGTGGAATAGTATTACACCAAGGAAGAATAGCTGAAATGAAGACTGGAGAAGGTAAAACTTTAGTTGCAACAGCTCCAGTTTATTTAAATGCCTTAACTGGTAAAGGTGTACACGTAGTTACAGTAAATGATTACTTAGCAAAACGTGATAAAGAGCAGATGGGTAAAATTTATGAATTCTTAGGAATGACAGTAGGTGTTATAGTTCATGGACAAAACCCACAAGAAAGAAAAGCTCAATATGAGTGTGATATAACTTATGGTACAAATAATGAATATGGATTTGATTACCTAAAGGATAACATGGTAATACACAAAGAACAAAAAGTACAAAGAGAATTAAATTATGCAATAGTGGATGAGGTCGATTCTATATTAGTAGATGAGGCTAGAACTCCTCTTATAATATCTGGACCTGGAGATAAATCGACTCATCTATATTCAGATGCAAATACATTTATACATACTTTAAAAGATGATAACTTTGAGATAGATGAAAAACAAAAGTCTGTATCTTTAACAGAAAGTGGTATACAAAAAGCAGAGGTTTATTTTGGAGTTGATAACATAACAGATATAGCTCATATAGAATTATTCCATCATATAAATCAAGCATTAAAAGCTCATAAAATAATGAAGTTAGATGTAGACTATGTTGTTAGAGATGGAGAAATAGTTATAGTTGATGAATTTACAGGAAGACTTATGTTTGGTAGAAGATACTCAGAAGGATTACACCAAGCTATAGAAGCAAAAGAAGGATTAAGAATTCAAAGAGAGTCTAAAACTTTAGCTACTATAACATTCCAAAACTATTTTAGAATGTATAATAAGCTATCAGGAATGACAGGTACAGCTAAAACAGAAGAAGAAGAATTTAAAGCTATATATAAAATGGATGTTGTTCAAATACCAACTAACAAGCCAATATTAAGAGAAGATTTATCTGATTCAGTTTATAAAAGTGAGTTAGGTAAGTTTAATGCAGTTGTAGAAGATATAATAGAAAGACATAAAAATAATCAACCCGTTCTTGTTGGTACAGTATCGATTGAAAAATCTGAAGTATTATCTATGCTTCTAAAAAGAAAAGGCGTAAAACATGAAGTGTTAAATGCTAAAAACCACCATAAAGAGGCAGAGATAGTAGCGCAAGCCGGTAGATTAGGAGCTGTAACTATAGCAACTAATATGGCAGGTCGTGGTACTGACATTGTTTTAGGAGGTAACCCAGTATTCTTAACTAAAAAAGAAATGAAGAAAATGGGATACTCTGAGGAATTAATAAATACAGTTGATGCAGATATAGAAAGTTTAGGAATAGAATTAACAGAAGATATAGTAAAAGCTAAATCTGATTATGATAAAATACTTAAAAAATATAAAGAGCAAACAGAACAAGAACAAAATAAAGTTAGAGAAGCTGGTGGATTAGCTATAATAGGTACAGAAAGACACGAATCAAGAAGAATTGATAATCAGTTACGTGGTCGTGCAGGACGTCAAGGAGATCCAGGTAGTTCAAGATTCTATATAAGTTTAGAAGATGAGCTTATGAGATTATTCGGAAGTGAAAGAATATCTGGAATGGTTGAAAAGATAGGATTAGATGATGATACACCAATAGAAGCTAAAATGTTAACTAAATCTATAGAAAATGCTCAAAAGAAAGTTGAAGGTAGAAACTTTGGTATAAGAAAGCATGTACTTCAATATGATGATGTTATGAATAAGCAAAGAGAAATAATATATGAGCAAAGAGGCCGTGTATTAGAAGGTGAAAACTTACAAGAACAAATTCAAGCAATGATTCTATCAATAATAGAAGAATCATACGATATATATGTTACAGATCAAGGGTTAGATCTTCATGCATATAAAGAACATCTATATCATATGTTTATGCCAAAAGGAAGTTTAGAAGTTGAAAACCTTGAAAATATGAAAAAAGAAGATCTTATAAATGCTGTATATGAAATAGCTAATAAAATTTATAAAGAAAAAGAAGATATGGTTTCACCTGAAAAAATGAGAGAAATAGAAAGAGTAATACTTCTTCAAGCAGTTGATTCTTATTGGATAGATCATATAGATGCTATGGATCAATTACGTCAAGGTATAGGTCTTAGAGCAATAGGTCAACAAGACCCTGTTGTAGCATACAAATTAGAAGGATTTGATATGTTTGACAATATGACAAAAGCTATAAAGGAAGATACTGTAAGATATTTATATAACTTTACAGTGGAAGCACCTATAGAAAGAAAACAAGTAGTAGATGTAGATAAGATGTCTTCAAACGCTGATGAAGGACAAGGAAATAAGCCTGTAAAAAAAGGTGAAGAAATAGGAAGAAATGACGAGTGTCCTTGCGGAAGTGGTAAAAAATATAAAAAATGTTGTGGAAGATAATCTGGAGGTAAAAATGCTTAATATACAAGAGTATAGACATAAAATAGAAGATATGTCTAAAAATATACAAGAATTGAGGGCTTCTCTTTGACATAGATGGCTTAAGAGAAAAAATAATTGAAAATGAAAAAATAATGAGTGAACAAGATTTCTGGAATGATAATGATAAAGCGCAAAAGACTTTACAAGAAAACAAAAATTTAAAGAGTACTGTAGATGAGTTTAATTATCTACAGTCTTCTCTAGATGATATAGAAGTTCTTATAGAGTTAGCTTTAGAAGAAAATGATTCATCTTTAGAAAAAGAAGTCAATACTTCTATAAATTCACTTGAAGAAGAAATAGATAAAGTAAAAATTAAAACATTATTAAGTGGAGAATACGACAAAAATAATGCTATACTATCTATAAATGCAGGTACTGGAGGACTAGATGCTCAGGATTGGGCAAATATGCTTTTAAGAATGTATGATAGATGGGCAAGTTCTAAAGGATTTAAAGTTAAAACATTAGATTTAATTTATGATCCAGAAGCTGGAATAAAAAGTGCTACTATACAAATAGAAGGTCTAAATGCTTATGGATACTTAAAAAGTGAAAAAGGTGTACATAGAATTGTAAGAATATCACCTTTTGATCCATCAGGAAAAAGACATACATCTTTTGCATCAGTAGATGTAATACCAGAATTGGACGATAGTATAACTATAGATATAAATCCTTCAGATTTAAAAATAGATACGTATAGAGCATCTGGAGCTGGAGGTCAACATATAAATACTACTGACTCAGCAGTAAGAATAACACATATACCAACAGGTGTAGTCGTTCAGTGCCAAAACCAAAGATCCCAACATAGCAATAAAGATACTGCTATGAGAATGTTAATGGCAAAACTTATAGAGCTTAAAGAGTTAGAACAAAAAGAAACAATAGAAGATTTACAAGGTAAATATTCGCAAATAACTTGGGGAAGTCAGATAAGATCTTATGTATTCCAACCATACAAGCTAGTTAAAGACCATAGAACTAATGCTGAAATTGGAAATGTTGATAGTGTTATGGATGGAAATATAGATTTATTTATAAATGAATATTTAAAAATGGCTAAATTAAAATAATTCATAAAACTTAAGGCTTAAGAAGTTAATTCTTAAGCCTTATTTTAGGAGGAATTAAATTGGATATAAATAAAATATTAAAATCAGAGTTTAATTTAAGAGATTCACAAATAGAAAATACTATAAAGCTTATAGATGAAGGTAATACTATACCATTTATAGCTAGATACAGAAAAGAAATGACGGGAGAAATGAGTGATGTAACTCTTAGAGCATTTTATGATAAATTAGTTTATCTAAGAAATTTACAAAGTAGGAAAGATGACGTAAAAAGGATTATAGAAGAACAAGGGAAGTTAACTGAAGAAATAGTTAAAAATATAGAGCAAGCTAAAACACTTCAAGAAGTAGAAGATATTTATGCACCTTTTAAACAAAAGAAAAGAACGAGAGCAATTATAGCAAAAGAAAAAGGATTAGAACCATTAGCAATGTCTATATTAAATGAAAATATAGATTTAGAAAAAGAAACTAAAAAATATATAGATTTAGAAAAAGAAGTTAATTCAGAACTAGATGCATTAAAAGGAGCTAAAGATATAATTGCTGAAATAGTATCAGAAGATGCAAAATTAAGAAAATATATAAGAGATTTATCTTTAAGAGAAGGAACTATTATTACTAAAAATACAAAAGATGAAAAATCTGTTTATGATATGTATTATGATTATAGTGAAGCTGTAAAGACCATAGCTCCACATAGAGTACTTGCAATAAACAGAGGTGAAAAAGAAGAATTCTTAAAAGTTAAATTAGAGATAAATAACGATAAAGTAATAAATCATATAATAGATAATTATATTAATAAAAATAATAAAACTAATGAAGATGAAATAAAGCTAGCTATAGAAGATGCATATAAAAGACTTATATTCCCTTCTATAGAAAGAGAAGTAAGAAATCATTTAACAGATATAGCTCACGAAAGAGCTATAAGTGTTTTTGGTCAAAATGTAAAAAGTTTATTACTTCAACCACCAGTAAAAGATAAAGTTGTAATGGGGTTTGACCCAGCATATAGAACTGGATGTAAAATTGCAGTAGTTGATAAAAATGGTAAGCTTTTAGATTATACAACAGTATATCCTACTAAGCCTCAAAATGATATTGAAGGAGCAAAGAAAACTTTAAAACAACTTATAGAAAAGCATGATATAGATATAATTTCTATAGGTAATGGAACTGCATCAAGAGAATCGGAACAATTTGTATCTGAAATGTTAAAAGAAATAAAGAAAGAAGTTCAATATACAATAGTAAGTGAAGCAGGAGCATCAGTTTATTCAGCATCAGAACTTGCTAATGAAGAACATCCAGATATAAATGTATCTATAAGAGGTGCAATTTCAATAGCGAGAAGATTACAAGATCCGCTAGCTGAATTAGTAAAAATAGATCCAAAGAGCATAGGTGTTGGGCAATATCAACATGATCTTAATAAAAAGAGATTAGAAGAGGTTTTAGATGGAGTTGTTGAAGACTCAGTAAACTCTGTTGGAGTTGATTTAAACACAGCATCATATTCATTACTTGAGCATATAGCAGGTATAAGTAAAACTATAGCTAAAAACATAATAGCTTATAGAGAAGAAAATGGGAATTTTACATCAAGGGATCAGATTAAAAAAGTAAAAAGATTAGGGCCTCAAGCATTTACGCAATGTGCTGGGTTTATGAGAATAACAGATTCTAAAAATCCTTTAGATAATACATCTGTACATCCTGAAAGTTATGATGTATGTAAAAAACTTTTAGAGAGAATTGGATATTCATTAAATGATATAAAAGATAAAAGTATAAGTGACATAGATTCAAAAATTGAAGCTATAGGTATAGACAAATTAAGTGAAGAACTAGAAGTAGGAGTAGTAACTTTAAAAGATATTATATCTGAAATTAAAAAACCAGGAAGAGACCCTAGAGAAGAAGGTATGAAACCAGTTCTTAGAACTGACGTATTGAAAATTGAAGATATAAAAGAAGGTATGGTTTTAAAAGGAACTGTTAGAAATGTAGTAGACTTTGGAGCTTTTGTTGATATAGGAATAAAAAATGATGGACTAGTTCATAAATCTCAAATGAGCAATAAATTTGTAAAAGATCCTATGACAATAGTTACAGTTGGGGATGTAATAGATGTAAAAGTAATAGGAGTAGATTTAAAAACACAAAGAGTTTCTTTAACTATGAGAGATGTTAAGGAGATATAGGAGGAGTAAATGCTTTTTATAAAAAATGGAGTTATAAATACTGTCACTAATGGAATAATTCATGGTGATATACTTATAGAAAATGGTAAGATAATAGAAATAGGAACTAATATATCACATCCACAAGATGCACAAGTAATAGATGCTAATGGCAATCAAGTATATCCAGGATTTATAGATGCACATACACATCTAGGATTGTGGGAAGATGGAATGGGATTTGAAGGAGCCGATGGAAATGAAGAAACAGATCCAATAACTCCACATTTAAATCCTATAGATGGAATAAATCCCATGGAAAGAAGTTTTGAAGAAGCCCGAAATGGAGGAATAACTTCAGTTTGTACAACACCAGGAAGTGCTAATGTTATGGGTGGACAGTGTATAGCTATAAAAACTGTTGGAAGAAGAATTGATAAAATGGTTATAAAAAATCCAGTAGCTTCAAAAATAGCTTTTGGAGAAAATCCAAAAAGTTGTTATGGACAAGATGATAAAACACCACAAACTAGAATGGCAATAGCTGCAATGTTAAGAGAAACATTAAAAGAAGCTGAGCAGTACTTAGATGCAATTCTTATGCATGAAGAAGATGATGAAAATGAAAAGCCAGATTACGATATAAAAATGGAAAGTTTACTACCTGTACTTAGAAGAGAAATTCCATTTAAAGTTCATGCACATAGAGCTGATGATATGTTCACTGCTATAAGAATAGCTAAAGAGTTCAATCTTAAATTAACTTTAGATCATTGTACAGAAGGACATTTAATAGTAGAAGATTTATTAGAAGAAGGATATCCTGTTGTAGTTGGGCCTTCTCTTTCAGAGAGATCTAAAATAGAACTTAGAAATTTAACTTTTGATACAGCTGGAATTTTATCTAATGCAGGTATGAATGTATCTTTAACAACAGACCATCCTGTTGTACCACTTCACTATTTACCTATATGCGCAGGAATAGCAGTTAAACATGGTATGATGTATGAAAAAGCTATAGAAGCTATAACTATAAATGCAGCTAAGTTATTAGGTATAGAAGATAGAGTAGGGTCTTTAGAAATAGGAAAAGATGCAGACATAGTTATATGGGATAATGATCCATTAGAAATCCAAAGTAACGTATTATATACTATAATTGATGGAAAAGTTGTTTATAGTAAATAATTAAAGATTAAATTATTGACATAAATATGTAAAGTTTATAATATATAATTATAAGGAAAATTAAATAGCACGAAAATCTTCGGGGCAGGGTGAGATTCCCTACCGGCGGTATAGCCCGCGAGCTACATTTGTAGCATGACTTGGTGAAATTCCAAGGCCGACAGTAAAGTCTGGATGAGAGAGGATTAGTATAAATGTATAAAATTTAAAAATAAATGAATTTTATTTTTGATATACTCAAAAACTAAGCTCGAAGAGATTCTTCGGGCTTTTATTTTTCCTAATATATAAATTAGGAGGTTTTATATATGCAACAAATAATTAAAAAACAAAGATTGATGTCAACAAATACTATGACGAAGGTAGCGATATTATCAGCTATATCTTATATACTGATGTTTATATCACTGCCAATACCAGGGATATTCCCAGATTTTCTTAAAATAGACATATCAGATGTTCCTGCTATATTTGGAGGTATGTCTTTAGGACCAATTGCAGGATTTATAATAGTATTTATAAAAAATTTATTTCAAGCTATGACGGCTTCTACTACTGCTTGGATAGGAGAAATAGCTAATTTATTAATTGGTGGATCATATGTAGTAATAGTATCTTTAATTTATAGACATAAAAAAGATATTAAAGGTTTATTAATAGGATTTATATTAGGGACTATAGCTATGATTATAGTGGGATGCCTAACTAATTATTATATGTTATTGCCTTTTTATGCTAAAGTAATGCCAATGGAAGCTATAATAAGCATGGGGAATATAATAAATCCAAGGATTACAGATTTAGGAAGTTTTGTTATTTGGATGATAGCTCCTTTTAATTTAGTTAAAGCAGTATTAATATCATTAATAACACTACCATTATACAAGAAGATGGAAGTTATACTTAAAAAATAGACTATATTAAAATAATAAGTTAGTATGCTAGATATAAAAGTAAATTGCTAACTAGCATACTAATTTATTTTAATATAGTCTTTTTATTTTAAGGTTTATTCTTTATAAGTATAATAAACACAGTCTTTATCAAAATCAGACATAGATCTATAATGATTATTCTTAAGTTTATCTACTAGATCATTATATGGATTAGAAACATAAATTTCAGCTTCTCTGGCTTTTGATTTTAATAAGTAGTAGTTAGTAGCATCGTTTATACCTTCAAATGTATTATCTATACAAATTATAGAAGGGCATGCTTTCATTGTAACTATACACTTATGTCCATTAACTATTACCAAAGAATTATTTTTTACTAAATCATTATATACATCTTCGCATATATTTAAATAAGTAAAACCAGAAGCTAACTTATTATTAAAATTTTTGAAGTAATCAAGATTTTTGAAATCTTCATATGAAATATTCCAACTTTCTATATTAAAGTCATCAATTTTGATGTCTAAGCCTTTAATACTCTCATAACTTTTAAAACATACAAGACAACCTTGAATAAATTTAAAGTTTTTAGCTTTGAACATTTTTATACTAGCTTTAGTATCTTTTTGAGTACATATTCCTATATTAGTTGTTTTACCATTTCTTAAATCTTCTCTAGCTATATTAAATAGCGTGTCAATAATAGCATGAGCAAGTTGTTGCCCTCTATATTCTATATGAACTCTAAGTCCTTCAATCCACCCTTGTCTATCTGGTAATACTGTATACTTTCCAAATGCTACAATCTTATTATCTTTTTCTAAACCTAAAAAACAGCCCTCTTTTGCATCTACCCATTTATGAAATATTTTAGGTATATAATCTTTTCCTTCCCAAATATTTTTTGATATATCCAATATATCATCGTAATCTTCATACGTAAGAACTTTATAATTCAAGTTAATCCCCCCTTGTCATAGAATATATTACCATAAATTTACAAATAAGTGTTATATAAAAAAACTTTGTCAATTTAAAACCTTTATAATAGTAATTGGTTATAATATAATAATATCTGTTACATTAAAAAATAATAAAAAAGTCTTATTTATGGAGATGATATAGATGGTTAAAATATATTTAGAAAATGAAGAACAAACTAAAGAAATAGGTTATAAATTAGGTCAACTTTTAACACCTAAAAGTGTAGTTTGTTTAATTGGAGATTTAGGTGCAGGTAAAACGACTATGACTCAAAGTTTAGCAAAAGCTTTAGAAGTAGATGATTATATAACAAGTCCTACTTTTAATATAGTAAATGAATATGAAGGAAGAATGCCTTTATATCATTTTGATGTATATAGAATTGGAAGCAGTGACGAAATGTATGATATAGGCTTTGATGAGTATATAGATGGAGAAGGAGTTTGTATAATAGAATGGGCAAACTTAATAGAGGATATACTTCCAAATGAATACTTATATATAGAAATGAACTATAAAGAAACAGGAAGAGAAATGATATTAACTCCAAAAGGAGAAAAGTATGAAGAAATAGTTAAGGAGTTGACTAAGTAATGAAAATATTAGGAATAGATACTTCTACACATTCAACTAGTGTGTGTGTTATAGAAGATGAAAAATTAATTTGTGAATATACAGTAAATACTAAAAAAACACATTCTCAAAAACTTATGGTAATGATTGAATCAATGATAAAAGAAAGTGATTTAAATATAAAAGACATAGATTCAATAGCAATATGTATAGGACCGGGTTCATTTACTGGACTTAGAATTTCTATGGCTACAGCAAAAGCAATAGCTCAAGTTAGAAACTTACCAATAATAGCTGTCAATTCTTTAGAATCTCTAGCATTTAATATGAATTTATGTGATAAAATAATATGCCCTATTTTAGATGCTCAAAGAAATCAAGTTTATACAGGAAAGTATAAGTTTGAAAATGGAGAATTTAAAACAATAGAAGATATAAAAGTTATTGAAATAGAATCATTAATAGAAGAATTATCTAATAAAGATGAAGATTTTATTTTAGTTGGGGAAGCTACGATTTTATATAAAGAAAAGCTTGAACCAGTTGAAAATATTTACGTAGCGTCAGCATCTAATAATGTTAGCAAAGCAAGTAGTTTATGTGCAATAGGAGCTATGAAATACCATAAAGATATGGATGTATATAATTGCTATACTGTAAATCCAATGTATATAAGAAAATCTCAAGCAGAAGTTCAATATGAAGAAAAAATTAAGAGGTTAGAAAATGACAAATAGCAATTTAATAATAAGAGACATGAATATAGATGATGTAGAAGGCGTTTTTCAAGTAGAAAAAAATTGCTTTGAACATTACTGGTCTAAGTCTGAATTTGAAAAAGAAATGAAAAATGATGTTGCTAGATATTTAGTAGCGCAAATAGATAAAAAGATTGTTGGCTATGTAGGAATATGGTTCATAGCTGGTGAAGGACATATAACAAACGTTGCAGTACATAGTGATTATAGAGGACAAAAGATAGGCGATAAACTTATAAAGCATCTTGTTGAAAAGTGTAAAGAAAATCACATATTTGCTATGACTTTAGAGGTAAGAGTTTCTAATTTAGTAGCTCAAAATTTATATAAAAAATATGGATTTAAATTAGCTGGAATAAGAAAAGAATATTACAGTGACAACAAAGAAGATGCAATGATAATGTGGAGCCAATTAAAAGAGGTGTAGTGATGAAAGATATAATAACATTAGCTATAGAATCTAGCTGTGATGAAACAGCTTGTGCAATTCTTAAAAATGGAAGAGAAGTTTTAAGTAATATAATATCAACTCAAATTGAATTACATAAAAAATTTGGTGGAGTTGTACCAGAGGTTGCATCTAGAAAACATATAGAAAATATACCTATGGTTGTTCAACAAGCTCTTGATGAAGCAAAAGTAACATTTGATGATATTGACCATATAGCAGTAACATATGGACCTGGATTAGTAGGGGCAGTTTTAGTGGGATTATCTTATGCTAAAGCACTAGCATACACTTTAGATATACCATTAGTAGGTGTAAATCATATAGAAGGGCATGTAAGTGCTAATTATATACAAGATAAAGATTTAAAACCTCCATTTATAACATTAATAGTTTCAGGTGGACATACTCACTTAGTAGAAGTTAAAGATTATGGTAAATATGAAATCTTAGGAAAAACTAAGGATGATGCATCAGGAGAGGCATTTGATAAAATAGCAAGAGCCATGGGATTAGGATATCCAGGTGGACCAATAATTGATAGATTGGCTAAAAGTGGTAACAAAAAAGCAATAGATTTTCCTAGAGCATGTATGGATGAAGGATATGACTTTAGCTTTAGTGGTTTAAAGTCAGCAGTTTTAAATTATTTAAATGCTAAAAAAATGAAAAAAGAAGAAATAGTAGTAGAAGATGTAGCAGCATCTTTCCAAGAGGCTGTAGTAGAAGTTTTATCTAAAAAAGCTATAAAGGCAGCAAAAGAAAAAGGATATGATACTATTGCCTTAGCTGGAGGGGTTGCATCAAATTCAGCACTTAGAGAAAAACTAACAATTATGGGTGAAAAACAAAATATAAAAGTTAAGTATCCATCTCCTATTTTATGTACAGATAATGCAGCTATGATTGGATGTGCAGGATATTATAGTTTTATTAATGGAAGAAGAGATGATATGAGCTTAAATGCAGTTCCAAATTTAAAAATTGGACAAAATTAAATAATTTATATTGCTAAAAATAAAAGCTTGGACTTATAAAATATTAAATTACTATTTTATAAGTCCAAGCTTTATTAATTAATTTCTTTAACGATGTTAGCAACCCACTTTTTAGATAATGCTCTAGGGACACCAAATATGAATTTTACTATTTCTTCAGAATAAGTAATAAGAACAAGTACGTAAATTGGCGCTCCTTTAATAGCGAATATAAAAGTAAGAGGAAGTGAGACTAACCACATACATCCTAATTCTAAGAATAAAGAGTATTTAGTATCTCCACCACTTCTTAATATACCTATAACTAAAAGTGTATTAAAAGATTTAAGTCCCATTAATAATCCCATAATAACAAATATCTTAATGATATCAGGTGCTAGACTATCAGAGACGCTAAACATCTTAAGTAGCATAGGAATATTAAATATAAGAAGTATACCAAATAGAGTTCCTACAACAAATACAATCTTAGAAAACTTTTTAGCATAATCAATAGCGACTTCTTTATTATCTGCTCCAAGTTCATTTCCTAGCATAATAGATGCTCCTATAGCTACACAAACAGCAGTCATTATAAAGAAGTTACCTGTACTTGTTGCTATTTGACTTGCAGCAATCGCAGAAGTACCTGCTTTAGAATATGCTACAGAATATAACACAGTTCCTATAGCCCAACCAGAATCATTTAATAAGATTGGTGTACTTTTAGCAAAAAATGCATTTATAAATGATTTGTCGATAGATTTTAAATTGCTTAAATTAAATCTTAAAACATAATTCTTTTTAACTACATAAACATAGGCAATTAAAAGTGAAAATTCAATTAATCTAGCTATAACAGTTGCTAAGGCTGCACCTTTAACTCCTAATGCAGGAAGACCTAAATTACCAAATATTAATCCATAATTTAAGATTATATTACTTATAAGAGCTACTGCACTACAAATCATTCCTAATTTAGGATTTCTTACACTTCTAGATCCCATACTAAAAACAGTACTAACTGCAATTAAAGGATAACAAAATGCTATTATGCTAAAGTAATCAATACAAAGTTTTATTACATTAGGATCATAAGAGAAAAAGTGTATTATTAGTTTTGGAAAGAAAAGCGCAGGTATAAGAAATATTAGTCCAAGTATTATGCCAAGTAAAACATTTAATCCTGTCACTTTTTTTATGTTATTAATATCATTTTTTCCATAAAATTGAGATATAAATAAACCTGCTCCACCTGTTAAACCAGATAAGGTCATATTAAATAAGAAGAAAAACTGATTAGCAACTCCTATGGAAGCAACTGAAGTTTCTCCTAAACTACTGATCATAACGGTATCTATAACATTTACTGAAGTTGAGATAAGATTTTGTATGATTATAGGTATACAAAGTGAAATTAATAGTTTATAAAATCTCTTATTTTCATCGTTTAAATTTAAAATATTATTCAAATAAGCACCCCCTAAATTTTAATGTCTATACTATGGTAATATAAACAACACATATATAGCAACTAATTTATTATGGAAAAATCAGAATTATCGAAATAAAAAGAACAGCTTACATTAGCTGTTCCCATTCTTCGTAAAGATTATTTAATTTTTCTTCAAGATTAGATTTATTTTGACTTACTTCCTTAGATTTTTCAGGATTAGAATAAACTTCTTCTTGGCACATAAGTAAATCTAGTTCTTCAATCTTACCTTCAATTTCTTCAATTTCTTTTTCTATATTTTGTCTCTTGATTCTAGCTTTTTTTTCTATCTCTCTTTGTTCTCTTTCTTTTCTTTTTTCATCTTTTAATTGAGTTTTAGTTTTCTCTTCAACAACTTCTACAGTATTCATTTCTAGAGTTTGTTTTTTCTTTTCCATATAGTAGTCGTAGTTTCCTAAGTATTCAGTAATACCTTCAGAGTCTAGAACTAAAATTTTATCAACTACAGTATTTAAAAAATATCTATCATGAGATATTGTAAATAAAGTACCTGTATAATTTAAAAGTGCTTCTTCTAACACTTCTTTAGAATCTATATCAAGGTGATTTGTAGGTTCGTCTAGTAACAAGAAGTTAGCATTGGATAATATAAGTTTTAATATTGCAACTCTTGCTCTTTCTCCACCACTTAAAGTAGAGATTTTCTTAAATACTTCTTCATCTTCAAATAAGAAAGAACCTAGCATATTTCTAAGATTTGTTTGATTTAATTCTGGATGATCATCCCAGATTTCATCTATTATAGTATTATCTAAATTAAGAGTTTTTTGCTCTTGGTGGAAATAATCGACATGTACATTTGTACCAAGTTTAGTACTACCTGATAGAGGTACTATTTCGTTCATAATAATTTTGAATAAGGTAGATTTACCAATACCGTTAGCTCCAATTAGTGCAACTTTTTCACCTCTATATATATTAAAGTTTATATCCTTAAAAAGAATTCTTTCTCCATAACCCATAGAAATATCTTTAACTTCTAAAACATCATTACCGCTAGAAACAGAAGGACTAAATTTTATACTTGCTCTTTTTCTATGAACATCAGGTCTATCTAAAACCTCAACTTTATCAAGCATTTTTTCTTTACTTCTAGCTCTTTTTAAATGTTTTTCTCTACCGTAAGCTTTTAATCTTTCTATTGATTCTTCTTGTTTTTTAATTTCTTTTTGTTGATCTTCATATTTTTTAACTTCTAATTCTTTCTCAACTTTAGATAACTCTATAAATTTAGAGTAGTTTCCATTATATGTTCTAAGTTTTTTATTATGAATTTCAAATACTCTATTAACAACTTGATCTAAGAAATATCTATCGTGTGAAATGATAATAACTGTTCCTTTGTATTGTTTTAAGAAAACTTCAAGCCATTCTATGGCATCTGAATCTAGGTGGTTAGTAGGTTCGTCTAATAATAAAAGTGAAGGGTTTTTAAGCAATAATTTTGAAAGTAAGACTCTAGTTTTTTCTCCACCTGACAATATGTTTATTGGAGTTTGCATATCGTTATCAGAAAATCCTAGACCTTTTAAAATTCCTTTAACTTCAGACTTATATCCATAACCATTTAATTCTGAAAAAAGCTCTAGCTTATGCGAGTATTCATTCATAAGCTTGTCTAATTCTTTTGAATTTGGATTTGAACTTTCTTCAGAAATTCTAATTTCTAAATTTCTTATATAGTTTTCCATTTCCATTAAATCTGAAAAAACTTCTAAAACTTCTTCATATATACTTTTTTCCGATTGAAAATTAGTATTTTGTTCAAGATAGCCTATTTCTACACCTTTTCCAAGATATATATCTCCACTATCATATCCATATATTCCTGAAAGAATCTTGAATAAAGTTGTTTTACCTGTTCCGTTAACGCCTATAATACCAACTTTATCTCCTTCATTTACTGTAAAGCTAATATTTTCTAATATAGTATCTATTCCAAAACTTTTATTTAAGTTATTACATGACAAAACAATCATAAATTTATACCTCCTTAAACTATCTAAAATTATAATGTTTTGGTATAATATAATCAAGGATATATGCACTATGTTAAAAAAATAGCATAGATTATACGAAAATAGGGATTATGACTATACAGGAGGTGATGACATGAGTAATAGAAATATTTCTATGGCTGTAATAAGAAGATTACCTAAATATCATAGATACCTTGGAGATTTATTAGATAGAGATATACAAAGAATATCTTCTAAAGAGTTAAGTGATATAATAGGATTTACAGCATCTCAAATTAGACAAGATTTAAATAACTTCGGTGGTTTTGGACAGCAAGGATACGGATATAATGTTGAAGAATTGTATAATGAGATAGGTAAAATATTAGGTTTATCTAGAACATACAATTCTATTATAATAGGTGCTGGTAACTTAGGACAAGCAATAGCAAACTATTCTGGGTTTACAAAAGCCGGGTTTAAAATAAAAGCTTTATTTGATGCAAATCCAAGAATGATAGGATTAAAAATTAGAGATTTTGAAATACTTGATTCTGAAAGTATAGAAGAGTTTGTAGAAGAAAATAATATTGATATAGCAATATTATGTATACCTAAAAATGGAGCACAAGATGTTGTAGACAGACTTGTGAAAGTTGGTATAAAAGGTATTTGGAATTTTGCTCCATTAGATTTAGAAGTTCCAAATGATGTTATCGTTGAAAATGTAAATTTAACTGAAAGTTTATTTACTTTATCATATCTTATGAACGAAAATAAATAGTATAAAAAAACTACCTACAATGTAGGTAGTTTTTTTATACTATTTATTACTCAGGTTGTGGAGCATCTACAGGACAAACTCCGTTACAAGCACCACACTCAACACAAGAGTCTGCATCTATAACGTATTTGTCATCTCCAGCTGATATACAGCTAACTGGGCACTCAGCTTCGCAAGCACCACAGCTTATACAAGCATCATTAATTTTGTAAGCCATTTTAAATCTCCTCCTAATATATATAAATAATATGTTCAATAGTATTATAGCAAAAACAAATCAATATAACAATAAAGACATTGTATACAAAAGAAAATTAAATTTATAAATAAGTAGGAATTAAATCTATATAATATAGTATTATATTAAGAAGTTTATAATAAAAGATAATGTAATTAAGGGTGCTATAATACAAGGAGATATACCTTATGTAGTGTATTTACTTATTTAATAAAAAATAAGGTAGTAGTTAACGATTTAGAAAACAAAATATTTGATATAGGATACTCAGATTTCTTTTCTATTAAAGGAAATGGAGAGTTTTGCTATAATATATGATATTAAAGGCTATAGATTAAATCTATAGCCTTTAAATATATAAGGATATAGGAGAAGTCTATGAAGGTTTATGCATTAGTAGGAGAAAGTGGTTCAGGAAAAAGTTATAAAGCTTTAGAATTAGCATATGATTATAATATAAATTACATAATAGATGATGGTATATTAATACACAATAACAAAATAATTGCAGGATTATCAGCAAAACAAGCAAGTACTAAAACTCAAGCTGTTAAAATAGCTATATTTAATAATGGAGAACATAGAGATAATGTAAAAGAAAAGTTGTTAAAAGAAGAGATTGATAAAATTTTAGTTATAGGAACATCTGATAAAATGGTAAATAAAATTATAAGTAGATTGGGGTTAGAAAAGATAAATAAAACTATTTATATAGAGGATATATCTACAAAAGAAGAAATAAATGCTGCAAAAGAATCAAGAAAAGCAGGCAATCACATAATCCCTGTTTCTACTTTAGAGGTAAAACCTATTGCTAGTGGTTTAAGTATAAATCCTATAAAAAAATTATTTAAAAGGAAAGATAAAGAATCTATTATTGTAGAGAAAACAATAATAAGGCCTACCTTTAGCTATATTGGAAAATTTTATATAAGTAAAAATGCTATTAGTCAAATAATATTTTATGAATTATCTAAAATTCACTATATACATAAAATAAATACTGTAAAATTTGAGAATGAAAAAGGAAACTTAAATGTTTTTATTGCATTAGAATTTAATGAATTTGAAGGCGTTGAGAATGTTTTTGAGCTACAACAACATATAATAAGGTGTTTATATAAAATGACTTTAATAAATGTTAATAAAATAGATGTAAGGATAAATAAAATAAAATATGTTAAATAAAAAACTAATAAAATTTATATACAAAATTAAAAAAAACTATGCTATAATCAAAATGTATCGAAGGGAAAATGTTTTCAATTAAAACAAACAAGGGGATATAAAATTATAAATATTTTAAGGGGGCTTTTAAAATGGCTGAAAAAACTTTAAATGTTCTAGAGATAGCAAGATCTCAAGTTAAAACTGCTTGTGATAAGTTAGGGGCTGATCCAGCAGTATATGAAATATTAAAAAATCCAATGAGAGTATTAGAAGTATCATTCCCAGTAAAAATGGATGATGGAACTGTAAGAACATTTACAGGATATAGATCACAACATAATAATGCATGTGGACCATTTAAAGGTGGATTAAGATTCCATCCAGCAGTTTGCATGGATGAAGTAAAAGCATTATCTACTTGGATGACTTTTAAATGTTCAGTAGTAGGTATACCATATGGTGGAGGAAAAGGTGGTATGGCCATCGACCCTACAGAGTTTTCTCAAGGAGAATTAGAAAGAATATCTAGAGGATTTGCTAAAGCTATAGCTCCAATAATAGGGGAAAAAGAAGATATACCAGCTCCAGATGTTAATACAAATGGACAAATAATGGCTTGGATGGTTGATGAATATGCTAATGTTACAGGTGAATTTCAACCAGGGGTATTTACTGGAAAGCCAGTTGATTTTTACGGATCTTTAGCTAGAACTGAAGCTACTGGATACGGAGTTGCTACAATGGCTATGGAAGCTGCTAAGAAAAAAGGAATAGATGTATCAAACGTTACTGTAGGTCTTCAAGGATTTGGAAACGTTGGAAGCTTTGCTGGTATGTACATAGACGAAGCTGGGGCAAAAGTTATATATGTAGAAGATCATACAGGAACTATATATAATAAAGATGGAATAGATATGAAAGCTTTAATGGCTTATAATAAAGAACATAGATGTATAAAAGGGTTCCCAGGAGCTGAAGCTGTAGACACAAGTGTAATAACTACAGAAGTTGATATATTAATGCCTTGTGCTTTAGAAAATCAAATAACTTCAGCTAATGCAGGAGATATAAAAGCTAAAATAGTATGTGAAGGTGCTAATGGACCAACAACTCCAGAAGCAGATCATATATTATTTGAAAAAGGTGTTACATTAGTACCTGATATATTAGCTAATAGTGGTGGAGTTACAGTTTCTTACTTTGAATGGGTACAAAACTTAATGAGATATAACTGGACTTTTGACGAAGTTCAAGAAAAACAAAAAGCTTTAATGATAAAAGCATTTGAAGAAATATGGGCATTAGCAGAAGAACGTAATGTAGAAATGAGAACTGCTGCTTATATGATGTCTATAAAGAGAATAGCTGATGCTATGAAGTTAAGAGGATGGTATACAGAGGCTCCTGCTAAAGAAGTAGCTACATCTTTAGTTTAAGGTAGAGAATATAATATAAATTTAAAAGTTTTTAAATAAAAAGTGTGTATTCTTTTAATTGATTTAAAGAGAATACACACTTTATTTTGCTATATAAGAAAAAAGGGCATAAAAAAAGTACATAAAGAATAAATTAATGTACTAATATATGCTAAAATATCCAAAAATATTTACTTTTTGGAAAATATAGTATATAATAAAGATAAAAATGTATATTAAAGTTATTTTTGGATAAAATAAATAAGTTTTAATTTTTTAATATTATATACAAGGTATAAATTAACTATTGTTTAATATAAGAATACTACATAATTTGTAACAATTATTTACAAAAAAGTTACAAATTATGAAATATAAATAAATAAAAAATATCTTGTGTATTAGTATTTTATCCTACATAGGTTTCATCTATGAAAATAACACGTAAGAAAACTTATGGTGAATTTTTGGAGGGAAAAACGTTATGAAGAGAAAAATATTAGTACCAGTGTTTGCATCATTTATGGCATTATCGATGAATGGAATAGCTCATGCAGATGATACAAAAGCTGAAAAAGCAACAGATAAGAAAAAGGTTAATGAAAAAAATATAATAGACTTAGAAAACTACAAAGATGTAGATTACAAAGTTGCTGTTGTAAAAGATGGAGTTGGAGTAAAAGTAAGACAACAAGGTTCTGTTCAAACTATAGCATATGCAGGGGATGAATTTAAAATAGTTGGAGAGCAAGATGGATGGTATAAAATCCAATTAGATGACAACACTGAAGGATGGATAGCATCTAGATTTGTTGATGTTAAAGCTGCTAATGCATATGTAACAGCAGACAAAGTAAACTTAAGAAAAGATGCTCATGTAGAATCTGATATTCAAGATGAATTAGGATTATCTACAAAAGTTGAAGTATTAGGAACTCAAGATAACTGGGTAAAAGTTAAAAATGGAGATAAAGAAGGATATATAAGAGATTTATATGTATCTGACAAGGCTCCTGTAGTAGAAGAAAAAGAAACTCAAGATGAGTCTCAAAATCAAAATGATGGACAAGTAGTAGATAATACACAAACAACTGAAAATACTACAACTAACAATGATAATAACGATAGTGCTAACAATAATAGTACTACTGAAAATAATACAGCTAATAATGATAATGATGAAAAAGAGAATAACAATAGTAATGTAAATAACAATACTAATGTTAATAAAGATCAAGTTTCAAATGATAACCAAGCTTCAAATTCTGTACAAAAACCAGTAGAGAGACCAGCAGAAAAGCCTGTACAAAAACCAGTGCAAAAGCCGGTTCAAAAGCCAGTTGAAAAACCAGAAGAAAAGCCAGTTAATAACTCAAATGCTGCAAGTGCTGTAGTAAATTTAGCTTACTCTAAATTAGGTTCTCCATATGTATGGGGAGCAGAAGGTCCAAATAGATTTGACTGTTCAGGACTTACATCATATGTATTTAGAAATGCAGCAGGAATATCTTTACCAAGAACTTCATCAGCTCAATATGGAGCAGGAAGATCTGTTAGCAAGGCTAACTTACAACCAGGAGATTTAGTATTCTTCGCTACTGGTGGAGGTGGAATAAGCCACGTTGGTATATACGTTGGTGGAGGTAACATGATACATGCACCACAAGAAGGAGATGTTGTTAAAGTAAGTAACATAAACTCATCTTACTGGCAAAAAACTTACGTTGGAGCTAAGAGAGTATTATAATAATAGAAATTTAAAGGATATAGCTTAAAACTTATAGTTACTTGGAAAATATGCATAGTTATGCATATTTTCCTTAGCTATTTGTATTATGTATATCCTTTTTTTATACACATAAGCACCATATAAAAAATTAAAAGTTATATTGACATCGTTTACCAAAGGTGATAAGCTACTATAAAAGAAAAAATTATAAAACTTTTAAATTTAGTCCAGAGAGGCTAAAAAAGGAGGATATATAAGATGAAATTAAAAGGAAGAAATTTAATCCAACCAGAAGACTTTTCGATAAATGAAATAGATGAAATTCTATCATTATCTCAAAATATAATTGATAATCCGTCAAAATACTCACAAGTTTGTGAAGGAAATTTACTAGCGACTTTATTTTATGAACCATCAACAAGAACAAGATTTAGTTTTGAAGCTGCAATGAATAGATTAGGGGGAAGAGTTATAGGTTTTTCAGAACCAAACTCATCATCCACAGCAAAAGGAGAAACTTTAGAAGATACCATGGAAACAGTATCTTGTTATGCTGATGCAATAGTTATGAGACATCCAAGAGCCGGTTCAGCTTTGGAAGCTTCAAGATTCGCTAGAGTACCATTTATAAATGCAGGAGACGGAGGGAATCAACATCCAACTCAAACACTTACAGATATTCTTACAATAAAATCACTTAAAGGAAAATTAGAAAATCACACCATAGGATTGTGTGGAGATTTAAAAAATGGAAGAACAGTACACTCTTTAGTTAAGGCTATGTCAAGATATAAAGATACTAAGTTTGTATTTATAGCACCTGAAGAATTAAAGATGCCCGATTATATAAAAGAGGCTATAAAAGGTCATGATTATATTGAAACTAATAACTTAGATGAAGTTATAGAGGAATTAGACATACTTTATATGACTAGAGTGCAACAAGAGAGATTTGAAAATAAAGATGAATATGAAAGATTAAAAGATTACTATATACTAACTACTGAAAAGATGGAAAAAGCAAAATCTGATATGTTAGTTATGCACCCACTACCAAGAGTAAATGAAATAGATACACAAGTTGATAAAGATAAAAGAGCTGTTTACTTTGATCAAGCTAAATTCGGTATGTACGTAAGGATGGCATTAATAATGAAACTTTTGGGGGTAGATGCAAATGAATAAGATTTTAATAAAAAATACACGAATAGTTGATGCTAATAAAGATTTTAAAAGTGATTTACTTGTAGAAGATGGTAAGATTTCTAAAATTGATACAAATATAGATTCAATAGATGCAAAAATTATAAATGGAGAAAATTATATATTAATGCCTTCATTTATAGATGTACATACACATTTAAGAGATCCAGGATTAACTCATAAAGAAGATTTAGAAACAGGACAAATGGCAGCTTTAAAAGGTGGATTTACAGTATTATGTCCTATGGCAAATACTAAACCAGCTTGTGACAATAAAGAAACTATGGAATATATCTTAGATAAAGCTGAAAAATTAGACTTATGTTATATAAACCAAGTTTGTGCAATAACTAAAAATCTAGAAGGTCAGGAAATGATAGATATAGAAAGTATGAGAAAATACACTCAATTATTTTCTGATGATGGATACACTCTTCATGACAAAGATATAATGAAAAAAGCATTAGAACTTTCAAAAGAACTAGATTTTAAAGTATTAACTCATTGTCAACCAGAAGAAATAATAGTAAAAAGAGATTTAAAACTTCTTGAGGAAGTTGCGGGTAACCTTCATATATGCCATATCAGTTTAAAGGAAACTTTAAAAGAAATAAAAAAATATAAAGATAATGGACATAAATTTACTTGTGAAGTAGGGCCACACCATATATATGGATATGGACTAGATTATAAGGTAAATCCATCTTTTGCTAATGAGGAAGATATGAAATATCTTATTCAAGGAATTAAAGATGGATATATAGATATGATTGGAACAGATCATGCACCTCATACTAAAGAAGATAAGGAAAATGGCGCACCTGGGATATCTAATATAGAGGTAGCTTTTGGGATGGTAAATAAGGTGTTTAGTGAAAATGGGATTTCTTTAAATAAATTAAGTGAAATGATGAGCTTAAATCCTGCTAAACTTTTAGGATTAAATCAAGGTTTGGTTGAAGAAGGATTAAAAGCAGATCTAGTTTTAGTAGATAGTAACTGTAATGATATTATAGATACATCTAAATTTATATCTAAAGGTAAAAATAATCCATTTGATAAGCAAAAAATTTTAGGAAAAGTATTAATGACAATAAGAGACGGAAAAATTATGTACTACATAAAGGGGGATATGTAATGTATAAAGTTTTAGAAAATAAATATGTTGGAGAAGATATGTATTTTATGAAAGTAAAAGGGAACTTCAAAGCTAAAATGGGGCAGTTTTACATGTTAAGAGCTTGGGATACATATCCTTTACTATCAAGACCGATAAGTGTACATGATGTAGACGAAGAAGGTATATCATTTTTATATAAAGTAGTTGGAGAAGGTACTAAAATTTTCAGCAATTTAAAACCTAATGATTCTATTAAGTTAGATGGTCCATATGGAAATGGATATGAAAAAGTAGAAGGAAAGATTGCTTTAGTAGGTGGTGGAATCGGAGTAGCTCCATTATATTTAGTAGCTAAAAATATTAAAAATTGTGATGCGTACCTAGGATTTAGAAAGAAATCTATATTAGAAAAAGAATTTAAAGAAGTTTGTAATGACGTTAATATAGCACTAGGAGATACTTTTGTTACAGATATATTAGATGTGGAAAAATATGATTATATACTAGCTTGTGGACCAACACCTATGATGGAAAAACTAGTGAAAATGACAGAGGGAACTAATACTAAAATAATGGTTTCATTAGAAAATCATATGGCTTGTGGTGTAGGAGCTTGCTTAGTATGTACATGTAAAACAAAGTTTGGAAACAAAAAGACATGTAAAGATGGTCCAGTTTTCTGGGGAGAGGACGTGATATTTAATGACTAATTTAAGTGTTAAATTTGGGAATATAGAGTTTAAAAACCCTTTAATTATGGCATCAGGAACTTTTGGATTCGGAAAAGAGTATGCAGAAATTTATGATATAGAAAAACTTGGAGGGATAAGTAGTAAAGGACTTACGCTTGAAAAAAGAGATGGAAATAAAGGTATGAGAGTTTTTGAAACTCCATCAGGTATGATGAATAGTGTAGGACTTGAAAATCCTGGAGTTAAAGGCTTTATAGAAAATGAACTTCAATTTTTTAAAAAGCTTGATACAGTACGAATTGCAAACTTAGGTGGGGGAACGTTAGATGATTATATAAAAGGTGTAGAGTTATTAAATGACCAACCAATAGATATGATAGAGCTAAATATATCTTGCCCAAATGTAAAAGCGGGGGGAATGGCATTTGGAATAAAAAATGAGGTTGCAAGAGAAGTTGTAAGAGCAGTAAGAGCAAAAACTACACTTCCTTTAATAGTTAAGTTATCTCCAAATGCAGAGGATATAATTGGAATGGCTAAGGTTTGTGAAGAAGAAGGTGCAGATGGGATATCTTTAGTAAATACATTTAAAGCTATGGCTATTGATATAAATAAGAAAAAGCCAGTATTTGAAAATACATATGCTGGATTATCAGGTCCTGCAATAAAGCCAATAGCTCTTAGAATGGTACATGAAGTTTGCAAAGCTGTAAATATTCCTGTTATGGGTATGGGAGGAATTACAACTTGGCAAGATGCAATAGAGTTTATAATGGCTGGAGCTACATGTATTCAAGTTGGAACAGCAAACTTTGTAAATCCTAAAATAGGACTTGATATTATAGAAGGAATAAAGAAATACATGGAAGAAGAAGGAATAAATTCTTTGGATGAAATTAGAGGAATTATTTAATAAAAATTTATATAAAAGACTTTTTATGGAATAAAGTAAAAATATCAAATTTAAGGATAAAAGGGAGAAGAAAATTATGAGTAATGTAAATGTTGTTGAAATATTAAAAGAATGTGATGCTTTATTAGAAGGACATTTCTTATTATCTTCAGGGAAGCATAGTAATAGATATGTACAATGTGCAAAGGTACTAAGATTTCCAAATCAAGCAGAAAAAGTTTTAAGTACAGTAGTTGATCAAATCAAAGATTTAGATATAGATTTAGTCGTTGGACCTGCTATGGGAGGGGTTATAGTTTCATATGAATTAGGAAGACAATTAGGAAAAGAATCAGTATTTACAGAAAGAAAAGATGGACAAATGCAACTAAGAAGAGGATTTGAGGTTAAACCAGGAGCTAAAATAATAATAGCTGAGGATGTTGTTACTACTGGAAAATCTACTATAGAAACTAAAAAAGCACTAGAGGCTTTAGGTGGGGAAGTTATAGGTGTTGCTTGTATAGCAGATAGAACTAACCATGATATAGGAATGCCTATATATAGTGCTATAAAATTAGATATACAAGTTTATGAATCTGATAACTGTCCATTATGTAAAGAAGGTAAAGAGGAATTAGTTAAGCCGGGAAGTAGAGAATTTAAAGAATTAGGGATGTAAAAATAAAGTCATAGATATTTTAAAAATATCTATGACTTTATTTTTATTTATTTAAACTTGTATATTTTTCAAGCTCATTTATAAATAAAGTTGTTGTATTTGAAGGCTTTATTCCTTTTGGAGTAATAAAGGAGAAAGATCGATTATATGTGTCATCTAAATTTACAGTACATAAAGCATCTCCTTCTGAATCTGTAACTAATTTAGATAAAATAGATACACCTAAATTATTTTTTATAGCTTCTTTAACAGTGTGATTACTTCCTAACACCATTATTTGTGTTGGAGTTATTTTGTTATTACTTAAAAATATGTTTAAATATTCTCTAGTTCCAGAACCTTCTTCTCTAAAAATCCACTTTTTATTTCTTATAGAATCTAATGTGAAATTTTTAGAATCTATTTTAGCTTTAGGTGAGAATGTTAGGACCATTCTATCTTCAAAGAAGAAATTTTGATTAAAGTCAAAAGAAGAAAGACTTCCTTCTACCAATCCAATATCTAAATTTGAACTTTTTACTTTTTCACAAATCTTATGAGTGTTTTCAACTACCATTTCAATTTCTACATCAGGGTATTTTGTTGAAAATAAAGCTAAAAAATCTGGAAGAAAATACTCTGCAATTGTAAGGCTAGTACCTATTTTTATATGACCTTTTATAGAATTAGATATACTACCCAACTCATCTTTAATTGATTCTATTGATGTTATTACCTCTCTGGCTCTTTTGTACAAAAGATAACCATTATCAGTTATAGATATTGTTTTTTGTTTAATAGATCTGTTTATAAGTATTGTGTTAAAGTAGTTTTCTAAATGTTTTATATGTGTACTTACTGTTGGTTGAGATAAATTTATACTTTCCCCAGCTTTAGTAAAGTTTTGGTGTTCTACAACTGCTATAAACGTTTTAAATTCTTCTATCAACCTTAAAACCTCCTTGTTTTAAAAAATCATTTAAAAAAGTAATGATTATTATGATATATATCTATTTTACCAATAATAATAAGTTTGGTATACTACTTCATGTAAAAAGACAACAAGTTTTAGGAGATGTTATATATGGATAAAATAAAAAAAATATTACCAGGATTAATGGTATCTATAATAATAGGATTTATTAGTATATTCTTAGCTAAATTTGTACCGAGTTTAGGTGCAGCAACAATTTCTATATTTCTTGGAATGATATTAGGAAATCTATTCTTAAATAAAAAAGTATTTCATGAGGGTTATAAATTTTCAGAAACAGAATTATTATCATATTCAATAGTTCTTTTAGGAGCGACATTAAGCATATCTACAATAATGGAGTTAGGATTAGGTGGAATAATATTTATAGTTATACAAATGGCAGTGACTATAGTTGGAGCTATATATATAGGTAAAAAGTTAGGATTTAGTGAAAACTTTAGATATTTAATGGCAAGTGGAAATGCAGTTTGTGGATCATCTGCAATTGGAGCAACTGCACCAGTTATAAATGCTGATGATAAGGAAAAAGGAATAGCAATTACAATAGTTAATGTAACAGGTGTTGTTTTAATGTTATTACTACCACTATTAGCAGGAGTGTTATATAAACATGAACTAATGAAGACTTCAGCTATAATAGGTGGAACGCTACAATCAGTAGGTCAAGTTGTAGCCAGTGGAGCGATGGTTAATGAAGCTACAAAAGATTTATCTACTATATTTAAAATAGTGAGAGTTATATTATTAGTTGTTGTAGTATTTATATTTGGACATTTAAAAAATAAAACTAACACAGAAATTATAAAAGAAGAAGAAGCTCAAATATCTAATAAAAAGATTGAAATTCCTTGGTATGTAATAGGATTTTTTATAACATGTGCATTATTTTCTATGAATTTAATACCAATAGAATTATCTCACATAGCTAAAGAATTAAGTAGCAAATTAGAAATAATAGCATTGGCAGCAATTGGACTTAGAGTAAACTTTAAAGATCTTATAAAACAAGGTAAAGAAGTTTCATTATATGGATTGTTTGTAGGTATATTACAGATAGTAACAGCAATAGTATTAATAGCTATATTATTATAAAAAATGACCCTTTAAAGGGTCATTTTTAATTTATATATTTAATATTTTTTTTATCTCATTACATAAAGAATCTAAATCTTTAGGATTATTAATTAAATCAATTTTATCAATATTTACATAAAGTACAGGAGATTGATTATACTCACTTATCCACTTTTCATATCGATTATGCAGATTAACCCAATACTCTAAATCAACTGATTTTTCCATATCCCTACCTCTTAAATTTATTCTATTAATAATAGTATCTATAGAACCATCTAAATATATCATTAAATCTGGTCTTCTAAGATAAGGGACCATATCATTAAATAAATCTCTATATGTTATATAATCTCTTTTAGACATTTTTTTATTATCGTATAGATTTCTAGCAAAAATTTCAACATCTTCGTATATACTTCTATCTTGAATGTTATTTAAGCCATTACTATCTATTTCTTTTTGTTGCTTAAACCTTTGAGCTAAGAAATATAATTGTAAATGAAATCCCCAAGCATTTTGGTCTTTATAAAAATCCTCTAGATATGGATTATTATCAACTTGCTCAAAATGAGTTTCAAATCCTAGTTTTTCTCCTACTAATTTTGTTAAAGTAGATTTTCCTGCTCCAACATTACCTGCAACAGTAATAAATAAATCCCTATTTAGTGGTTTGTTACACTGATTTACCAATTTAAACATTAAAATGTCCCCCTAAGTTATTGATTGCATTTTCAACTTTGTCTATTATAAATTTTCTATCATTTTCATTATTTAAAAAGTCCAAATTAGAGTTGTCTATTTCTAATATAATAGGCTCTTTACCTACAAAGTTATGCTTTATAGATAATGGATTGAAATAGTATTTGTATTCATTTCTCAATTCATGTATATAATTTCTATCCATTTGTCTTTCAAAGCTTCTATCTCTCATAGCTATTCTCTTCATTAAAACATCTGTATTTGAATTAAGATATATTACTATATCTGGTTGAGGCAAATCATTGATAAAAATGTTATACATTTGTTTATATTTATAAAATTGCATATTATCAAGTGTTATACCTGCAAAAATTAAATTTTTAATTATGTGATAATCACTAATTACTCCATTACCTTTTTCTAAAATATTTTTTTCCGTATCTTCAAGCTGTTTTATTCTATTAAAAAGAAAAAATGCTTCTGTTTGTAAAGCATACTCTTTTATATCTGTATAAAATTTTGATAGGAATGGGTTTTCTTCAACTATCTCTCTAAGTAAAGTATAATTAAAGTGCTCACTTAGTATATTTGATAAAGTTGTTTTTCCAACTCCTATAGGTCCTTCGATAGCTATAAATACACCTCTATTATTCATATAATCACCTTCTAAAAATAATGTCTTATGTATTTTAGCAAAAAAAATTTATCAATTCTACTCTAGACTTTTTAAATTAAATTTGTATTATAAAAAAATAGTTAATTTAATTTTATAAAAATTTGGGTAGAATTAGAGGTATAAGCTTAATTGAAGGGAGTAAAAAAATGAAAGTATACGAAAAAAATGAACTAGTTATATTAGAAGGAGTAACAGATTTTGATCCGAAACATATATTTGAATGTGGGCAGTGTTTTAGATGGAAAGCAGAAGATGATGGATCATACACTGGAGTAGCTAAAGGTAGAGTAATAAATGTATTAAGAGAAGGAGAAACAATTTATTTAAAGAATACTAATTTAAATGATTTTAATGATATATGGAAAGAATATTTTGATTTAGATACTGATTACTCAAAGATAAAAGATAAGTTAAGGAGTATGGATGAGTATTTAGAAAAAGCAACTGAATTTGGATGGGGAATAAGAATTTTGCGTCAAGATCCGTGGGAAATGATAATATCGTTTATAATATCATCTAACAATAGAATACCTATGATACAAAAAGCTATAGCTAATTTATCAAGAGAATATGGAACTTATATAGGAAAATATAATGGAGTAGATTATTATGATTTTCCTACACCAGAGCAATTAAATAAAGCTTCGATAGAAGAAATAAGATCTTGTTCTACAGGGTTTAGAGATAAATACATAAAGTCTACAACAGAAGCTGTTGTAACTAGTAATGATAATGTATATAAATATAGAGATTTAGATACAGAAGATTGTAGAAAGGAACTTCTTAAATTTAACGGAATTGGACCTAAAGTGTGTGATTGTATAGCGTTATTTGGTATGCAAAAGTATGACACATTCCCTGTTGATGTTTGGGTGAAGAGAGTAATGCAAGAATTTTATGTAGAAGACGATATGAGTTTGCCTAAAATTAGAAAGTATGCTATAGATAAATTTGGAGACTTATCAGGTTTTGCTCAACAATATTTATTCTATTATGCACGTGAATTAGGTATAGGAAGATAACTAAAGGAGGCTTTATGGTTGCTTTAGATATAATACTCTTAAGCTATGTAATAATATCATACATAGCTGGTATTATAGTTTCTATTAATATAATACTTCAAAATAGAGATCCAGCTAAGACTATGGCTTGGCTATTAATATTTATATTATTACCAGGGGTAGGTTTAGTTATATATGCAGTATTGGGACGAAATATAAGAAAGAGAAAAATATTTAATACACAAAAACTAGCTACAAATATAAAAGAAAATAATTTATTTAAAAATATGGAGTCTATAGAAGAGCTAGTTGAATTAGAACAAAGAGCTATAAATGATAATAATTTAATTAAAGATGAATATTATGAAGGTATAAAAAAGAAGGTAATAAGTTTACTTTTAAATACAGGGAAATTTCCATTTACGACTAATAACAACGTTAAAGTATTTATAGATGGAAACGAAAAATTTGAAAGTTTACTAAAAGATATAGAACAAGCAAAAGAGCATATTCACTTAGAATATTTTATAATAAAAAATAGTGAGATAGGCATTAAATTAAAGGAATTATTAATAAAGAAAGCAAATGAAGGAGTAAGTATAAAAATCTTATATGATGATGTTGGATGTTGGAGGTTTTGGTTTCATAGAAAATTCTTTCAAGATATGAAAGATGAAGGTATAGAAATAGTACCATTTTTACCAGCAAAGTTTCCTATAATAGGGGGCAAAATCAATTATAGAAATCACCGTAAAATTGCTATAATTGATGGTCATATAGGTTATACGGGTGGCATAAATATAGGTGATGAGTATATGGGTAAAAATAAAAAGTTTGGATACTGGAGGGATACCCATATAAGAATAGAAGGTAGCTCTGTTTATATGCTGCAAATGGTATTTTTAATTGATTGGTATTATACGACTCAAAAAGAATCATTTGACGAACAATATTTTCCAAAATTAAGTAATATGGGCAACTCGATGATACAAGTTGTTGCTACTGGTCCAGATAGTGATTGGGAAGCTATACATTATGCATATTTTTCAGCTATTTGTAATGCTAAGGAAAGGGTTTATATAGAGACTCCATATTTTATACCAGATGAGAGTTTGTTAAGGGCATTAAAAAGTGCAGCACTTAGTGGAGTTGATGTAAGAATTATATTTCCAAGTATCGCAGATCATAAAATTGTACATCAAGCATCATATTCATATTTTGATGATATTTTAAGGTCTGGAGGAAAAGTTTATTTATATAAAAAAGGATTTATACATTCAAAAGTAGTAATTATAGATGATAAGATTTCATCAATAGGTTCTGCAAATATGGATTTAAGAAGCTTTATGCTTAATTTTGAAATAAACGCATTTATTTATGATGAAAAAATAATAAGCAAAATAACAGATGATTTCTTTAAAGATCTTGAAAATAGCGAAGAAATAAAATTAAAAGATTTTGAAAATAGACCATTTATAAAAAAATGGGCAGAATCTGTGGCAAGATTATTTTCTCCGATTTTATAAATATATTATGCGAGGAGTTTTGTCAATATAAACAAAAATTCCTCGTATAAAAAATACATAAAATCTAGTTAAAACTATTGAAAAATAAAAAAGTTTGATATATTATAAAATTATTAGCACTCTAATGAGTAGAGTGATAAAAAGGCTAATAAAAAATTTACATATATAAATTTCATTAGGAGGGATAATTATGAGAATAAGACCATTGGCTGACAGAGTAGTTATAAAGAAAATTGAAGCAGAAGAAAAAACTGCAAGTGGTATAGTTTTACCTGGGGCAGCTAAAGAACAACCTCAAATAGCTGAGGTAGTTGAAGTAGGACCTGGTGGAATAGTAGATGGTAAAGAAGTTAAGATGGAATTAAAAGTAGGAGATAAAGTAATATTCTCTAAATATGCAGGATCAGAAGTTAAATTAGAAGGTCAAGAATATACTATATTAAAACAAAGTGAAATATTAGCAGTAGTTGAATAATATTAGGGGAGGGATATAAAATGGCTAAAGAAATAAAATTCGCTCAAGATTCAAGATCAGCTTTAGAAGCTGGTGTAAATAAATTAGCAGATACTGTAAAGGTAACATTAGGACCTAAAGGAAGAAATGTTATATTAGATAAAAAATTTGGAGCACCACTTATAACTAATGATGGTGTTACTATAGCTAAAGAAATAGAATTAGAAGATAGATTTGAAAATATGGGAGCTCAATTAGTTAAAGAAGTTGCTACTAAAACTAATGACGTAGCAGGAGATGGAACTACAACTGCAACAGTTCTTGCTCAAGCTATAATAAGAGAAGGATTAAAAAATGTAACTGCAGGAGCTAATCCAATATTAATTAGAAAAGGAATACAAAAAGCTGTTGAAGTATCAGTTGAAGAATTAAAAAAACAATCAAAAACTATAGAAACTAAAGAATCTATATCTCAAGTTGCTTCTATATCTGCTGGAGATGAAGAAGTAGGAAATCTAATAGCAGAAGCTATGGAGATAGTAGGTAAAGATGGAGTTATAACTGTTGAAGAATCTAAGACTATGCATACTGAATTAGATGCAGTTGAAGGTATGCAATTTGATAGAGGATTTGTTTCAGCTTACATGGTAACTGATGTTGACAAAATGGAAGCTGTATTAAATGATCCATATATATTAATAACAGATAGAAAAATAACTAATATACAAGATATATTACCTGTTCTTGAGCAAATAGTTCAACAAGGTAAAAAATTATTAATAGTAGCTGAAGATGTAGAAGGAGAAGCATTATCTACATTAGTAGTTAACAAATTAAGAGGAACATTTGAAGTAGTTGCTGTTAAGGCTCCAGGATTTGGAGATAGAAGAAAAGCTATGCTTGAAGATATAGCAGTACTTACTGGAGGAACAGTTATATCTGAAGAATTAGGATATGATTTAAAAGAAGCAGATTTATCTATGTTAGGTAGAGCAGGTTCTGTTAAAGTAACTAAAGAAAGTACTACAATAGTAGATGGTGCTGGAGACAAGAAAGCTATAGAAGATAGAGTAGCTCAAATAAAACATCAAATTGAGCAAACTACTTCTGAATTTGATACAGAAAAATTAATGGAAAGATTAGCTAAACTTGCTGGTGGAGTAGCTGTTATAAAAGTTGGAGCTGCAACAGAAGTTGAAATGAAAGAAAGAAAATTAAGAATAGAAGATGCTCTAAATGCTACAAGAGCAGCTGTTGAGGAAGGTATAGTTGCTGGTGGTGGTACTGCATTAGTTAGTGTTATACCAGTTGTAGATAAATTAATAGAAGAACTTGAAGGAGAACTTCAAGTTGGGGCTAAAATAATAAGAAGAGCTTTAGAAGAACCATTAAGACAAATAGCTATTAATGCTGGTCTTGAAGGAGCTGTTATAATACAAAAAGTTATAAATGAAGAGGCTGAAGTAGGATTTGATGCTTTAAATGAAAAATACGTGAATATGATAGAAGCTGGTATAGTTGATCCAACTAAGGTAACTAGAAGTGCGTTACAAAATGCTGCATCTATAGCAGGTGTATTTTTAACTACTGAGGCTGCTGTTGCTGATCTTCCAGAAAGCGAGCCAGTACCTGGAATGGGTGGAGGAATGCCTCCAATGATGTAGGTTGGTAATAGTAAGCTTTGGTTGGCATCGTGTTAATTATAGTTGTTTCATTCACTTAAAGACCTATAGGGCATGGTCTTTAACGTTTCTTCAACAATTATAATTAACACTTCGCCCTTTGTAATTCTTATTATTTAACTTATTGTGATAAGAGAAAAATAAAAAGAGATAATTTGAAATTGATTTTTTCAAATTATCTCTTTTTTATATGTAAATATTATATGGAACTGGGTGGCTGGAAAAGGTATGCTTAGTGTGTTAAAATTATTATTAAACAACCAATAATAGGGGGAACTTATGGATATTAGAAATTTACTAGAAGAAGTTAAAAATGGTGATATAGATATAGATTTAGCTATTGATAAATTAAAAGATTTACCTTATGAGGATATAGGATATGCAAATATTGACCATCATAGGCAAATAAGAAATGGATATCCAGAAGTTATATATTGTGAAGGAAAAAGTGATGAACATATATTAGGGATTATAAAAAGAATGAAGGAAAAATGTTCTAATATATTAGGAACTAGATGTAGGAAAGATACTTATGAGAAGGTAAAAAACGTATATCCAAATTGTGAGTATGAAGAATTATCTAGAATTTTAAAAATACAAAATAAGCCTATAAAGAATGTAGGTAAAGGGAAAATTGTAGTTGTTACGGGAGGTACTTCAGATATTCCTGTAGCAGATGAAGCTTATTATACAGCTAAATTTTTAGGAAATGAAGTAGAAAGAGTTTATGATGTTGGAGTAGCAGGTATACATAGATTATTAAATAAAATGAGTATACTTAAATCAGCTAGGGTATTAATAGTTGTAGCAGGTATGGAAGGTGCACTTCCAAGTGTTGTAGGGGGACTAGTTGATGTACCTGTTATAGCAGTTCCTACATCTGTGGGGTATGGAGCCAATTTTGGTGGTCTTTCAGCTCTTTTAACCATGCTAAATAGCTGTGCATCAGGTATATCGGTAGTTAATATAGATAATGGATTTGGAGCTGGCTATTTGGCTGCTACTATAAATAAATTAGATTAACACTAATTAAATGGGAGTGTAAATTATGTTAGAAGAAAGAGTTTTATATTTTGATATAGTAAATGGTATTTCTGGGGATATGACTATGGCTAGTTTAATAAATGCAGGAGTTCCATCAGAAATATTTTTAGAAGAAATGAATAAGCTTAATCTAGATGACGAGTTTAGTATAGAAATAGATTATAAAAATGAAAGTGGTATAGTAGGGACAAAAGTTAATGTAATAGCAAAAGAAACTCATGCTCATAGATACTTAGTAGATGTATTTGAAATTATTGATAATTCATCTTTAAAGGATAGTATAAAAGACAGAGCTAAAAAGATATTTATGACTGTAGCAGAGGCAGAAGCTAAAGTACATGGAACAACTATAGATAAAATACACTTTCATGAAGTTGGAGCTATTGACTCTATAGTTGATATAGTAGGTTGTTCAGTATTAATAGATTTATTAAATATAGATAAGATATATTCAAGTTCTGTACCTGTTGGTTCTGGTACTGTAAAGTGTGATCATGGTATTATGCCAGTTCCAGCACCTGCTACAATTGAGATATTAAAAGGAGTTCCAATTAAATTAAATACTGTAAATGGTGAATGTACAACTCCTACTGGAGCTGCAATAATAAAAACTTTATGTGATGAATTTGTAGATGTATTAGAATTTGAGGTAGAGCAAGTTGGCTATGGAATAGGTCATAAAAAGTTTGAAATGCCAAATATGCTTAGAACTATAGTTGGTATAAAAAAAAAGAAGAACTAATTTATGAAATTAATGCAAATATAGATGATATGTCTTCTGAGATTTTTTCTTATTTATATGAGAAATTAATAGAAGATGGAGCTTTAGATGTATACACACAAAGCATATATATGAAAAAAAACAGACCTGCAATTAAGTTATCTGTGTTATGTAATGAGATAGATTTAGACAAATTTATTGAAACGATATTGATAGAAACTAGTACTTTTGGAGTTAGATATCATATATATAATAGGAAGACTCTTTTAAGAGAGTTTGATAAAGTACATTGTGAATATGGAGATGTAACAGTTAAAATAGGATATTATAAAAATAAAATTGTAAAAGTTACTCCTGAATATGAGGAGTGTAAAATGATAGCTAAAAGGGCTAATATATCCATAAAAACTGTCTATGATAGCATAAACTGTTCAATAAAAAATAAATTCATATAAAAATGTTGACACGAGTAATAAAATTTGATAAATTAATAAACAACTTATTACAACGTGTATACAATATCGCAAATAAAAATCACTCATATATACTCAGAAATATGGTCTGAGAGTTTCTACCGAAGTACCGAAAATACATCGACTATGAGTGAAATTATTATAACAAAGTTCTATCATCGTAAGTAAATTTGTAGGCTGATACTAAATCCCTACAGGTTAGCTATAAATAAATGAACTTTGGGAATCTGTATAGTAATTTCACTTATATTAAAATAAGAAATTATTATACAGATTTTTTTATATTTTTATAATTTTAATATTTAACAATTTTAAGCATAAAAATTTTTAATTATATAAAAATAATAAGTAAGCATAAAAAAATAACGAAGGGGGCAACTGATATGGCAAAACTATTAAAAGAAGGATTAACTTTTGACGATGTACTTTTAGTTCCTCAAAAGTCAGAAGTTTTACCTAAAGATGTTAACACACAAACTCAATTAACAAAAACTATAAAATTAAACATACCATTAATGAGTGCAGGTATGGATACAGTTACTGAATCTAAAATGGCTATTTCAATGGCAAGACAAGGTGGTATAGGAATAATACACAAAAACATGTCTATAGAAGAGCAAGCTTTAGAAGTTGATAAAGTAAAAAGAAGCGAAAGTGGAGTTATAGTTGACCCATTTTACTTATCAAAAGATCACACAATACAAGATGCTGATGATATAATGGCTAGATATAAGATATCAGGTGTACCTATAGTTGATGATAATAATAAGTTAATCGGAATAATAACAAATAGAGATATAAAATTTGAAGATGATTTTACTAAAAAAGTGGACGAGGTTATGACTAAAGAAAATCTTGTTACTGCTAGAGAAGGAATAAACTTAGTAGAAGCTCAACAAATATTAAAACAAAATAAAATAGAAAAATTACCTATAGTTGATGAAGAAGGTCATTTAAAAGGACTAATAACTATAAAAGACATAGAAAAGAAAATACAATATCCAAACTCTGCTAAAGATGCTCAAGGTAGATTATTATGTGGAGCAGCTCTTGGAATAAGTGCTGATTTAATGGATAGAGTAGAAGCTTTAGTAAAAGCTAATGTTGACGTAGTTGTACTTGATAGTGCACATGGACATTCTATGGGTGTTATAAATGCACTTAAGAGTGTTAAAGCGAAATACCCAAATTTACAAGTTATAGCAGGAAATGTTGCAACTGCTAAAGCTACTGAAGATTTAATAAAAGCAGGGGCAGACTGTGTAAAAGTTGGTATAGGACCAGGATCTATCTGTACAACAAGAGTTGTTGCAGGTATAGGTGTTCCACAAGTAACAGCAGTTATGGATTGTGCTGAAGTTGGACATAAGTACGGGGTACCAGTAATAGCTGACGGAGGAATAAAATATTCTGGTGATATAGTTAAAGCATTAGCTGCAGGAGCATCTGTATGTATGATGGGATCAATGTTTGCTGGAACTGAAGAAAGTCCAGGAGAAACTGTATTATATAGAGGAAGATCATATAAAACATATAGAGGAATGGGATCTATAGGAGCTATGGAAAAAGGTTCTAAAGATAGATACTTCCAAAATGATGCTAAGAAATTAGTTCCTGAAGGTGTTGAAGGAATGGTAGCATATAAAGGTAAAGCTGAAGATATAGTATACCAAATGATAGGTGGTATAAGAGCTGGTATGGGATACTGTGGAGCACCTACTATAAAAGATTTAATGGAAAATGGTGAATTTATAAAAATAACAGCAGCTTCATTAAAAGAAAGTCATCCACACGACATAACAATAACTAAAGAAGCACCAAATTACAGCACTCAAGGGGAGGTATAAAATATGAAAAAGCAACATGAATTAGTTTTAGTAATAGATTTTGGGGGACAATATAATCAATTAATAGCAAGAAGAGTTAGAGAAAATAACGTATATTGTGAAATATTACCTCATACAACAGATATCGAAGTAATAAAATCTAAAAATCCAAAAGGTATAATATTTACAGGAGGACCTAATAGTGCATATTTAGAAGAGTCTCCTAAGATAAGTAAAGAAATATTTGAGCTAGGAGTACCTATACTTGGAATTTGTTACGGAGTTCAATTAATGGCTCACTTACTTGGTGGTAATGTAAGAAAAGGTAACAACAGTGAAAAAGAATATGGTAAAACTTCTATAACATACAATGCTTCAAGTATATTTGAAGGTATAGATACAAACACTGTTTGGATGAGTCATACAGACTTAATAGATACTCTTCCTGAAGGATTTGAAGTTGCTGCATACACTACTGATTGTCCAGTTGCTGCTATGCATCATCCTGAGAAAAAATTATACGGAGTTCAATTCCACCCAGAAGTTGAACATTGTCTAGATGGAGATAAAGTTTTAAGAAACTTCTTATATAATGTTTGTGAAGTAAGTGGAGATTGGACAACAGATTCATTTATAGAAGAAAAAATAAAGGAAATAAAAGAAACTATAGGTGATAAGAAAGTACTTTGTGCATTAAGTGGTGGAGTTGATTCATCAGTTGCTGCTGTACTTGTTCATAAAGCTATAGGAGACAACTTAACTTGTGTATTCGTTGACCATGGATTACTTAGAAAAAATGAAGGTAATGATGTTGAAAGAATATTTAGAGATAAGTTTGATATGAACTTAATAAGAGTTAACTGTGAAGATAGATTCTTATCTAAGTTAAAAGGTGTAACTGAACCTGAAGCTAAGAGAAAAATAATAGGTGAAGAATTTATAAGAGTATTCGAAGAAGAATCTAATAAATTAGGAAAAATGGATTTCTTAGTTCAAGGAACTATATACCCAGACGTTGTAGAAAGTGGACAAGGAGAGGCTGCTACAATAAAATCTCACCATAATGTTGGTGGAATACCTGAAGATATAGAATTCAAAATAGTTGAACCTTTAAGAGAATTATTCAAAGATGAAGTAAGAAAAATAGGTTTAGAACTTGGAATAGATTATGATTTAATATATAGACATCCATTCCCAGGTCCAGGACTTGGAATAAGAGTTATAGGTGAAGTAACTAAGGAAAAATGTGATATATTAAGAGAAGCTGATGCTATATATATGGACGAGCTTAAAAAAGCTGGGCTATATAGCAATATATGGCAAGCATTCGCAACTTTACCAGATGTAAAAACTGTTGGAGTTATGGGAGATGAAAGAACATATGCTTACTTAGTAGGTATAAGAGCTGTTACTTCTTCAGATGGTATGACTTCTGACTGGTATAAGATGCCATATGACGTATTAGAAAGAATATCTAATAGAATTGTTAATGAAGTTGATGGAGCTAACAGAGTAGTTTATGATATAACTAGTAAGCCTCCTGGAACTATTGAATGGGAATAAGAAGTTTATTCAAACACTTTATTAATAAAATATAAAAAAATAAAAAGCCTAGGCTTTTTATTTTTTTATATTTATAACAATTAATACTAAAATTATCAGCATCGGAGGAGCAATATGCAAAATACGAGTTCATCTAAAGTTAATAGTACTTTAGAAAAAATTTTCAAGTTAAGCGCAAATAATACGAGTGTTAAAACTGAGGTTTTAGCAGGAGTAACGACTTTTATGACTATAGCATACATATTAGTTGTAAATCCTAATATACTTGGACAAGCTGGTATGGATAAAGGCGCTGTATTTACAGCAACGGCAATAGCATCAGGTATAGGGTGTTTTATAATGGGATTACTTGCTAACTATCCTATAATCCTAGCGCCTAGTATGGGAATAAATGCATTCTTTACTTACACTGTAGTATTAGGAATGGGATATACTTGGCAATTTGCATTATGTGCCATGTTTATAGAAGGTACTATATTCGTATTATTAACAGTAACTAATGTTCGTGAAAAAATAATAGAGTGTATGCCGGATGTTTTAAAACATGCAATTACAGCTGGGATAGGATTATTTATAACATTTATAGGTCTTGTAAATGCAGGAATAGTGCAGCAAGGAGGAGCAATAATATCTTTAGGGAATATAAAATCTCCTGTAGTTTTACTTGCAATAATAGGTTTAATGATAGCTGCTACACTATTAGTAAAAAATGTAAATGGAGCATTTTTAATATCTATAATAATAACATCTGCAATAGGTATGCTATTTGCAATAGTACCTATGCCAACTGGTGTAATTGATGTACCACCATCTATACAACCTGTATTTATGAAAGTATTTGATGTAAGTCGTAGTCAAATATTTAGTTTAGATATGTTAGTTATAGTTCTTACATTATTATTCGTTAATATGTTTGATTCAATTGGATTTTTATTAGGAATAGCCCAAAGAGCTAATTTATTAGATAAAAATGGTAATATGCCAAATGTAAAAAAAGCATTATTAGCAGAGTCTGTTTCTACAACGATATCTTCAGTTTTAGGAACATCAACTTTAGCGACTACTGTAGAAAGTGGATCTGGAATAGCCGTAGGAGGAAGAACAGGTTTAACAGCTTGTATTACAGGAATTTTATTTTTTATATCACTGTTTTTCGCACCATTATTTGTATCTATACCTGCGCAAGCAACAGCTCCAATACTTATACTAGTAGGATTTTTAATGGCAAGTTCTATATTAAAAATTAATTTTGAAGATTTTACGGATGCTATACCAGCATTTATAACATTTGTAATGATGCCCTTATCATATAGTGTAGCAGATGGAATTATGTTTGGTATAATAGCTTACACTTTCTTAAAATTAGTTAGTGGAAAAAAAGAAGAAACAAAAATTTCAATGATTATATTAAGTGTAATATTTATTTTAAAATTTGCATTTTTATAATATGATTAAAATCTATAAGTATATGTTAGTATGCTTATAGATTTTTTTGATATTAAAAAATAAAAATAAAATAATAAATATGATAAATATATTACTTAAAAATATAAAAAAATATAGTGTTTATCTTATAAATATAAAATGTATTTATAGAGGATATGATAATTAATATCAGTTTAAAAATCTTAGTTTCAATTCAGTATTTTCTTTATATTTAAAATTAAGAATAAGATTGTTAAAAATAAAACTATATTTTGAATATAATATATTTTTACGTAATGTAATAATTATGTAAACAAAAAACGCGAGGTTTTTGTCAAATATTGTTATATAATTATATAAAACAACTAAGGGGTGAGTTCTATGGAAGAGAAGTTAGTTGGTATAATTACAAGCAATGACAAGAATTGGGACAGCAGATGGAAATATAATTGTGCCATATTTATTGTTAGTTACATTTTTATGGGAGCTGTTACAGGTATAACAAATGATTCATATATATCATACCTAAATTTAACAGTACCGAATGTTGTAAAGGCTTTACCAATGTATACCTCAATAGCAACTTTCATCATGGCAATGACACTTTTATTAGTTCACAAATTAGGGTATAAGAAAATTATATTATTTGCACCAATAGCATTAATAGGTGCGCTACTATCTTGTATTTATAGTAGTAATGCGAAAGTAATTCTAATCTCAAACATCTTAGTTAACATAGGGGCTGGTATGTTCGACTTCATATATCCTCTAATGTTTACATCATACACACCAAAAGAAAAAAGAATTTCAATGTTTTCAAGAGTAATGTATTGCAACTTAATAAGTCAATCACTTTTAACATTTTTAAATGGGAAAGTGGTTGTTTGGAAATTTAGTAGATATTTAGGAATTGATTATAATCAAGCTTCAACTTTATCTGAAAATGCCAGTAAATTAAATTCAACTCAAATGAGTTATTATATAAATTCATATAGATTTGCTTTATGGATCGCAATAATATTTACTGTTTTAGCATTAATTTGTTTAGTTTTTTTAAGAGAAAGAGTTGAAGATTATAGAGAATCAGAAGAAGAGATAATTGCTAGAAAAGCAGAAAAGAAATTTGATTTTAAGATATTTCTTAATAAGCATATAATAATGTGGGTTGTAATATTTAGTATAATACGATTTGGAGCATTGCTTATAACTCCATACTTCCCAATATATTTAAATAACTTTTTACATATAAGTAGGGGTACAGTTTCAACAATAATTACATTACAAACTTTAGCTATGGTACTAGGATTTCTTGCTGCACCATATTTAGAGAAAAAACTTGGATCTATAATAACTATATCAGCATCTATGATGCTATGTATACCACTTATGATAATAATGGCAAATGGAGCTATGCTTGGAGGAAACATAGCATGGATAATAGGAGGAGTTTTATTTTTAAGATCTGGATTTGCTAATGCATCAAATCCTATACAGCAATCACTGCCACTTACATTTGTACCTAAAAATTTGGCTCCAGCATATAGTTCATTTATACTTATATCAAACTCTATAGTCGGTATATTTGCAGGTATATTTGCTAGATATTCATTATTAAAAACTGATGCAGGTTATGGTAGAGCATATTATATAGCAAGTGCATTGTACTTTATAGCTTCAATACTATTATTGATTATATTTACTAAAAAGTATAATAGAGGGTTAAGTGAAAGTGAAATTAAAGAGCATGAAGTTAAAGAAGAAATTGTAGAAGCTAATTAAAAAATTATTATAAATAAACTATCTTGAGATATTAGATGTTATAAAACAAATATTTTAAGATAGTTTATTTTTTATTGTAGTAAACATTGATAAAATACGAATATAAAATAAAAATAATATTAAAATATTCGTAAAATATCTTGAAAAAGTATCCGTCATAAAATATAATTAGGGTATAAGGTTGGTAAAATACGAACGAAATTATAATTATATTTTATAAAAATAGGAGGAAGGATATGCAGATAGCACAAACTTCAAAGGGAAATAAATCTATTTTAGATAGGATTTTTAAGTTAAGCGAACATAATACAACTGTTAAGACTGAAATTATAGCAGGAATAACAACATTTATGACAATGGCTTATATATTAGTAGTAAATCCTAGTGTATTAGGGGATGCTGGGATGAACAAAGATGCTGTATTTGCTGCAACTGCTATAGCAGCATTTATAGGAAGTTCTGTAATGGGACTATTAGCAAATTACCCAATAGCACTTGCGCCAGGTATGGGATTAAATGCATTCTTTGCATATACAGTAGTTTTACAAATGGGTTATAGCTGGCAATTTGCTTTATGTGCAGTTTTAATAGAAGGTTTAATATTTATATTATTAACAGTAACTAATGTAAGAGAAAAAATAATTGACTGTATACCGAAAGTTTTAAAGCATGCAGTTACAGCAGGTATAGGATTATTTATAGCTTTTATAGGATTAGTAAATGCAGGAATAGTTGAAGGTGGAGGTGCTATATTACAATTAGGTAATATGCAAAGTCCAACGGTTTTATTATCTATAGCAGGTTTAGTAATAGCAGCTGTATTACTTTCTAAAAATGTTAAAGGTACATTTTTACTAGCTATGGTAGTTACTACTGCAATAGGAATTGTTGCTGGATTAGTTCAATTACCTTCAGCTATAGTTTCATCAGTACCATCTTTAAAACCAGTATTTTTACAAGCATTTTCAGTTCCAGTTAATCAAATATTTAGTTTAGATATGATAGTAGTAGTATTTACATTCTTATTTGTAGATTTATTTGATACGGTAGGGTGCTTAGTAGGAGTAGCATCTAAAGGAAACATGTTAGATGAAAATGGTAAATTACCAAAAGCTAAGCAGGCATTATTCGCAGATGCTATAGCAACTACAACAGGATCATTACTTGGAACTTCAACTGTTACAGCTTATGTTGAAAGTGCTTCAGGTATAGGAGAAGGTGGAAGAACTGGATTAACTGCAATAACAACAGGCTTATTATTTTTACTTTCATTATTCTTTGCTCCGATATTTACTGCAATACCAGCACAAGCAACTGCTCCAGTACTTATATTAGTTGGAGTTATGATGGCAAGTTCATTACTTGAAATAGATTTTAGCGATTTTACTAATGCAATACCAGCATTTTTAACATTTGCAATGATGCCTTTAGCATATAGTATAGCAGATGGTATTATATTTGGAATAATATCATTTACAATATTAAAGTTAGCTACAGGAAAGAAAAAAGAAGTTAATTTATCATTAATATTACTTTCGATAATGTTTATACTAAAGTTTATATTATTATAATATAATATTTAAAAAATAAAATAAAAAAAGGTTAAATACACATTTTAATATGTATTTAACCTTTTTTTATACTTAGTTTTAGAAGTTGTCTGCTCTTACTTCATAGTATCCTTGTGGGTGTTTACAAGCTGGACATACTTGTGGAGCTTCATTTCCTACATGAACATATCCACATACTGTACATATCCATTCTTGTGGTTCAGATTTTTCAAATACTGTTTTTTCTTCTATATTTTTAGCTAATCTTAAAAATCTATCTCTATGATGAGCTTCTATTCCATGTATATGAGTGAAAGAAGCTGCTATTTCTTCAAATCCTTCTTCTCTAGCTTCAGCAGCGAATTTTAAGTAAAGGGTATCTTCTTCATCTTCTCCTTTTGCTGCAAATTTTAAGTTTTCTAAAGTGCTAGCCATTCCTACACCATATGATCCAGTTACTTGAACATCTTCTCCAGTAAAATCATTTAATAAGTATCTAAAAAATATTTTAGCATGCATTTCTTCATTATGAGCAGTTTCATCAAATACATCACCTATTTGAACAAATCCTTCTTTTCTAGCTATTTTAGCATAGAATTGATATTTGTTTTTAGCTTGTGATTCTCCTGCAAATGCATTCATTAAATTTTGTGCTGTTTTAGTTCCTTTTAAAGATTTCATCTTTAATTCATCTCCTAAGTATAAATTATAAATTTTAATTATTTTATATAGATACCACATAAAATTAAATTAAAACAATTTAATTAGATTTCTTATATTTTCGTAATTTTAAGAATTAGTGAAAAATAAAATTATTTTATTAAGCTGTTACTGAATGAAAATTAGTTAACTTGTGAACTATATTAGATAGTAAATTTTTCATAATATGGAGGTAACCTATGAAATTATATAGTGTTTTAGTAACTAGTATATTTCTTTCAGGATTTTTAATTATAGGTTGTGCTAGTAGTTCAGACAGTGATAAAAATTATAATAAAGAAAATTTAAAAGAAACATCAATTAATAATGTAGATAAGAAACTAAGCAAAAAAGAGGCCAGTGATTTAGTAAAAAAATATTTAGAAGATAAAAATTCTTATATACCCAATTTCATAGAAGTAGATAATGTTGATGGAGATAAATATATTGTTCATGCTTATGATGTTATAACAAATAAAGAGGAGAGTCATATAGCTACAAGTGGGTGGTTTGAGGTTAATATGTATACTGGAGAAATAGTTGATATAATGAATCAGTAATGTTTTTAAAATGTAGAAAAATATAGATGTTAGGAATATAATAATATATATAATATATTTTAATAGGGTGATAATATGAACACAAATCTTAAAAAGAAATTCTTGTTTTGGGGAATTGATTTTTCATATGCTATTGTATTTGGATTAATAATAGGTGTAGATTTTGGGTTTGATGTAAGTAAAAGGTTGAATAAGTTTTTAGGATAATATAATGATTTTATAAAAGTCACATACTTGCTATAAATATCTTTGATAGCAAGTATGTGACTTTTTTTATTTAATTTATAAGATTAAAAACTTATATAAAAAACTCGAACAAAAAATAAATATATGGTTGATAAAATACGTATAATAAGATACCATTTAAATATAAGGTTCGTTATATAATACGTATGTTTAAAATTATAAAAAACATTAAGTATGTAAAAATAGGAGGATTATGATGAAAATAGCAGTAGTTATGGGTTCAAAGTCAGATTATCCAAAGTTAGAAAAAGGAATTGAGCTTTTAGAAAAGTTCGGAATAGAAGTTTCAGCACGAGCATTGTCAGCTCATAGAACTCCAAATCAATTAATGAATTTTTTAAAAGAAATAGAAAATGACACAGATGTAATAATAGCAGCTGCAGGAAAAGCAGCACATTTACCAGGAGTAATAGCATCACATACTTTAATACCGGTTATAGGGTTACCAATAAAGTCATCTACAATGGATGGTTTAGATTCACTTCTTTCAATAGTTCAAATGCCACAAGGAATACCTGTAGCTACTGTAACTATAGATTCTGGAGTAAATGCAGCATTAATGGCTGCTCAGATAATGAGTATTAAATATCCAGTAATTAAAGAGCAATTAAAGAACTATAGAAAAGAGATGGAATTAAAAGTATTAGAAGATGATCAAAATTTAAGGGGGTAATCAAAATGTTATTATATGAAGGAAAAGCAAAACAAATATTTAGTACAGAAAATCAAAATGAATACCTAGTTTACTACAAAGATGATGCAACAGCATTTAATGGTGAAAAAAAAGCTTCAATAAATTTAAAGGGGATACTAAACAATAAAATATGCACAGCTATGTTTGAAATGTTAGAAAAAGAAGGTATAGAGACTCATTTTATAAAAGGTGTTTCGGACAGAGAAATGATAGTTAAAAAAGTTGAGATACTACCACTTGAAGTAATCGTAAGAAATATAACAGCAGGTTCATTTTGTAAAAGATATGGAATAGAAGAAGGTATAGTTTTAGATGAACCAATATTTGAACTTTCATATAAAAACGATGATTATGGAGATCCAATGCTAAATGATGATCATGCAGTAGCCATGAAGCTTGCAACTAGAGAAGAATTAACATTTTTAAGAGAAGAAACTTTAAAAATAAATGAAATAATGAAGAAATTTTTCTTAAATATGAACTTTAAGTTAGTAGATTTTAAATTAGAATTTGGAAAAGATGTAAATGGGAATATAATATTAGCTGATGAAATATCTCCAGATACTTGTAGACTTTGGGATGTAGATACAAATGAGAAATTTGATAAAGATAGATTTAGAAGAGATTTGGGAGATTTAGTAGAAGGATACACAGAAGTTCTTTCTAGAATAGAAAATTAATCAGGGGGATATTTAAATGTGCGGTGTAGTAGGAATATGCTCGAATAAAGATATATCAAAAGAACTGTATTACTCATTATACTCTATACAGCATAGAGGGCAAGAAAGTTGCGGTATATCAGTTTTAAATGGAAACCAAATAAATTTTAAAAAGGATATGGGCCTTGTAGGAGATGTTTTTAAATCTAGCGAGTTAGAAAAACTAAAAGGAAATATAGGAATAGGGCATGTAAGATATTCTACAGCTGGGGGAAGTAGCTTATCTAATTGTCAACCATTAGTGGGAAGATGTAGAAAGAGACAATTATCTATAGCACACAATGGAAACCTTGTTAATGCAAATTATTTAAGAAATATGTTAGAAGAAGAAGGATATATGCTTCAATCAGATTCAGATACAGAGGCTATACTTTGCATACTAGCGAGATATTATAAAGGGGATATAGTTGAAAGTTTAAAAATAACTATGGACTATATAAAGGGTGCTTATTCATTAGTTATAGCGAGCAGTGAAAATGAACTTGTAGCGGTTAGGGATCCTCATGGATTTAGACCATTATTATTAGGGAAAAAAGATGATACATATATAGTAGCATCTGAAAACTGTGCAATTAATATATTAGGAGGCGAAGTTCTAAGAGATATTGAGCCTGGAGAAATTATTGTGATAAAAGATAACAAACTAAAATCATATCACTATAGAGAAAATTATAAGCCGATAAAAGCAAGTTGTATATTTGAACATATATACTTTGCTAGAAATGATGCAACTATAGACAATGTTAATGCATATGAGTTTAGAGTAAAGTGTGGAGAAATTTTAGCTCAAGATGAAAATATAAATGCAGATATAGTAGTTCCTGTACCTGACTCTGGATGGGCCGGGGCCATAGGATATTCAAATGCTAGTAAAATTAAACTTACAGAAGGGCTTGTTAAAAATAGATATGTGGGAAGAACATTTATAAAGCCAACTCAAGAAGAACGAGAAATAGGAGTAAAGATAAAATTAAATCCATTAATGAATGTAGTAAAAGATAAGTCAATTGTTTTAGTAGATGATTCAGTAGTGAGGGGTACAACTTCAAGACAAATTGTTAAATCATTAAGAGATGCGGGAGCTAAAGAAATACATTTAAGAATAACTTCTCCCGAAGTAACTCACTCTTGTTACTATGGAATAGATACTCCACATCGTTCTAACTTAATAGCTTCAAAATATGATTTAGAAGAAATAAGAAATTATATAGGGTGCGACACACTTAAATTTTTAAGTATAGAAGGAACTTTAGAAGCAACAGAAAATAAATCAACCTTCTGTAAGGCATGTTTTGATGGAAAATATCCAGTTGAAAAAATTGATGAGGGGGAACTTGTATCATGTTAACTTATAGAGATTCAGGTGTAGATATAGACGAAGGAAATAGAGCTGTTGACCTTATAAAAAATAAAATAAAAGGAACTTATGACAATAATGTTATAGGTGACTTAGGAAATTTTAGTGGATTATACAGCTTAAAAGACTTTATGAATATGGAAGAACCAGTACTTCTTTCATCGACTGATGGAGTTGGAACTAAACTGAAACTAGCTCAGATGCTAAATATTCATAATACAGTAGGTATAGACTTAGTAGCAATGTGTGTTAATGACCTTATATGTCAAGGTGCTAAGCCATTATTTTTCTTAGATTATATAGCTACAGGTAAGCTAGTTCCTGAAAAAATAGATGATATAGTTTCTGGAATAGTTGAAGGATGCAGACAAGCAGGATGTGCACTTATAGGTGGAGAAACGGCTGAAATGCCTGGAATGTATTCAAAAGAAGATTATGATTTAGCTGGTTTTTCAGTTGGGATAGCAGATAAAAATAAAATAATAAGTGGGCAAAATGTTAAAGCAGGAGATACTTTAATAGGAATAGCATCAAGTGGAATACACAGCAATGGATATTCATTTATAAGAAAAATTTTCTTAGAAGAATATAAATATGAATTAAATCAGTATATAGAAGAATTAGAAATGACATTAGGAGAAGCACTTCTTGTACCAACTACGATATACGTGAAACTTGTTATGAATTTAATAAAAAAATATGACTTAAAAGCAATAGCACATATAACAGGTGGAGGAGTTATAGAAAATATACCTAGAGTAATACCAAAAGGTCTTGGAATAGATATAAATAAAAATTCTTGGGAAAAGCCGGCTATATTCAAAATGATAGAGAAATTTAATTCTATAGATGAAATAGAACTACACAAAAGTTTTAATATGGGAATTGGACTTGTAATAGTTGTAGATTCAGATAAATCAGAAGAGATAACTAAATTTATAAATGAAGGAGAAGAAAAAGCTTTTATAATTGGTGAAGTTGTAGATAGCCATGAAGGAGTAAATCTATGCTAAACATTGCAGTTTTAATATCCGGAGGAGGAAGCAACTTACAAAGCATTATAGATGGTTGTAAAAGTGGATATATAAATGGAAAAGTCAAGCTTGTTATATCCAATAAAGATGGAGCTTATGGTCTAGAAAGGGCTAAAAAACACAATATAAAAGCTATAGTTGAGAAAAATGAAGATGAAGTTATTAAATTATTAAAGAGCGAAAAAATTGATTTAATAGTTCTTGCTGGATACTTAAAAATTATGAGTCCAAACTTTGTAAAAACTTTTAAAAATAAAATTATAAATATTCATCCATCATTAATACCAGCTTTCTGTGGAGAAGGGTATTACGGGAAACGAGTTCATAAAGCTGTTATAGATTATGGAGCAAAATTAAGTGGTGCTACTGTACATTTTGTAGATGAAGGTGCAGATACAGGTCCTATAATAATTCAAGAAAGTGTAGAAGTTAAGTATGATGATACACCAGAAACCTTAGCATCAAGGGTACTAGATGTAGAACACAAAATTCTTAAAAAAAGTGTAAAACTATATTGTGAAAATAAATTAACTGTTAATGGAAGGGGAGTAATTATAAATGACTAAAAGAGCATTAATAAGTGTAACTGATAAAACTGGGGTAGTAGATTTTGCTAAAAATTTAAATGATTTAGGATATGAAATAATATCAACAGGAAATACATTTAAAACGCTTAAGGAAAAAGGATGCAAAGTTATACAAATAGATGAAGTTACAAACTTTCCAGAAATACTTGACGGAAGAGTTAAAACATTAAATCCATATATACATGGAGGAATACTTTATAAAAGAGATAATGAAGAACATGTTAAAACAGTTAAAGAACATAAAATAGAAGCAATAGATTTAGTTGTTGTTAACTTATATGATTTTGAAGGTAATTTAAAAAATAATAAAGAACATGATGTAATGATAGAAAACATAGACATAGGTGGACCATCAATGATAAGATCTGCGGCTAAAAATTATAAAGATGTTTTAGTAGTAGTTGATGTTAAAGATTATGATTTTATAATAGAGAGCTTAAGAAATGGAGAAATATCATTAGAGGATAGAAAAAAATTAGCATATAAAGCATTTGCAACCACAGCAAGATATGATACTTTAATATCTAATTACTTTAGAGGAGAATTAGATGATAAATTTCCAGAATATCTAACTATGACTTTCCAAAAGGAAGATAGCTTAAGATATGGTGAAAATCCCCATCAAGAAGCAGTACTTTATGCTCAGTCTAATGCTAAAAATCCAATATTAAACTATGAACAATTAAATGGAAAAGAACTTTCATTTAATAATATAAATGATTTACATGGATGCTTAGAAATAATGAGAGAATTTAAAGATAGTAAAAATGTAGTTTGTGTAGCCGTAAAACATACTAATCCATGTGGAGTTGGAATTGCAAATAATAGCTTTAATGCTTATAAAAAATGTTATGAGGCTGACAAGGTTTCAATATTTGGAGGAATTGTAGGATTTACTTCAACTGTAGATGAGGAAACTGCTAAAAAATTAAATGAAATATTTTTAGAAATAGTAGTAGCTTACGACTTTACAGAAGAAGCCCTTGTAGTTTTAAAACAAAAGAAAAACTTAAGAGTATTAAAGCTTTCAAATATAGAAGATAGTCTTCAAAGATTTGATTTAAAATACTTAGATGGAAAATTATTAGTTCAAGACAGAGATGAAAAATTAGTTAATGAATATAAAAATGTTACAGTAAATGAAGCTGATGAAAGAATGAAAAAAGATATGGAATTTGGAATGAAAATAGTTAAAAATATGAAATCAAATGCTATAGCTATAGTCAAAGATGGGCAAACATTAGCACTTGGATGTGGTCAAACATCTAGAATATGGGCATTAAAAAATGCTTTAGAAAATAATAAAGATAAAGATTTTAAAGGAGCAGTACTAGCATCGGATGCATTTTTCCCATTTGATGACTGTGTAACTTTAGCTAGTGAGTACGGTATAAAAGGTATAGTTCAACCTGGAGGATCTATAAAAGACCAAGACTCAATAGATGCTTGCAACAAAAATGATATGGTAATGGTGTTTACAGGAATAAGACACTTCAAACACTAGGAGGGAAATATATGAGAGTTTTAGTTGTAGGTTCAGGAGGAAGAGAACATGCTATATGTTATAAGTTAAGTCAAGAAAATAAAGTTGAAAAAATTTATTGTGCACCTGGGAATGCTGGAATTAGTAAAATTGCTAAATGTATAGATATAAAAGATGATGATATAAAAAAACTTCTAGGCTTTGCTAAAGAAAATGAAATTGATTTAACTATAGTAGGCCCTGAAGTTCCATTGGTAGAAGGCATAGTTGATGAATTTGAAAAAGAAAATTTAAAGATATTTGGACCTAATAAGGAATGTTCAAGACTTGAAGGGAGCAAAGCTTTTTCAAAAGAATTTATGATAAAACACAACATTCCAACTGCAAAATATAAAGAATATACACAAATTGATAAAGCTATAAAAGATATTGATTTATTTGGATATCCAGTAGTTATAAAGGCTGATGGGTTAGCAGCTGGAAAAGGTGTAATAATAGCACAAAACCATGAAGAAGCAGTAAGTGCTTTAGAAGATATGATGAGTGATAAAAAATTTGGAAGTGCTGGAGAAAAAATAGTAGTTGAAGAATTTTTAAAAGGAGTAGAAACTTCTATACTTGCTTTCGTTGATAATAACACAATTGTTCCAATGGAAAGTGCAAAAGACCATAAGAAAGTATATAACAATGAAGAGGGGCCAAATACTGGAGGAATGGGAACATTCTCTCCAAGTAATATATATGATGATGAGTTATCAACGATAGTAAAAGAAGAAGTTTTAGATAAAACATTAAAAGGGTTTAAAGCAGAAAACTTAAATTATAAGGGAATATTATTTATCGGTCTTATGATAACAGAAGATGGGCCTAAGGTTCTTGAGTATAATGTTAGATTTGGAGATCCGGAAACACAATCAGTACTTTTAAGATTAGAAACAGATTTAATTGAGATAATAGAATCTATTTTAGATAATAAACTAGATGAAGTTAAAATAAAATATGATGAAAAACATGCAGTATGTGTAATGCTAACTTCAGGTGGATATCCTGAAAACTATGAAAAAGAAAAAGTAATAAAAGGACTTGAAGATTTAGATGAAGATATAGTTGTTTTTCACAGTGGGACAAAAATATTAGATGGCCAATTAGTTACTAATGGAGGTAGGGTTATTGGTATAGCAACAAAAGGAAATTCCCTTGAGGAAGCAAGTAAAAAAGTTTACTCAAATATTGAAAAATTAAATTTTGAAGGAATGCATTACAGAACGGATATAGGAATTTTATAAGAAACTATTACTTATATAATGAGAGACTAAACCAATTCATTTAATGGGGGTAAATACTATGATGTCTATCACTAACTTAGCATCTTCTGTAAGAAGAATATTAGTTGAGAAAAAGCAAGGATTTGACTTGGAAGCCAAGCATCTAAAATTTGATTTAGAAGAAAGTTTGAATATATATACAATAGAAAATTTAAGAATTTTAAATAGATATGATATAGAAAAAATAGAAGATGAAGTATATGAAAAAGCAATAAATACTGTATTTTCAGAGCCTAATACAGATGATGTATATAAAGAGTATGTAGAATTAAGCAAAGAAGATAGAGTATTTGCTATAGAATATTTACCTGGCCAATATGACCAAAGAGGTGATTGGGCATCTCAATGTATACAAATTATTAACGAAGGAATAAGACCTATTATAAATACAGCAAAAGTTGTAATTCTTACAGGAAACATAACTGATGAACAATTTAAGAAAATAAAATCTTATTGTATAAATCCTGTAGATAGTAGAGAGGCAAGGATAGAAAAGCCAGAAACTTTAGAAGTTGATACTGAAATACCAACATCAGTAGATATATTAGAAGAATTTATAAATCTAGATGAAAATGGATTAAAAGATTTAATGAAGGCTTTAGGACTTGCAATGACTTTTGACGATTTACTCCATGTACAAAAATATTTTAAGCAAATAGAAAATAGAAATCCTACAATAACAGAAATAAAAGTTTTAGATACTTATTGGTCAGATCATTGTAGACATACTACCTTCATGACAAAAATAGAGGATATAGTTATAGAAGAAAGTAAATATACAAATGTAGTAAAAGAGGCTTACGATCTTTATTTACAATCAAGAAAAAATGTTTATGGTGAAACAAATAGAGATGTTTGCTTAATGGATATAGCAACAATAGCTATGAAAGAATTAAGAAAGATAGGAAAATTAGAAGACTTAGATGTAAGTGAAGAAATAAATGCTTGTAGTATAAATGTTGATGTTGAAATAGATGGGAAAAAAGAAGAATATTTAGTAATGTTTAAAAATGAAACACATAACCATCCAACAGAAATAGAGCCATTTGGAGGAGCTGCAACTTGTTTAGGAGGAGCTATAAGAGATCCACTTTCAGGTAGAAGTTATGTGTATCAAGCAATGAGAGTTACAGGAAGTGCTGACCCTAGAACTTCCTTAGAAGATACATTAGAAGGAAAGTTAATGCAAAAGAAAATAACTACGCAAGCTGCTAATGGATATAGTTCATATGGAAATCAGATAGGACTTTCTACAGGTCAAGTTGCAGAAGTATATGATGATGATTTTGTGGCTAAAAGGATGGAGATAGGAGCAGTGATATCAGCGGCTCCAAAAGAAAATGTAATAAGAGAAACTCCAGAAAGTGGAGATGTAGTTATATTACTTGGAGGAAAGACTGGCAGAGATGGATGTGGGGGAGCAACGGGTTCTTCAAAAGAGCATAGTGAAGAATCTTTATTTACTTGTAGCGCTGAGGTACAAAAAGGTGATGCACCAAATGAAAGAAAGATACAAAGATTTTTTAGAAATAAAGAAGTAGCTCAAATGATAAAAAGATGTAATGATTTTGGAGCTGGTGGGGTTTGTGTAGCTATTGGTGAAATAGCAGAAAGTATAGACATAAACCTAGATGTTATTCCTAAAAAATATGAAGGATTAGATGGAACAGAGTTAGCTATATCAGAATCTCAAGAACGTATGGCTGTAGTTATAAAAAAAGAAAATATAGAAAAGTTTATAAATATGGCAAGAGAAGAAAATTTAGAGGCTACTTATGTTGCTGATGTAACTGATAGTAAAAGAGTTAGAATGTTCTGGAATGGAAAAACTATAGTAGATATGTCTAGAGACTTTATAGAAACTAATGGAGTTAAACAAACTACTAAGGTTAGAGTTAAAGCTATAGATGATATAAAAATAAATAATAAAGTAAAAGAAAAGAAATTTGAAGTAGTAGTAGATAAAGAAATAAGTTTAAAAGATAAGTTTATAGAAACTATGACAGATTTAAATGTTTGCTCACAAAAAGGACTGGTTGAAAAGTTTGATAATACAATCGGAGGAAATACAGTGTTATTACCATTTGGAGGTAAATATCAAGCTACCCCAACCCAAGGAATGGTGGCAAAAATTCCTGTTCTTAATGGAGAAACAGACACATCTACTATAATGACATATGGATATAATCCAAAGATAGGAAAATATAGTCCATTTCATGGAGCTTTATATGCAGTAGTTGAATCTGTGTGTAAAGTTGTGGCTATTGGGGGTAACTTTAGCTCTATAAGACTTACTCTTCAAGAGTATTTTGAAAAATTGGGGATAAGTGAAGTAAAATGGGGCAAACCGTTTTCAGCACTACTTGGAGCGTACTATGCGCAAAACAAACTTGAAATACCTGCAATAGGTGGGAAAGACAGTATGTCTGGTACTTTTAAAGATATAGATGTGCCACCTACACTAGTATCTTTTGCTGTTGATACTGTGGATGCAAAACAGGTCTTATCCCCAGAATTTAAAAATTCTAATTCTACAGTGATAATGTTATCAACAAAAGTACTTGAAAATAAAGTGATTGATTTTGAAGAATTAAAGAAAAATTTATCTAAAGTAACTGAACTTATAAAAGATGAAAAAGTAAGTTCAGCTTATTCAATGGGCTACGGTGGAGTATGTGAAGCAATATGCAAAATGAGTTTTGGAAATAAAATAGGATTTAGGTTTAATGAATCTATTGAAATAGATGAAAGTATATTATTTGGGGCATCTTATGGCAATATAATCCTGGAATTAAAAGATGATACTAAAGAAGTTTTAGAGTCATTAAAAGGATACAATTATAAGATATTGGGAAATACAGTACAAGAAGAATCTATATTTATAGAAAATGAAAAAATAGATATAGATTTTATATACAATAAGTATTGTGAAGTTTTAGAACCAATATTTCCAACAAAAGTTGAGCCGATTAAAGAAAAGATAGAAACTATAAGCTTTATAACAGATACTAAAGACTGTAAGTCAGGAATAAGTTTGGCTTCGCCAAAGGTATTTATACCAACTTTTCCAGGAACAAATTGTGAATATGATTCAGCTAGAATATTTGAGAAAGCTGGAGCAAAAACTTCTATAAAGGTATTTAAAAACTTAACTGATAAAGATATAGAAAGCTCTATAGATTCTATGGTAGAAGAAATAAAATCTTCACAAATAATAATGTTACCTGGAGGATTCAGTGCAGGAGATGAGCCTGACGGCTCAGGAAAATTTATAGCTACAGTATTTAGGAATCCTAAAATAGCTGAAGCAGTTAACGAATTTTTAACTAAAAAAGATGGATTAATGCTAGGGATATGTAATGGATTCCAGGCACTTATAAAATTAGGATTAGTTCCTTATGGTAAAATAATGGATATAGATGAAAATTGCCCTACACTTACTTATAATAAAATAGGGAGACATCAAGCAAAAATGGTTAAAACAAGAATTTCATCTAATAAATCTCCTTGGCTGTATGGTACAGAAGTTGGGGATATTCATAGTATAGCAGTTTCTCATGGTGAAGGAAGATTTGTAGCAGATGAAAAAACTTTAAAACAATTGATAGCTAATGGGCAAATAGCTACTCAATATGTGGATTTAGAAGGAAATGCAACTTATGATATAAATTTTAATCCAAATGGATCTACTTTCGCAGTAGAAGGTATAACAAGCATTGATGGAAGAATTCTTGGGAAAATGGGTCACTCAGAAAGAATTGGAAATCAAGTTGTTAAAAATATTATAGGAGAAAAAGATCAAAAAATATTTGAATCTGGAGTTAAATATTTTAAATAATAAAAAAGGACTATCTCAAGTAGCTTGAAATAGTCCTTTTTTATTATAAATTAATTTATATAAAATTTTAAAATATATAGTATAGAATATAACTATGAAATATATAAAGGAAAGTTAACAATTTATATAGAATACACTTAATTAAAGGTGAATTTTGAAGTATTATGGAAAAAATATAAAATAATACTTTTTCACATATTTTTCGACAAGTTTTTTTAAAATTATATGGTAATATAGATGTGCCATAGATGGAGGATATCATATGGAGATGAAAGTTTGTGATACTTTATGCTATCAAGGTAGTGCAAAATATAATGAAGATATAGTAGGTGTTAGTCCTTTTGGAGCTTGGGTTTTAGATGGAGCGACAGGTCTTAATAATAAAAATTTAGTATCAGATAAAAGTGATGCTAATTGGTATGTAAACTGGTGGAATAAATATTTACATCAAAATATAAATAAAGAAATTGCATTAAAAGAAATTATGGCTGATGGAATAAAATTAATTAGGGATGAGTACTATGGTATTGTAAATAAAGATAGAATAGAAAAATTGGATACACCTTCAAGTTCTATTTCAATTATAAAGTTTTATAGTGATAAAATAGAATATTTTTTACTAGGAGATTGTGCACTTCATTTTAAACACGAAGATAAAGTAAAAATTATAAAAGATAGAACTTTATGTTACTTAGATAAATTAGTATATGATGAAATGGAAAACTTACCTAATTTAAAAGAACTTTCATATGAAGAAATAAAAAGTAGTGTTATGAAAACAATAATATCAAATAGATTAAAAAAGAATACAAAAGATGGATATTGGATTTTAGATTTTGATAAAGAAGCTATAGATAACTCAATAAATGGGTTTATATATATAAAAGATAATATAAAACTTATGTTAACTAGTGATGGATTTTCATGTATTAGTGATAGATACAATGAGATAGAGGAACAAGAACTTTTGAATAATGTAGAAGAAAGTGGAGTTGGTAATATTTATAATAAACTTAGAAAAATAGAAGAAGATGATTATCTTACGACTAGATTTCCAAGATTTAAGATAAATGATGACTCATCATGTGTTTATTTAGACATAAATTTTTAAATCATTAATAAGGGGGATATATGAATATACTACATATAATAACGCAAAAACCAAATAGCACCGGCAGTGGTATTTATATGAGTGGAATGATAAAAGGGTTTAACACTTTAGGGTATAAACAAGGAGTAATAGCAGGTATTGACAAAAATGATTCTAGGAAATGTTTTAGTGAGAATATAAGTTTTTATCCTGTAATTTATAATACAGATAAATTACCTTTCAATGTTGTAGGTATGAGTGATGTCATGCCTTATGAAAGTACTGTATATAGGCATATGAATTTGGATATGGTAAATAACTTAAAAGAAGTTTTTAAAAATAATCTAGAAAAGGCAATAAATGAAATAAATCCAGATTTGATAATTTGTCATCACCTATATCTAATAACTGCTTTTATAAGAGAAACAGTAAAAGATATTCCTGTTGTAGGGGTATGTCATGGGACGTGTCTTAAACAAATAAAAAGCCATGATTTAGAAAAAAATTATATAAAAAATAACATAAGTAATTTAGATATGATATTTTCACTTCATGATGAACAAAAAGAAGAAATAATTAATACGTTTAACATAGATAAAGATAAGGTATTTTCATTAGGTAGTGGGTATGATGAGAATATATTTTTTAATAAACAAATAAATAATGAAACTATAAATATTACATTTGCAGGGAAGATTTGTAAGCTTAAAGGAGTAGAATCTTTGATAAAAGCTTTAGACAAAATTGATTATAAAAAAGAAATTATAAGTGTAAATATAGTTGGAGATGGAAGTAATAAAGAAGAGTATGAAAGTATAATCAACCTTTCTAAGAAAAGTAAAATAAATATAAATTTTCTAGGAAAAATTGAACAAACGGATTTAGCTGAAGTATTTAGAAATACTCATATATTTATATTACCATCATTTTTTGAAGGTCTGCCACTAGTAGTAATAGAAGCTTTAGCTAGTGGATGTAATGTGATTACTACTAATATACCTGGTGTAAGCGAATGGATTGGAGAAGATATAAATACATCTGGAAAGATAAAGTATGTTAACTTGCCTGATATGAAGGATATTGGCCTACCATTAGAAAGAGATCTTTTGGAATTTGAGAATAATTTAGGTTTAGCTATAAATGAAATGATAGAAAATATACTTCAATTTAAGACAAGAAATAAAGTTTTAAATATGAATGACAAAACTTGGTTAGGGCTTTGTAAAAGGTTAGATAAATTTATGAATTCGAGAGGAAAAATTTATAGTGTTTAATATTTTCACGTCAGATATTAAGTAAATGAGTTAATATATATTATATAAGTTATTACTTAAATAATTTAAAAATTAATATGGAGTGGAGGAAATATAAGTGACAAAACCATCATTATATCATCAACAAGGATACAATTGTGCAGAATCTATAATAAAGTCATATAATGAAGAGCATGATACAGATATACCAGTTGCATTAGGGAGTGGTATGGGTACAGGTATGACAGTTGGAAGCCTTTGTGGAGCTGTAAATGCAGCTATATTAGTATTAGGATACTTAAAAGGAAGAGAAGATAATTCTGAATCAAATGATGCTAGACAGTATTCTAGAGAGTTAATGAATAAAGTTAGAGAAAAATATAATAGTGAAATATGTAGAGATTTAAAGAAGAATAAAGTTAGTTGTTCAGAGATAATTGATTTTGCATATGATGCATTAAATGAAATAGTAAATAACTAAATATTTATTAAATTTAGCAAAACTTTATTTAAATAAATTAATAAAAAAGGATGGCATTGGTCATCTTTTTTTATTTGCACAAATATATTAAACTTAAAAAATTAAAAAGATTGTGTATAATATTACATGAAATACATAGCTTAATAAAGTTTTTTAATTTAAAAGTTTTACATGAAGTTACTGATGTTTAAAAAAGGAGATATAAGTATGAAAACTATAGGTATAGTTACCGATGGATTATCGAAATTAGAAATTTTTCTAAATAATAATATAAAGATGATTTTCAAAGATACAGTAAAAATTAATAATTACTTTTTTAATAATCTAGAAAAAGGGAAAGTAATAAAAGATGATGTAGTTCTTGTCATGCTTAGAGAAAGGTATATAAAAATAAAAGACTATGTAGATGATAGTAAAAAAATAATTATTATAAACAGAAGCGTTAAACAAAATGATATTTATAAATTATTTTCATTACCCAAGGATATAGATGTACTAGTTGTAAATGATAATGAACAAACTATACTTGAAACTATATCAATGTTATATCATATAGGGATAAATCATTTGAATTTAATTCCTTATAACAAAGAAAAAGAATATAAAAATATTAAAGTTTGTATAACTCCTGGAGAAGTTAATTTAGTACCAAGTTATATAGATGAAGTAATTGATATAGGGCATAGATTTATTGATATATCTACTTTTTTACAAATAATAACTAAATTGAATATAGATGATAAAGATATAACAGAGAGGTTAATAAAATATTCTGAGGATGTTATAAGCCTTCACTCTGGTGTAAACCATACATATAAAAACTTAACAGTAGAAAATGATGAATTAAAATCTATTATAAATTTATCTAAAAATGGAATGATATTAATTTCCAATGATGGATACATAAAAGTATGCAATGAAAGTGCTAAAAATATATTAGATATAAAAACAGATATAGCTGGAGAACACATCAAGAATTTAGATAATCGAGAAATAGTTTCAATTTTAGAGTCAAAAAACTTAGATGATGAAGTATTTAAATTTAGAAATAAATACATAACTGTAAATAGACACAATATAAATAGTTTTGGAAAAGATATAGGAATGTATTTTTGCATACAAGAAATAACATATATAAAAAAGTTAGAGCAAAACTTAAGTAAAATGCTTAGAGATAAAGGGCAAGTTGCTAGGTATACTTTTAATGATATAAAAACTAACTCTGCAAATATGGAAAATACTAAAAATTTAGCTAAGAAAATTTCTAAATCCGATTATACTGTTTTAATAACTGGAGAAAGTGGTACGGGAAAAGAATTGTTAGCACAGTCAATACACAATGAATCTAATAGAAGTAATCAACCATTTATAGCTATAAATTGTGCTGCAATGCCTGAAAATTTACTTGAAAGTGAATTATTTGGATATGAAGAAGGTGCATTTACAGGAGCTTTAAAAGGTGGGAAAAAAGGTTTATTTGAACAAGCTCATAATGGAACTATATTTTTAGATGAGATCGGAGATATGCCTATGTATCTTCAAATTAAATTACTTAGAGTACTTCAGGAAAATCAAGTTATGAGGGTTGGAGGTCAAAGTGTAATAGATGTTGATGTTAGAGTTATAGCAGCCACTAATAGAGATTTATTAAGTATGATAAAAGAAGAGAAGTTTAGATCTGACTTATACTATAGAATAAATGTATTGCCTATACATATTCCACCTTTAAGAGAGAGAAAAGAAGACATAAACATGATGCTTGAATATTTTATAAATAAAGATATAAATATAAGTGAAGAAGTACAAGATATAATAATTAATTACAATTGGCCTGGAAATATAAGAGAACTTAGAAATATAGCTATGTATATAAATACTATGGCTTCAGGAGAAAAAGTTCTTTTAAGTGATTTACCACATAATTTGAAAAATATAAAAAAAGATTATAGCAAGGAAATTAGTTATTTAAAAGATAAAACTTGTATTGAAAAAACTGTAGAGGTTATGAAATGTATTAAGAGACATAGCTTGCTAAACAAATCCTCAGGAAGAACAAGTATATTAAAAGAGCTTAATGAAGACAATGTGTTAATTACAGAAGGTGAAGTTAGACATATATTAGAAGTACTTAAATCTATGAATCTTATAGAGTCAGGGATAGGTAGAAAAGGTAGTGAATTAAATAAAAAAGGATTAGAAATACTTGAAAATATAAAATAGGTTATAAAATAGGTTTAGTAATTAACCTATTAAACCTATTTTATATAATTATAAAAAATAAATGTATTTAGATTATTGTAGCTTTCACGTGAAACGTTTGCATTTTAAATTTAGTAAATATGTTAAAAATGCTACTGTATAAGCATATATATTTAAATTTTTAAAATAAAATAAATTTGAAGTTTTAGTATTGGCATAATAGTTGCTATTATAGTTAATTATAAATAAAGATTAGATATATCTAATCCTTATTTATTAAACGTAAATTTTATATAATGATTGGAGTGCATTTAGCTATGAAAAGCAACAGAAAGCCAATAATAGGAATTACAGGAAGTTTAATAATTGATGAAGGAGGAATGTTCCCTGGATATGAAAGAGCATATGTTAATAATGATTACGTACAATCTGTAGCAATGTGCAAGGCAGTTCCTTATATAATACCAATGGTTTATGATGATGAATTAATAAAAGAACAGGTAGAAAATATAGATGGACTTATATTATCTGGAGGCCATGACATAAATCCATTAAATTGGGGAGAAGAACCTCACCAAAAATTAGGTGGGATTTTACCTAAGAGAGATACTTATGATTTTAAGTTATTAAAATATGCATTAGAAATGAAAAAACCTATTTTAGGAATATGTAGAGGAGAACAAGTTATAAATGTATTTGGTGGAGGTAGTTTATATCAAGATTTATCTTTAATAGATGGATGTTATATAAAACACAATCAGGGACATTTATCCAATGTATCTACACATACAGCAATTATAAAAGAAGGTACCAAATTATATAAAATTTTAGGTGAAAAAGAAATCCATGTAAATAGTTTCCACCACTTAGCTGCAAATAAAATAGCTAATGGTTATATAGTTTCAGCATTATCTAAAGACGGAGTAATTGAAGCTATAGAAAAAGAAGGAGAAGATTTTGTAATAGGAGTTCAATGGCATCCAGAAATGATGACTAGAGATTATCCTATAATGCAAAAGTTATTCCAAGCATTAGTAGATGAAGCAACTAAGTAAATAATATAATAAATTTATGGAGGAACACTATGGGAGATAGTAAAAAATTAGGATTTTGGAGTATTGTTCTTTTAGGTATTAACTCAATTATAGGTTCTGGTATATTTGGGTTACCAGGAGAAGCATATAAAATGATAGGACCTGCAAGTATAGTAGTACTAGTATTTTGTATGGTACTTGCAATATCTATAGCTCTTTGCTTTGCAGAAGCAGGTAGTTGGTTTGATGAAAATGGAGGACCTTATCTTTATGCTAAAGAAGCATTTGGTGATTTTGTAGGATTTGAAGTTGGATTTATGAAATGGGCTATAGGAATGATAGCTTGGGCAGCAATGGCAAACTTCTTTGCTATAACTATTTCTACAGTTTGGCCACAAGCGGCAGATCCATTTACTAAAAATGTTATAATAGGTGTAGTTTTAATTGGACTTGGAATTGTAAATATAATGGGTGTTGAAGCATCTAAAGTTTTAAATGATATAATAACAGTTGGAAAACTTGTTCCATTAATATTTTTTATAGCAGCTGGTATATTCTTTATAAAAGGTAATAATTTTACACCATTTGTAATAGTGCCAAAAGGTGAAGCTACAACTACTGCATTTGTGGCAGCATCTATATCGTTATTTTATGCATTTACAGGATTTGAATCTTTAGCAGTTGCAGCCAAGGATATGCAAAATCCTAAGGAAAACGTTCCGAAAGCATTGATGACAGTAATGGCAATAGTATCTATAGTATATATATTTGTATTAGCAATAAGTGTAGGTATATTAGGATCAGATTTAAGTGGAGCAGCTACACCAGTTGCAGATGCAGCAAAATCGATGGTTGGTAATATAGGCGTTTATATAATAACAATAGGAACTGTGATTTCTGTTGGAGGTATAAATATAGCAGCATCTTTCCTTACTCCAAGATCAGGGGTTGCATTAGCAGAACAAGGATTAGTTCCTAAGTGTATAGCTAAAAATAACAAAAAAGGGGTTCCATATATAGCTATAATAATTACTGTTGTTGGAACACTTTTAATAGCTTGGTCAGGCTCATTTAAATTCTTATTACAAATAAGTGTTATATCTAGATTTATACAATATATACCTACTTGTATATCTGTATTAGTTTTTAGAAAAAAATATAAAGATAAAGAAGTTAAGTTTAAAATACCAGGAGGAGCTTTTATTCCTATATTTGCAGTAGCAATAAGTGTCTGGTTATTAATAGAAGCTGGAATGAGTGATCCTATGAAAATTGTTTGGGGATTAGGTGGATTACTAGTAGCAATACCATTCTATTTTTACATGACTAAAATATATAAAGAAAAAAATTGTAATTAAATTTATAAATAAAAACCTATTTTTAAAGTAAAGTTTTAGATTACAAAAAACTTACTTATAAAGTAGGTTTTTTTATTTTATAAAATATATAACTTATAAAAGATTTATTTTGAAAAAACAAAAACAAATAGTATAGTACTAGTAGTTGTATTTACTGACTATGAAAATCATAAATTTGTTATATTTTAATGTATATAGAATAAACCATATGTTAAATTCATAATATATGGTTTATTTTATTATTATGATAAAATATATTAAAACTTGAAATTGATAAGGAGAATTAATATGCTTAAGATAGCCTTATGTGAAGATGACCAATTACAAAGAGAATTGGTTAAAAATTATATAGATAGGTCACTTTTAAATAGAAATTACGAGATATTTGAATTTAAAAGTGGAGAGGAGTTAATAGCCAATTATCCGCAAAAACTTGATATATTATTTCTTGATATACAAATGGAAGAAGTAAATGGGATGGATGCAGCGAAAAAAATAAGAACTTTCGATAATAATGTTGAAATTATTTTTATAACTGGAATTTGGGACTATGTTCAAGAAGGATATGAAGTAAGAGCATATAGATATATTATAAAGCCTATTGATTTTAATAGTTTTAAAACACAGTTAAATCTTTGTATAAAAGAGATAGAAAATCAGAAAAGACCTAGTATAGTTGTTACTTATAAAGGAGAAGTAAATAAAATAGATATAGGATCTATTGTATATATTGAAACAGATAATAGGAATACATTAATACATACAAAGGAAAAAAGCTATAGGTCTAATATGGGAATAAGCAAACTAGAGAAATATTTAGAAGTATCGACATTTTTTAGATGCCATAATAGCTTTTTAATAAATTTAGAATATATAAATAAAATAGGACAAGATAGTGTTTTTTTAGAAGAATATGAGATACAAGTGAGCAGACATAAAATGAAAGAGTTAAAAATTCAATTTACTAGTTTTTTAGGAGATAAATTATGATTATAAATAAAACTTTCATTGCACTAATAACAAGTTTAAGCTTAACAACTATAGAATGGTTATGTTTTAAAATTTTAATAGATTATATGAGTAATCAAAAAACATCAAAAAAAATAAGATTTATTACCTTTTTAGTATGTGTATTAGTTAGTGTATTATCTACTAATTCGTTAAAACCATTAGTTTATATAATTGCAGGATTTTTATTTTATAAAACCAATTATACAGAAACCTTATTTAAATCAGTTATTATTACATCTATATTTTGGATATTAATAGTTACATTAAAAACAATGGGATTAGCCATAATTTTAAGAACTCGTAACTTAAGTGGAATTAAAACTAATTCATATAATTATTTTTCAAGCTTAGAAATAATGACTTTTTCAGTTCTTATATTTATAGCTACTTCATTACTTTATAAATACTTTAAATCATATAAATACATAAATAAAAAGCACTTTATAGCAATATTTTTTCCTATATGTGTTAATATACTTAGCTTAGCAATAGTTTTAGTTAATAAAACTAATAAAATATCAGGAGCCGATTTTATAAATGATTTTTCAGTCTTTTTCATGGGAATATTAATGATACTTTCTAATATATTAATGATATTCCTTTTTAGGAAAATAACAAGAGATAATCGTATTTATATAGAAAATAAGCTTATGAAAGAAAAAATGGAGATGGAGTATAAGTACTACATGAAGGTAAAAGAAAATCAAGATAGAGTAAGACAAATGTATCATGATATGAAAAATCATATGTCATGTATGAAAAACTTATCTAATACAAGTGAGAATCTTAATGAGTATATAACAGAAATAAATACGAAAATAGAAAATTGCGAAAGTTGTTTTAATACAGGAAACTTAATCTTAGATATCATTCTTAATGAAAAAAAAGAAATTTGTTTAGAAAAAGAAATTAAATTTAATGCATACATAGAATTTAAAAAGTGCGACTTTATTAAAGTTAATGACGTATGTACTATATTTTCGAACTTAATAGATAATGCTATAGAAGCCTGTGATAAATTACAGGGAGACAAATATATAAGTTTAAAAGGTTCGTATATAAATGAAAATTTTTTTGTAATGAAAATAGAAAATAGTAAGTGCAATGAAATTGAAATTAAAGGTGGTAATTTAATAACAGATAAAGAAGATAAATTAACTCATGGAATTGGATTAGAGAATGTAAAAAGAACTATTTATAGTTATGATGGAGAAGTTGATATAAAATATGATGATGAAAAATTTATCGTAAAAATACTAATACCATTACCAACTATGCAGTAAAAGCTACCAAACACGCAATTTATATTGAATATAAAAATACTAATTGATATTTTAAACTTATAAAATTTTTATAAGGAGAAATCAGATGAGTAAGATAGCTAAAAATACTGCATTAATAATGATTTTAGGGTTAATTTGCAAAGTAATTGGTTTTGGTAGAGATATAACTTTAAGTTCATTATATGGAGTAAAGGGTTATGGTGGGATATACCTGGCTATATCAAATATTCCAGATATAATATTTGCTTTAGTCGGAACATGTATAATGACTACATTTATACCTATGCACTATGAGATAAAAGATAAAGATGGAGAAGAAAGAGCTAAAAGTTTTTTAAATAATATATTTAATATAACAATAGTCGTTAGCTTGTTTATAACTTTATTTGGTATGATTTTCCCAGATGTTTTAGTGAAAATATTTGCTATGGGACTTAAAGGAAATCAATTTAAAATAGCAGTTAATTTTACTCAGATATTAATGATTGGAGGATTTTTTACAGGAATATCTGGAGTTATAACTGCATTTTTAAATATAAATGAAGAGTTTGTAGTACCATCTATAGTGAGCTTGCCATTTAATATTATAGTAATAATTTCTATGTTTTTAAGTATAAAAACTAGCCCATATGTAATGGTTATAGGAACTACGATTGGACTTATATCAAAGTTTCTTATCCAATTAATATATGCATATAAAAAAGGATATAGATATAAATTTAAAATAGATCTAAAGGATAAATATTTAATAAAAATGATGATTTTATTAGCTCCAATTTTAATTGGAGTTGCTGTAAATCAAATTAATACTGCAGTAGATAATAGTATGGCAACTGGTTTTGGAGTAGAGAGTGTAGCAGCACTAAACTATGCAAATAAACTAAATAGTTTCATAATGGGAATTTTTACAGTATCATTAACATCTGTAATATATCCAAGTTTATCCAAGTTATTAGTTGATAAAAATAAAGAAGGATTTGTAAGTATAATAACTAAAAGTATAAACTTAGTAATAATATTTATATTACCAATATCTGCCGGGTCTATAATATTATCAAAACCTATAGTAAGTATGTTATTTGAAAGAGGGATGTTTGATAATAATGCAACTCAAATGACAGCATTAGCTTTATCAGGATATTCAATAGGTATGATAGCATATTCACTTAGGGACATCTTAAGTAAGATATTTTATTCACTAAAAGATACTAAAACTCCTATGATAAATGGTATTATAGCTGTTGCTTTAAATATAGTTATGGATATATATTTTTCAAAGAGTTTTGGATATGTCGGATTAACTTTAGCAACAAGTATATCATCTATAATATGCATAATTACACTGTTTATAAGTTTATACAGGAAAGCTGGTTATTTTGGTCAGGATAAGATTTTTTCCACTCTGATAAAGTCATTAATCTCTGTTGTGATAATGAGTTTTATTGTACTGTTTATTTATAATAATTTAGCTAATTTAATAAATATAAAAATAATTAATTTAGGTATATCAATTTCAGTAGGAGGAATAGTTTATTTAGGAGTAATGTATATGTTAAAAGTAGACGAGTTAAATATGATACTAGAAATTGCTGAAAAATACAAAGAGAAGATAATATTAAATATAAAACAAGAAAAATCAGATCTAATATAAATAGATCTGACTTTTCTTGTTTTATAAATGTATATTTTTTTCTTTAAGCTTTTTATTTATATGTCTTGAAGCTAGTGTATAAATTACACTAAAAAGAGGAACACCTATTAAAATTCCTAGAACTCCGAATGTAGAAGAACCGATAAATATAGGAACTAATATCCAAAATGAAGATAATCCTATAGAATTACCAACAACAAAAGGATAAACTAAGTTACCTTCAATTTGTTGAATTATAACAATCATTATTATAAAGTATAGGGCAGTTATAGGTTTTACCATAAATATAATGAAAGCAGCTATAGCACTTCCTATAAACGTACCGAATATAGGTATTAAATCCGCTATCGCTATTATGCAACTTACAAGTATAGCATAAGGCATATCAAAAATAGTCATACCTATAAAACATAGTGTTCCAAGAATCACTCCATCCATACATTGGCCAGCTATGAATCTTGAGAATTTAAAAGATACAAGATGAGATACTTCTATAAGTTTCTTAGCATAAGATTCACTTAAAAATGCATATGCAGCTTTTTTACATTGAATTAGAAGCTTTTCTTTACTTAAAAGAATATAAATTGCAATTATAAATCCTATAACAAAGTTTGTTATAGCAGATGTAACACCAAATGTAATTGATAATATATTTGATATAAAATAATTTGCAAATTTAATAACAAAATTTGAAACTTTTTCAACTCCAGATAAAAGACTAGAATGCATACTACTTGATATATTTATATGAGATAAATAGTTTGGAATATAAGTTTGTAAAGAATCTATATATTGAGGAACTTTACTTACCAAACTTGAAGTACTCTTAATTAATTGAGGAACAACAAAATTAACAAAAGCACTAATAAATATAAAAAGTATTATTAATGTAAGTATTAAAGATAAAATTCTAGATATTGTTTTAGTATCTTTAAGCTTTGACTTTTTTAAAATTGGACTTATTAACTTAATTTCAAAAAATTTCATAGGTATATTTATTAAAAATGCAATCGCTATACCTATTATAAAGGGTTTTAATACAGAAATTGATTGAATTAATATATTTCCAATAGATTTTATATTTAAAAGCAAAAAAGCTAAAACAACTATATAAGTTGATATTATGAATTGATTTTTTAATTTGAAATCTTTCATAGAAATTAAAACTCCTTTCAAAAAATATAATTATATAAACAGTATACAGCTAAATAATAAAAAATTATATACTGATTGAACTTAGCTTAGAATAGATATTTATAAATATATATACTAAAATTAATTGTATCAAACAACAAGTTTTGGGGGTGGAATAAATTGAGAAATTATTTAGGGATTGATATAGGAGGAACATATATTAAATATAGTTTATATAATGAACATGGAACAGAAGTTGAAAGAGGGAAAGATTATATAAAAACACCCAAATACGATTTATCAAAACTTATAAAAATTATTAAACTTATAGTTAATGAATTTGAACGTATAGATGGAATAGGACTTAGCTTACCTGGATGTATAGATTCAGAAAATGGATATATTAAAGATGGAGGATCTATAAGAGCTTTAGATAGATTAAATATAAAAGATATATTAATAAATGAACTAGGAATAAATGTTGAAGTTGAAAATGATGCAAATTGTGCATTATTGGCTGAAAAGTGGATTGGAAATGCAATGGAATGTGAAAATTTTATATGTATTACAATTGGAACTGGTATAGGTGGGGCTTTGTATATAAATAATAAATTAGTTAAGGGAAATAACTATTTTTCTGGAGAATTTGGATATATGATTATTGATAATTTATATGATAAATACAGATTAAAAACTTTAAATAGAGATACATCTACAATCACTCTTATCAAAGAAATTGCTGACAAAAAAAGAATCAATTATAAAAACTTAGACGGCATTGATGTTTTTAATATGATAAAAAATAAAGATGAAGAAGTTCTAAATATATATAGAAGATGGATAAGGAGATTAGCTATTTGTATATATAATATTGGGTTTGTTATAGATCCAGAAGTCATTTTAATTGGGGGAGGAATAAGTAATGAACCTAAATTTATAAATGATATAAAATTAGAACTAAATAAATTATCTATAGAGTTAATTAAGGAAACTGGACGATTTAACAGTTTAGTAAATAAATGGAATGTGGGAGTATGCAAATATAAAAATGATTCTGGAAAAATAGGTGCAGTATATAATTACATAGTTAGAAATTCGTTTAAATAGATTAAGATTATTATCTTAAAAATAATGAACATGATATGGAAAACAATTTTAAAAAAATAATAGTATTGAATTATTTTGGTAAAAACTAATTTATATGAATAATATAGGTATAAATTAATAACATAATCTCAATAATTTATTATAAGTAAAATTTATTGAGGAAAGGGTGTTTATTTAGATGGAAGTTTTAAAAACTAGAAAGTTAAAAGAAACAGTATTTTGTAATATTTGTGAAAAAGAAAGAAAACATACTATAGTAACATACCAAAATATAAATGAAAATAATGAAACTTATATTTTTGAGATGCAAAAATGTAAGGCTTGTGGTAAGGAACAATCATTAATGTAAATTTACATACTTAGAAATTATAAAAAATAATAAAAAAGACTATTTTAAAATAGTCTTTTTTATTATTTTTTATATAAAATTCAGATATCATATTTATTATATATTCATATTTTAATGTATTTAAATTAGGAAAAAATGATATTAAAACATTTATGATTAAACAATTAATATGTGAAATTTAAATTTAATCAATTTGTGTATGAAAATTTATAAATCGTAAATTATTTTATTAAAAAGTATTAAACTGAATGCAATTAAGAGACTTAGATATATATGTAATTTAAAATTATGTTAAAATAAAGATAGTGAATAATACTCCGGGTTACGTAAATATGTAATAGATCACATTATAGGAGGAATATTATGAAAAATTGGGATATGGATCAAGTTTTAAATAACATACCGTTTCCTATATGGATAAAAGACTTAGGAAAAAATACTAAATATACAAATTATGAGTTTAATAAATTATATAAAATAAATTTTAAAAATAAAAAAGAGAATTGCAAAATTATTTGTAATAAATGTTCTAGTCAGAAATTGTGCTATGACACAATAGATAGGGTTATAGAAAATAAGGATTTATGTTGGTTTGAAATTTCTATAGGCAATAAAATAACTAAATGTTACATGAAACCTTTTTTTGATGAAAATGAAGAGGTATTAGGAATTATAGGAATCCTTATAGATATAACTAATATAAAGCACAAGCAAAAATATTATGAAGAAAGGGAAAATGTGCTTCGTACAATAATAAATACTATACCGGGATTTATATTTTATAAGGGAAATGGTTTTAATGATAAAGGAAATAATAAATCAGATATAGAAAGTATGATAGTAAAAAATGATTTTGAAGGTAGTATTCTATCTGAAGATGAAGAAATAATAAAAAATAAAAAAATTAAAGTATATGAAAGAAGAATAACTGATTCTCATGGGAATTTAAAAATAGAAGAAATTACTAAAACTTCAGTTACAAATGAAGATGGACAAGTTTTGGGAATCTTAGGATTAGCAAGTGATATTACTGAAAAAGTCGAACTTAAAGAGAAACTTAGAAAAAGTATATACATAGATAATTTAACAGGGGTATATAATAGAGCTTATTTTGAGAAAAAAAAGGAAGAACTAAATAATAGTAAATATATGCCGATTGGTATTATAGTGGGAGATGTAAATGGATTAAAAATAGTAAATGATACATTTGGTTATTTAGAAGGAGATAAATTTTTAGCAGAAATTGCAAAAATGCTTAAATCTATAGTAAGTAAAAATGACTTTATATTTAGATGGGGCGGGGATGAATTTGTAATTCTTATTCCCAATTGTGATGAATCTAAATGTGAAAAAATAATTAATAATATTACTAATGAATGTAAAAAAAATCAATTTAATTTAATTGAAATGAGCATATCACTAGGTGCATCTATAAAAAATGCTTTGAATGATGATATATATGAAAATCTAAAAGAAGCAGAAGAAAAATTGCACAGGCAAAAATTTTTAAAAGAAAAAAGTATCAGAAGTTCTATAATATTTTCATTATGCCAATCTTTACATGAAAAAAATGTTGAAACACAAGCACACACCCAAAGGTTAGTCAAATATTCTATGGAAATAGGAAAATATTTGGAATTTACAACTGCTCAATTAGATGAACTTGAATTAGTTACGAAACTTCACGATATAGGCAAAATTGGAATTAGTGAAACTGTTTTATTAAAAAAAGGAAAGCTTAGCGAAGAAGAATTCGAAGAAATAAAGACTCACACAGAAAAAGGATATCGAATACTTCAGGCATCAAATGAATTATCTAATGTAGCTAGAGGGGTTTTAACTCATCATGAAAGATATGATGGAGGAGGGTACCCTTTAGGATTGAAGGGTGAAGAAATACCTATAATGGCTAGGATTGTAAATGTAGTAGACTCATATGATGCTATGATAACAGATAGGGGATACAATAAAGTAAAAACTAAAGAGGAAGCTATAGAGGAAATTGAAAAATGTAGAGGGAAACAATTTGATCCGAATATAGCAGATATATTTATAAATATATTAAAAAAAGGAAATTAGGATGAAAATTTTAAATCAATAGGATATTTACAATTAAAAGTCCTAGTGAGGTGATATATGAAATCTAATAAAAAGATACTATATTTAGTTATATTTACATTTTTTGTAATTATATGTTTATTAGGTCATAGAGTAATTGACCTTAGTAAACTTGAATCTATGGAAAGAGATACAATAAATAAAGCAAAATTACAAATACAAAAGGGGAATTATGATTTAGCAGAAAAAAAATTAGAGTACATTTTAAATGATAAGCATAAATTTAAAACTTTAAGTAAAGATGATAAATTTGATGTTTTAAATTACCTAGGAGTTATAAATACACTTCAAGGAGAAACAGTTAGTGCATTACTAATGTATGAAAAAGCTGATAAATATGTAAGTAAGATAAATAAATATAAGGTAGAGATGAATACTGCGATTGCTTATAGGCAAATTGGTGAGTATTTAAAAAGTGCAGAAATATTAGTGAAAATTCTAACATCAAAAGGTAAAATTGATGGAGATAATGCGCGTGTAAAAACATATTCACTGCTAAATCTAGCAGAGATATATTTACAAATTGGAAATACTGAAGAATACAGTTCAATACTTGAAAAAGTAGAAGATTACATATATGATTCACCAAAAGAGCATAGAGATGATTTATTAATTATATATTATTCTGACTTAATTATAAGAGATATATATAGAAATAATCTGGATAAGGTAGATTATTATTTTAATGAGATAAACAAGTTAAAAAATAAAAATAATGAAGTATATTATACTGAAAATAATATGTTTAAAACTAGAGCATATGCTATGTATTATGAAAAAATTGGTGAAGTAGAAAAAGCTATAAAATATTTTGATAAACTTGAAGAATATGCTCAAAAAGAAGGAGATACATTTATTGCTCAATTTTCAATTAGAGAAAGAATTGAAATATATAAAAGACTCGGAGATAAAGAAAAATATAATGAATTATTACAAGAATTTTATAATAAAGATCAAGAGATACTAGATATAAATGATAAACAGTATGACTTTCATTTAAATAATAAAATTTTAGAACAAAGCAATATCGGCGCTATGAAAAAAACAGTAGTATTATTTATACTTATTGATTTAATTCTTATAGCCGTAGTTATATTTATATATGAAAAGATGAGAAAGTCAAAAACAGACTCTATGAGAGATGCTTTATGCAATACATACAATAGAAGGTATCTTGAATCATATAAAATAAAAGCGAGGAAGGGGGATTTTCCTCTAACGGTTTTAATGATAGATGTTGATTATTTTAAATTATATAATGACAATTATGGGCATCAAAAAGGTGATGAAGTATTAAAATGTATATCAAGAGTTCTAAAAAGTAGCTGTCGTAGAAATGATATTGTGTTTAGGTATGGTGGAGAAGAATTTTGCGTTGTACTTAAAAATACTATTAAGGAAGAAGCTATTGCTTTAGCTCAAAGAATAAAAGAAAATGTAGCGAATGAAAAAATTAAACATGAATATTCTAAAGTAGATGATTATATTACTTTAAGTATGGGGATTACTACAGTATATTCAAAGGAAAACCTTAGAAAGTCTATAGCTTTAGCAGATAAAGCACTTTACATGTCTAAAGAAAGTGGACGAAATAAATACACTTATATATAAAAAGTATAAAAACGTAACTTAGGTTACGTTCTTTTTTTTTATTTGTATATATAATGAGTACATAAGATAAATACGAAAAACTGGAGGAAATATTATGGAAAATAAAATGTTTTGTTTTCAATGTCAAGAAACAGCAGGTTGCACAGGATGTACTAAATTTGGTGTTTGCGGAAAGTCACCAGATTTAGCAAGAATGCAAGACCTTTTAATATATACAACAAAAGGATTATCAGAAGTTACTACAAGACTTAGAAGCGAAGGTAAAAAAGTAGATGGACAAGTAAATCACTTAATAACTATAAACTTATTTACAACTATAACAAATGCTAACTTTGATGATGCAATATTCTATGAAAGAGTAAAACAAACTTTAGCAACTAAAGAAGAGTTATTAGCTACTTTAAACAATAAAGAAAATTTATCAGAAGCAGCATTATGGAATGCATCAAGCAATGAAGAAATGGATGCTAAGGTTTTTGTATTAGCTAAATTAAAGAATGCTATACTAGGAAGCGGAGAAGAACAAGTAGCAATAGATGCTATATTAGATGAAAAATCTACTAAGGTTGGAGTCTTAGCAACTAAAGATGAAGATATAAGAAGTTTAAGAGAACTTATAATATATGGATTAAAAGGTATGTCAGCATACATGAAACATGCTAATGCATTAGGATATGATAGCGAAGAAGTAAATGCATTTATGCAAAGTACATTAGCTAAAACATTAGATGATACTTTAACTGTAGATCAGTTAATAGCTTTAACTTTAGAAACAGGTAAAGTTGGAGTAGATGCTATGGCTTTACTTGATAGTGCAAATACAGGAACTTATGGACATCCAGAAGTAACTAAAGTTAATATAGGTGTTAGAAAAAATCCAGGTATATTAGTATCAGGACATGACTTAAAAGACTTAGAGTTATTATTAAAACAAACTGAAGGAACTGGAGTAGATGTATATACTCACTCTGAAATGTTACCAGCACATTACTACCCAGCATTTAAAAAGTATTCTCACTTTGCAGGAAACTACGGAAATGCTTGGTGGAAACAAAAAGAAGAATTTGAAAGCTTTAATGGGCCAATATTGATGACTACAAACTGTATAGTACCTCCAAAGGATAGCTATAAAGATAGACTATATACAACTGGAGCAGCTGGATATGCTGGATGTACTCATATAACAGGAAACTCAGAATCTGATAAAGACTTCTCAGTTATAATAGAACAAGCTAAAAAATGTGAAGCTCCTAAAGAAATAGAAACTGGAGAAATAATAGGTGGATTTGCACATAATCAAGTTTTCGCACTTGCAGATAAAGTTGTTGAAGCGGTTAAAACTGGAGCTATAAAGAAATTCTTCGTTATGGCAGGATGTGACGGAAGAGCTAAATCAAGAAATTACTATACAGAATTTGCTAAAGCTCTACCAAAAGATACAGTAATATTAACTGCTGGATGTGCTAAATACAAATACAATAAATTACCATTAGGTGATATAAACGGAATACCTAGAGTTTTAGATGCAGGTCAATGTAATGACTCTTACTCATTAGCATTAATAGCATTAAAACTTAAAGAAGTATTTGAATTAGAAGATATAAATGAATTACCAATAGCATTTAACATAGCTTGGTATGAACAAAAAGCTGTAATAGTATTATTATCACTATTATACTTAGGCGTTAAGAATATACATTTAGGACCTACATTACCAGCATTCTTATCTCCAAATGTTGCTAAAGTTTTAGTTGAAAACTTTGGAATTGGTGGAATAACTAATGTTGAAGACGATTTAAAAATGTTCTTAGATAACTAAATTAAGATTTAAAAAAGAGATATCTAATCAAAAGATATCTCTTTTTTATTATAAAAAACTTTAAAGTACTTTGTTAATATTGATTTTCCATTTGTAAATTTTCATTATTAAGTATATTAGTAAGTAGTAATAAATATAATCTAGTATGAATCAATCTACATATGGAGGTACTTTATGAAAATTGTTGCTAAATCTATAAAGTCTAAAAGAGCGAATGTAAGTAACATACCAAATACATTTGCATTTACTTTTGTTAGAAGTTGGTTGTCAGATAAAAATCATGCAAAAGAAAGAGAACAATATTTTATAGGAAATCTATCTTCCCAAGAAGTTAATTTAATTATGAGGGAGATAAAATGGTTAGCTAAAACTTATAAAAATTTAGATATTATAACTATTGAAGATAGTAAGGGAAGTATTACACAGGTAGTGCTATAATAGTTGTTTTTATGATTATAGTTTAGATATTTTATTTAATGGATAGTAATGGATAAGTTGATAAAGATATAATAAAAGAAGGTATCTTAATTTAAGATACCTTCTTTTATTATATCTTTACACTATAGTTCAAAGCTGAACATTTATTTCTTACATATTTACTATTAAATGTAAGATATCTCAACAAAACAAATAAAATAAAACAAAGTCAGGAGTATGATATGTAATCTATCACACAATGTTCAAACATTAAAGATGTACTGAACACTTTAATTATATTCCTAATGTATAAATTTGTAAATAGTAAAAAAACTAACAATATATAAATATTTATTTTAATTTATATTTACAATACAAAAGAAATATATTATAAAATTTCTGAATTTTTAAATTGATAGTAAAAATAAGTTTTATGAATTTAATAAAAAGGAAATAAGTTTTAATGTATAGAATAAAATTATAAATATATTTATTTGTAAAATAAGTAAGTTTATTAAAATAAACTGATAGTTAAAATTAATGATATGTTAAGGGGGAGTATATGAGTAAATACATTTGTTTAGATATAGGTGGAACATATATAAAGTATGGAGTGTTAACTCAAGAAGGCAAATTTTTATCAAAAGGTAAGAATCCAACAATAAACGAAAATCAACATATATTAGATAATATAAAAAATATAATCAGAAGTTGTAAAAAAGATTATGATGTAAAGGGAATTTGTATATCAAGTGCTGGTATAGTTGATAGTAAAAAGGGGAAGATAATATCTGCTACATTAATACCTAACTATTCAGGTTTAAATCTTAAAGAAGAATTAGAAAAAGAGTTTAATATAAATTGTGAAGTAGAAAATGATGTAAACTGTGTAGGTATTGCTGAAAGTTTTATAGGCGAAGCGAAAAATACTTCATCAAGTGTATGCATAACAGTAGGCACAGGTATAGGAGGGTGTATAATAGTTGACAATAAGATTTTAAATGGATTTACCAATAGTGCTGGGGAATTAGGATATATGCATATAAAAGACTCTAGGTTTAGTAAAATTGCGACTACAAGTTCTTTAGTAAATAGAGTATCAAAATTAAAAAATAGAAAAATATCTGGAGAAGAGATATTTGAGTTAGCAAAATGTGGAGATGATATTTGCATTGAGGAAATTGATAATATGTTAGAAAACTTAGCTATAGGAATAGCTAATATTATATACATAATAAATCCTGAAGTTGTAATTTTAGGTGGAGGGATAATGGAACAAGAGGAGTATATAAAAGAAAGGTTATATAAACACTTAAAAGAAAAGGTAGTAACTGAAATTTTAGAAAACACAAGCATAAAATTTGCAAAAAATCAAAATGATAGTGGAATGATAGGAGCATTAAAAAACTATATTCAGAAACATTAAAAATTTATTAAATAAAATTGAAAAAGATTAATAATTGTTTTTATTGGAATTTACGTTTTAATCAATATATAAAACTATATGTTATATAAGTAAATCTAATAATTTACAATTATTAATCTAATAGATAAAAATATAAAATTATTTAAGTTCATCATTTGCATTTTTAAAATTTGTACTTATTTTTCTAAGTAATCTTAAAAATTCTTTTTTCTCCTCTTCAGTTAAACCTGTATAAGCAGTTTCTTTTACTTGTGAGGAAATAAAATCAAACGTATCTTTTATATCAAAAGCTTTATTTGTTAAGCTTATATAAGTTACTCTTCTATCTATATCACATTTCTCTTTTTTTATATAACCTAAGCTAATTAGCTTATTAACTAAAGCTGTAACAGTAGATTTATCTTTACCAATTTTCTTGGCAATTTCTTTCATCGTTAATCTACCATCACTTTCATAAAGTGCTGTGAGAATATTACCGTGAGTTGGAATTAAATCATTTAAGTTATTCTTTTTTAATTTAGTATCTATAAATTTAATCATATTAGCTTTTGTTCGGCTAATAAAATATACAATGTATTTATCGTTCAAAATAACACCTCCATAAACAAGGTTAATTAAATTCATATATTATAATACCACATTATGAGATATACAAACTATATATTTATAATCAGGAGATTACCCGTATGAAAATACTATAAATAGTAGTTTGAAATTTTTAGTTATTGTTTATAAGAAGATAATTGATAATTGTAAAAATATGATTTTTACAAGGTTAGTATTTAAAGCAAAAGGGAATAAATAGAATTATAAATAAAAAGGAAAATAATAAAAATGTAAAAGTGAGGAGGGTCTTTTATGAAAAAGTTAGCAACTTTTGCTGGAGGATGCTTTTGGTGTATGTTCAAACCATTTAGTAATTACGAAGGAATTGAAAAGATAGTAGCTGGATATACTGGTGGAGAAGACGAAAACCCTAACTACGAAAAAGTTTGTCAAGAAATAACAGGACATTTAGAAGCTATACAATTGACTTATGATGATGAACTTGTAAATTATGAAGACTTACTAAATATATTTTGGAAACAAATAGATCCAACTGATACAGGAGGACAATTTAATGATAGGGGAAATAGATATAAAACTGCTATTTTCTATCATGATGACATACAAAAAGAGTTAGCATTAAAATCTAAAAAAGAATTAGAGGAAAGTAATTTATTTGAAAATCCAATAGTTACTAAAATATTACCTGCGCAAACTTTTTATATAGCTGAAGAATATCATCAAGATTATTATAAAAAAGAACCTATACATTATGAAATGTATTATAAAGGATCTGGAAGATATGACTTTATAAAAACTCATTGGGATAAAAATAATAAAAATAGAGAAAATCTTAAAAGTAAATTAAGTCCTATACAATTTGAAGTTACTCAAAATGATAAAACAGAGCCAGCTTTTAATAACGAATATTGGGATAATAAAGAAGAAGGTATATATGTAGATGTAGTAAGTGGAGAAGTATTGTTTACATCTAAAGATAAATTTGATTCAGGATGTGGATGGCCAAGCTTTACAAAACCTATAAGTAAAAATGTTTTAAGAGAAAAAAGTGACTTCTCTCATGGAATGTATAGGACAGAGGTTAGAAGTACAAAGGCAAATTCACATTTAGGGCATGTATTTGATGATGGGCCAAAAGAAGAGGGTGGACTTAGATATTGTATAAACTCAGCAGCCCTTAGATTTATACCTAAGAATAAAATGAAAGAAGAAGGATATGAACGTTATTTGAATTTACTGAAATAGCCTTAAATTTGTAACTATAATTTAACTTTATTTGGGTATAAAAAAGTTATAATTATTTTACAAACTATAAGGGAAGTGAATTAAGGTGAATAAAACAGAGTTTAATCCAATGGCTGAAGTGTTTAAATACTTAGCTATATCAATATTATTTTGTTTTGTAGGCTATGCATTTGGAAAGGCATTTATTCCAGAGAGTGTAGTTATGGTAGCTAATTTTATATTTATATTTGTGGTTTTAGGATTATTAATTTTATGTTTACTATCAAGAAAGGAAATTATACCAGATCGATTTAGTATGAACTGGGTATATTTATTTACTTTTATAAATGGAATATTATTATATCCAATACTTCAAATGTATATAAGTGGGCTAGGTAGCCAGACAGTAATAATAATTTTATTAGTTACAGCTTTAATATTTTTTATTTTATCTATGGTAGCTAAAAAAGAAAATAGCGATAAATATTTAAGACTAGGAAATATATTATTAATTGGATTAGTAATTTTAATACTTTTAAGTATAGTATCTATATTTATTGGATTTAAAACGTTTAATATATTAGTTTCAGTATTTAGTGTAGTAATATTCTGTGGATATATACTATATGATGTAAGTTTAATAAAATATGAAATAGTTAGTGGAGATATAAATGATAGTAAAGATTTATCAATGCATGTACTTAATTTATACTTAGACTTTATAAATATATTTTTAGATTTATTAAATTTAGTATATAATTTTAGAGATTAAAATATACCCCTTACCAAAATGGTAAGGGGTATATTTATAGGATGGTGAAATTTATGATATTAGGAATAATTTCAGATACCCATGGATTGTTAAGAAAAGAAGTAAAAGATAATTTAAAAGATTGTGATTTGATAATTCATGCAGGAGATATAGGTAAGATAGAAGTAATAAAAGATTTAAAAGATATATCTAAAGTGGAATATATAAAAGGTAATTGTGATAAAAAGGGTGAATTTAATGATGTTAAAGAAAGTAGTATAGTCGATATAGGAGGCGCAAAAATATTTATAGTTCATGATATAAAGACTATTAAAGATAGTTTAAAAAAACTTGGAGTAAATATAGTTATATATGGCCATTCACATAAAAATGAAACTTACAAAAAAGATGGAATACTATATATTAATCCAGGGTCAGTAGGACCAAAAAGATTTAAATTACCAACTACAATGGCAAAATTGAAAATAAACGATAAAGATATAATAAATTCAAGTATTGAGTTTATAGAAATATAGTATGAAAAATTGAACATTGGTTATTAACATTTGATAAAATGATGTATATTACAATATAGGAGGACTTAAATATGAGTAAGTTTGATACTTTAATAAACAATTTAATAAAAAATGCACCTGAATTTATGCTAATAAAAGAAAATGAAGATACATATGTAGTATTAGATTATATAGTAAGCAGTTTAGATAATAAGGCTATGACTTGGCTTTTTAAAGTATATTTGGACAAAAATTTTAATATAATTGTTGAAGATAATCTTACAGATTATATTAAGAATAAATATAAAGATAGAAATTTAAAATTAATTAATTTAAATGGAAATTTATTTTTAAATAAGGATGTTATTAGTGTGATATTAGAAGAATTAGAATTATCTAATCAGGGGGAATATGATGAAGAAAATTTAACGTTTTCTTTGAAATAGACGCATCATAACAAATTAGTGATATAATTATCTCAAAGAGGTTAAATTAAGGATATACTATTTTATTATGGAGGGTTTTAGAGATGACTTTTAAATTAAGAGAGTACAGAGAACCAGATTTCACACAGGAAAGATTTATTAATGCTCCAGATGCAAATTATGGAGTAGTTGAAAAAGATGGGGTAGCACCAGATAATTATCACGCGATGTCAATTTATCCAGAATATTTTAAAGTAAATGGAAAATGGATATTGGCTGAAGAAAGTAGAATGGACTGTGTACCTGTAATAACAACTGATAATAAAATTGAAGTTGTAGAATTTAGAAGACTTAAAGTAGGGGATAAAGTAATTGTAGGAAGAACTGAAGATGCAGTAGATGGAATATACTTATACCCAAATGGATTCCAAAGCGAAGAGGAAGCAAAGGGTGATGTTTTTGCTTTTAGATCAGGTAGATCAAGAGAGACTTCATATACTAAAGACTATGAAAATATGTATGATTTATTAAGATATGAAAAAGAAAATGGATACATAGTTTGGGTGTTAGGTCCGGCGGCTGTATTTTCAAAAGGTGCAAGAGATGCTATGGCATCTTTAATAGATAATGGTTACGTTGATGCATTTTTAGGCGGAAATGCAGTAGCAACTCATGATTTAGAAGCAGGTATATTCGGTACTGCATTAGGTCAACATGTGTATACTCAAGAATCAATAAAAGATGGACATTATCATCACTTAGATTTATTAAATAAAGCTAGAAGAGCTGGATCAATAGAAAAGTTAATAGAAAATGAAAATATAAAAGATGGTATAATACATGCTTGTATAAAAAATAATGTGCCAATAGTTTTAGGAGGATCTATAAGAGATGATGGTCCACTTCCAATAGTATATGGAAATGTCTATGAAGCTCAAGATGCTATGAGAAGTCATGTCAGAAAAGCTACAACTGTAGTTTGTTTAGCGACTCAACTTCATTCAATAGCTGTTGGTAATATGACTCCTTCTTATAGAGTCGTTGATGGTAAAGTTAGACCTGTTAATTTCTATACTATTGATATATCTGAATTTGCTGTTAATAAGTTAAGAGATAGAGGTAGTTTAGAAGTTACTACTATGGTTACTAATGTTCAAGACTTTTTAGGGAAATTACAAGAAAATTTAGTAGATTAGTTTTTATATTTAAAATAGAAGCTATAGGAATTAATAGTTTGATTTCTATAGCTTTTTTTATTATTAAGTAGGAAGTTAGATTTTGATATAGAGTTATAATAGATACAGAGAATTAATATATATTAAATTAATTTGAATACTATTATATAACGATTGATATAATGATAAAAAATGTATATTATATAAAGAAAAAGATAATATATTTATAATAAATAATAGTTTATATATTATAAATATAATTGCATTTATACAAGAAAGGATAAGTATGTTTGGATATGTTAGAATAAATAAGATGGACTTAACCTTTAGAGAATTTGATGTCTATAAAGGTTATTATTGTGGTTTATGTAAATATCTAAAACAAAACCATGGAGAAATTTCAAGGCTATCATTAAATTATGATATAACATTTTTAATACTTCTTTTAACTTCTGTTTATAGGCCAAAATCTACTATAACTCAGGAAGTATGTATAGCAAATCCAATAAAAAAGAAGGCAAGAATTGTAAATGAAATAACTGAATATGCAGCTAGTATGAATGTTCTTTTGACTTATTATAAGTTAGAAGATAATTTACATGATGATAAAGGTATAAAGGATATTTTAGCTTACAATATATATAAAGGAAAGTTAAAAAAAGCTTATGAAAAATATCCTGAAAAGGCTGATTATATAAAAAATCAATTATTAGTATTACAAAATTTAGAAGAAAGTAATAGTACTGATATAGATGCAGTTTCAAATACTTTTGGAAACCTTATGGGTGAAATTTTTGCTTATAAAAATGATAAGTATGAACATGATTTGAGAATTATAGGGTTTAATATAGGAAAGTATATATATATGTTAGATGCATATGAAGATTTAGATAGGGATATTAAAAAAGGAAGATACAATCCTTTTATTGAATATGCTAACAAAAAAGAAGAACTAAGAAAAAGAGTAGATAAACTTATATCTATAAGCTTAGGACATTTAGCACAGTCTATAGATAATTTACATATAAAGTTTAATATAAACATAATAGAAAATATAATCTACTCAGGAGTTTACCTTAGATATAAAAATATATTAAATAAAGGGTGTGAAGTTAATGTACAGTAATCCTACTTATAATGAAAAGTTTAATTTAGCTAAAAATTTTATTGATAATAAAGAATTTAATAAAGCCTATGATTTATTATCTTCTATATCTGATAAAAGTAGTGCTAAATGGTTTTATTTAATGGGAATTGCATCATTGAACCTAGGATATTATGATCAAGGTGAAGAATATTTAAAAAAGGCTGTCTCTTTAAGTCCAGAAAATAAAGAATATGAAGACGCTTTAATAAGATATAATCGTTACTATGATGATTATGATAGAAGAGCTAGACAATATAATAGGAGAAGACATAGTGATTTAGGTGGTTGTTGTTGCTGTTGTTGCGATGATTGTTGTTGCTGTGGAGATGATTTCTGTGAAGTTTGTACTCAATTATGGTGTTTAGACACAGTTTGTGAATGCTTTGGAGGAGATTTCATAACTTGTTGTTAAGGGTGATTAAATATGAGTAAGAAAATAGCATATACAGGAATACTATTAGCTTTAAATATTATTTTATTACTATTATCAAATATCATACCTATTAATACTGTGTTTTTTATGGGATTAGCTTCATTTTTGATATCAATAGTAATAATGGAATATGGATTTAAATTAGGAATATTATTTTATATAGCATCATCTGTATTAAGTTTTTTAGTACTTCCTAATAAAGCTCAATGGTTAATATATATTTTTACATTTGGAATTTACGGATTGATTAAGTATTTAGTTGAAAAAGACAGACCTTTTTATATAGACATATTACTTAAATTAGTTTATGCTAATTTAAGTATATTAAGTTTGTATTTTATGATTAAAGGTATAATATATATTCCTATAAATATATTTACTATATTAGTATTTCAATTTGCATTTTTGATATATGATTATGTTTATACTTTATTTATAGATTACTATGAACAAAGGATTAGAAAAATAATAAAACCAAGATAATAAAAACCACTCTTTAATTTCGATAAAAAGAGTGGTTTTTTATATATAATTTCCGGGGAAATTACAAATTATATTAAATTAAAATATTCTAGTTGAGGTTTTTCTAGTGATTTTCTACAAGGTTTGCAACAATATGTAGAACCTCCATCTTCAAACTTACCATTATCTTTATTAAAACTTACAGAAACCTCTTTTAAAACTCCTGATGTAGGTATGTGTGATCCACAATTTACACAATTTTCTATATTTAGTATATCCTCTAATTTTTTAGGAGTAACATCTTCTATTTCCTTATTGCAACTAGCACAAATAATAGTATCTAGTTCCATTGGATTAGATCTAACTATTTTTCTATCACTAGGAGAATAAGAGCAAGTTGAAGATATTAATACTTTATATCCAAATTCAAATACATTTAAGTTACAATGAGGACAATTATAAGAAGCCCCAGAATAGTTAGTAACAGATTTATATTTATTAGCATCAACTAAATTTATTTTTTTATTAGATTTCTCTACCTCTTCTGTATATTCTTCACCAGTTAAGTAAGATAAAATGTCAGAAGCTTTTTCTGAATGAGCAACATCTATTAGATGTTTTTTTACAGAAGAAAAAGCCTTGTTTTTAGAAGTGGAATCTAAGTCAAATTTATTTACTTCTACAGCATATTTTATTATAGATATAAAATTATATTTAGCTGCAAAGTATAGTGACATTTCATCAAAATTTTTATCAGAAGATTTTTCTAAAAAATCTAGCCATAAATCAGGATTATCTAAGTATAAAGTTCTACTTAGTGATTCTATATCAGCATCTAGTTTTTTCATAAATTCATTGTCTTTAATTAAATCCATTAAAACCTCCAAATTAAAATATTTATATGTCTAAAATTTCTATAGAAGAAGGCAATTGATAAATTAAATCTTTTCTTTCCACTATTATTTTAGAGATATTATTTATAGATTCATCAGATCTTATTTGATGAAGTAACTCTTTAGTCGGATTTATAGCTACAGGATTTCCAACCCTTCTAAGCATATTTATATCTCCATTTGTATCTCCGTAGGCATATGATTTAGATAAGTCAATATTATATTTATCTACAAAATTATCAATAGCTATATTTTTACTAGCTGAATCCCACATAGGAATAACTTCTCCATTAAATTTTCCATCTTCAAATACATAATTACTTCCAATAAAGTCAGTAGCTTTATATTTACTTGCCATTTTTGAAACTAGAAAATCAGGGCTTCCAGATATAAATATTACAACATGACCTTGGTCTAAGTGCCATTTTATTTGAGAACGGGTATATTTATAAACTCTATCTGACTTTAATTTTATAACTTGATCGCTAGTAAAATGAATAGAACATAAATCTAAACCTTTTAAAGATTCTACGTATATATCGCATACTTCAAATAAATAATCATCATAATTACCTTGTCTTTTATCCCAGTTTACAAAAGTATCTCTAGCATTAACTAACCATACTTTCTCGTCTATTATTTCATATTTTATAAGTTTCTTGAAGTGTTCAACCATTAATGAATCTCTATATAGAGTACCATCTATATCAAAGAATGCTGCAATTTTTTTCATATATATCACCTCAATTAATACGTTTTTTCTTTTATCTATTATATTATAAAATTTGCATGTAGTTGTAAAAATATAAGAAATAATTTAAAATTAATTTTTAAATGGGTATATTCTAAAATATGCTAATTAAACTTAGTAAATATAGTTGATAATAGATTTATATCTAAATAGTACATATTTTAAGGAAGGGTGTTTAATAAAATGGATTTCATTTTTGCTAAAGTAACCAATTCGAGATTAATGGGTAGTATGGGTCTTATAATAGGCTGGGAAGATAACAAAGATATACTATATCAATATTATTTGATAGATGCAGAAGGACTAGGGATAGCTGATTATGTAAGTTTAAGAAATGCTTCATATGAAGAGTTAAATAGAGAACAAGAAAGGTTAATGGGTGGATTAGGCGCAGATAGAATACAACTTACAAAAAAAGAGGCTTTAAGTTTAGTTAATTATTATGGTAAAAAGAACTATTACTGGGAAAAAGAATTACCAGGAGATGTTGATGAATACATTGATTTTATAGATAATTATAAAGCTGAAGTAGATATATTTGATTTATATCCTAAATTATGCAAAAAAATAGATACAGATATAGAATTTATAAACTACATGACTATGAGATTTATAGCATGGGATAAAGATAGTTTAAAATATTTTTCTAATAATGAAGACATAGCTAATATGCACATAACTAATATAAATGGAGCTTTACTTAAAAATAAAGTTACTAGAAAAGATGATGATATGTATATATGCGATGTTTTATATGAAGATAACGATGGATACTATACATGTAAATTAGCATTTCATATAACTTATGAAAATGATGAATACAAAATAAATTCATTAATGTTTACTGATAAAGAAGGTATTTTTGATTTTGAAGTATTTGATGAAATATCAAAACCTGAATATATAGCAATTTATGATTTAAATAATAGAGATGAATTTGTAGATAAGTTTTATAAACTGAATCCATTTGTGCTTAGAAGTGATTTGGATTTAGGAGTTTTATTTACTAGATTCAACTTTGATAATAATCATGTAAAAGAAGAAACTTACGTAATTAATAATGATTTAAGTGCATTATACTATCAGATGAATGATAAGTTTTTTGTAGCTACATATAACGAAAAAGATAGGTTATATATAAATAAGCTACTTCAATGTAACTTTAAGAATTATGTAACATTAAATGAAGAATTATTCTTCGAACAAAATGTATTATATGAGTTTGTAGAATCTGAATCTGAAGATTTTTATGACTTTTTAGATTAAACTAACAATATTTTACAAAAATAGTTAGAAATATTACAGTTTGGGTATAAAGTAAATATAAGAACTTTGGAGGGGATATTATGAACTTAACAAAAAAAATAGAACAAAGAAAAAAAGCTAAAAGAGTGGCTGAAAGAAATAAAAAAATGAAAATAGCTACTGTTGGAATGGTTGCAGGAGTAACAGCAGGAGCTTTAGGAGGAATACTATTAGCGCCTAAAGCAGGAAAAGAAACAATAGCAGATATAAAAGATAAATCACAACAAGTGGCAAATACAGTTAGTGAAAAATCACAATTAGCTAAAGTCAGAGTTAATGAAAATGTAAATGAATCAAAGAGAAGAATAAAAGAGTATTTACAAAATAAGAAAAATAAAGATTTAAATTTAGAAAATACTGAAGAAGAAATAGATAAGTTAGAAACAAGCGAAGCAGTAGAGGCGTAATATGTATATAGATATAAATGTATTATATTGTATAGCTGCTTTATTAGGATGTATAGCATTAATATACCTAATATTTACTTTGAAAAATTTAAATGATTTTATAAAAAATCTAAAAGACTTGGTATCTTCTAATTCTGAAAATGTATCAACTACTATAACCAAATTACCAGAAGTAGCAGAAAATTTTAGTGAAATAAGTGATAATTTAAAAGATGTAACAGGAGTTATTACGGATACAACTGCTGATTTTATCGTAGCAAAAGAACGTGTTAAATCTAATGTGGAAATAGCAGCAGATATAGTAAGTATTATAAAAAGTGTTATTACAAATAAGTAAAAAAAGCCCTTAGCAATATGCTAGGGCTTTTTCCATGTATTTATAATATTGGGGGAATATTATGAGGAATACATTTATATTATGACCCCAAATTAAATACTTTATACATTAAATAAAAAATAATTTTAAAAATTAATTACATTTCTTCTTCATCAAATTCTTCTATATTTATATTGGGCATACCAGGCATACCACCCATCATAGGCATACCAGGCATGCCGCCCATCATAGGCATACCAGGCATTTGTTTCATAGGATCTGGATAACCATTATTCATAGAATCTTGCATCATTGTAGGGTCTATTCCCATATTGTTCATAGGATTTATGTTATTCATAGGGTTCATATTAGGTACACAACCCATCATTTGCATTATCTGAACCATTTGCATATACATTTGCATTAACATACTAGGGTCTATACCACCCATCATAGGATTCATCATATAAGGGTTCATATACATCATAGGATTGTATTGAGAAGTATTTGTATACTGCTCAGTTTGACTTTCATTGTTATTTTGATTTTTATTATTCTGATAAGGCATGGAATTCATCATATAAGGGTTCATATATATCATAGGATTAACATAAGGCATAGGATATATATACTTATTATCCATGTCAGAAAACATAGGGTTCATGTAATTATCAAAACTCATAAACTTGACCTCCTGGATTAAAAACTTTTCGAATCTTATTTCAAAAACACTTTATTATATATATATAAGAAAGAAGGCTGTATTATGTGCATTTAAAATTAAATTTATATAATTAGTTGCAAAATTATGGACATATACATATAATATATTATATATGAACAATTGTTCATATATAATGATTTACATAAACCCAAGGAGGAGTTAATTGATATGTGTGATATGGGTGAGATAAGAGATTGTATATGTGAAGAAGTTCATGAAGAACTTGTATGTAAAGCTAAAGAAAAGATGCCAGAAGATGAAACTTTATACGATTTAGCTGAACTATTTAAGGTGTTTGGAGATACAACGAGGATAAAAATTTTATATGCATTGTTCTCGAGTGAGATGTGTGTATGCGATATAGCTGATTTATTAGGAATGACCCACTCTGCTATATCACATCAATTAAGAGTTTTAAAGCAAGCAAGGTTAGTTAAATTTAGAAGAGAAGGAAAAACTGTATATTATTCATTAGATGATAATCATATAAGTCAAATCTTTAATTGTGGATTATCTCATATACAGGAAATTTATAATAAATAAATTGACATAGATGGGAGGATATATTATGAGTACAGATGTTCTCATTAAAAGAGAGATAACATTAGAAGGGTTAAATTGTGCACATTGTGCAGAAGTTATAAATGAAAAAGTAAACAAGTTAGAAGAAATAGAAAGTGCTAATCTGAACTTTATAAACAAGGTATTGACTTTAAATATAATATCAAGTTTTAATCAAGACGAAGTTATAAATAAAGTAATAAAAATAATAGATGATACAGAACCAGGGTTAAATATAAAAGTAAAAGAGCCTAAAATGAAGTCTAAAAAGAAAGAATTAGTATTAAATGGATTAAATTGTGCACATTGTGCAGAGGTTATCTGTGAAAAAGTGAATAAGTTAAGTGAAATTGAAAATGCTAACTTAAACTTTATCAACAAGGTGTTAACAGTTAATTTAGTTTCTGGAGCAAACTCTAAAGATACAATAGATAAAGTAATAAAAATAATAGATGATACAGAACCAGGACTTGATATTGAATTTAGAGAAAATAAATCTTCTAATGATAAAAAAGAAATCAAGACTGAGGATAATGATAAAAAAGAGTTAATTAAACTTATAATAGGAACTCTAGTTTATCTATTTGGAATATATGAAACATTTACTGGTATTAAGTCAAGTATGAATACAATTGTATTTATAGTTGCGTATATAGTGGTAGGTGGGGATGTACTATTAAAGGCGATTAAAAATATAGGTAAAGGTCAAATTTTTGATGAAAACTTCTTAATGTCTATTGCTACAATAGGAGCATTATCAATAGGAGAATCTGCAGAAGCTGTAGGGGTTATGCTATTTTACAAAATAGGTGAGTTCTTACAAGGTAAAGCAGTAGGTAAATCTAGACAGTCTATATCTGAACTTATGGAGATAAGACCTGATTATGCTAATTTAAAGTTAGGATCTGAAATCAAAGAAGTTTCACCATATGATGTGGAAGTTGGAGATATAATAATTGTAAAGCCAGGAGAAAAAGTACCTTTAGATGGTACTGTAATAGATGGATCTAGCATGGTAGATACATCTGCATTAACAGGAGAATCACTACTTAGAGAAGTGGTAGCAGGAGAAGACGTTTTATCTGGATTTATAAATAAAAATGCAGTTTTAACTATAAAAGTACAAAAAGAATTTGAAGAATCTACAGCATCTAAGATACTTGATTTAGTTGAAAATGCAAGTAGCAAAAAATCCAAAACTGAGAATTTTATAACTAGATTCTCAAAATACTATACTCCAATAGTTGTAGTGGCAGCATTATTAATAGCGTTAGTTCCGCCTATTTTTATACCAGGCGAAAATTTCAGTAATTGGTTTTATAGAGGATTAGTATTCTTAGTAGTTTCTTGTCCTTGCGCATTAGTTTTATCTATTCCATTAAGTTTCTTTAGTGGAATAGGTCATGCATCAAGACAAGGTATACTTATAAAAGGAAGTAGCTACTTAGAAGCTTTAAGAAGTGTTGACACAGTAGTATTTGATAAAACTGGAACTCTTACAAAAGGTGTGTTTGACGTAACTTGTGTAAAACCTGTAGGTATAAGTGAGGATGAATTATTAAGATATGCATCAATTGCAGAAATAAACTCAAATCACCCTATAGCTAAATCTATTGTAAAACATTATAAAGGTAATGTTGATTTAGATAAGATAAAAAATTATGAAGAAATAGCAGCTCATGGAATAAGAGTAGATTATGAGGGAGAACATATATTAGCTGGAAATGAAAAACTAATGATGACTCAAAATATATTCTTCTCTAAGGCTAATGAAGTTGGAACAGTGGTATATATAGCTGTTAATAAGAAATATAGAGGGTATATAGTAATATCTGATAAAATAAAAGAAGATTCTAAGGCTTGTATAGAAGGACTTAAAAATATAGGTATAAAGCAAACAGTTATGTTAACTGGAGATAACCAAGCAGTAGCTAATGATATAGCAGGAAAATTAAATTTAGATAAAGTTTATGCTAATTTACTTCCTACTGATAAGGTAAATAAATTAGAACAATTATATGAGGGTAAAAGTGATAAAGAGAAAATCGCTTTTGTTGGAGATGGTATAAATGATGCTCCAGTTCTTGCAAGAGCAGATGTAGGGATTGCTATGGGAGGATTAGGTTCAGATGCTGCTATTGAAGCTGCGGATGTTGTACTTATGACAGATGAACCAAGCAACATTGTTAAAGCTATAGAAATAGCTAAAAAGACTAATAAAATTGTATGGCAAAATATTGTTTTTGCATTAGGTATTAAAGTAATAGTTCTAGTGTTAGGAGCTGGGGGTATTGCTAATATGTGGGAAGCAATATTTGCAGATGTAGGAGTTGCATTAATTGCAGTATTAAATGCAATGAGAGTTATGAAATAGTAATATAACTTAATATTGTTAGATGCAAATAAGTTTGGAAGTTAAGAGATAAATTTAAGGACTGATTCTAGAATGAATCAGTCCTTGTTTTATATTACGTATTTAAAAACACAGTAAAAATGTGTTAGGCTTCCTAACATAACAAATATATGGAATATATCATGAAATCCTAAATATTTAAAATTTAAAAATTTTGGTTTAAGTCCATAAATTATCCCGCCTATTGTGTAAAATATACCACCTAATGCTAAATAGAAAACACCTTGAGGAGATATAGCCTTAGATAAAGGTCCTATTATAAAAATAGATATCCATCCCATTCCTATATATATAGAAGTTGAAAGCCATCTAGGACAATTAAACCAAAGCATTTTAAATAATACCCCAGCAATAGCTATTCCTGATACTACACAAAAAAGTGCAATGCCACTAGTTTCTTCTAATGCTATTAAGCAAAATGGCGTATATGATCCTGCAATTAAAATAAAAATCATTGAATGATCAAGTTTTCTTAAAAATTTAATTACTTTATCAGATGATACTACTAAATGATAGGTAGCAGAAGCTGAGTATAAGAGAATCATACTTATCCCAAAAATTATAACTGCGGTTAAACTCATAATAGTAGGGTCATTCATTGTTGTTTTTATAACTAAAGCTAATAAACCAACAAAGGAAAGTATAGCTCCTGCTAAATGAGTAAATCCACTTACAGGCTCTCTAAGGTAAGCACCCAATTTAATTCCTCCTTTTATTCACATCATAAATTTTTCTATTTGAAATTATGTCCGATATATATGTGTCTAAAATATTTTATCATATTTATAGTGAATTTATGTTAAATGTGTAAATTATTTATTAAAAAATAATATTATTTAAAATTTTTTTTAAGTGAGCTATAATGTAGATATATAAACAAGTATACAGCTTTAAATATTACTTAATTTATAACTTTAAAAATAAAAAATAAAAAAACTTTTAAAAAGGTATTGACGATATCGATTTAAGATGATAAAGTATTACTTGTCCTTAAGAAAAGGGCAAAGACAAAATGAACTTTGAAAATTAAACAGTAGGTTAATTATAAAAATTCTTTTTAAAGAATTAAACAACAAAAAACCAAGCCAGATATTCAGATAATGATAGCTGAGCGATGGACAACTTTTATTTGAGAGTTTGATCCTGGCTCAGGATGAACGCTGGCGGCGTGCCTAACACATGCAAGTCGAGCGATTCTCTTCGGAGAAGAGCGGCGGACGGGTGAGTAACGCGTGGGTAACCTGCCCTGTACACACGGATAACATACCGAAAGGTATGCTAATACGAGATGATATATTTTTATTGCATGATAAAGATATCAAAGCTTTTGCGGTACAGGATGGACCCGCGTCTGATTAGCTAGTTGGTAAGGTAACGGCTTACCAAGGCGACGATCAGTAGCCGACCTGAGAGGGTGATCGGCCACACTGGAACTGAGACACGGTCCAGACTCCTACGGGAGGCAGCAGTGGGGAATATTGCACAATGGGCGAAAGCCTGATGCAGCAACGCCGCGTGAGCGATGAA
>NZ_JACRWD010000006.1:0-113152 GCF_014306135.1 Paeniclostridium hominis
TTCATCGCTCACGCGGCGTTGCTGCATCAGGCTTTCGCCCATTGTGCAATATTCCCCACTGCTGCCTCCCGTAGGAGTCTGGACCGTGTCTCAGTTCCAGTGTGGCCGATCACCCTCTCAGGTCGGCTACTGATCGTCGCCTTGGTAAGCCGTTACCTTACCAACTAGCTAATCAGACGCGGGTCCATCCTGTACCGCAAAAGCTTTGATATTTTTATCATGCGATAAAAATATATCATCTCGTATTAGCATACCTTTCGGTATGTTATCCGTGTGTACAGGGCAGGTTACCCACGCGTTACTCACCCGTCCGCCGCTCTTCTCCGAAGAGAATCGCTCGACTTGCATGTGTTAGGCACGCCGCCAGCGTTCATCCTGAGCCAGGATCAAACTCTCAAATAAAAGTTGTCCATCGCTCAGCTATCATTATCTGAATATCTGGCTTGGTTGTTTGTTGTTTAATTCTTTAAAAAGAATTTTTATAATTAACCTACTGTTTAATTTTCAAAGTTCATTTAACAACTTCATTAGTTTAACAAGTTTTTTCTTTCTTGTCAACTCTTTTTTGTTATTTCGTTTGCCCTTTTCTCAAGGACAAGTAATACTATACCACCTCATTTTAATAACGTCAATACTTTTTTAAAACTTTTTTTATTTTATTTTGCAATTTTTTGTGTATAATAATTTTCATACTCTGCAAATCTAGTATTTTCAATACTTACATTCTTTTTCTTTACTAACTTTCTTTTTCTATTAATTTTGTTATAATCACTTATAACTTCACTATTCATATAAATCATAACTTGTAAAACTAAAATCATTATAGAAATTAAACACATCCAATTTATTAAATTTTTCATTTAATTACCCCCAATATTTTTATTTATTATAGATTTCTATTTTTTATTCACACTTCCTCTCTTTATTTTTCCCCATACATTTTGTTTTTATATTTTTATTTATCACCTTACCCCAACATTTAATTTTAAACTACATATTTTTGTATCATTATTATAATTTTAATGTTGAATTAATAATAAAAAAACCTTTCTGATTTTAAAATCAGAAAGGTCTTTATTTATATTATTCTTCTATTTCATCATTAGAAGTTTCTTTTATAGGTTTCATTGTAGGGAATAATATAACGTCTCTTATAGATGGAGAGTTAGTTAATAACATCATAACTCTATCTATACCTATTCCTAGACCACCTGTCGGTGGTAAACCTACCTCTAAAGCATTTACGAAGTCCTCATCCATATCACAAGCTTCGTCATCTCCTAATTCTTTCTTTCTTAATTGGTCCATAAATCTTTCTTTTTGATCTATTGGGTCATTAAGTTCTGAGAAAGCATTTGCTAATTCCCATTTATTTGCGAAAGCTTCAAATCTGTCAGTTTTTCTTGGATCTTCCACATTTCTCTTAGCTAACGGAGATACTTCAACTGGATGATGAGTTATAAATGTAGGTTGGATTAATTTATCTTCACCAAACTCTTCAAATAAAGCATTTATAACTTCTCCTCTTCTCATTCCAGGAGTTATTTCTATACCTTTTTCCTTAGCTACAGCTAAAGCTTCTTCATCTGTGTTAATAGTAGAGAAATCTACTCCAGCATATTCCTTAACACATTCTTCCATAGTCATTCTTCTCCATGGAGGAGTGAAGTCTATTTCAGTTCCTTGATAGTTTATCTTCATACTTCCAGTAGCAGCTTCTGCCATGTAAGCTATCATATTCTCTGCTATTTCCATCATATCAGTATAATCTGCATATGCTTGGTATAATTCTACAGCTGTGTATTCTGGGTTATGCTTTATAGACATACCTTCATTTCTGAACATTCTACCCATTTCATAAACTTTATCAAATCCACCTACTATAAGTCTCTTTAAATATAGCTCGTTAGCTATTCTTAAGTACATAGGTATGTCTAAAGTATTATGGTGAGTTATAAATGGTCTAGCATTAGCTCCACCAGCTATAGTATTTAATATAGGAGTCTCAACTTCTAAGAATCCTCTTTCGTCTAAATAAGATCTTAAAGCTTTCATAGCTTTAGTTCTTGTAACGAAAGCATTTTTTACTTCTGGATTAACTATTAAATCAACATATCTTTGTCTATATCTTAAATCTTGGTCTTTTAGTCCATGATACTTTTCTGGAAGTACTTGAAGAGATTTTGTTAATAATTTTACATCGTTAGCTTTTATAGATATCTCTTCTTTTTTAGTTTTGAATACTTCACCTTCAACACCTATTATGTCACCTATATCATATGTAGAAAAGACAGCATACTCTTCTTCACCGATTCTATCTAATCTTACATAACATTGAATTCTACCTTCTTGGTCTTGTATATCTATAAATCCAGCTTTACCTTGGATTCTTTTACTCATTATACGTCCAGCTAATTTTACAACTTTTCCTTCAAAAGCTTCAAAATTATTTTTTATATCTGTAGAGTAATTAGTTCTATCATATCTACTTACGTGGAATGGATTTCTTCCCATCTCTTGTAACTTAGCTAATTTATCTCTTCTTACTTTAAGCACTTCAGTAAGTTCTTCTTTTGCTTGATCATTAGCATGTTGTTGATCATTATTCATTTGTATACCTCCAGATTATCTTCTTATTTCTAATATCTCGAACTTAGCAATCCCGTCAGGAACTTGAACATCTACTATTTCTCCTTTTGCTCTACCTAAAAGAGCTTTCCCTACAGGTGATTCATTAGATATTTTACCTTCATATGGATCAGCTTCAGCAGAACCAACTATTGTATATTCTACCTCTTCTTCAAATTCCATATCATTAACCTTAACTATAGATCCTATAGTTACTATATTTGAATCTATCTTAGACTCATCTATTATAACTGCTTTTCTTAGCATGTTTTCAAGCTTTATTATTCTTTCTTCAACTTGAGCTTGTTCATTTTTAGCTTCATCATACTCAGCATTTTCTGATATATCTCCAAAAGATATAGCTATCTTTATTCTTTCAGCAACTTCTCTTCTTCTAACTGACTTTAGATACTCTACCTCGTCCTCTAACTTTTGGTAACCTTCTTGAGTTAATAATATTTCCTTATTATCTTCCATAACCCCTACAACTCCTTCTCTTAATTATTATTTAAAATTAAACAAAACTTATTTTATATCTTAAGCATTTATGCGCTATATTATAAATTACTATCATCCTTATGTCAAGGAGTGGTCCAGGTAGTCACTTAGCTTGTTTACAACTTCTTCACAGCTTTCTATCTTGTTAATTTCATCTCTTAATCTAGCTGATCCTCTAAGACCTTTTAGGTACCATGCAATATGTTTTCTCATCTCTCTTACAGCAACATACTCTCCATGTTCCTCTACTGCTAATTTTAAATGCTTTAAAGCTGTATTTATTCTTTCTTCGCAAGTAGGCTCTGGTAATATTTCTCCTGTTTTCATATAATGATTTATTCTTTTAAATATCCATGGATTACCTTGAGCACCTCTACCTATCATTATTGCATCGCAATTAGTTTTATTTATCATATTTATAGCATCTTCTACTTCAAATACATCACCATTACCAATTACAGGTATATTTATATTTTTCTTTATTTCAGCTATTATATCCCAATCAGCTTTTCCTGAATAATATTGTTCTCTCGTTCTTCCATGTATAGCTAATGCACTTATACCTGACGCTTCTGCAATTTTTGCAATTTCAACAGCATTCACACTATTATCATCCCAGCCTTTTCTTATTTTTAAAGTAACAGGCTTTTTAGATTTTTTAACAACAGATTTTAATACTTCTTCAGCTAATTTAGGATTTTTCATAAGAGCAGATCCGTCTCCATTTTTTACAACCTTAGGAGCTGGACATCCCATATTTATATCCAATATTTCATTTGGATATTCATTTAATATTTCTGCGGCTCCTCCCATAAATTCTGGATCTGAACCAAAAATTTGAACAGCAACAGGATGTTCTTCATTCTCTATCTTTAGCATTTTTTTAGTATTCTTATCATCATAGCAAAGGGCTTTTGCATTAATCATTTCTGTATATAACATACCACAATCTTGTTCTTTACATATTAATCTAAATGGTAAATCTGTTACTCCTGCCATAGGAGATAAAAATACCTTATTGTCTAGTGTAACATTTCCTATTTTCATATATAGTCTCCTCTTTTAAAGTTTTACTTATATCTATACCCATTTTCCTATAATATCTTATCATAAAAAAGGAACTGGATTTAATATCCAATTCCTTGTTACTATTCTTTATTTTTATCATAGATTATTCTTAATCCTTCTAAAGTTAAGAACTTATCTACACAATCTATACTATTAGTCTCAGATGCTATTAATGATGATAGTCCTCCTGTAGCGACTACTTTCACATCTTCATTTCCTAATTCTTCCTTCATCATCTTTACAATTTTATCTACTAAACCTACATATCCATATATTATCCCAGATTGCATAGCCGAAACTGTATTTTTACAAATCGTCATTCCAGGCTTTAAAAGTTCTACTCTAGGAAGTTTTGATGCTCTTTGGAATAGAGCTTCACTTGATATTTTTATACCAGGTGCTATAGTTCCTCCTAAATAGTCACCTTTTGCTGATATAGCACAAAAAGTTGTAGCTGTTCCAAAATCGATTATTATCATAGGTGCTTTATACTTTTCTATTGCAGCAACGGCATTTACTATTCTATCTGCCCCAACTTGCTTAGGATTATCATATTTAATATTTAATCCTGTTTTTATTCCAGGCCCAACTACTAATGGTTGTTTGTTGAAATATTTTATACAAAAATTCTCAAGAGAATGCATAACATTAGGTACAACTGATGATATTATCACATCTTTTATTGATTTTATGTCTACATTATCATATTGAAATAAATTATTTATCAGCATCCCATATTCATCTGATGTTTTTGCTTTATCAGTACTAATTCTCCAATACTTTTTTAGCTCTTTTCCCTCATATATACCTAATACCATGTTGGTATTTCCAACGTCAAATACTAAAAGCATCTAATCTAACCTTCTTTCTATTTTTTGCTTTTCTTTAGTATAATTACAACTCCAGATACAACTAAAGCTCCAACAATAGCTTCAGGTATACCATTAGTAGCAGCAATTCCTAATATTACAGCTCCAGCTGTAGATGTATCTCCTCCTATAGCTTCTACATATCTTTGTGCATACAGTAAATATACAAGCCCTAAAACTCCAAATGTATTTATAATCGAACCTAAAAAACCAGAGCATAACCCTGAAACAGAAAGATTTTTAGTTAATTTAAATACACTTTTATAAATGTAATATGTAGCAATACCCATTAAAACTCTTGGAAGTATCGAAACTATCGGGTTCATAAACATAAAATTAGTTGGACTTGGCGTAGTTATGGCTCTCATAAAACTAGTTAGCCCAAATATTAATCCTAATATTCCCCCAACCATAGGCCCTTCAATTATAGATCCGATTATAACTGGTATATGCATTATAGTTGCATTAACAGGTCCAATCGGTATAAATCCCAGTGGCGTCATAGATAACATTATAGATATAGCTGATAACATACCTATTATAGCCATTTGCCTAACATTAATTTTTTTCTCTACTCCTACTTGTGTTTTCATTTCTAAAATACACCTCCGTTCCAGCTCTTAAAAGATGCCGGACTTTTCATTAAAATTTTTAGTTGTTATTTATCTATATCATAATCAGTCAGGCTCCTAATTTATAAGGATGCCAGCTGCAACAAAAACAATTTTATCAATAGGTAATAACATTGTCAATAATTCTTATTTTAAATTAATTTCATTGTATGAAGGTATATTATTAATTGATTTTGCATTTTTAATCGCATTTATTATACTCTTTTCAACTACCTCTGTAGCCAAGGAACCTAGCAACGTTACATCCGTTTCAATCTCACCAGTTGCTAATGTAAATATAGTATCTCCATCATGTGGAGTATGTATTGGAAATATCGTTTTTGCATATCCATTATGTGCCATCTGAGATACCTTTTTACACTGGGCCTTGTCCAACTTAGCATTAGTAGCCACGACTCCTATAGTCGTATTATCTATATTAAATCCACCTTTGTTCACACCTTGTTTCATAAGATCGTAAGTATTTAAAAATTCATCTTTACTATCATTTAAAACTCCAGCTATTACTTTCCCTTCTTCATATACATCTCCAAAAGCATTTACAGCTATTAATGCAGCTACAACTAACCCATTATCTAACTTAATCGAGTAACTTCCTATTCCACCTTTAGTACAGAAATTACTACCTTTTATTTTCCCAACAGTAGCTCCACACCCTGCACCAAAATTACCTTGCTCAAGATTTGTATAACTAGCTACCTTACAAGCTTCATATCCCATATCAATATTTGGTCTACATTTTGGATCTCCAACTCCTAAGTCAAATAATACTGCCCCAGTTACAATAGGTACCTTTGCAACTCCAACATCAAAGCCTATCCCATTTTCTTCTAAATATTTACTTACACCACATGTAGCTTCTAATCCAAACGCAGAACCACCAGATAATACTACAGCATGCACTTTTTGAATCATGTTAATAGGATCTAACAAATCAGTTTCTCTTGTCCCAGGTGCTGAACCCCTAACATCAACCCCACATACTGCACCTTCTTCACATATAATAACACTACACCCAGTTAAGCCTTCCATTTGTTGTACTTGGCCTACTTTAATCCCTTTAACATCTAAAATATTATTATACATATCCATGCTCCCCTCTTATAGATACTTCTCCAGATATAATTTCTTTTCTATTTCCTTTTTCATCTTCTATAACTAAATTTCCATCTTGATTTATATCAATACATTTAACTTTTTCTTTTTTATCATTTTTTATAGTATATATATTATGTCCTATAATTGCAGAGTGTTTTCTACAAATATCTAAAGTTTTACTCTTATCATTATGGTATATATAATCTATATAATTTTTTTCAAATTCCAATATGAAACTTCTAATTACTTCTACCCTAGATATATTATACCCTTCCTTTTGAATTGATGTCGCAATATTAACTATATCCTCAGAAAAATCTAATGTTTTAACATTTATGCCTATCCCTAAAACTATATAATTTACTCTTTCAATTTCAGCTGATAGTTCTGTTAGTATACCACATACTTTTTTTCCATTTATGATTACATCATTTGGCCATTTTATACTCGCATCTATCCCTAAGTTGTTAAGAGCTTTTACTATACTTGCTCCAGCGATTAATGTTATAAATGGCGCATCCATAGGAAGTATATCAGGTTTTAATATAATACTCATCCATATTCCATCATATTTTTTAGAGTGCCATTGTCTTCCTAGTCTACCTCTACCATTTACTTGTTCTTCACTTATAATTATTGTTCCATTTTTTTTATCAATAGAAACACTTTTAGCATAATTATTTGTTGAATCTATAGAATCAAAATGAATTATATCTTTTCCAATAAATTCAGTTTTTATTTCATGCATAATATTTTCTTTACTAAGAATATCATTAGGTATCTCTTTTAATCTGTAACCTTTTCTGTTTACAGATTCTATATCATAACCTTGTTCTTTTAAAGCTTTTACATGTTTCCATACAGCAGTTCTAGATATACCTAATTGTTTAGATATTTCTTCCCCTGATATAAACCCCAAACTATTATCTAGCAATATATTAATAACTTTTTCTCTCAACAATAACACCTCTACCTTAATAATAATTAAACTAAAGGCTAGGGTAAACCCTAGCCTTTGATTTTTTATTAATTATTTATTTGATCATCATTTTGATCTTTATTTATATCTTTTGATAAATCTATTTTTTCCTCTTTTGTATCAACAACTTCTTCTGTTGTTGCATTTTCTGATTTAGCCTCTAAAGGTAACTCTTTATTAAATGCTTTTATAAATTGATCTGCATCTAAAGTCTCATATACTAATAGAGCTTGAGCTACATACTCTAAGCTATCCATATTATCTTGAAGTAATTTCTTAGTTTTCTTGTAAGCTACATCAACTATATCTTTTATCTCATTATCTATTTCAAATGCAACCTCTTCAGAATAGTTTCTCTTACTTCCTATACTATTACCTAAGAATACTTCTTCTTCACTATCACCAAAAGTCATAGGTCCTAATTTAGAACTCATTCCATACTTAGTAACCATTTGTCTAGCAGTAGCAGAAACTCTTTCTAAGTCATTTGAAGCTCCTGTAGATATATCATCTAAAGTTAATTCTTCTGCAACTCTACCACCAAGTAAAACAATTATATTTTCTTTCATTTCATTCTTAGTAGCATAGAATTTATCTTCTACTGGAAGTTGCATTGTAAATCCTCCAGCTCTACCTCTTGGAACTATTGTTACTTGATGAACCGGACTTACATGCTCAAGTACATGAGCACAAACTGCATGCCCTGCTTCATGGTAAGCTGTAAGTTTTCTTTCAGGTTCACTTATAACTCTAGATTTTTTAGCAACACCTGCTATTACCTTAGTTATAGCTTCTTCTATAGTTTCCATTTTTATTTTCTTTTCTCTTTTTCTAGCTGTAAGTATTGCAGCTTCATTCATTAAGTTTTCTATATCAGCCGGAGTAAATCCAGGAGTTCTTCTCGCTAGTACTTCAACTTTAACATCATCTTCTAGTGGCTTATTCTTAGAATGAACTTTAAATATAGCCTCTCTACCTTTAACATCCGGAGCTCCTACAACTACCTGTCTGTCAAATCTACCTGGTCTTAAAAGGGCTGGGTCTAATATATCTGGTCTGTTTGTAGCAGCCATTATTATTATACCTTGGTTAACACCGAAACCATCCATCTCAACTAATAACTGGTTAAGAGTTTGCTCTCTTTCGTCGTGTCCTCCACCAAGACCTGCTCCTCTTTTTCTACCAACTGCATCTATCTCGTCTATAAATATTATAGCTGGAGCATTCTTTTTAGCATCTTCAAATAAAGATCTAACTCTTGAAGCCCCTACTCCAACGAACATTTCAACGAAATCTGAACCACTTATACTAAAGAAAGGTACTCCCGCTTCTCCTGCAACTGCTCTTGATAAATATGTTTTCCCTGTTCCTGGAGGTCCAACCATTAATATACCTTTAGGAATTCTAGCTCCTAAATCTATATATTTCTTTGGATTTTTTAAGAAGTCAACAACTTCTTGTAAGTCTTCTTTTTCCTCATTAAGTCCAGCTACATCTTTAAATGTAACTCTTGTCTTTTCATCATCTTTATGAACCTTAGCTTTAGATTTACCAAAGTTCATAACTTTTCCGCCTCCACCTTGAGACTGATTCATGAAAACAAACCATAATATTAATACAAAGAACAGCATAAATAATGATGGTAATATTTCGAAGAACCATGGTGTAGTTGGTTTTGGTGCTCCTGTTAACTGTAATTTACCTTCGTCAGCTTGCTTTAATAACTCATTTGCAAGTTGTTGAGACTGAATTTCTTCTGGTATGTATGTTTTAAACTTTTTGTTAGTACTCTTTATAGTTCCTTCTAGAACTGTGTCTTCTACAATCTTTATACTAGATATATTTTCTTTCATTAATTCTCTATAGACGCTTGAAAACTTCATTTCTTCTACTTTGTCTGTAGAACTACCTGAGAACTGTACTATACCTACTATAATGATAAATATAAGTAGATAAAAACCTGCTCCCTTTAAAAATTTATTCAAAAGAAGCCCTCCTTTCGTAAGTTGTTTTAATTTATAGTTTCTTAAAGGTAATCTTTAAGACTTCTTTTGTATTTGCATTAATTTTATAATTTTCACTGATTTTATAATCTCCAACACAAACAACTTCATTATCATCCACCAATACAGGAATTTTGCTTCTTTCCTCTCTTGGTATTTTTAAATCTATGAATAAATTCTTTAATTTCTTACTTCCTCCAGTAAGTTTAATTTTATCCCCAGATTCTCTATTTCTTACAATTATCCCTCCTTTAAATTTATCTAAATCAAATCCTTTAGAGGATTTATCAACCTTCATACTGTTAAATCTTTCAATACTCATTACTTGAGTTTCTATAAACAATCCTAATTCTTTTACCTTTATCATACCTTCTTTAGGAAGTTTATAAGAAAACTCTATTTCATCATAAGTTATTTCTTTGTTAGTAAATAATATGCTATTACTATTTCTATAAACAAATAAACCTCTAGGTAACACTAACTTTTTATTTATTTTATTATCATCCTCTAAATCTAGTATATCTTCTATGTGTTTTTGATCTACGAAATTAGTATCTCCTAAAATATACTTAATAGAATTTCTAATTATTCTAGTTTTTATTGCTTTATGCAAGTTAGTATATTTATCTAGTAAGATTTCTATATTTTCATCATCACTCGATTTAGTTACCTCGTTGAATTTATTTATACCCTCTTGTTCAATATAATCACTATCTAGCTTTAAATTATTACCCATTCTACATATAGCTTCAATCACATTAGCATTAAAATTTTCTTGCATATATGGAATTAAATCTAATCTTATTTTATTTCTAGTATATATATTTTCTAAATTTGTACTATCTATTCTTGGGTTTAAATTATATTCGTCACAATATTTTTCTATACTGCTTCTTTCTATATCAAGAATAGGTCTTATTATAGTGTCATCTCTTTTATATTCTATACCTTTTAATCCCTGTAATCCTGTACCTCTCATAAGCCTCATAAGAATAGTTTCTGCTTGATCATTTAAATTATGTCCAATTGCAATTTTATTTGATTTAGTCTTTTGTTTTATTTCATAAAACATTTCATATCTTAATTTTCTTGCACCTTCTTCAATTGATAAGCTATTTTCTTTACAGTATGCTGGGACATTTATTGATTTAACGAAAAGCTTAACTCCTAAACTATCACATAAATTAGATATATACATTACATCTTTTTGAGCCTCTATACCCCTTATCTGGTGATTTAAATGAGCTGCATATATAGATATATCATACTCATTTTCAAGCTGTTTTAGTATATGTAATAAACATACTGAATCAGGACCTCCAGATAAACCTAATACAACTTTATCGCCTTTTTGTAATAAATTATATTTATTTATAGTACTTCGTACTCTATCTACTATCATAAACTATACCTCTTACACTTAGTTTTTTAACTCAAGTATACTTTCTATAAAAACTTCTCAAATCCTTGTATAAATTATTTTATTTTTATAACCTTATCAAGTAATATAATACCAAATAAATTAATCTAGGGATAGTTTTTTATATACATTTAATTTTAGTTATACAAAATTACTTTATCCTAAATATATTTTAAATAATATCATACAATAACAATATAAAATATAATTTTTAAAATTTATAAACAAGGAGCATCTAATATGAAAAAATTTATATCAACCTTAGTTATGTTGTCTATATTTATTTCATTTATGACAACCAACAGTTATTGTTTTCAAAGTCCTATATCCAAAAGTAAAGTAGCTTATATTACTTTTGATGATGGACCAAACAAATATACACCAAAAATATTGGATTTATTGAAAAAATATGACATGAAAGCAACATTTTTCTTATTAGAAGATAGAATTAATGCTTATCCTGAGATAGTAAAAAGAATTTTAAACGAAGGTCATTCTATAGGCTTACATGGACAAAGCCATGAAAAAACTGTTTTTTATGCTAATAATTCATCTGCTTTAAATGAAATGAATAGCACAAATCATACTCTAAAAGATTTAATAGGTTATAATATAAAATTAGTTAGAGTTCCTTATGGAAGTAAGCCACATTTAACTGCAATTCAGTATAATAGTCTAATAAATTATGGTTATAAAGTTTGGGATTGGAATATAGATAGCACAGATACTCATAAAGGTTGTACTACATCTTCAATAGTATCAAATACTTTAAAAGAATTAAATAATTACCATACTCCTATTATACTGTTTCATGATAAACAAATTACAGTAAAATCATTGCCTTATATATTATGTCATCTTAAAGAAAATAATTTTGACTGTAAACCTATAAATCAAGATCAACCTTCTATGAATTGGTGGAATAAAGCTCTTTACTAATTTAAATTTAATAAAGTTTAAAAAGCTGACTAATAATAATTAAATATATAGTCAGCTCTTTTTTAATTCTTTTTTCTAACTTCTATTCGTATTTTATTTACACCCTCAAATAATCCTACAATCTCCATATTATAATTTATATCTATCTCTATTGTCTCATCTGTTTTTTCTACATTTAATTTATTAGTGTTTATCTTTATATTAAATAGACCTTGAGGAGTTTTATAGTTAGTAAAAGTTTCTTTTCCCAAAATAAATCTCATATTAGAGTTAACTACTCCAAATCTTTTTATCAAAATCTCTTTCTCTGATATTTTTATAGTGGTTGTAACATGAACTGCTCCCTTTTCTAATTCTTCTTTATAAACAATATATGTATCTCCATTTTTTTCATACATATTTCCTACTGATACAACCTCTATACAATCTTCATTTCCTAAACTATCATATTGCTTGGTATTCATAGATATGTTAACATCTATCATTTTTAACCTCCATAATAATATAAACTTTAGGGAATTTTTCCTAAAGTTTATATATTTTTAATACTTTTGTATTTCGATCTGATTTATGTCCTCTATTTCTGTATTTAAAAATTCTCTTCCTATTGTTGCAAATCTTTCTGGTATATCAGACACATAATATTTGTAATAAGGTTGGTCTGAAGAATTTTCAGCCAATAAGTTATTTTTAGTTAGTACATCTTTTAAGTCTTTTGCTGTTTCTCTTGCTGGATTAACAAGTTTAATTTTACCTTCAACAACTTTATTAATTGTATTTGTTAAAAGAGGGTAGTGAGTACATCCTAAAACTAAAGAGTCTATATTTGATGACTGTAACTCTTCTAAATATTTTTTAGCAGTTAATCTAGCTACTTCTGTATCTGCCCAACCTTCCTCAACTATCGGTACAAATAGTGGACATGCTTTACCTATGATTTTTATTTCACTATCTAACTTATTTATTTCTTTTTCATAAGCTTTAGAATTTATAGTTCCTTCCGTTCCTATAACCCCCACTAACTTGTTTTTAGTGGTATATGCAGCTGTTCTAGCTCCAGCTTCTATAACTCCTATTATAGGAATATCATACTTTTCCTGAGCTAAAGCTAAAGTTCTTGCTGTAGCTGTATTACAAGCTATTACTATAGCCTTAACATTTTTAGATATTAAAAAATTTATAGCTTGAAAAGTGTATTTTATAACTGTCTCTTTAGATCTTGATCCATAAGGAACTCTTGCAGTATCCCCAAAATACACTATATTTTCGTTAGGTAGTATACTAGTTATTTCTTTTAAAACTGTAAGCCCACCTAGTCCTGAGTCAAAAACTCCAATCGGATTATTATTCATATAATATACACCTTCTTTATTATTTACCTTCAATGGCTAATTGTATTAATTTGTCTATAAGGTCAGTATATTGAATTCCTGTAGCATCCCAAAGTTTTGGGTACATGCTTATATTAGTGAATCCTGGTAATGTATTTATTTCATTTATATATATTTCATCTGTTTCTTTATCTATAAAAAAGTCTACCCTAGAAAGTCCACTACCATTTATTCCTTTAAATGCATTTATTGCCATATTTCTTATACTTTCCATTGTTGTTTCGTCTACTTTTGCTGGTATTTCTAATTTAGAAGCTCCATTTACATATTTATCTTCATAGTCATAAAAATCTTTTGCAGGTATTATCTCTCCAGCTATAGATGCTTTTACATCATCATTACCTAAAACAGCTACTTCTATTTCTCTAGCATTTATACCTTGTTCTAAAACTATTCTTGTATCATGCTTTAAAGCTTCATTTATACCTTTTAAAAGCTCTTCTCTATTACAAACTTTAGATATTCCTACACTCGAACCCATGTTAGCAGGCTTAACGAATACAGGATAGTTTAATTCACTTTCAATTTTATCTAATTCTTTTTCTTTATTTAAATTAAATTCCCACTTATTCGTATAAGTGTAATTTACTTGTGGCAGTCCTATTTGTGAAAATATTTTTTTGCATATAAGTTTATCCATACCAACACTAGATGCTAAAACTCCACATCCAACATAAGGTATATTACTTATTTCAAATACACCTTGTATCTTACCATCTTCTCCATATGGTCCATGTAAAACAGGGAATAAAACATCTATCTTTTTAAAACTTCCATCTTTAAACTCTAGACCAACTTTAGAATTCCCATTAGGTATCAAATTTATTTTAACATCATTATTCGCTAAACTTTCCCACTTACCATTAGCCATATCTTCTGCTGAACCGTTATAATAAATCCAATTTCCATCTTTTGTTATACCTATTGTATGAACATCGTATTTTTCTTTATTTATATGCTTAAATATAGATGAAGCTGAAACTCTAGAAACATCATGTTCCCCAGATTTTCCACCGAAAATTAATGCTACACTTAATTTTTCCATCTCGCTCACCCTTCTATCTCACTTATATTTTTTTATAATTATATGCGTTTTTATTATCTAAGTGATTATTATAGTGCATTTGGCAAAAAAAATAAAGGAGTATAAACTCCTTTATTTTTTAATATTTAATTATTTTGCAAACACATGATTACCTATTCTTTTATATGGATCTAGTGTTTTAATCCAACTGCAGGTTGCAATTTCTGGATTCCAAAAATATATAGCTCCACTAGTAGGATCTTTTCCATATAAAGCTTCTCTAGCAGCCTTATATGCACTGTCTGTAGGGTTTTTATATATTTCTCCATTATTTACTACTGAAAAGGCATTTTTTTGATATATAACATCTTTTATATTGTTGGGGAACCTTGAGTCTAAAACTCTATTTATAACGACTGCAGCAACAGCAACTTGTCCCTCATAACTTTCACCTCTAGCTTCACTAGATACCAACTTAGATAGTAAATATAGCTCATCATTTGTAATGCTTATAACTTCTTTAGACCCCTTTTCAGATTCTCTCTCATTTACTATTTTTTTATCATAATCTTTATAACTTTCTTTAATTTCATTTTCAGCAAATATATTATTTAAGTTAGTGCTAGCAAATAATAAAGTAAAAACTACTAAAAAAAGTTTGGTGTGGTATTTCATATTATATAATTCACTCCTTTTAAAATATTACTTACTATTTTTACTAAAAGATTTTAATATCTCTAGTATTTTAAATTTTAGTTTTTTATTAGAAGCTTTATCTGCATTTTTCCCAGATATTAATTTGTATTCTTCTTCAGTTAATACATTTTTTAACTTTTTATCTGTTTCTTTATCTATAACACCATTATTCTCATCCACAAAACATAGTGGTGGAAACATAACACACCACCAATTTTTACCTTCCCCATCTCCTATAATAATTCTTAAAGCTTTATATTCTCCAGCAGGTAAAACTATATTTGAATATTGCTTTGCAGGAAATTTACTATATTCAAGATTTACCTTTACTTCATAAGTATAACCATTTTTCGAAATAATATTTTTAGATATTCGTTTGATGTTTTCACCCTCTGATAGTATTATCTTTTCACTTTCTTTTATACTATTAGATTCTTTTAACAATGGTTGTAAATATTTTATTACTTCATCTCTAACTTTTAATTTTAATTTTTGATCTTCTTCACTATCACTATTTGCTAATACATGAAATCTTATTAATTTATCTTTATAATTACTAGAAACTTTCTCTACTTTAGATACTTCCCCATATATATATACCGTACTTATTGTAAGTATAGATAATAATAATAAACTTAATCCAACTATCCTTAATTTTATATTTCTCATAATATATATCCCCCTAATATATTTTAATATCTTGATTATTTCCAAAATACATAGTTTTATTCCTAATCTATATAAATAAAAAAGAGACTGTTAAATTTAACAGTCTCTTTTTTATTTATAAGTCCTTATTGTTTATAGCTTTTTCTATTATGAAATGTTCTGCTTTTTCTATATGTTCTATTGCATATTTTTTAGCATCTTCATTATTTCCAGAAATAATTGCTTCTAATATATTATTATGTTCAAGCACAAGATTGTATGATGTATCAAAGTCTGATATATAAGTAGCTCTAAATCTATGAACTTGTTCCCAAAGTGAATTTATAATTTGGCTTAACTTTTTATTTTTAGTAGTATTGAATATAAACTCATGAAACTCTACATCTTTTTTTAGCAATGTATCTATATCATCTTTATTTTCTATACTTTTCTTAAAATCCTCAGCTATTTCTCTTAATTTCTTAGCATCATCTTCATGTATTCTTTCTGCAGCTAAGTACGCAGCTAGTCCTTCTAAGCTTGATCTTATTTCTAATACATCAATAATATCTTTTAATGACATATTAGCTACATAAGCTCCTTTTCTAGGCAACATAACTACTAGACCTTCTAGCTCTAATTTTCTTATAGCTTCCCTTACAGGTGTTCTACTAACCCCTAATTGTTCTGCTAATTGAACTTCCATAAGTCTTTGTCCTGGCTTTAAATGCCCTTCTAAAATAGCTTCCCTTAAATTTTCGAAAACTACATCTCGTAGAGGTTTATAGTTATCTAGATTTAACTTTGTTAAACTATCCATAAATTTCAACTCCTTTGTTGCTACTATTAACTAAATATACTTGATTATAGTCTATTAGTAGCTCTTCTTTGGCCTTTATTGCATATTCTTTATTGTCAAATAACCCAAAAACTGTAGGGCCACTTCCACTCATCATAGATCCTAATGCTTTATTTTTCATCATAGTAGCTTCTATTTGCTTTATTTCTTTATACTTTGAAGCTGTAACTTCTTCTAAAACATTAACCATATTTTCAGATACATATTTTATATCATCATTTTTTAAACTCTCTATAAGCTTTTGATTTTCTGGTCTTTTTTGAACTTTATTCATATCTAAAGATTGATAAACTTCTTTAGTTGACACAAAAATATCAGGCTTACATACTAATATGTTTACACCTTCACTTAAACCATGTATGTTAGTTAATTCTTCCCCTATACCTTGTGCTAATGCACTTCCTCCTGTTATACAAAACGGCACATCTGCTCCTAATTGTAAACCGATTTCTTTAAGTTCACTTTCACTCAGCCCTAAATTCCAAACCTTATTTAATCCTACTAAAACTGCAGCTGCATTAGAGCTTCCTCCAGCCATTCCTGCTGCCACAGGTATATTTTTTTGTATAGAAATTTCTACTCCATCTTTTATATTAAATCTCTTTTTTAAAATATCAGCAGCTTTATAAACAATATTATCCTGATTTAAAGGTATATCCTCACTATCACTTTTTATTTTTATAAAGTCACCTTCTATTTTAGTGATCTTCAAGTTATCATATAAATCTATGGTTTGCATTATCATCTCAACTATATGATATCCATCATCTCTTTTCCCAAGCACATCTATTGATAGGTTTATTTTAGCTCTGCTTTTTAAATCTATAGAGTTCATTATTACCTCCTTACTTATGCTAAAACGGTCATAAATATTTACAGTATACATTATACTACAAAAAATAAAATAATAGGGAATTATAATTCCCTATTATTTTATTTTGCATATATTTTTTATTCTACATTAACCTTTTTCTCTATTATTAGACATTGCCCTGTAAGTAACTGATCATCTGGTTTTATTTCATTTACTTCTGCTATATCGTCTATCGTAGTATTATATTTTTTAGCTATGTTCCATAACTTATCTCCATCCTTAGCAATATAAAGAGTTATACTTGGTCTTTGAGATAAATCTACTGGTCCTTGATCTTCACCTTTTATTATAAAACTATCTTTCTTTTTATCTAATACTTCACAATATCTTCTCACTTTTACTGTTACATCAATTTGGTCTCTATTTAAATCAAATTCTACTCTATCTATAGTTACATTATTAAATGCATTTGTAGTATCCTTTATATTTTCAACTTCTATATCATGAGTAAATGGAATTTCTTCTGTTAGTCTATATACTGGTCTTAATCCTTCTACTGGAGTATATAAAGCATCTACACGAACTACACCTTCTATTATATTTTTATTTCCTTCAAAGAATGAATTTTCCACTATTATGTTTGAATCAACGCTCACTACATCTTTTATTTGTATATCATCACTATTACTTTTTATCGTATCTCTTATATTAAAAAATTCACTTCCACTATTTATAACTTTATTAAGTTCTACATTTCTACTCTCAAATTTTAAAATTCTATCAGGTGAATACGCATCTTGTAATACTTCTCTAGTAACATCTTCTGAAACTTTAACTTTTGCTCTAGCTGTACAATCAATTTCTAAAGCTCCAGTATTAGCTTCTTCATTTCTTTTAAATACATAATTTAAATCAACTATATCTACTATAGCTTCTTCCTTCATTCCTTCAGATACGCCTGGTACTTCTATAAATTGAGTAAAATCTAATCCAACTCTATCTAATTCAACTAATTCTCCTTCATAAGTGTAAGCTACAGGATTTAAATCTAAAACCCCACCTACTATAACCTTATTATCAGATACCCTAGTTTCTTTTAATTTTATTCTAGGCCCTATTGAAACTATATTAGCTATGTCTTCTGTACTTATATTTATAGTATCTCTTATAACACTTTCTGACTTTTCTATTCCAACTATATCTTCATATTGAACTTCTTTTCTATGCTTTTGAACATCTTCTATTTGAGAAACATCTTTTATTATATCTATAGTATTTTTTTCAAATAAGCTACCTCTTATATTTAAAAGCGCTCCTACTCTTATCTTTCTTTCATTTATAACTGTACAATCTATATGTTCTACATCATAGAAAAGCATATTTTCCATGTCTGCAACGATATTATCTTTTTCTACTACTTCATTTATCTCTATTCTTCCTTCTACATTTGATACAGTATTTTTATCTTCTGTCAAATAAATTACATTGTAGTTGAAGTTTCCTCTAAATATTATCTTTCCATCTAATACTTCTTGCTTCTTTAAAGCTATGTACCCTTCTGTTTTTATAATTTCATATACATCATCTTTCTTATCTGATACAACAGCCTCTGTTTCTATGAAAGTTTGAAATCTTCCAAAGTCTATCCTGTTGTCAACTTGTAATATATCTTTTATTAGATTCATACGTTACCCCTCCTAAATTAAATATAAATATCACACTATATTTATATTTAGGAAACAAAAAAAAAATTACACCTATTTTTAATAGGCATAATTTTTTAGCTTACATTTAATTTATTTGTCTCTTTAATTACTTTCAATTTAACGTTATCAGTTAATAAGTCTGAGTAACTGTATGACACTCTAGAGTATCCATTATCCTCATCATCTAACTTAACAACAAATATACTTGGATATACTTTTTCTAATATACCTCTTTTAGTAACTATTTGTTTTCTTCCTTTGTTTGCTTTTAATACAATTTTTTTTCCTAGGTGCTTCTCTAAAGTCTGTCTTATTTTATTCAAAGTTTGAACAGTGGCCATTATATCACCTTCTTTAACATTATATGTTCACATAATGATATACTACCACACTTAACCTTTTTTGTCAAACCAAACTAATTATTTTATATATTTTTTAATAAAAAGTCAATACTGTTTTTTTTATAAATTTTATTTTATAATTTATACCTCTAATTTGAAACATTGTCAATAGTTATTATATATAGATAAAGGCATTGTAAGTCTAAATTTACCTCTTGTTTCTATCCCACCAACACCTTTAATACCTGTTACGGTATGACTTAAAATCTCTTCTAGGGGAACTACTTTATCTATTCTTGAACAAGCAATTTTTTCAACTACTAACAGTGGATCTAAGGCATGTATCATTACACGGCTTGGAGAACTTGCAAAATTTGCTCCTGCTTTAATTATTTCTTCATAATTTGATTGACAGGCACCTGCAAATATAACTAAGCTATCTAATGATGGATCATACTTTCTTGCTTCTCTAACAGTTTTTATAAAATTAGCAGTATTTCTATAGTTTTTTAAATCTTTAAGACTACCTTTATTATTAACAATTGCATCATGACCTGTTATTACTAATATGGATGGATTATGTTGTTCTAATAAAGTTCTAACTTCTTTATATTGTAAATTTTCAGGTATTGCCTTACCAATTGCTGGTATGCCCAATTTTGTGTAAACATCTAAACAAATCTTTAAATACTCAGGATCTCCATCTATATGAAGTACCTTTCCTGGCATACCATATGAATTTTGTACCTGACTTTGAACTTGCGCTTGTTTTGGATAATTTGAAGATTTCTGTGTAGCTCTACTTAATTTTTTATTTCTTTCTTTAGTTTTTTTTATACTCTTATATAAAATATTTTCAACATCTTTATCTATAAGAGCATTTCTCATATCATAAAAATTTGTTTTTTCCAAGTCATCAATACTAGAATCCGCAATTATTCTAAATGCAACCCCCTTTAGAATCGCTATTTTTTGGTTATTCTCATCTATTTCAAAACCTATTATTCTAAAAACAATATCTTTATTGTAGGATTTTCTTACTACAGTGTCTCCTATCTTCATAACATAGATGTCCTCCTAACAAATATTAGTTTTCTTAATTTATATTATGAAAGTCGACAAAATATTGTTCCTATGCTGCCTAATTTGTTCAATTTTTGTAATTCAAAATTAAAATTTACTATTGAAATTGTTTTATGTAAATGTTATCATCTTCTTAACAAATGCTTATTTATATAAGCAAATATTAATTTATGGTGATATTAATGACTGATAGAGAAAAAGAAATTTTAGAAATTTTAAGAGATGACCCTATGGTTTCTCAACAAACTTTAGCAGATATGCTTAACATAACTCGTTCATCTGTTGCAGTACATATAACGAACTTAATGAAAAAAGGTTATATAAAAGGAAAAGGTTATATCATAAGTAAAAGTAATTTCGTCACTGTTATAGGTGGCTCTAACGTTGATATACAAGGATCCCCTAATGATGAACTTACTATGTTTGATTCCAATCCAGGTAAAGTTGATATTTCACTTGGAGGAGTAGGTAGAAATATATGTGAGAATATTTCTAAACTAGGTATAAATACGAAACTTATATCAGCCGTTGGAAATGATGTTTATGGAGATAGAATATTATCAGAATGCAAAAAGTTAAATATAGATACTTCTGATTGTTATGTATCAGATTTATATCCAACTTCTATGTATTTATCAATACTAAACAATAACTATGATATGCAATTAGCTATATCTCATATGGATGTTATGGAAAAAATAGATATTGATTATATAGTATCTAAACATACTTCAATTAAAGACTCTTTAGCTATCGTATTAGATACAAACTTATCATTTGAAGTTATAGATTATATAAGTAGAACATATAAAGATATTCCTATATTTATTGATACTGTTTCTACACAAAAAAGCCTTAAGGTAAAAGATATAGTAGGTAGATTTACTACTATAAAACCTAATAAGTTAGAAGCTGAAATACTATCAGGTATAAAAATAAATAACAATGATGATTTACACACATGTGCTAAATACTTTTTAGATAAAGGGGTTCAAAATGTATTTATAACTCTAGGACATGACGGTGTATTCTGTGCTAATAAAGATGAATCTTTACTACTGCCAGGGGTTTCAGTAGATATAGTGAGTGCTACAGGCGCGGGAGATGCCTTTATAGCAGCATTAGTTTACAGTTATTTAAAAAACTACAATTTGACTGATACAGCTAAGTTTTCAACAGCTGCTTCAATACTTACATTACTACACAAAAATACTATCAATCCAAGTATGTCTGTTGATAGTGTTGAAAAAATATTAAAGGAGATGATCTAATGTTAGAAAAATACTTGCATATACACCCAGAGGTTAAAAGAGCTTTATCAGAAGGTCAACCAGTAGTTGCTTTAGAATCTACTATAATATCTCATGGTATGCCTTATCCTAAAAATATAGAAATGGCTAAAAATGTTAGCAAAATAATAAGAGAAAATGGTGCAATACCTGCTACTATAGCAATAATAGATGGTGTTTTAAAAGTTGGTCTTACAACTGAAGAAATAGAGTTTCTAGGCACTAGCAAGGATGTTTTAAAAGCTAGTAGAAGAGATTTACCTTTTATTATATCAAAAAAACTAAACGGAGCTACTACAGTAGCCACTACAATGATATTAGCTAACTTGGCTGGAGTTAAAGTATTCGCTACAGGTGGTATAGGTGGAGTACATAGGGGTGCTCAAGAAACTTTTGATATATCTGCAGATTTACAAGAATTAGCTAATACAAACGTTGCTGTTGTGTGTGCTGGTGCTAAATCTATACTAGATATAGGTCTTACTCTAGAGTATTTAGAAACTAACGGAGTTCCAGTTGTAGGATTTGGTACAGAAGAATTCCCTGCATTCTACACTAGAAAAAGTGGATTTGGAGTTGATTATAAAGTAGATTCTTCTATGGAAGTTGCTAATGCCTTAAAAGCTAAATGGGATTTAGACTTAAAAGGTGGTATGGTTATAGGAAATCCAATACCAAAAGAGTTCGAAATGGATTATGATACTATAAATAGCGCTATAGAATCAGCTTTAAAAGAGGCTGATGAGAATAATATAACTGGTAAAAAAGTTACTCCTTTCTTACTAGATAAAGTAAAAACTATTACTGCTGGTAAAAGTTTAGATGCTAATATAGAGTTAGTTTACAATAATGCCAAAGTAGCTGCTCAAATAGCTAAAGATCTAGCTAATTTAAAATAATACTATAAATAAAAAAGGAGCTTAAGCTCCTTTTTTAATCTTCTTTTAGGTTAGGAATTACTTTTTTTACTTCTTCCACTTGATGCCACGTCTTATCGATGTCGTTATCCTTAACGTAATCCTTCAAAGAACTTAACGAATTAAATTCTTTTGTAGATAGATTATCATCTTCATCAATGAATTTTAGTAAAAACATGTTATCTCCTTATTTTCCACAACATTTTTTGTATTTTTTACCGCTTCCACATGGACAAGGTTCATTTCTTCCTATCTTTTCGTCCTTAACTACAGTTTTAGTAGCTTTGAAAGCTTTTTGTAATTCTTTTCTCTTATCTTCTGATAATATGTTGTTCCATCCTTGTAAGTTATATAACCAATGAGCTTCTACAGCTACCATATTGTAGTATAACTTTTCCCAATCTATTTCTAACTTAACTTCTGTATCTGCTTCTATAGTTTCTAATTTTTCTTCTGTTAAATCTTCTTTTAAACTTTCGCTTATTCCATCTATGAATCCCATCATATATTCTACTGATGTATTGTAAGCTGTAGCTAAATCGCTAACTTTTCCTTCTATAACGTCTTTTTTAGCGTTTAATATTTCATTATATATTTCTGTTTCTTTCTTTAAATATTCTTCCCAAAACTTAACTTCTTCTTCTTGGCTATTATGATTTTCACTTAATGATCTCCATGTAGTGTATAAACTCATTTTTATTTCCTCCTATTCATGACTAAGTCATGGTTTAATTTATAAATAATTAACTCTTATATTATATCACAATTGAATAATTCTTTTAATACTTTTATAGCATAGTCTTGTTCTATGAAAAACGGGCTACTTGCAATAGTTATAACACTAGATCTTTTTATATATTCTCTAATTTTATTAACTCTTAAATCATAAGACATATACTCCATATCTTTTGAAAAAATATCTAAATCTATATCTAAAACTATTTCACCTTCTACATCCATTTCCAAGCCATAAGTACTATCTATTATCACAGCCTCTGAGAAAATATTATGATATAATGCAGGTTTTATAAAATTCCCTACATTCAATACGTAGTTTGTATATCTAAAAACATCATCTATATTTTCTACATCTACATCATAATTTTCTGGCTCTCTCATGTCTTTATGTTGATCTATATGAACTAACTTACACCCTTTATTGAATAAGCCTTCTTTAAGGCTTTTTATCCAAAAATAGAAAGAATGATTGTGATTGTCAAAAATATATACAGTCTTATCTCTATAGTTAAATTTAACCATATTCTTTAGACCTATAGCATTTATTTCTTCTTCAAATTCTATTTCACTAAACACTACTTCATTTCCTACTTTTACATCACTTAAATCTCCTTGTATAAGCTTAGGAACGTATATTTTTTTATTCTTTCTCTCATTATATGAAAACATATTATTTCCTAGAGGTTTATCTATATAAAAACCAGTATATTTATTCATTTTAAACCTCGAATAAATTCCATGGGTATTTATTTGGAGGCTCACATATAAACTCCATTTTTTCTTTTGTAGTAGGGTGAGTTATTTCTATTTTATAAGACCAAAGAGCTATTTGATCTCCTTTTTTATTTATATCTTGACCATATCTTTGATCTCCAAATAAAGGATGCTTTCTACTTGAAAATTGTACTCTGATTTGATGCGGTCTACCTGTTTTTAAATCAACTTGAACCATGCTAAATTTTTCATTTTTAGCTATTGTTTTATAGCTTAACTCTGCATCCTTAGCATCTTTGTGATTTTTATTTACTACACTTACCATATTGGTTTTTTTATTCTTGTAAAGATAATCTTTTAATGTATCACTATCTTTTCTCATATTTCCATTTAAAACGGCTCTATAAGTTTTCTTAAAACTTTTATTTCTAACTTGTTCAGATAATCTAGATGCAGCTTTAGAAGTTTTTGCAAAAACCATTATTCCACCTACTGGTCTATCTAATCTATGAACAAGACCTATAAATACATTCCCTGGTTTATTGTACTTAACTTTTATATAGTCCTTTAATAAATTAACCATATCTTTATCATTAGTATCATCTCCTTGAGATAATACATTAACAGGTTTTTCTACAACTAATAAATGATTATCTTCATATATGACTTTTATCATTATTTAGACTCCCATCTTCCAAATATTCCACAAGGAAGAACTTTTCCATCTTTAGATGTAGGTATCCCTATTTCTCCACCATATATTTTTCCACCTTTAGCATGCTTAGCAACTGTAGCATCTAATATATGTTCAAGTATTATTGGAGATAATCCAGTTGTATATGAATTTATTAAGAAAAATAATGGATTGTCTGATAATACCTTAGTACATAATTCAACTAGTCCATATAACTTTTCTTCTATTTGCCATACTTCTCCCTTTGGACCTCTTCCATAAGAAGGTGGATCCATTATTATAGCATCATATTTATTTCCTCTTCTTATTTCTCTTTCAACAAACTTAACAACATCATCAACTATAAATCTTACTTTTCTATCTTGAAGTCCTGATGTATGTAAATTTTCTTTAGCCCAAGTAACCATACCTTTAGATGCATCTACATGACATACTTCTGCTCCAGCATATGCACATGCAACAGTAGCTCCTCCAGTATATGCAAATAAATTTAATACTTTTATTGGTCTTCCTGCATTTTTAATTTTATCCATTGCCCAATCCCAGTTTGCCGCTTGTTCCGGGAATAATCCTGTATGTTTAAATCCTGTTGGACTTATATTAAATTTTAAGTTCTTATAACTTACTGTCCATCTCTCAGGATATTTCTTTTTATGTTCCCATTGACCTCCACCTCTACTACTTCTGTGATAGTGTCCATGAGGATTTTTCCATAATCCTTTTTCATTGGCTATTGGCCACATAACTTGAGGATCTGGTCTTCTTAAAACAATATTTCCCCAACGTTCTAATTTTTCTCCATTTCCCATATCTATAAGTTCATAATCTTTCCATTTATCAGCTAATAATAACATTGATTTCCTCCTAGAATTTTAATCTCAATTTATGTATTATACCATATTATTACTTGATATTTTGAGTATTTTAAATACTTTATATTCTTATTGTTAAATTTTGGTATTACTAGTGTATAATAATATTGTAGTAAAAATTTTAATGTAAATTTAGGAGGTTTTTTTTATGGCAAGTCAAAGAGTTTTAGATGCATTAAACAATCAGCTCCAAATGGAATTTTTCTCTGAGTATTTCTACATATCAATGGAAGCATACTTTGCAGATAATAATTTAGATGGTTTTGCAAACTTTTTCAACGTTCAAGCTAGAGAAGAAAGAGACCACGCATATAAAATATTTAACTACATAGGTAGAGCTGGAGGTAAAGTGGTTTTACAAGGAATTGAACAACCAAAGATAAACTTTGAAAGTCCATTAGACGTGTTTGAATCAGCTTTAGAACATGAAAGACTTATAAGTAACTCAATCCATGACTTAGTTGATTTAGCAATATCTGAAAAAGATCATACTACATCATCTTTCTTAAGATGGTTTATTGATGAACAGTCAGAAGAAGAAGAAAGTATGGAAAAGATAGTAAGAAAATTAAGATTACTAAAAAATGATCCTGCTGGTCTTTTAATGATTGATCAAGAATTAGCTCAAAGAACTTATATACCACCAACTCAAAATGCATAAATTCAATATCTATGATAAAAGCCATTTATATAAATTAAGTTTTTTATATAAATGGCTTTTATTATTTTTATTTATTTTATATTATAAATTTCATTCCCTGAAAATACTTCATTAATATCCTTTTGAAGAATTACTTTTCCATTTGATATTAATTTTATGTTGCTTAATTCCCAGTCATCGCTTATAGGTGTTCTATTTTCTTTTCTAACCCAGTATTTTGTTATATCATTTGTATTGACTTTTACATCATCTTTTACTTTTAATATATAATTATCTATTTGATTTCTTTCAAAGTCATTTCCTGCATTATCTAAATTCCATTCATACTTATTTCCATCTTTAGTTTCGAATCCAAAGTGTACATTATCGTCAGTTCCTGCGTATTCTTTATCTGCTGTTTTTAAAACTACATTAAACTGATTTGATAAGCTATTTGCTATTTGATCCTCAGAAACTTCATTTATAAATCTATATAAAAAACCTGCTGTACATACTTGAGAATTTTTTACTGCTTCTCTTCCTGAATAATCCCAATCATCCCAATTATGTTTCATAGTCGAATGACTATAATATAAAGCTTTTGCCTTTTTAGCATATTTTACAGAGTTTTGAGTCATCCATTGATCAAAATCCTTATTAGCTAACGCCTCTTTATATACACCTTGAGTTGTATCATTTCCAGTTGTATTTAAAGCATAATTCTCTTTTCGATTTTCTACAAATGTTTCATACTTTACATGACCAGGACTATCTACTGCAGTTACATTAGCTGCATGATATGGTGTATTTAAGTCCCCTAAATAATGCATTCCTTGCCCTAGTAAAAATGTAGCTTCTTTGTAATTTCCTTTTTTCCATTCATCTTGTGCTAAAGTAGCAAATTTTCTTACTTGTGTTTCAGCGGTATCATAAATAGGTGATGCTACATACCATTTATTATCTAGTGTGAAGTTATTTCCCGTGTCTGGATCAAAGAAATGATCCTGATATAAATCATATGCATTAGGATCATAGTCTGGAAAAGTTGAACCTAATTTTAAATCTTTTAAATACTTGTTTAATATTTCTATGTTTTGTTTTACTGGTTGTGGTTCATTTTTATTTAAATCATTATTTAACATAGTTAATCCATGTTCTGCAATAAGTGCATGTGTTCCAGTTCCGTCTTTTTTACCATCCCAAGCATAAGATGTACCTCCCATAAGTGTACATAATCCTAACACAAAAAATGCATTAATTGATTTTTTTAAAATCTTATTTTTCATCATTTATCCTCCCTAATATATAACAAGAAAATATTTTACCACTTTCTCTTTCCTATGATATTAACATTAACATTATTAAAAACAATAATTTTGGACTAATATGCCTATATTATGGAGTAAAATTGAAAATTATAAAAAAAGTACCTCTAATGATTATAAAAATCACTTTGAGGCACTTTTTAATTGAATAATTCTATTAATCAGCTATGTTATAAACAGCTAATTTTTCTCTATTTATTTCTTTCTTCTTAACCTCTACTAAAGCCTTTAAAGTATCTAATGATGTCATTACTTCTGTTGAGAACTCTGTAGCAGTTCTTCTTATTTTAAATCCATCTCTAGTTGAATCATTTCCTTTAGTAGGTGTATTTATAACTATATCAACTTGTTTATTTCTTATAACATCAAGTATATTTGGTCTAGATTCTTCTACTCTATTTACTATTTCTGCATCTATTCCATTTTCTATTAAAGCTTTTGCAGTTCCTTCAGTTGCTACGAAAGTATATCCTAATTCATTCATGTCTTTAGCTATTTCCATAAACTCATCTTTATCATAATTATTTATAGTAGCTAATACTACTCCTCTTTTGTTAGACATCTTCTTACCAGCAGCTAAGAATCCTTTATATAGTGCTTCTTCTAAAGTTTCTCCAACTCCTAAAACTTCTCCTGTAGATTTCATTTCAGGACCTAGACTTACATCAACTCTAGCAAGTTTAGACATTGAGAATACTGGCACTTTTACAGATACTAATTTAGGTTCTTTATAAACTCCTGTTCCATATCCTAAATCTTTTAATTTAGATCCTAACATACATTTTGTAGCCAAATCAACTATAGGCACCTTACTTACCTTACTTATATACGGAACTGTTCTACTTGCTCTAGGGTTAACTTCTATTATGTATAGTTCTCCATGGAACTCTATAAATTGTATATTTACCATTCCTAATACATTTAACTCTAATGCAATTTTTTTTGTATAATCTAAAATTTTAGCTTTTATCTCATCACTTATGTTTTGACTTGGGTACATAGTTATACTATCTCCAGAGTGAACTCCAGCTCTTTCTAAGTGCTCCATTATCCCTGGTATTAATATATCTTCTCCATCACATATAGCATCTACTTCTATTTCCCTACCAGTTAAGTACTTATCTATAAGCACAGGGTTTTTACTATCTCTTAAGAAAGCATCTGTTAAATATTGAGTTAACTTATTTTCATCATAAGTTATTTCCATACCTTGACCACCAAGTACATAAGAAGGTCTAACAAGTACTGGATATTCTAACTTCTTAGCTTCTTCGATACCTTCATTTACTGACCATATGGCTTTACCTTTAGGTCTATTTATATCTAACTTTTCTAATAATTCATCAAATTTTTCTCTATCTTCTGCTTCATCTATATCTTTACAACTTGTTCCTAAAATTTTTATTTTCTTTTCATCTAAGAACTTAGCTAATTTTATAGCAGTTTGACCTCCGAATTGAAGTATAACTCCATCTGGATTTTCTTTTTCTATTATATTTAATACTTCTTCTTCTGTTAATGGCTCAAAGTATAGCTTATCTGATGTATCAAAATCTGTACTTACTGTTTCTGGGTTGTTATTTATTATTATAGTTTCTATTCCTTGTGCTCTTAATGACTTAACACAGTGAACTGAACAATAATCAAACTCTATTCCTTGCCCTATTCTTATAGGTCCAGAGCCAAGTACTATAACTTTCTTTTTATCACTTACTACTACTTCATCATATTCTTCATAAGTTGAGTAATAGTATGGAGATAATGCATCAAATTCTCCTCCGCAAGTATCTACCATTTTATACGATGGAGTTATATTGTATAGATTTCTTAATTCATAAACTTTTTCTGGACTTATTTTCATTAAGTCAGCTATACCTTTATCTGAGAATCCTTTTTTCTTAAGTTCTAATAAGTAGTCTTTACTTAAGTCTTCTATATGCATTCCTCTTAATTTCTCTTCTTGTTCTACTATCCATTTAAATTTATTTATAAACCACTTATCAACTCCAGTGATTTGCTCTATCATTTCTATTTTATAGCCTCTTCTTATCATTTCAGCAAGGTCAAATAGTCTTTCATCATCAGGAACAACTACTCTAGCCTTTAACTGCTCTATACTTCTGCTTTCAGAAGCTTTATGCACTAAAGAGTATTTTCCTATTTCTAAAGATCTTATACCTTTAAGTATAGCTGCCTCAAAGTTACTTCCTATACTCATTATTTCCCCTGTAGCCATCATCTTTGTACCTAATTTTCTATTCGCTTGCTTAAATTTATCAAATGGCCACTTAGGTATTTTAACAACTACATAATCAAGTGTTGGCTCAAAACATGCATAAGTTTTCTTTGTAACTGCATTTTGTATTTCATCTAGTGTATATCCTAAAGCTATCTTTGCAGCAACCTTTGCTATTGGATATCCTGTAGCTTTTGATGCAAGAGCTGAAGATCTACTAACTCTTGGGTTTATTTCTATTATTGCATATTCTAAACTATGCGGATTTAAAGCTATCTGAACATTACATCCACCTTTGACTTCTATGGCATTTATTATATCTATCGATGCTTTTCTAAGCATTTGGTATTCTTTATCACTTAAAGTTTGACTAGGTGCAACAACTATACTATCTCCAGTATGAACTCCTACAGGATCTATGTTTTCCATGTTACATACCGTTATACAGTTTCCGTTTCCATCTCTCATTACTTCATATTCTATTTCTTTCCAACCTTTTATACTTTTTTCTAGTAATACTTGACTTACTGGACTTAATTGTAATCCTTGAGAAAGTATTTCTATCAATTCTTCTTCTGTTTCAGCTATACCTCCACCAGTTCCTCCAAGTGTATATGCAGGTCTAACTACTACTGGGTATCCTATTTTATTAGCAAAAGCTAATCCATCTTCTAAGTTAGTTACTATATCACTTACTACTACTGGTTGGTTTATTTCTTTCATAACTTCTCTAAATAAATCTCTGTCTTCACCTTTTTTTATAGATTCTATAGAAGTTCCTAATACTTTTACATTATATTTATCAAGTATACCTGAATCATAAAGTTCAACTGCTAAGTTAAGTCCTGTTTGACCTCCCATACCTGCTAAGATACTATCTGGTCTTTCTTTTTCTATTATTTTTTCTATAAATTCTATTGTTAATGGTTCTATATATATTTTATCCGCTACCTCTTCATCAGTCATTATAGTAGCTGGGTTACTGTTTATTAAAACAACTTCTATTCCCTCTTCTTTTAAAGCCTGACAAGCTTGTGTTCCAGAGTAATCAAACTCTGCTGCTTGACCTATTATTATAGGTCCTGACCCTAATACTAATGTCTTTTTAATACTATCTATTTTAGGCATACTCTTAATCTCCTTATCTGGTTAATTTAAGCAATCTATTATATTAATTCTAAGAACTTATCGAATATATAATCATTGTCTTTAGGCCCTGGACAAGCCTCTGGGTGATATTGAACACTATATATTGGTAATTCACTGTGTCTCATACCTTCTACTGTGTTATCGTTTAAGTTTACATGTGTTATGTTCATATTTTCTGGCATTTGTGAAACATAGTACCCATGATTTTGAGATGTTATATAAACTTTTCCATCTTCCAAATCTTTAACTGGATGATTTCCACCTCTATGTCCAAACTTAAGCCTTGCTGTTTTTCCACCTAGTGTTAAGGCTAAAAGTTGATGTCCTAAACATATACCTGCTATAGGTTTTTTGCCTATTAATTGTCTTATGTTTTCTATAACATCTTCTAAATCTTCTGGATCTCCAGGTCCATTTGATAAGAATATTAAATCTGGATTTTCATTTAGTATTTCTTCGGCTGTTGTTGTTGCCGGTAAAACTACTAAATCACATCCTCTTGCTTTAAAAGATCTTAATATGTTTTCTTTAACTCCAAAGTCCATAACTGCTACCTTTGGACCATTCCCCTTTATATATTCTGTTTCTTTTCTAGTTACTGTTTTTACTGCTTCTGTATTTGAGAATTTATCTATTTTTGAAACAACATCTTCTAATGTCGCATTATTTTCTAAAGTGATTATCCCTTTCATAGTACCATTGTTTCTTAATATTTTAGTTAATGCTCTAGTGTCTATACCTTCAAGACCTATAACTTTATTTTGTTTTAAATATGTGTCTATATCCATCTCACATCTAAAGTTATTTGGATTATCACTCTTTTCTCTTACTATAAATCCTTTTACATGAACTCCTCTTGATTCCACATCTTCTAGATTTATTCCATAATTCCCAATTAGTGGGTAAGTCATTGTTACTATTTGCCCATAGTATGATGGATCTGTTAAAACCTCTCCATATCCTGTCATAGAGGTATTAAATACTACTTCTCCTACACTTTCATTTAAATAACCAAAAGCTTTACCTTCAAATATCGTTCCATCTTCTAATATTAACTTAGCTTTCATAACTTACCTCCCCCTTAGGCATTTTCTATTTCTTTTACTATATTTGTTGCTGCTTGACTTGGATTTTCAGCCTTAGTTATTGGTCTTCCAACTACTAAGTAATGAGCTCCTTTATTTATCGCTTCTTTTGGAGTAACAACTCTTTTTTGGTCTCCTTTATCCGCACTTTCAGGTCTTATTCCTGGACAAACTGTTACAAATTCACTTCCACAAGCTTCTACTATTTTATCAACCTCTTGTGCTGAACAAACTATACCATCTATTCCTGCTTCTTTAGCTAATCTAGCTCTTTTTATTGCTAATTCTCCCGCAGTCATATTACAACCTATATCTTGTAAATCTTTATCACTTAATGAAGTTAATACTGTAACTCCTACTATTATTGGTTTTTCTATTCCCAACTTTTCAGCTTCTTCTTTTGCAGCTAATGCACATTGTCTCATTCCTTCCATATCTGAAACATGTATTGTCATTAGCCAAACGTTATCTCTAACTGCTGCTCTTACTGCGCTTTGCATTGTATTTGGTATATCGTGAAACTTAAGATCTAAAAATATCTTTTTACCCTTTTCTTTTAAATAATCTACTGTTTTACCCCTTGTTGCTACATATTGTTCTAACCCTACTTTAAATATATCTACACTATCTTCTAACTTATCTATTAATTCCTTAGCTTTATCAAAGTCGTTAGTATCAATTGCTACAATTAGTTTGTCTTTTCCATTTATCATTTTACTCTCTCCTTTTTATATAAAGCCCCTAATATCAGAAAAATCCTTATACCTAGAGGTATAAGGATTCAATACTTCATAACTTTGTGTTATGGCGATATCTTTCCCAGCCTCTCTGGACTAGTTTAAAAGACTTTATTTTATTTTTATATATTAAAAAAACCTCTAACTAATCCAGTTAGAGGTTATATGTATGCAAATTAAATCTATTTATATAACCTTACTAGTCTCTCTGGACTACTTTCAAGGAAGTTTTTATTTTTAATTTATAAATAAGATTGCTTAATATCCTCTCGGGATAATTTAAAGCCTTCTCTTGTGTATAATTATTACACTTATTCATATACATGTCAACTATTTTATGTATTTAAGCTATCATAGTATCTTAAGATACAATACTTTCAACTGTCTTTTTTAAAAGCAACAAAGATACATAGCATTTACTTCCATCTTCCATAGTAATAATTCTTTGTTTTTTATTAATGTTTCTTACTTTATTTTTATTTACAATATAAGACTTATGACATCTTATAAATCTATCATCTAATTTTTTTTCTAGTTCTTTTAGGGTTCCATTAAACTCTATGTAACTTTTAGTAGTATTAAGTCCTATAAATCTTTTTTTACAAGTTTCAAAGTAAAGAATGTCTTCATATTTAATCTTATCTATACAGTCTAATCTTTCAATAAAAAAATAGTCTTTATTTAAGCTATCTTTCATTTTATTATTTGCACATATTATACATTCTCTTATTCTATGTTTTACTTCTTCATAATCTTCTTTAATAATATAATCAATTGCACCTATGTGATATTTAAAAACAAGATGACTCATATCTTTATGAGATGTAATCATAATAATTATTGCACTTTTATCGATATTATTTATCTGCCTTGCTAATTCGATTCCATCTATATCCTCACCTATGTTTATATCTAAAAAGTACACCCCTCTACCTTTGTTTTCTGATATATAATCTATAATTTTCTTAGATGAGTTACTAGATAATACTATATCACCTTTTATATTTTCATTTTCTAAAATAGATACTATAGATTTTTCAAGGCTATACCTTTGATCGTCATTGTCCTCACATATAAATATTCTCACCCTAACTCCTCCTTATTTATATATGTCTAACTTTTGAATAAATTCCCCTTCTGCTTTTATAGTAAAATAAGCATTATTATAGTTACTCAAAATTTCTTTTAAATTGCTAAGTCCAATTCCTCGTCCTTCCCCTTTTGAGGAGTATCCATTTTTAAACAACTCAGATGTATTCTTTATATTACTTTTATATGTATTTAAAATTATTATTGAAGTTAAATCTTTTTCATCTATAATCGATAAAGTTATTAATGGATTTTCAGATTCTAAAGAAGCTTCTATACAATTATCTAATGCAATCCCTAAAATCCTGCATAAATCTAAACTATTAAAATTTATATATTCTATAACATTTGGAATATATACCTTAATCTCTATTCCTTTTTCTTGAGCCTCTATTAATTTTGAAGCTATTACCCCTTTAACTTCTATATATTTTATATTTCCAATTGATGCAAGACTTAGATTGTATAAATCCAAATTTTTTGTTGAACATTCTATATTTGAATAAAAAAATTTTTTCAATCCTTCCATATCATTTTCTTCTATATATCCACTCATAGATAAAATAATATTTTTATAATCATGTCTAAATTTTTTTATTTCATTTGTCATATCTTCTAATTTTTTATTATATTCATGTATCTCTTTTAATCGGTTTTGATTATTCATTAACATAATTAGAGACATAGTTGATAAAAATGTTAAAAAATTTAAAAATGACAACATTAAACTATGTTTAACTTCTAATTCAGTTATACAAGATACATCTATTTGTCTAATAGTCTCAAAATATATGCATATAGAAAGTATACTTATTAACAAAATTAATATTTTAATTTTAGATTTATATAACACTTCAAAATCTTCAAGTGTTTTCATAAACTTACAGTTTAAAATTTTTGAAACAATAATGATAATTAAATATGTAATTAAATAGTATAAAATTAAATACACTATTGAACTTATTTTATATATGTTTATATCTGTTAAAAATAAAACTATATAGTAACAAAAAATATTAACTGCTATATATAATACTGTAGATATTAAAGGAATTATAACAGTTAATAAAGTTTTCTTTGTAAGCCTATAAACAAAAATAGCATTTATTATATTTAATCCATATAAAGGTGATACCTTCAAACATTTAGATACCATACATATACTTATATATAAAATCAAAAAGTATACAGCTAACTTAAGTTTATTTCTTTTAAAATCATAAATATTTATAAAACTTAAGCAAATTCCAACACTTGTTAAAAGTATATAAAAATGAAACATATCCCATATACCTTTCTAATTAATTTAACAACATTATAACATAAATTATCATATTGTTAAATTTTTACATATTTTGATAAATTTATGCAAAAATTAAAAAGCAACTCTATAATTTAATAGAGTTACTTTTTAATTATACGACACTTATATAATATTCTTTTCTTAATTTATCTTTAAGATTTAGCTTTATATATTCAAAATCTATATTATTATATTTACATGCTATTTCAAAATGTTTTAAAGCAATCCCCATATTCACTTGGTTTATATCCTCATTAGAATCTTTTTTCATATATATATCAAGATATTCATTATTTTGATAAAATCTCCATGGTTGCGAATTTTTGTATGATGGCGATAATCTTACACATTCTATTATATCTTCCCATTTTTCATCTATATTTTTAGCTATTTGTTTTAATGGTTTTCTATCTAACTTTTCTTCTTTTTTTCTAAACAAACCGTCTTTTCCCTCTGGAAATCCGAAAGCTATAAGCATTGATGGAATTTCATTTTCGTCTAATATAACAAAATCTAAAATTAATTCCTTATTAAAACTATTCCCTATCCAACATGTAGCTAATCCCATTTCAGTTAATGTTAACACTAACTTTTCTCCAGCATATCCAACACTATCAAAGTAATTTATTGGTTCTTCTTGACCACTTTCTTCTGGTAATTGAACTGTTAATAAAATATAGTGTGGTGCTACTATTCTATGACCTTTTTTTATTATAAACTTTAAACTATCACCTTTTAATATAGGATAAGCTTTAACTTTTATACTTTCATCCAAACTTTCTATATCAGTGCATATATTCCTAACTTCTTCAAACATACTTATACTTAATTTATTCTTTGAGTACTTTTTAGTAGATTTTCTATAAAAAATAGCGTCATATAACTCCATCTATTGCCTCCTAACTACCAATATAATAAGTAATATTATATCAAAATTTAATATCTTATACTATCTTTCATTACCCTTTAAATGGTTACATTATTTACTTTATTTTGTTAAATTTTTCAAAAATGGGTATTTAAAAATTATATTAATAAATAGTATACATGAATATTTTGAATTCTTTTTTATTTTAGAAAAATACAATTTTATTTAATAATAAAAAGTATTTTGGAGTAATATAGAAATGGTGCTATACTTAAATTGGATGAATATATTTTTACATTAATGTAAATTTTTGAGAGGATGTGACCTTTATGAATTTAGAAAGAAATCTAGAAAAATATGCTGAATTATCAGTTAAAGTTGGGGTAAATATACAACCCGGACAAACGTTATTAGTTAGATCTCCTATTGAATGTGCTCCTTTTGTAAGAAAGGTTGTAAAAAAAGCTTATGATTTAGGAGCTAAAGAAGTATTTGTAGAGTGGTCTGATGAAGAATGTACTCTTATAAAATATTTAAATGCTCCAGAAGAAACTTTCAATGAGTTCCCAACTTGGGTATCTGACCAATATGTTGATATAGCTAAAAATGGAGGAGCATTCTTAACAATATATGCTCAAGATCCAGATCTTTTAAAAGATGTTGACCCTCAAAGAGTAGCAAATTTCCAAAAAGCTTCTGCTGAAGCACTTAAAGAATGGAGATCTTATACTCTATCAGATAAATCAAAATGGAGTATAGTTTCTGTACCTACAGCAAACTGGTCTAAAAAAGTATTCCCTGGTGTTTCTGAAGAAGAAGCTATAGATAAAATGTGGGAAGCAATATTCCATTGTACAAGAGTTGACCAAGAAGATCCTATAGAAGCTTGGAATCAACATAATAAAAATTTAAAAGTTAGAATGAACTTTTTAAATGATAGTAAATTTAAAACTTTATACTTTAAATCTGGTAAAACAGATATAACTATGGAATTACCAGAAGGTCATATATGGGCAAGTGGTGCTTCTAAAGACCCTAATGGCGTAAACTTTAATCCAAACATACCAACTGAAGAAGTATTTACATTACCTCATAAATTTGGGGTTAATGGTGTTGTTGCAAGTACTAAACCACTTGTTTACGGTGGAAATGTTATAAACAACTTTACATTAACATTTAAAGATGGAAAAATAGTAGACTTTACTGCTGAGCAAGGCTATGAGACTTTATCTAAATTAATAGACACTGATGAAGGTTCTCACTACTTAGGTGAAGTAGCTTTAGTTCCATTTAAATCACCAATATCTGATACAAATATAGTATTTTACAATACTTTATATGATGAAAATGCATCTTGTCACTTTGCAATAGGTACAGCTTATAAGAGTTGTATAGAAAATGGAGTAAATATACCACAAGATGAATTAGATAAACACGGTATAAACTTTAGTATAACTCATGTTGACTTTATGATAGGTTCTGCTGATATGGATATAATAGGTGAAAAAGCTAATGGTGAAAAGGTTCAAATATTCAAAGATGGAAACTGGGCATTCTAGTTTAGTCTTTAGTAAATAAATAAGCTATAGGTTTATGTAATTGCATAAATCTATAGCTTTTATCATTTTGATTATATAAATTTTAGTATTCTTTTTCCGTCCAATCAATTTTTTCTATATGTTCTAAAACAATGGCATCGCTCATTTCAGGATGGATAGTCTCTTCATGAGCTATTGTTAAAACAGACATAGCTACTGCATATTTAACAGTATCTTTTAATTTTATATTTTTCATATATCCGTATCCTAATCCTGCTACAAATGAATCTCCAGCACCTGTAACATTTACAACAGGAACATTATTAGCTTTTATAGTTCCTTCTTCAACTCCATTATTGTAGTATATACCATCTTCATCTAAACTTATAAATACATTTTCTATTCCTAAGTCGATAAAATACTTTCCTGCTCTTCTTAAATCTTCTTCTGATTTTATTTCAAATCCACACATTATTTCAGCTTCATATCTATTAGGCTTTATAGTATGGAAATATTTTATTAAGTGTTTTATATTTTTAGCTTTACATGCAGACACTGGATCTAATACAAACTTAGTTTCATCCTTAAATGTCTTTAATATATATTCAACTATGTCTGGTTTATCCGAATCTAAAAACATATACTCAGAATTTCTTATTATATCAGCTTTAGAATCTATAAATTCTGTAGTAAACATATCTGTTATTTTCATATCAACAACTGCTGATTCTAATTCTCCCTCATGGTTTAAAACTGCCATATATGTAGGAGTACTTTCACCTTTAATTACTAATGAATCTTCCATATCATAGTTCATAACTTTAGAATGTTCCATCATTCTTCTTCCTGTTTCATCATCACCTAATATAGATATGAACTTCGTATTTATTCCTACTCTTGCCATATTTTCTGCTATATTTCTGCAAACTCCACCAAAAGAAGTCTTAACTTTTCCTGGATTTGAATCATTACATCTATAATTATTATGCGTAAATCCGAAGATATCAAATACTGATACTCCAAAAACTAAAGCATATGGTTGTGTATTATTTGCCATTTTTGTTTTCGCCCTCCCATAAGAATCACTTTCATATTTTAACACAAAGATATACACCTTTTCTAGACAAAAAAGCACATATTTTGACGTTTTGCAATATTTTCTAGAAAATTTTTATTATTTAAACTTTTTGATATCGTTTTCTAAAGACTCATTAACATATATGTTTCAATATTTTTATTAAATTGTATATACTATATAAATTTAATTATTTTAATTTTTTACTCTTATTATTTTAATATTTAATAGAAAACATACTTTAAATTAAATATATATTGTTGTGATTGTTATAAAAATTCTAGTCTGATATAATAAGTTTTTAATGAATAATCTATATTCTTAGGAGGAATATATACATGCAAAAACTACTTAGCAAAACAAGACAAGCGATAAATGACTTTAATATGATACAAGATGGAGATAAAATCGCAATAGGTCTATCTGGTGGAAAAGATAGCTTAACGCTTCTCCATATTTTAAATAATTATAGAAAATTTTCACCTCAAAAATTCGAACTTATAGCAATAACTTTAAATCCTGGTGGAGTTGATAATTCTCCATTATATGATTTATGTAGGAATTTAGAAGTTGAGTTTCATGAAGTCCAAACAAATATAAAGGAAATAATATTTGACATAAGGAAAGAAAAAAATCCATGCTCATTATGTGCAAACTTAAGACGTGGTGCTTTAAACGATACAGCAAAAAAATTAGGATGTAATAAAGTTGCATTAGGTCATCATAAAGATGATGCTGTTGAGACTTTTTTAATGTCAATGTTTTATGAAGGTCGAGTTAGCTGTTTTTCTCCAAAAACATACCTTGATAGACAAGGCTTAACTGTAATAAGACCTATGGTATATATAGATGAGTATATGATTAAAAAAGTAACTAGAGATTATAATTATCCAGTTATAGAAAATCCATGTCCTGCTGATGGTCATACTAATAGACAAAATATAAAAGAATTGATTCAAAAACTTAATGCTGATATACCTAATGTTAAAAGAAATTTATTTAAATCATTAAATAATTCAAATCAATTATTTATATGGAATAAAGATAAGATAAAAAATATTTAATCATTTCACTCCATAAAAAAGCAATGTTAGTCCAATTTTCACTTTTTTAAAAATTTTTGTGATAATATTTATTCAAGTAATTCTAGTTAATTTGCGGAGATATTCTATGATTAAAAACTGTGTATTTTATACTAAATACAGATATATATTTATTAACGTTCTTGAAAATATCTTTTATATATCCTTACTAAGTAATACACATTTACACAGTTTTAATATCTCCTATACAAAAACTAGTTATGTTGATTCTTAAGTTAAGATTTAACTTAAGAATTTTTTATTTATATTATGGTTTTTCGTGAAACAAATTTACTTTCATTATTTAAATATTTCCCAGGAAAATTTGAAATTAACACAAGTTATTTATAAAAAAAGTAGCATAATTATTAAACTATGCTACTTTTTTTAAAGTTTCTTCCTCTTCAGTTAGTTTATTTTTTCTGTTTTTTTCTATCTTCTCTATTACCCTATCTATCAATAATCCATTTAAAACTATAACCATCATAGAATATATACCTTTTTCTAATCCAAAAGTAAATCCTCCCACAATAGCTACAAATAAATCTACTATTAAAAGTGATATACCTATGTTAAATGTTGTATATTTATTTAATATCTTAGCTAGTATGTCAGTTCCTCCAGTTGATGCATTGATAGCAAATACCATAGCTAAACCTATTGCTGTTACTAACGTTCCCAGTATTACAGCAGCTAATAAATTTGTTGTTAACGCTGTTGATTTTAATATTTTATCCATAAACTCTATCACTACTGATAGCATAAAACTCGCATATATAGTTTTTAATCCAAAATCTCCACCTATTACTATAAATGATATTGCAAATAATATTAAGTTGCCTAAAAATATTATAGTACCTATAGATAGTTTGGGTATATAGTAGTTTATTATAAGTGCTAAACCACTTAAGCCTCCACCAGCTATATTATTTGGTGCAAAAAAATACTGTATTCCAATTGCTACTAAAATTACACCTATAGTTACAATGGCATACTCTTTTAATCCCTTAATAAAATTAAATTTATTCATATTATAATGTCCTTCCTTTATTGTTAAAGTTGTTTTGCAAATCAATTAATAGCATATCAAATTTTTTATATTTTTAATAGTATAAGGATGAATATTTTATATACTTTTTTTGTTAATTTAGCTTTTATTTTATGATTGTGTTTCTTAATTGTCATTTATGTTTCTTTTTACAATTATTTGATTTTCGATTATTATTTACAACTATTAAATTTAAAACTTAAAATTATATTAGTATAGTAATATAATTGAGGAGGATAATAAATGAGTTCAGATACAAGTACAAAAAACAAAGCTTTATCTACTTTTCTTAATAAAAACCTAAATGATTTAAAATCTAAAGGCTTATATAATAAAATTGACTCCCTTCAAAGTTCAAACGGACCTATCATAACAATAAATGAAAAAAAACTGATAAATTTATCTTCAAATAATTACCTTGGGCTAGCTACAGATGAAAGATTAATAAATTCAAGTATAGATGCTACAAAAAAATACGGTGCCGGTGCCGGTGCTGTAAGAACAATAAATGGAACATTAGAGATACATGATATTTTAGAAGAAACTATAGCTAAATTTAAAGGTACTGAAGCTGCAATAGCTTTTCAATCTGGATTTAATTGCAATATGGGTGCTATTCAGGGTGTAATGGATAAAAATGATGCAATCTTATCAGATGAACTAAATCACGCTTCTATCATAGATGGGTGTAAACTATCCGGTTCTAAAATAATAAGATTTAAACATTCAGATATGAATGACTTAAAAGTTAAAGCTAAAGAAGCTAGAGAAAGTGGACTTTATAATAAAATTATGGTTATAACTGATGGTGTTTTCTCTATGGATGGAGATATTGCTAAACTTCCAGAAATAGTTGAAATAGCTGAAGAATTTGATTTAATTACTTACGTTGATGATGCACATGGTTCAGGAGTAACTGGTAAAGGAGCTGGAACTTGTAAACACTTTGGGTTGTCAGATAAAGTTGATTTTCAAATAGGGACTTTATCTAAAGCTATAGGTGTTGTTGGTGGATATGTTGCAGGTTCTAAAGATTTAATAGATTGGTTAAAAGTTAGAGGGAGACCTTTCTTATTTTCTACATCTTTAACTCCAGGTGCTGCTGCTGCTTGTACTGAGGCAATAAATATACTTATGAATGATGATACTTTAGTTAAAAAGGTATGGGAAAATGGAAATTATCTTAAAGCTGGTTTAAAATCTTTAGGATTTAATATAGGAAATAGTGAAACGCCTATAACACCTTGTATCATAGGTGATGAAACTAAAACTCAACTATTTAGTAAAAGATTATTAGAAGAAGGAGTATATGCTAAATCTATAGTATTTCCTACTGTTCCAAAAGGAACTGGAAGAGTTAGAAATATGCCAACAGCAGCTCACACTAAAGAAATGTTAGATGAAGCTTTAGCTATATATGAAAAAGTAGGTAAAGAATTAGGAGTTATAAAATAAATATTTTAATTATATTTTATAGGGGGAAATTAAATGAAAAGAATTCTTATAACAGGTGCTTTAGGTCAAATAGGTTCAGAGTTAACTGCTAAACTTAGAAAAGAATATGGAAAAGATAATGTTTTAGCTACTGATATACGTATAGCAGAAGATAGTGAAGTTTCAAACAATGGTTTATTTGAAACATTAAATGTTATGGATATAGAATCTATGGGGAAAATGGCTAAAAAACATAATGCAGATACTATAATCCACCTAGCCTCTTTACTTTCTGCTGTTGGAGAACAAAAACCTCAATCTGCATGGAAATTAAATATGGGTGGTTTGGTAAATGCTTTAGAAGTTTCTAAGGAAATCAAAGCTACTTTATTTGCACCTAGTTCTATAGCTGCTTTTGGTCCTAACTCTCCAAAAAATTTAACACCTCAAGATACTATTCAAAGACCTAATACCATGTATGGAGTAACTAAAGTAGCTGGTGAGTTATTAGCTGATTATTATTTTAATAAATTTGGAGTAGATACAAGAAGTGTACGATTCCCTGGACTTATTTCTTATGTAACACCTCCTGGTGGTGGTACTACTGATTATGCTGTTGATATATATTATGAAGCATTAAAAAATAAAAAATATGACTCATTTATAGGAGAAGGCACTAAAATGGATATGATGTATATGCCTGATGCCCTTCAAGCTGTTGTAGATTTGCTTGAAGCTGATAGTTCTAAGTTAATTCATAGAAATGCATTTAACATAACTGCTATGAACTTTTCACCAGAAGAAGTAGCTGCTGAAATAAAAAAACATATACCTGAATTTGAATTCGGATACAAGGTCGATCCAGTACGTCAATCTATAGCTGAATCTTGGCCAAATTCTATTGATGCATCTTGTGCTATAAATGAATGGGGATTTAAATTTGATTATGATTTAAGTAAAATGACTACTGATATGATAGAAAAATTAGGAGAAAAAGGTATAGGTAAAGAAAACTTACAACATGCTTAGTTAATAAAAAAGACTATCTTAATGTCTACTTCTAAATAAGGAATTAAGATAGTCTTTTTACTTAAATATATTCATTTTTTATTTTCCAATCATTATATCTCTTATCTATAATCGAAAATACCCTATAGTAATTTTCCCATATATCTTTTACTTCATAAGATGAGTTTATATTATCATTTTTAAAAACTTCATTATAATCAGCAATATATTGACAATAATCTTCCCTGCTACTCAAATAGTATCCTAAAGTAAATTCCAAAGCTTTTTTATCTATAAACTTATCTTGAAATATCTTATTACAATTATTTAAGAAAAACTCTCTACCAGTTATTTTTCTTGCTCGTAGATTATATATATCATTATATGAATCTTTTCTTAAAATTTCACTTTCTAAATTATTTTCAATAATCCATGCTATAAATATACCTATATGAGTTGCTGCATGCACTTTATCTAATCCCTCTGGATAATTATCCCTATAATGCCAATCCATACAATCAATTATCATAATCTATCCCCCCATATACTATAATTTTATCTAATATTTATTTCCCTATATTTTCTGTTCTATGTCCAATTTCTTTATTAGCTAATTTATAACCTTCTTCTATCATTTCTTCTCTTGATTTATCAGTTCCTAACAAACTATCTATACTTAATTGATTTCTATCACTAAAATACTTATTAAGCAAATCTTCTTCAATATAATCTTGATTAACTATATTACCTTCATGCATTATATATTTTACATCAAAACCTTTTTCATTTAAATATTTCCCTAACATTATACTTCTATGACATCTTATAGGTTCTTGCATAGCTCCTAATAAAACTATTTTATAACCCATCTGTAGACCTTTTGTAATTCTTTCAATTCCTTTCAAAAATAACTCTTCTTTAATTACTTTTTCAAAATCTGCATACCCCTCATCATTATATGATTCTTTAGTCTGCCTTTTAGCTCCAAATTCATGCCCCATATATACATATGTAAATCCACTAGATTTTAAATTTTCTCTTAATATCTCTCTATTATATTGAGTATTATATTTAGAATATGGTGTTTCTCTTATGTCTACTACACAGTCTATACCGTATTTTTTTATCATTTCAATAAACTTCTCATAAGGATAATTAGAATGTCCTATCGCAAATATCTTCATATAAACACCTACCTAAAACTTTCATATTATCTAACTATTCTAGTATTTAAAATTTTGGCATCTGCAAATTTTTTAGTAAATCACATACATAGTTATTATATGTATTTTTTATTTATACAGTTATTGATATATTTATAAATTTAGTAATCACTAAATATTTAAATTTCATTAATTATCTTATCTTCAGTTATCACACCGGCTACTTCAGTTAAATTAGCAAATTTATAAAATTCTTCATAGTTGAATTTCTCATTCTCCATTACTAAATAACTTTTACTAGAGCATTCAATTATAGTTCTCTTAGTATTTCCATCTTCTAAATTAATCGTACTTATATATCCTGTTTCTATATTAATACCACACAATCCTATAAATGATTTATCAAAGATAAAGTTTCTTATATACCTATCAGCAGCAGCTCCTACTATAGCTCCTACTTCTTTGTTAAATTCTCCCCCAATACAAATTACTTTTATATTCTTATTACTTCTTAATTCTAATACAATTTCTATCATATTTGTTACTACTGTAATTTCTTTATCTGTTTCATTTAATTCCTTTGCAATTTCTAAATTATTAGTTGAAACATCTAAAAATATTATGTCATTATTATCTATCAAACTAATTGCTTTTGCTGCTATAGCCTTCTTTTCCTCTACATTAATATTTTTTCTTTTATCAATATTTTTAATCTCATCATAATCTCTTTGTAGAATAGCTCCCCCATACACTCTTTTTAAATGTCCTCTAGATTCTAGCTCTTTTAAATCTTTTCTAATACAGTCTTGTGTAACTTCAAATAAATTAGATAAATCTTTAACCTTTACTCTACCATTTATCTTAATTATTTCAATAATCTTTTCATACCTTTCCTCTAAAAACAAATGCTTCACCTCTCACTTCATTTTTTATTATTTATTATTATTTTTTATCATTTATTATTGATTCAACTCTATTACTATATTATACTAGAAATATAATAATTACGGTATAAGGTAGCGTTATAAGTTAGTTCTTAGCGTGATACCCAATATCATAATAAAAGCACTAATCTTTTTTAAAAGATTAGTGCTTTTATATTGTAGATTTTGATTATATTGTTAAATTTAATTATGCTTTTTTAACAACACTAGACTTTAACTTCATAGCTCCAAATCCATCTATCTTGCATTCGATATCATGTCCATCTGTTGCATCAGGAACTAAACGTATATTTTTTACTTTTGTTCCTATCTTTATAGATGATGAGCTTCCTTTTACTTTAAGGTCTTTTACTACTGTTACAGCATCTCCATCATTTAATACATTCCCATTTACATCTTTTATAACATTTTCTTCTTCATTTGAAGATTCTAAAGTCCATTCATAAGCACATTCTGGACAAACTAAAAGACTTCCATCTTCATAAGTATATTCTGAATTACATTTTGGGCAATTTGGTAAATTTTCCATAATTTAATATCCTCCGTTCATTATTATTCCTAATTATTCATAGGTTTATATAATATCATAGTCTTTTGATATTGACAAACTTTCCTTGAATTTAACTTAGTAAAACACCCTAATATTAATAATTTATTTAAAGATATTATATACATTTAATAAAACTATACTTATAAGTACAGTATCAAATATTGTTATTATATTTTTTTCTGAAACAGACTTATTTATCCTATAACCAACAATTCCACCAATAACTCCTCCCGCCATCATTAAAGGTAGTATTTCTAGTTTATAGCTAGAAAATCCTGTTGTTAGAGCCACTGAAAGAATTTTAGACCCTTGTGAGAAAAATATAACTATTATAGAGTTTCTCGCTGCTTCATTTGTTGACATAGAAAATAATATAGTAAAAGCCGCTACGTTAAGTGGTCCTCCTCCAATTCCTAAAAATGCAGATATAGATCCTAAAAATATTCCTAAACATCCAATTAATACAATGTTATTTATATTGTGTGTTTTAATATTATCTTTATTTTTCATATAAATAAAAACAATTATTAATATAACTATCAAAATTATATTTTGGATATTACTAACAATTCCCATATTAATCCCTTTTTTTGCTATAATATCCATTATATTTTGTCCTATGACTCCACCAATTATAGATCCTAGAGCAACTACAATTGTATTTTTAAGATTTATCTTATCCTTTTTCTTTAATTGATAAAATACAGTAACTATAGACATTACAAATATGGTTGAAGACGACAATAAATTAACTGTAGGAAGGGAGTAATCACTTAAAGTTTCTAATACTGGCTTTATTATAACTCCGCCTCCTAATCCAACAGATGATCCTATTATAGTAGAAAAAGCAGCAACAATAAAATATAAGATTTCCATTTACTTAATTCTCCTATGATTTTATTTGATAAAACTTGCTACAACTTATGTTCATTTCTTTTAGTTCACTATTGCATTCAGTAAATATATCGCCTAATGCCATATCCCATCTATCTAACTGATTTACATTTAAGTTAATCTTCATATATTCTTCACCTTATCTATAATAAATTTAATACCTAGATTTATTCTATACTTAATTTTATACCCTATGTATAAACATGCTAATAAATTTTAATAAACTTTTATTGATAAATAGTTTACTCTAATATTTTTAAGTTAGAATCTCGTCCCTATAATACTAAATAATATTTTACAATAATAAAACTGCACCACTAATCAGTGATGCAGCTTTATTATTTGTGATTATAATTTAAATTTTAAATATCAATGATTAATAAGGAAACGGTGGTGCAATATAAGGGTAAGATAATAATGATAATGCAAGTAAAGTAGCAAGTGGGAAAGATCTACGTCTATATCTTCTATGTCTTCTAGGGCGTCCATATTGTCTTTGTTGATTAGATTGATTTCCACCTTCTTGTTCTATTACATCTTCACCGACTAATATAATGACACAATCATTATCTACATCTTCGATAATTCCATCAAATGTGCTTCCATCTTTCATTGTGAAAATAGCATGATAATTCAAAAACCTTTCACATTTATCACGTAACTTTTGTAAATCTCTGTTATTGTTTTTTTCTAAACTCATTTTTAACCATCTCCTCTCCAATATTATGATATTCATCTGTAAGGAGAGTGCTACTAATTTAATATATAAATTTTTAGTATAATCCTACAATTAGTTCTATATTTATTATTAAAGTCTAACTATAAATAAAAACCGTATCAATTACTTATGATACGGTTCTCCGTTACACCTCCAAAGGAGCACGTTTTACTTTAATTGTTCTAAAGCCTTACATTTTTTAAGCTCTTTCATAAGTTCTTTCTCTATTTCTTTATCTAAATATCTCCTTGGAATTATATGAGCTACAAATCCACTTATATATATAAGGATCATATCTTCGTAAACTTTTACATCTTTTATACTTTCTAACGATACTGTTTCTGATATAGAATCCCCTTTTACTACTATTGTCCCATCAATAATTTCTAAAGTCTTACTTCCAAATATTGATGAATTATCTCCTTAACTTATGAGTTTATCAGTTTCTTTAGCTACTAATTTTTTGTATTGCTTAGGATATGTTAAAATCCAAATGACTAAAAAAACTATCGCTACTATAATCCAATATATACTCGGTTGATTAAATATCCCCGTTCCTGTAAAGTAGATTGGTATAGAAAGTACTATGGGTACAGCATATCTAAGTATGTTAAATGTACTTTTCTGTGATTTCGAGTTTTCTAAATGATGTAAATTGAAGCTTATATAGTCATCTTTTGTTATTTTAAAGTCGATTTTCATTTGTGCCGTCCCCTTATTATTAAAAACTTTATTTACATTATATTACAAATTTCAAGCACTTACAATTAAGCATAGTAACATGAAAAAAGGAAGGGTCTTCATCTTCTTCAGACGACCCTTCCTTTACTTTTAGGCTTTGAATGTCTTATATTTAAATCCTACATATAAAAATTTAACTTATCTATTTAAATTTAATCTCTAATTGCGTTTAGTTTATGAAGCAAATACTCTTTTTTATTCAATGGATCATACGTTGTTTTTTTGCGTGCTTTTGAAAATTCAGCTGAAGCTTCCTTATACCCATAAAATTTTGTCACAAACATTCCTCTACCTTCTGTATATGAAGCTATTTTCATTTTATATTCTTTTGAATTTTCTACTGGAATTAATCCCTTTATTGAGAATTCATCCCCTATAACAATAGGATTATCAAAGGTTGCCCTCATAGTTTCTAAATCCCATACCGCTTTGCTTAAAGCATTTTGAGGAATCTTTAACTCAAACTCATGTAATGGCTCTAATAAAACAGTTTGTGCTTTATATAATGCTTCCATGAATACCATAGGTGTCACATTTCTAAAATCTGCTGGAGTGCTGGCTGGACTAAAAAATTCACCACAGCTAAGAGTGACTTTTACATCTGTAACCTCCCATCCAAATAATCCTTGTTTACTTGTCTTAATAACTGCTTCTTCAATTGCATTTTGAAAAGATTTTGGCAATGACCCTACTGAAACATTAGAAATATACCTAAGACCTTCGCCTCTCCCTGCTGGTTCTATTTCTAAGCCTACTGTCGCCCAAAATGGATTTAAGTCTTCCTGCATATGCATTATTGACGCTCCAAAACCTTTAGGTGTTTCCTTATAGATAGTCTCAATATTCGAAAACTCTACTTTTATTCCATATAAATCATCTAACATGGAACTTAGTATTTCCATTTGAACTTCACCGAATAAGTTGACATAAATTTCTTTATCTATGTCATTCATCTCTAATTCTAGTAGTGGATCTTCCTCTGCAAGTAATGTTAATGCTTTAAATAGCTCTGGATTTTTTTCTTTATCAATTGCAGAAATTGTTGTTTTTAATGCTGGTTTAGCTATAGATATATTTTTAATTTTATCATTTGAAATTCCAATAACATCTCCCACTTGGAAACTTGTAAGTCCATATAAAATACCTATATCCCCTGCTTCTATCCTCTGTGCTTCAACAACTCCCCCATTTTCTAACCTATTAATTTTCTTTACTTTTTCTGCTATCTCCTTATTAGGTACTTGAATTTTATCTCTTACAGATATTTTTCCTCCAAATAATCTTACATAAACCTTCTTTTCATTTTTACTTGTTCTTTCGATTTTAAATACTACTCCAGATAAATCACTTTCACAATCATCACCTGCAAATGGAAAATAACTACAAATTCCATCTAATAAGTCTTCAACTCCAAGTCCAATTGCTGCCGCACCACAAAATACTGGATATAGACTTCCTTCACTTGCATATAATGAAAGCTTTTCTTGTATTTCTTCTTTATCAGGTTCTATTCCACCAATATATCTTTCTAAAAATGCTTCGTCTAAGTCTGATAAAACATCAATAGCATCATCATTTATCATGCATGTATCAAATAGTTTTTTTATATAAACAGCTTTGCTTCCTACATCATATACTTCTTGTAATCTAACTACTTTATTGGACATATTCTTCTTTATATCTTCAAATACTTTATTGAAATTTGCCCCAATTCTATCTAGCTTATTTACAAAAATTATTGTTGGAATGTTTAACTCCTTTAATGTCTCAAATAATATTCTTGTTTGTGACTGAATACCCTCTACTCCTGATATAACTAGTATCGCTCCATCTAAAACACTTAATGAACGTTCAACTTCCGAAATAAAATCCACATGTCCTGGAGTATCAACAATATTAACCTTGACATTATTCCAATTAAAAGATATGGTTGATGATTTAATGGTAATCCCTCTCTTACGCTCAAGCTCCATAGAATCCGTCTGTGTATTGCCTAAATCAACTCTTCCAACTGATTTTATAGCTCCACTATAATATAATAAGTTTTCTGTTATAGTTGTTTTTCCTGCATCCACGTGTGCTACGATTCCTATATTAATTATTTTCTTCATAATCAATACCTCCAACTCTATCAACCACCTTTTTATCCATTATCATAGCAACAATATATAACACTAATACCGGTGTTACTAATAACGAAGTACATGCTATACCCATACTCACTGAAATATTTGTAGCTATGATTCCTATAATTGGTCCACCTAAAATTTGACCTAAGGAATTTATTTGTCCATTTATAGAAAGTACAGTAGATCTGGCCTTGTCATCTATATGTCCATTAAGCCATGCACTAAATATAGGTTCATTTATAGTTCTAAAGGTACTTGTCGCTAAATAAGCTATTAGCATTAAGTTAAATCTTTTTGTAATAGCAAATATGAACATAAATGATATATAAAATATATTTATACATAATAACAGCTTTCCATTTTTATTCTTATCATCATCCTTAAGCTTCTTTTCCATAAAATGCATTACTATAGCACTCAATATCATTCCTGCAATTCCAAAAATTCCGAACCAAGTCACTGGTTTAAGGTTTCCAAGTTTAGGAAGCATAGTATCTTGTAAAAAATGCATATTAGAAAGTCTATCATAACCTTCACTGGATAATCCATAAAATAAAGTTACTGAAAGCAAAATTATAATTATAGGTTTATTTTTTATAAATTTAAGACCAGATTTAAAGGTATATCCCATCTTTTTAAAAGTATTTAAATCCTCTGGAGCAGATGATTTAAAATTATTTTCTGGCATATATAACCATAAAAATAATGCAAGAATTATAAATAAGACTCCACTAACTATAATAGGTAGTCTTACAGATAAATTAGCTATTACAGTGCTTAGTACTATTCCAATAACCGATCCTATCTGTCCTGCTTGTGCTCCCTTTATATAAATTTTATCCAAATCTTTATCTTTCTCTTCTTCTGCAATCCAAGCTTCAACAGATCCACTAATAAAAGTAGAACCTAATCCCCATACAATCTGTGCTACAAGTACGAAAACGAAACTAGAAATAGAACCTTCTAAAATAAATCCCACTCCTGTTAAAACTACACCAATAACAATAGATAGTTTACGACTGTACACATCTGCAACTATTCCTGTAGGAATTTCAAATATAAAGCATGCTACTTCTAAAGTAGTTCCAACAAGTATAAGCTGAAGTGGATTTAAATGCACCGTTTCAATGTGATACACTATCATAACTGTAGCTACTAGTGAAAAACACATTGCTGTAATAGCTGAAAATAATAAATAAGTTTTATATGCTGAAAGTTTATTAACCATTAATAATCACCATCCTAGTATTTTTAAAAAAATTTATTTGTTTTTCATAATCTTCATATTTAAATATATAAATCATCAAAATAATCTCCTTAAATAAAAAAAGCTGTAAGTGAACATAATTCACTTACAGCCTCATAATTATATAACCTAAATATAAACATGAAATATACAACTTTAATTTATATAACTTATGATTAAGCTATGCAAATTAAAGTCTTATATCATATCTATAAATATAGTAAAAATAGGCATAAAAATACCGTGTTTAGAACACAGTTTTCCTATTCTTCAAATAAAGATGTAATATGCTCATTATAATACTGATTATTTTTAGAGTACACAAATAGACATGGTAATATCAATATTATTAATAATTGTTTCTACCACAAATAAACCTTGAGTTATCCAAGATTTTTTTCATATACTTTTTAAAATAATCCTTATTCAGTTAGTTTAGTTAAAAACTACCTCTTTGCGCATATTTACATCTCCTTTACATTTATATTTTTCATGTTTATATTTTAGTATAATTACATTATATATAAACTTTTATTTTTTTTCAATACTTTTATATTCATATTTATCCAAATTCAATTGAAACTTTATTACTTCAAATAACTTATATACACAAAAGAATAACTACTAACTTTAACCTAAATCTGAAATGAATATAAAAAATATATTTGTGGAATGTTTTACAATTTCTTTCAATACTATAGATTAGAAAAAACAAATTCTAATTTGCTGAAATAGGTGAAAAACGAAGAACCTATGAATAAAACTACAATAACCTACAAAAATTCAAATTTTAGATTTTTGTGAGTTTCATTGCAGAATTAAAGCAGACCTACCTTTCATTTATATATCCAATTTTGGTAAAGTTCGCACTTACTTGTGATACGGTTCCTTAATAGTTATTCTAAATAAGTATCAAAAGGCACCTTAAATTATTCAAGGTACCTTTAACTGTGATATAGAATAAAATTTCAGTTCTAATTACTTTTCTTTTACCCCAATCCAAATTTCGCTATAAACATTTTGCATATCTGACATATCTCTATTGAAAGATATTTCTGGAACGTTTATTAATTCATAATTTGAAGATGGCAACCATTCAGATAAAATTTTTCCCCATGTATCTTGAAATACAGTTGGAAATGGTCCTTTACAAGAAAAAATTGCCCAAGTACAAGCAGGAACTTCTACAACATCAAATTCACCAAAATCTATATCTAGAGTAGTTATAGATCCAATTAAGTGATTTAAGTTACCTTTTTCTTCATACCTTTTATCATCAAAATCAAATGAAGCGTTAACAACAGTTTTAACATCTTCATTTCTATATGATTGTAATAATTTTCTTTGTTCTTCTGTTATACTTTGTGCTATTTTCATTATTTCTTGATTTATACCTTCAAACACAATAGGAACTTGACCTTTAACTCCTACTAATTTAAAAGCTTCTTTTTTTTCAATACGATAATTCATATTACTTCCTCCTTTAATAGTTAATTGAAAAGTCATACAAGGAAATACTTTAAGATTCTTAGCATCTTTAATCTCTGAAGGATTCACACCAAACCATTCTTTAAATGCCCTACTAAATCCATCTGCTGAATCATATCCATATTTTATAGCTATATCAATTATTTTTATATCTTTTTGCATTAAATCAAAACTTGCTTTAGATAGCCTTCTTTTTCTTATATAGCTCGAAAGTGTCATACCTGAAAGATACGAAAACATCTTTCTAAAATGATACTCAGATACTCCTGCAATCTTTGAAACCATATTAAAGTCTATTTCTTCTTCTAAATGCATTTCTATATACTCCATAACTTTATTGAAATTGGTAAGCATATCCATGTATAATCACTCCTCATACTAACAATTATAATTTTTAGTAATATACTTTTATCGATATTATCTATACATATATTATCGTACTAATTATTTTTTAAGTATAACTAAGATCTAAATTATATATCTAAATTTTTACTCTTATCATCCGCGCTACCTTACTTGTGATACGGTTCTCCGTACCTTACTCTACGGAGCTAGTTTTAATTTATTTTAATTTCTTTCATCTGTAACTACTCAAGGCACTTTTCACACATACCTATTGTTCCCATATACATATTAGATGTTCTTCCACAATTAGTACAAGTATACATAGAGTCTAAATCTCCTTCAGGATAATACAAATCATAATCACTAGGGTTATATTGTGATGTTGGCTCACATTCAGAGCATCCCTCACATAATCCTACAAATCCATTTTCACAATTTTTAGGAAGATTATAGCATGTTGTACATAGTAATCCTTCATAAAATTTATTTAATTGATTCTTAGGAAAATATGCTCCACAATTTCCACATTGTCCTTTTTCAACTTTAACTTCATCTTTCTTATCTACTGATTCTTTTTCTTTACTATTTCCTATTTTATTTTCCTCATCATTATCATTAGTTACTTCTGCTATCTCAGGCTTTTCAGATACCCATTTAGCTTCTACTCCACAATTTGAACAAAATTTTGTTACTTCTTTTGACTCCTCACTACAACTGTCACAATATACACTCTTAACGACTTCTTCCTTTTCAATTTTTTCAGTTTGTGTACATCCAGCTATCATTAATGACATAACTAATACCATTAATATAATTACCTTTTTCATCCACTTCATCTCCCCTTTATACCTTATAATTTAGTATCTATTTGTTTAAAATTTTCTTCTGTCACATTATTAAACCACTCTTTTGTCTTTTCTTTAGCTTTTATTTTAATTTCAGGTGTTATGAATATATAAATTATTCCTAAAGCGGTTGTTATTGCAGTTAAATCATCTCCATATCCTGCATCTGGTATAGGATATCTGCTATTAAGTCTATTGGCGATATAAAATATCCTAATGCTCCTACTATTGTAGCTTTCGCTTTAATTGGAACATTTGAATCTTTAAGTGCATAAAATAACAACCATGCTCCATACACTATAGATAAGCCTGCTTCAGAAAAAACTGATTTAATTTTATTAAATAATGATTTTTCTGAGTAATAACTATTATACTTACTACTAACATTCATATCTTATCTCCTTAATTATTATATATTTTTTAATCGCTATTTTTTGTCATTTAATGTCATTATTTTAAATATTTATTTCTATAGCTAAATTGATATTTTTAGATTTATATGATTAGTTCCTAATAAATGTAAAAAGGATGAATCACCTTTTAGTTTAGGCAACTCATCCTTCATTAAGTATGTTATTACATCATCATTTATTTGAATCTCTATACTATCTATCTCTCGCTTTTCATTCATAGTTATTTGTGAAACTAACAGATGTATTAACTGTTTTCTTTGTTGACTCGTACTCATATTAAGAAATACTTCTTTAAACCTATCCATTATTTCCTTTATGATCTCAAATGGTACTGGTTCTCCTTCTGCAAGTTGAACTTCTTGTATTAACTCTTGTTCTCTATACTTTAACTTATCTATATCATCGTTTATTGATTTAACTCTTATTGAAAGTTCATTTTTATCTAGTATTCCATCTTCAAACAACTCTATGTTCTTACTCTTCTTAGTATTTAACTTATTTATTTCATTTGTTATTCTATCTAATTCATCTATAGTCGGTTGTAATTTGCTAGATTTATTCTTGTTTATATTATCTATTACTTTCTTTAGTATAGATTTGTTGTTTATTAGTGTCATTATTTTGTTTAATACATACTCATCTGCAACTTCTACTCTTATTGAGTTAGATTTACATACTGCTGTACCTTTATTCTTCCAGTTTCCACAAGAGTAATACTCTAAAACCTTCTTAGTTCCATCTTTTCTTTTACTAGTTGACCTACTTATAGTCATTCCTGCACCACATACAGGACATTTAAGTATTCCCGTTAAAGGGAATTCACTATCATAAATTTTATTATGTTTCTTACTTCTTTCTTTTAGTATTACTTGTACCTTGTTCCATGTTTCCATATCTATTATTGGTTCATGTTTCCCATCTGAAAGTATAGGGTTTGGATTTATGTTATTCCTTCTTTTCTTACTCCAATCTTGCCTTACATTGTATCTAATTTTACCAATGTAGACTGGATTTTTTAGTATCTCTTTAACAGTTGCTACTGCAAATTCATTATTTCTCTTAGTTTTATATCCTTCTTTATTTACTCTATTAACTACTGCTTTGTATCCATATCCTTGACTATACAAGTCAAATATTCGCCTTACTGTATTCGCTTCTCTTTCATTTATCTGCAATTTAGTGCTTTTTCTCTTCTTTCCATCACTTGGAATTTCAACTATATCATACCCTAATACTACTCCGCCACACCACTCACCTAACCTAGCTTTTGCCCCCATTCCCAGCTTTATATTTTCAGCTATTGTTTCTCTTTCAAATTCTCCTATAGCTCCCATTATGTTTAGTTGAAGTTTACCTGATGGTGTTTCTGTCTCAAAGTTCTCTGTTAGTGAACGAAATGCTATATTATGCTTATTTAACAACTCTACTATGTTAAGAATGTCTAGTAGTTTTCTACTTATTCTATTTAATTTCCATACAATTACCAAGTCAAACTTATTCTCTGTTGCATCTTGTAAAAGTTGTTTTATTCCTGGTCTATTAGTTATATTTTTTCCACTTATTCCTCTATCTTCGTATAAATTATATATTTCATGACCTTCCCTTTCACAGTACTCTCTTATTTTTAGATTTTGCTCGTCTATACTGTACCCTTCTTCAGCTTGCTCTACAGTTGATACTCTGCAGTATATTGCTACTCTTTTAATCATTTTCTTTATCTCCTTTGTTTTCTTTTTTTACTATGGATTTTTGAATTATAGTGCTTAGTATTTCTAATATTTCTTGTGCTTTTATTTGATCTAAACTAACTGTATCCATATATCCTCCTATATTTATTACACCAAATTTATAATATATATTTTCTACCTGTAGTGGAACTAACTCTAAAAAGAACTAGTTATACAGTAACTTTCTAAGATTTCACTTATACTCTTTCTGCAAATACTAATTTCTTGAAGTATAAGATCCAATGCTCTTGCTTTATATGCATTTAGCATAATATAGTCATAATATTCTTGCTCTTCTTTTATTGATAACTCCAACATCTCTTTCTCTATTAATTCATAATTCATAACTAAAGACACTCCTTTATTATTTTTATACTACTAGGATATTTACTTTTGATTTATCCTAGTAGCCGATTTATTTTACATTATTTATTTTGATCTATTTTTTAGGTAATTTTATTACTATATAGTTAATTTCAACTCCTGCACTATTGTTTCTAGACCTAGTTAATCTATCTTTTTCACAGTCTAAAAATCCAGCTTTTTTTAGCTCTTTTAGGACTATCTTTCTATCCTCGTATCCACCTTCTTTTATCATTAGTTCAAAAGAAAGTTCCTCCATTTGAAGTTCTGTATAATCTTCCTTCTCTGTAATTTTTCCTAATATCTCTTGCGAGTTAGATTTTGATTTTCCATCAAACTTATTTCTATACCTTTCTACATACTCTTTTATGAAATCCATTACTGATTTTTGTAAGTTCCTATACTTGATTGATTCTATTTCTATTTTAATTATCATCTCTACCATTCCTTCTATATCTAATTCTGTATCTAGTATTTCTTCTAAAATTAATGCTGTTTGTATTATGATGGCAAACTTACTACATCTCCTCATTGACATATCATCATATACACTTCTATTGCGAAGCTCATCATATAGTTTTAATTTTTCATACTTATGATTTTTAATTAATTCATTTTTATTTTGAGCTAGTAAATACTCCGCAAATTTTATTGCTAAATGACCATAGTTATTTAAAATAACATGTTGTATAGCCTCTGCATGTTCTGGACTTTTAGTCCAAGTAAAGTTTTCTGCTTCGATTACTCTAACTTGTACTCCTGCATTTTTATTAGAAGATCTAGTTATAGATTTTTCACCATTTGAAAGTATTGTTGTTAACCAAGATTCTTTTTCCATTAACTCTGAGTCTTTATTTAAACGTTCTTTGTCAGCTCCATTTGCTAAACTATATATAAACTTAGTAAAGTTATTATTATCTGACATAGATATTTCATCTAAAGCATATGGTATGCCTTTTAGACCACATAGCTTTTTTATTAACGCATTGTTTGTGCCATTATAAGTACCATACAATCCATTTTTCTTTATATCTGGGTATCCAAAGCTTGAAATTGCTAACTTTAAAGCTGTAGATTTTCCTGTTGTAGAGTTTCCAACTAGATGTATTATGTTGGATTCTAGACCTAAATCCTCACCTATATATCCTAAGAGTATTGATGATAATCCACTTGATAATGCAAATTCTAATTCTGGGTTACCTAGTATATGATTATTTATCATCTCAAGATATTTATCATATGAACCTTTAGGCTCGATTTCGCATGTACCTACATATGTTGAATTTAACCCTATTGCTTCATGTAATTTGTAGATTGTTTTTCCTTTGTAATCCATAAAACCTAGCTTAGAATGTATATATTTCTTTGTAATTGACTCCTCACATTCTCTAATACATTCAACTACGTGTTTTACATTACCCTTGATTACATCAATTCCTGTATTTTGTAATTTCATTAGATTACGTTCATATAAACAGTCATGCCTATCTAGTAATTTTGTTTCAATATTTCTTATTGTCCTATACTCTAATAGAATCTTTTCAGGTATTATCCTCTATGTTGCAATGGTTCTCTTTAGCCCATACATGTCTTCCAACCTTTATATTTCCTTGTTTAGCTGATGATTTTACAAATAAACTATATCCATCACTACAATAGTTTTCATTTTCATACTCATACATCTTTGTATTTTTTTCTGCTTCTACTTCTTCTTTCTCCTCTATTTGTAATTCTTCTTGATTCTCTTTATTTAATTTGATTTCAAGTAATTCATTTGTAACTTTGTTTTCTAATGGCTCTGGAATTTTTGCCTTTATTCCTTCCCCTAGTCTTTTTCTGTGTTTAATTGCCATATTTCAACTCTCTCCTTTCGAATATATTTTTATTTTATTTTATATATATTCTTTAGTCGAACCCTAAAAAAAAGATAAGTATTTTTACCCCCTTTTATTGCTTAGGTAAAAATACTTATCTTTTTATTTATATCTACTATCTATTTCCTTCTTTATATCTTTTAAAATTTGTTCCATATCTTCATCATGCTCTATTTTTTTATTTTTGTACTTTTGCATTGATTCTATTTTATACTCATCTATACTTCTTCTAAGTAATTCTCTTCCTTCTACCACAAATTTTTCATTATTCATATCTTCATCGACTTCAACTATATTATCTATTTCTGCATTTTTTATTTCATTTGCTAATCTTATTAATTCTTTCCACTCTTCTATTGATTGATCTATTCTTTCTTTTAAATGTCTAATGAATATCATTTTATCATATTCTGATAATACATCTAATCTACCTTTTTCATCACTTGTTATCTTCTGAAACTTTATGCTTTTAGTATATATCTCATCATTAACCCTAATTAATCCATCATCAGGTTTTATATCTGTGTATTCCCTGAAACATAAATCTATCTTATCTGTAATTTCTCTTTTTATATCTTCAATTACTTCTCTTTCTCCATGAGAAAATTCTATTTCAAGCATAACTGTGTTCTTAATATGTTCAATATCAGGTTGTATATTTGTATAATTTTCATCATTTTTATATTTATCTTCTAAAGTTATTATTACTTTATTTAAGAATTCAATCTTTTCCTCTTTCGTTATTTTTTCATACTGTTTAGTATTTATTTTACTTATAAAGCTACCTTTAGAACTATCCACCGTAAGATATATTTGTAATATATCCGCTATTATTCTCGGTATTTTATATCTATTTTTTATACGATACTTTTCAACATCTATACCTAATGATTTACCAATAGCTCTTAATTTTTCTATCATGTTATCTTTAGTAGTTTTACTCATATTCACTCCAGATTTACCTAAATCTGTGTCATCATATACTTCTCGTAATAATTGTGCTAATGTTATTGTATCTTTATACATTTAATCACTCCTATATTGTTATTCAAAAAAATAAGGCTAACTTAATTAACCTTATTATACTATATCTTATACCAACATAGATTTACTAGAAATCACTAGTTCAATTACTATACATACTCCTAATCCTATTACTGAACCTAATGTAAATTCCTTCATTTAATTTCATCTCCTTATTTTGTATATTCTTTTCTCTGCTTCATCACTATACCAAAAACTGACACTCCAAATTTAACACCTGCTACAAATAACTCTAGTGTCATGTTATTCTACCTCCTTAGTATTAAGAATCCCTCTAAGATTACTTACAAACTCCTTTGAAAATATATTTTTCTTTATGGATTCCTTAATTAACTTAATTAAATCATCTTCTGTTAAATCTAAAGGTCTTACTATTAGTTGCTGTTCTTTTCTAAAAGTATCTTTAAAGTATACAAACCTTATTTCTTCTTGGTTTAATGACTTTACAAAAATCTTCTCTATTCCATACCCTACATTTCCATCTCTTATTTTTGCTTGCTTTAATACTATACAGTACTTAGTTTCACTTATTGATTTACTCATTTTTCTTCTCCTTAAAAACAAAAAAGGAATAGCAACATACTATTCCTTTCTTATGTAATCCTTTATTTAATTAATATCTCTTTTTTCTTTCTACACTATTTACTTTCATACCTATTATATCTTCCTTTTTAATTCCACTTGTCTTTTCAAGTGTCTTCATGAAGTGATTATATGTATCTTCAACTTGACTTCTTCTTCCTGAATTCTTTGATTGTTCATGAGCTCTTATTGCTCTCTTCTTTTCTTCATTACAAATTTTTGAAATTTTATCAAATATACTCATGTTATTATCCATCCTTTTCTATTTTTTATCTTGCCTTTTCTTCTTTTAAACTTATTCCTTTGATTAATCTACCAACCCATTTATCAGAATATCCTAGATCTCTAGCCATTTCTCTTACACTCTTTTTACTAAAATTCTCAATTATATACTTTTCTACATATTCATTAGAGTATAGTTTCATTGGTAGATTAATCTGCTGACCTTTGTAATGCTTATGTATTATTCTTACTATTTCTTCACCTAGAATTTCTGACATCTCTGCGTAGATTCCTTTAAAATCACTCTTTTCTATTTTCATTATTCACCTCCTTTCATTCTCTAATTAATAATAACTATTCTTACAGAAAGTTTCTTTGAAATTATTTCTTGAAAAATTCCTTATTTTATTTCTTGTCTAAGTGTAAAATCCCGAAACCCCGTTGTTTTTTAGTTAAATTAATTATTTTTACTATTTATTTTCTTAACTAATTAATTAAAACCCCGAAACCCCGTTATTTTAAAGTTATTTTTATTATTTTTTATTCCTTACTTGAAAAAACATATTCACTTCCATCTGTTAATGTAAATGCATACTCTGGTGAAAGGTCTAGTATATACTCTACATCATCATCTAACATCATTTCTTTTATTAATTCTTCTTTAGTTGTACTATTTAGAAAGAAATCTATGATTGTTTCCTTATCAAACAGCCTGTCAATGTGGTACTCAGTGCTTAACATGTAATCTAATTCATTCCTTGTATACTCTTTTAAATCATCTTTACTTTTGTAAATTAAGTAATTATCATTCTCAGTATATTTTTGAGAAATTAATTCATTGTAGTAATTATTTATCCTATCTATGCTTATTTCTTCTATGTTTAAATTGTACCAAGCAAAGAATATTATCTTATCTATATCCAAATTATTTTTATATTCAGCTATTATTTCATCTAGCTTATTACTATCTTTTAAAATGTATTCCTTTATGTATTTATCTTCTATTTCATTATCTATTCTTTCTATTACAGTTATAGTTTCATCATCTATGTTATTGTATTTATCTACTAATTCTTTTAATTCATCAAAGAATAATTTATTTATTATTTCAGATTTATTATTTATCATAGTCATTTCTACCTTTCAATTTTTTAATTATTTATCTATTTTTACGGGGTTTCGGGGTTTTATTAAAGAGAATTGTAATTTTATTTTTTATCTTCATTGTCTAACATTGAAATGCTCTTACTTCTGTGTAAAATTAGTATTCTTCTGAAAACATCAAAGTACTGTATTCTAAGCTATCTATAGCGTATAGCTTCTTATTTTCTTTAATTTCTTCACTATGTATGTATAGACTACTTTTGTATTCTGGTACTTCTTGCTTATGAATTATTTCAACTATGCCTTCTCCTATAGGATTTAATTCAAAAACTTGTAAGTAATCTTTTTCTACATTTAGTTCATCTATCAAATTCCACAACAGTATATTTATTTCTAAAGGTATTTCTTCTGATACTTTTCTAGTCATGTATCTACTTTCTGTTTTAAACATGTTTCTTTTCTCCTATTATTTTTATTCTTTATTTAAAATTTTACGGGATTTCGGGGTTTTAATCTAAATTACTATTAGATCTTTTAATTCTTTTTTACAAATAACAACTATTGAAAAATCATTTGAACACAAAAATAGAACTGAAATGTAATCAGTTCCATGTATCTCATCTATGTATTCAGGTATTATTTCTTTTAGTTGATGTTGTTTTAGTTCTTCTGCTCCAACTTTATCTACTACAGCTACATATCCACCTAAGTCTTCTGCTGTTCTTTCTGTACCGTAGTTTTTATCTAGTATTTCTATGGTATCTTCTATTGCAGATATTACTTCTGTTGGTAGCTCCTTTACTAAGTCTAAATCTTGTTTTTTCCAAATATTTATTATCATTGTATCTTCCTCCTTATTTTAAAACAAAATAAGCTAGATGAAGTATTTTTTTACTCATCTAGCTTTCTCCTAATTATAATATATATTTAAAATTAGATTTTGTTCCATATTTAATCCAATCAATAAAAAGATACTACTTAAATATGTAGTATCTAAAAATTATATCTATTTATCAAGAGTGACAATTTTATTTTAATCAGTATTTACTAAAGAAAGAATCCAGTTTGTCCAGCTTATTACAGTTGATGATCTTCTGATCAAAGTTACATCTGATTTCACATTGTATATATATGATTCTTTCATCAAATTTGTTATTTCTTTTTTATTAGGACTTTCTCCTTTTTTTAAATATAGTTTGAATGATTTATTAAAAACCTCATGCTCTAATATTAATTTTGCCAAACTTAACTGTCTATCCCTATGTTTTTGTCTAATGATTTTCTTTCCTTTACTTGACAAAGAGTATATCAATTGACTATTTAATTTTTTATTTATTAATCCTAAATATATTCCTGCATTTGTATAATAGTCTGCTTGTCTAGGATCAAAATCATATTTTGAAACTATATCTTCCTTTTTCATATCATCATTTAATAATAATTCACATAAATTTATTACTCTTTTAAAATTATCAGCTTGAGGAAATGGTATTTCTGGTTCTTTTATTATATCTACTTCATCAAGTATAGATAAAATATCTCCTAATGATATATCTTCATGATCGATTATATAGTTTTTTTGTTTTACTAGAACTAATGAATTATAGTTTTCTGGTTCCGTAAAATCATACTCGTAAAAAGAAAATATATCATTTGAATATGTCATAAAAATAGGCTTAACCTTCTTAGATACTTTGTTACTCCACAGTCTATATGGATAATACAATTGTCTTATCAAAAAGTCATCAGAAATAGAATTTTTAGCTTCTATTAAAGCTAATTTTTCAATACCTTCATATCCACCATCTATTTCGATTTGTGAATTACTCACCTTTATTTGAAGCTTAGTATCTTGTTTATTGTGATTTATGCTGAATTCAAATTCTAAAGAACTCATCCTTCCACTTACAACAGGCAATATCTTTTCATCTTCCATAAAATCAGCTATGATACCTGACACATATGCACAGTTTATAGCCATTGACTCACTAGTAATACTCTCATAATCTATACTTTCTATATACTCAGGAAATTTCACTTTAGTAATTTCAGTGTTTATTTCTTCAAAAGATTTATATGCTTCAAATTGAGATATTATATAACTTCCCCTCGTTATTGGTAATATAGAAAGACCATGTATTTTAAATATTTCAGGTAATTGACTCTTATGGTCAAACTTAGCCATTAATCTAGCTTCCCTAAATTCTCCAATTTGAGATGCAGTTATTATAAAATATCCCTCATTATTTAATATTTCTAAAACATTGTATTTTTTAAATATTTGCTCCCAAGCTATATCATTCTTACCCTTACTAATAGTTTCTCACTAGCACTTCATCTACATCTCCCCTCTTGTCACCCTTTGAGTTTATAGATCTTTTTGCTTTTATTACTTCTATTTTATACTCCTTGTATAAATCTATTATAAATGGTGTTGCTGAGTTTGAAAGTAGAAACTTAATTCCTTTTGAATCTAATTTATCACACAATATCTTTAATCGTATCTGTTCATCCCTATTAAAACCACCTTTTGCATATCCTGTAAAATTAGAACTATCTGATACTGGATCATATGGTGGATCTAAGTAAACAAATGCTCCTTTTCTAATTCCTTTTAATGCATCTTCAAAATCTCCACATTTAAAAGTAATGTTATTATTATTAAAATATTTACTTACCGCTCTTAGTGTAATTTCATTTACTATATCAGGATTTTTATATTTTCCAAATGGAGAATTAAATTCTCCTGAACTATTTACTCTAAATAATCCATTGTAACAAGTTTTATTTAAGAATTGTATTCTAGATGCTCTTTGGACATCAGTTAATTTATCATATATTTCCTTATTCCTGTCTAAACTTCTTATTTCATAGAAATACTCTGATTCATTTTTGTGATTTTTTAAATCTTCTATTAGAGATTCTACATCATCTTTAATCACTTTATATAAATTGATTAGTTCTTCATTTATATCATTAACTACTGCCCTTTTGGGCTGGAAATTAAATAATACTGCTCCACCACCAATAAATGGCTCATAGTAAGTTGAATATTTATCAGGAAAGTATTTTTCTATCTCTGGAATTAATTGTCTCTTGCCTCCAACCCATTTAAGTACAGGTGCAACAAGATTATTTTTTTTTCTACTCAACTTTACTTCCTCCTAGTTTTTCTAATATCATTTTATCTGTTTTAGCTAGTTCAAGTAACTCTAATAAGAATTTTGTCATGCTTAAATTACATTCTTTAGCCATTGACTTTACTAATTCTTTCTGCTTTTTGCTAACTCTAAATCTAATACATTCATCTTTGTTATCCTCTATAAAATTAGTCATTTTATACCCCTTTTATATTTTAATTCTAATCTATGTTACCAAATAAATTTTCCATTATTATTTCTATATTCTGTTACTACATTTTGTTACTACATTTTGTTAACACATCATTACATTATATAGTATTTAGTTGATTAATACAATAATATTATCTAATTCTTGTTAGCAAATAAAAAAGAGATAAGCCTATTAAAATAGGATTACCTCTTTCTTTAGCTATATTTATCTATATATTTCACTGCACAAAATCGCTTTAGGATATGAGTCTCTATCAAATCTACAACTTTCACAATGACTTTGTGGACCTTCTGGCCTCTTTGATGATGCTCTTTTTGGAGTTGTTCCAAAATGTTCTGGATATTCATAATATACATGTTCTTTTCCATTATTTTGAGAACAACTTGGACATGACTTATATTTTCCATCATCACTATACTGTGAAATATTAAGCGATTTACCACAAATTCTACAATTATCTGACATAATTGTTAACCCCCTTTATTATATAATTAATAATAATTATACCCAATAATATCCTTTTTCACAAAGATTTATTAATTATAGAAAAATAAAAAACCGCGCTCCGTTACTTGTGATACGGTTCATTATTATTTATCCTAAAAGCTCTATATACTTGTTCCAAAAGTATTAACTTCATTAATTGATGAGGGAATGTCATCTTAGAAAAAGATAACTTATAATCAGCTCTTTTTAAAACTTCACTTGAAATCCCTAAAGACCCACCTATAACAAAAGTTATATGACTATTGCCTCTTACAGCCAAGTTACTAATAGTACTAGCTAATTCTTCAGATGATAAATTTTTCCCATCTATCGCTAAAGCTATAACATAACTATTATTTTTTATCTTACTTAAAATCTTATTACCTTCTTTACTTTTAACAATCTCCATGTCTTTATCGCTTAAATTCTCAGGACATTTTTCATCATCTAGTTCTATCATATCTAATTTACAATACTTAGATAATCTTTTACTAAATTCTTCTATCCCTAACTTTAAGTATTTTTCTTTAAGCTTTCCTACACTTATTACAGTTATATTCATAAATTTCTCCAATCATTATAATCTATATATATCTGATGCATCTTCTCTTAAAAGAACATCTAACTTAAGATCTTGTCCAATTATCATATTATTTTGCAATAATACACCCTTAGAAGTTTCATATGCTAACTCAGGGAAGTTATTTTCTTTACTTAAATGTGCAAGCAATATAGACTCTGTACCTTGATTTACTAATTCTACACAAAACTTTGCAGCTTCTTCATTAGATAAGTGTCCTGTTTCAGACATAACTCTTTTCTTTAATGCATACGGATAAGATCCCATCATAAGCATATTAGGGTCGTAATTAGACTCTAATACTACTAATTTTGATTTATATAAATGCTTTTTTAGATTTTCAGTTATACACCCTATGTCTGTTGCTATAGATATCTTTTCCTGCTTATCATTATAGAAATTATATCCTACAGAATCAGCAGAGTCATGTGATGTTGAAAATGGTCTTATTATTAAATCATCTAAAGAATAAGTTTTATCATTTTCAAAAACTTTCATGTTTTTATCTTTTATATCCCCTATCTTGTCTTTCATTGCACACCATGTTTTCACATTCGCAAATATAGGTATATCAAATTTTCTAGATAATATTCCTGCACCTTTTATATGGTCTGAATGTTCATGTGTTATAAATATTCCCTTTATTTTGTTTATATCTATATCTAAATCTTTTAAATTAGTTGTTATCCTTTTACCGCTAAGGCCTGCATCAACTAGAACCTTAGTATTCTTATATCCAATATAATGACAATTTCCGCTACTCCCACTTCCTATAGAACTATATTCTAGCATGCGGTCACCTCTTTCTCTAATAATCATAGATTATATTATACCAAAAAATTAGAGCCTTAAAAAATTTTTTAAGACTCTAATTTAAATTTACTTATATTTATTTATTATATTTTCTATATCTACTCCGTTTTTTTTCCATAACTCAACAAATTGAGCTCCATTTGCATTTTTAAATTTATATGTATTGTAATATTCTTTTAAAACATTAAAAAACACCTTATCTCCAACTTCTTGCCTTATACTGTGAAATATAACAGCTCCTTTAGTATATACATTCAAACTATATTCTGTTGAATTTTTATATTGATCGCAAGGTTTAAAAATGTCTTTACTAGAATAAGATTTTGTTTGTGTTACCATAGTATCCATTAAATTATTTGCCATATTTTTTCCGTATTTTTTTTCAAAGTATAGTATTGTTGAATATTCTGTCAAAGCTTCATCTAGCCATGGTTCACTAACTTCATCATTTCCAACTACACTATACCACCATTGATGAGCTGTTTCATGAGCTATTACATACTCTAATAAAAACTTGTTTTTATTTGTATATAGACCCTCATCTATCATAGACAATGTAGGATATTCCATTCCCCCTATATAAAAATCACTTGCTATAACTGAATATATATTATAAGGGTATTTACCAAACATATCATTAAATATCTCTATAGACTCTTTAGATATTTTAGTAGCTAAATCTGAAAATTTATTATTTAAATTGTATGTAACTATTTCTGTATCTCCTACATAATCTTTTTTTACATTAAATTTTTTGCTTAGTAAAAAAGCAAAATCACGTACATTTTTAGCCTCAATTGTATACATTGACTTTTTATGATCAGTTTTAGATTCAGTAACTTTTCCTGTGGATCCAATTTTATACTCAGCAGGAGCTAATATTGTCACTTTAAAGTCACTAGTATCACTATAAAATGGATCTCCTATTGTTTCATAGCTTTTGTTGTTCCATCCTTTATCATCATAGACACATGCAATAGGAAACCAATTAGTAACATTTATTGTATTATCCCCATATCCAAATCTACCTATTGAATTTGGAATTTTTACATTAAATTTCATATCTATAGATACCGTCTCATTAGGCTTTAGTGGTTTGTCTAATTTTAACTCTAAGATATCTTCTTTTTCACCTGTTATAGTGTATTTTACTTTTTTATCTCCAATTAATATATTTTGAATATCTATATATCCTTCATTAAATCCATTTGGATATGCTTGTTTCATTTGGGATTTCTCAAATGGTGTAAATTCTTCCTTTGAAAAAGCATTTGGGTATATATGAAAATATAAACTTTTTAAATTTTTATTTTGATTATTTATGTACTTTATATTTTGATTACACATTAACCTTTTACTTTCATCTTCAAGAATTACATCCATAGTATAACTACTTTTAGCTTCATTTTTTATGTTTAAAACTTGTGTATATCTTTCTTTATTAAAATAAACTATACCTGCCATAAAAATAGTAATTACCATAAAAAAAGATATAAATATTCTAGTCTTTTTTCTAAAGTCAATAATCAATTAAATTCCTCCCCTTTGTGTTTAATGAATATTTTTTTTAATTCTCTACATCATAAATTTGTAATAGATTTTATGATATAATCAATTTGAGGTGATGAAATGTTTTTTAAAGAAGTCAATGAAATAGATTTAGGCCAAACTACTATTGATAACATATTTATAGATATATTTATGCCAATGGCTAATGGATTATACGTACAAGTTTATCTTTTAGGATATAGATATGCTTGCGATATGACTTCTAACCCTAAATTTAACAATAATTCTATTGCAAGGAATTTAAATATACCCTTATCTGATGTATTAGCAGCTTGGGATTTCTGGGAAGAAAAAAAATTAGTTAAAAAGCATAAAAATGAAGGTAGTGATGATTTTAATTTTTCAATAGAATTTTTAGATTTGAAAAAAATATATATGGATAATATATTAAATCCAAATCAATCTATAAAATCTGACGTTAATAGCATTGTTTCAGCAGGTGAAAATCTTCAAGTTAGAAAAATGTTTAATTGTATAAATCAAGTTGTTGGTAGACACCTTCAACCTAGTGAAAAAATTTCAATCTTGGATATTATGGACAAGTATAATATGAGTACAGATATGATTTTATGCGCTTATGAACATGTTAAAGAACAAACAGGAACGTCTAAACCAGTAAGTTATATAGAAGGAATTATTAGAAATTGGTACGATGCTAATCTGTATACTCCTGAAGAAGTGCAAAACAGTTTTGCTGAAAGAAGCAAAAGATTTATGATGTATAAAACAGTATTTAACGAGCTTGGATTTTCTAGACAACCTACAAGATCTGAGAAAGAACTTATGGATATTTGGTTTGATAAATATAAATTTGATATAGAACTTATTTTAGAAGCTTGTTCTAAGTCTAAAAATATCTCTAATCCTTCTATATCTTATATTAATGGTATAGTTAAAAGTTGGAATGAAAAAAATATTAAAACATTAGAAGACTTAAGAGTATCTGAAGATGAATTTAAACGTAAATCAGATATAAAAAGAGCTAATTCAAATGAATCTAAAAATAATGCTAAGCAAGTTAAAACTAGATTCCATAATATAAATCAGACTTTTACTAAATATAGTCCTGATGAATTAGAGAAAATACTTCAAGAAAGTCAAAAAGGTAAATTTAGATAATTTATTTTAGGTAGGTGATTACATGAAAGAATCAACATTAAGAGAAATACTTACTTCCTATGAGAGAAAAAGAGAACAATCTGAACGTGAATTAAATGAAAGAAAAAAGAAAGTTTATTCTAGAATACCTGAAATTAAAGATATAGATGATGAAATAGGCCAAATAGGCTTAAAACTTGCTAAATTAGTTTTGTTAAATCCAAATGATAAAGAATCTATATTAAATGAAGCTAAGTTAAGAATGGATGAATTAAAACAAAAAAAAGAACTTATGCTTCTAGATAATAAAGTTCCAAAAGGATATCTAAACCTTAAACATGATTGTGTTATGTGCAAAGATACAGGCTTTTTATCAAATGGACATAAATGTAATTGCTTAAAACAAAAAATAGTAAATGAAGCTTATAATATGTCTAATTTATCAAGAGTTTTATATCATCAAAATTTTTCAACATTTGATGACTCTATTTTCTCTACTCAAAGAGATGAGTCTTCTGGTTTATCTCCACGAGAAAATATATTAGAAATTTTATCTATATGTGAAGGGTTTGTTATAAACTTCGATAAAGATAATGATGAGAATATGCTTTTTTATGGAGATACTGGTTTAGGTAAAAGTTTTATGTGTAACTGTATTGCTAAAGAACTTTTAGATAAAGGGCATTTAGTTATTTATCAAACTGCATTTAAAATGTTTGAGATTATAGAAGATTACAAGTTTAAAAATACACATGATCATATAACTAAAGATAATTATAATAATTTATTTGATTGTGATTTATTAATTATAGATGATTTAGGAACTGAACTTACTAATTCTTTTACTAACAGTGAGTTATTTAACATATTAAATACTAGATTGTTATCAGGAAAGAAAACTATAATTTCAACTAATTTATCACCTATGCAATTAGGCGATATTTATGCTCAAAGAATATTCTCTAGAGTGTTTGATAGATTTAGAATGGTTAAGTTTATAGGAAATGATTTAAGGTGGGAACAAAAAACAGCTAAGTAGAAAATCTAGTTATTTTCTATCTTAGCTATTTTTTTGATTATTTCTGTGAATTTTTTATTATTTGTCCATCTTTAATCTCAATACAAATATCTGCTGTTTTAGCAATTTCATTATTATGAGTTATCATAACTAATGTTTGTCCAAATTTTTTAACACAACTTTCTAATAAATCCATTACTTCTTCTGTTGTTTTGCTATCTAAATTTCCTGTTGGCTCATCTGCAAAAATAATTTTTGGCTTATTGGCTAAGGCTCTTGCAATAGCAACTCTTTGCTGTTGCCCTCCACTTAATTCATTTGGAAATTTATTAATTTTATCTTTAAGTCCTAATTTCTCAATTATATTATTTATATATTCTTTATCTACTTTTTTATCATCTATTGATATTGGAAGTACTATATTCTCATATACATTTATAACTGGTATTAAGTTAAAGCTTTGAAATATGAATCCAAATTCTTCGCTTCTTAATTTTGATAACTTATTTTCATTTAAAGTTGAAATGTCTTTTCCATTTAAAAGAACTTTTCCTGATGATATATTATCTAATCCTGCTATACAGTTTAAAAGACTACTTTTGCCGCTTCCGCTAGGACCTATTATAGCTGTAAATTTTCCTTTTTCTATAGATAAATTTATATCTTTTAATGCGTGTACTTTATTTTCACCTTTACCATAAGTTTTATTTAAATTTATTATATCTAATATATTCATCACAAAATCCCCACCTTTATTCATTTGTATTTAACCCTTCTACTATACTTATTTTTTCTATTTTATTTTTGCATAAAAATACTGCTATTAAACACATTATTATAGATGCCATTAAGAACTCTACACTTTCAAGTATTGGTAATTTAAACACCATAGCCTCATTTGTACCTAATCCTTGTCTGTGTATTTCATTAACCATTTTTGTAAATTCGTAAATACTATGAGTTGCAAATACACTCGATACTATAGATGCAAATATTGCATACATTAAATTTTCTTTTATAATCATATTTTTAAGCTTTTTACTGCTCATACCTATTGCTCTTAATGTTGAAAGTTCTTTCATTCTAGTCATCATATTAGCTTTTATTATGCATAATATATTTATAGAAGATATTAAAAGTATTAAAGCTACAATTACTAATGTTTCTTTTGTGTTTTTTTCAGTTTGTTTTATATAGAAGTTTTTGTAATTATACTTACTTTCAATTTTTGAAAATGGGTTGTTTTTTATAACCTTTTCTATTTCATTCTCAGCTTTTTTATCACTACCTTTTTCAATCTGAATATTTAACTTATTGTAATTTTCTCGCCCACTTATATTTTTAAAATCATCTTCATTTAAAACAACTTTCATTCCGCCTGAAAGGCCACCTTCTTTTAAAACATAGTCTCCATTTAAAATTCCAGCAACTTCTATTTTTTCATTTTTATATTCTAGTTTATTATTTTTTATAACTGGTATTTTTATATCTATCAAGTCTCCTACTTTAATATTGTTAAGCAACTTAGTATGAGGAGATGCATCTTGAATAGAATAAAAATAATTTGTTACTAAAGCTTTTGCATAGTTTCCTTTACTTTTGTTATCGATATTTTTTCCCTCTTCAATATATTTATCTAAATTTTTTAAGCTATCAATACTGTGTCCTTCAACTTCTAAATATTCTTCTAATTTTTTATTTTCATCTTCTATACCATTTGAACTTTTATATTTTTTTGTTAAATCATCAGAATTTGTTAGAAAATATCCATTTAACTCCATAATTGGATTTAAACTTTGTACTTCCTTTATCTTTGAAATTTTTTCTATTTCATCTTTACTATATTTTGCAAAATTAGAATCTACATTATTAAAATTGTAAGCTAACTTTATATCACTCTTTCCCATCATCATAACAGGCATACTACTATTGTCTAAACTATTATCCTCACTCTTTCCCATAGCTATCGTATCTATAAAAAGCACTCCACCTAAACTTATAGATATAACACATAATATAGTTCTAACCTTATTTCTCCATAAATTTTTATAAGCCATCTCTCCGGTAAACCCAAATATTTTTCTTATTAATTTATAGTAAAATCTATTTTTTTGTCTTTTATTAATTTTATCACTAGTTCTAATGGCTTCTATAGGAGATATTTTTCCACTTTTATATATTGGAACTAAACTAGATATTAAAACAGATATACTAGCCATTATCATAGGTTCTAATATACTAGCTTTACTTAAATACAGGTTTACAATCTTTCCATAAATAATAGCAAAGCCTAAATAAGCTGCTAATATTCCTAATAAAAATCCACATAAAAGTCCTAATGATAAAACTACAATACTTTCTATAATTATCATAAGTCTTACTTTGTTGTTAGATAAACCTATTGCTCTTAATATTCCTATTTGTTTTGTCATATCTATTAAAACAATGCTAAATATATTACATATAACTAAGGTTGCTGACAACATAGGATATAACTTTTGTCTTTTTGTATATAGAGTTTCTTTTGACATCTCATAATTACTTAAAGCTTGTGTTAATGGTGCATTTATACTAAAATTTGATTCATCTAAACCATATTTGTTTATCATTTCATAGACCTTTCCAATATGAGGTTTAGATGTATTTAGATACAATGTACCATTATGAGTGACTAAGTTATTTGGTAAAATTTCTTCATTAGGGTTATCTTTTGTAAAAGCCTTCACTTCATAATATTCATTTTCGTTTGTGTACCCATCTGAATTTGTATAATATCCCTCTGGTTTTTTTACTATACCCACTAATTTAAATTTTTTATCCTTGCTAAATATTTGATTTTCATTATTTTTATCTACATAATATTCTACAATTTTAAAATCAATTTCTTGATTTAAATCATCCTTCAAATTCATTTCTTTTAATGCTTTCTCTTCTAGCACTATTTCATTTACATTCTTAGGCGTAGTTCCTTTTATTAATTTATATCCATAAGAATGTAAAAAATTTTTACTATATGAATTTAATTGTAATGATATTCCATTTTTACCTACGATTTTCCCCAGCCCTAAAATATCATTAATTTCAGTTACTTCTTTATCTTTTTTTAATTTATTCACTATATCACTTTTTAATCCATTGTACTCAACATGATAGTCACTAAAATTTTTATATGCTTGTTCTATTTCTAGTTTACTTTGTGTTTCTGGTATGGCATTTAACGTAAGTACTAATATTACTGCCAATGCTATACTTGTTATTAGTGCAATAGTTCTTCCCTTTTGTTCTTTCATATAAGCAATCGCTAATTTTAAACTAAGCTTCAAAATATAACCTCCCTTTTATAATTACACCCCTTATATCACACTTTACTAATAAATTTTTTGCAAAAAAATAAGGCGTTATCTTTTATGTTTTAAAGATAACACCTTGCTTTTTTTGCTTCAATATCTATAGTACAACTGGTATTTTTTAAACCTCAACTGTCATGTTTTTATCTATCGGTATATAAATTTGTACCAAAAATTTATCTTCGAAATCCTCTATTTCTAATTCTCCATCATACTTTTTCAATGATGATTTAACACTTTTTAAACCTATTCCATGAATAAATTTATCCTTTTTACTACTTATTATTCTATTATTTTTTATTTTTATTTTATTCACTTTAGAATTTTCACATCGTATAACATAATATGATTTTACAAAAGTTCCTCTTATTTTTATATATTTTTCATCATTTTTTATCTTATTGCAAGCTTCTATAGCATTATCTAGTATATTTGAAAATATGCTACATACATCTATCATTTCTATAAAATTACACTTTGAAAAATTAATATCACAAAATAAATTTATATTATTTTCATTACAATCAACTTGTTTTTCATTTAATACAATATCTAATATCATATTGCCTGTATTATATATTTCTTTAATTCCATTTAATTCTTTACTAACTTCATCTATATATTTATTTACATCTTCTTTCTCAAAACTCATACTCTTAATGCACATCATATGGTTACTCATATCATGATAAAGTCTTTTTACCTTATTTTGAGTTTCTTGTAAATTTAAATAGTAATTATATTGCATATCTACTTTTTCTTTTAATAAATTTTCTTCACTTTTTTCTTTAATATCTTTAATAGTTTTTAAAACTATAATTAAAAGTAAAATACCATTTATAAAAGACAGTCTAGGGGTTATATTTATATTAAATGCAGTAAGTCTATCATAATAATCAACCTTAAGTTTATAAATATACCTAGGTAAACTATTCACAAATGCTATAACAAAATTACTTAGTATACACCCTATTATAAGCATTATATTTATTTTTTCCTTATCAAAATTTTTTAATATCTTTATTATATATACATAACTTATATTTATAAAAATTGTAATCAAATTTCCTATAATAGATATAATATTAAAATTATTTTCTGATGTACTACTTGCATACATGGATTGTCCTGTCACAAGAAAAAAAGCTATTGAAAATACAAATTCCCAGGTTATATAATATGCCATAGTATAAATCATATAATATGATAATACTTTAAAATTACTTAATTTATAATTTAACTTTGTAAATAAAACAAATGATATCCATCTTAAATTAATTATAAAACCATAATATTGAGTTGCCCTATTAAATATAATTATGGAATCTAAAATTCCAATTAGCAAAAATATAATATCTAAGTATTTTTTTTCATATTTCCTTTTTTCTAGAGAATCTAATATTTTTATAAAAATAAAATATTGTACAAATTTTGATGTCCCTATAACTAATCTTGACATTAATTCAGTTTCTAACATAATTTTTCTCCCAATAAACATAAAAATTTATGTTTAAAATCTTTGAATCTATGTCTACTTACCGGTACTTCTTCTTTATTATCAAGTATAGCTACATATTGTTTTATATTTTCCACATAATCTATATTCACTAGAAAGCTTTTATGACATCTATAAAAATTATAATTTTTTAACTCTTTTTCTATTTTATCCATAGTCATTTTCGTTTCATAAACTTTGCTTTCTGCATGTATACTCATATCTTTTCTTTGAATTTCAATATATGTTATTTCTTCTATTTTTATTTTGTAAGTTTCATTTTTATTTTCAATTAATATAAATTTATCCTTTTTATTTATAACTTCATCTATACAACTTAAAATGTGTTTTTTTAAATCTTCATATTTTATAGGCTTTAATAAATATCTATAAGCTCTTACTTCATATCCTTCTTGTATATATTCAACAAGTGATGTTGTAAAAATTATTTCAGGTTTGTTCTTATCTATTTCTCTTATCTTTCTAGCAACATCCATTCCATTTATTTTTTCCATTTGAATATCAAGTATAAATATATCTACATTTTTTGGATAGTTATTTAATAGTTCTTCTCCACTTTTGTACATTTTTAAATTATACTCGATGTTATTTTCCCCTAATATCTCTTTAAGAAATTTTTCTATTGTTTTTTGATGTTGAATTTGGTCTTCACACAAAACTATTTCTATCATATTCTCCCCTATTTTCTATATGTATTTATATCCTTATTATACACAAGTTTTTCTAATATTTTAAGCTAACTAAATTTAGCAAATAAAAAAACTCTTAGATAAAATCTAAGAGTTTTACTGGTGGGATTAACAGGGCTCGAACCTGTGACCCCCTGCTTGTAAGGCAGGTGCTCTCCCAGCTGAGCTATAATCCCAAATGCTGGTGACCCATAGGGGAATCGAACCCCTGTTACCGCCGTGAAAGGGCGGTGTCTTGACCGCTTGACCAATGGGCCTTATTTAATTTTAACATAAAAAAATGGTGATCCATCCGCGACTCGAACGCGGGACACCCTGATTAAAAGTCAGGTGCTCTACCGACTGAGCTAATGGATCATCTTTTTATGGAGCTAGTGATAGGAATCGAACCTACAACCTGCTGATTACAAGTCAGCTGCTCTACCGTTGAGCCACACTAGCATATATAAAATTGGCGACCTGGAAGGGACTCGAACCCTCGACCTCCAGCGTGACAGGCTGGCATTCTAACCAGCTGAACTACCAGGCCGCATTATTGGTGGGATTAACAGGGCTCGAACCTGTGACCCCCTGCTTGTAAGGCAGGTGCTCTCCCAGCTGAGCTATAATCCCACATTATTGGTGACTCATAGGGGAATCGAACCCCTGTTACCGCCGTGAAAGGGCGGTGTCTTGACCGCTTGACCAATGAGCCATAAAAAATGGTGATCCATCCGCGACTCGAACGCGGGACACCCTGATTAAAAGTCAGGTGCTCTACCGACTGAGCTAATGGATCATCTTTGCTGAGATGTTGTTTCGACTTTTTTCGTCCGCCGTATCAACAAATATTATTATATTAGCTTTATTAACTTTCGTCAACACTTTTTTTAAATTTTTTTTATTTTTTTAACTAAATTATATAAATACCCTATTTTTCAATGGTTTAACCTAATTATCTCTATGTATTTTTTGTTAATTTAACAAAAAATATTATTTATTTTTATTTTATTTTTATTTTTTATCTAAAATTTTTTATTAGTTTTTAATACATAATTAAATAAAATTTCAAAAAAATAATTTAAACTTTAATATATATAAACTAATAAAAAAAATAGTTAATGCTAAGCATTAACTATTTTTTTATTTTAAATTAGAATATATTCTTTCTTATTATAGTTTGAGCTCTGTTTGGTCCAACAGAAACCATATCAACACTAACTCCAACTAATTCTTCTATCTTAGCTATATATTTCTTAGCATTTTCAGGAAGTTCTTCATAAGTTTCCATACCTGTTAAATCTTCTGACCATCCTTCTAATTCTTCATATATAGGCTCACACTTAGCTAAGTCTTCTAATGAAGCTGGGAATTCTTTTAATATTTTATCTCCCATTTTGTAAGCTGTACATATTTTAACTGTATCAAATCCAGTTAAAACGTCTAATAACATTAAAGATATACTAGTTAATCCGTTTACTCTAGCAGCATATCTAACTATTACAGCGTCAAACCATCCACATCTTCTAGCTCTACCAGTAGTTGTTCCGAACTCTCTTCCTTGAGTTCTTATTCTATCACCTGTTTCATCGTTTAGCTCTGTAACAAATGGTCCTTCTCCAACTCTAGTTGTATATGATTTAACTATACCTACAACATCTTTTATCATGTTAGGTCCAACACCTGCTCCTATAGAGAATCCTCCTGATGTTGGGTGAGATGATGTTACATATGGGTACGTACCTAAATCTAAATCTAGTAATGTACCTTGAGCTCCTTCAAATAATACTTTCTTTCCAGCTTTTATAGCATCATATACTATAACTGAAGTATCATCTACAAAAGGTCTTATTTGCTCTGCATATCCTAAGTACTCATTGTATATAGCATCAAAGTCAAAACCTTCAGCTCCATATACATTTTTAACTAATTTATTTTTATCTTCTATTTGAGATTTTAATTTTTTAGCGAATATATCTTTATCCATTAAGTCACATATTCTTATTCCAGATCTCTCTGTTTTATCCATATAACAAGGTCCTATACCTTTTTTAGTAGTACCTATTTTATTATCTCCTCTAGCTTCTTCAGCTAAAGCATCTAATTCTTTGTGATATGGGAATATAACATGTGCTCTATCACTTATTTTTATATTTTTAGTATTTATATTATCTGCATTAAGTTTAGCTAACTCTTCTAAAAATCCTTTTGGATCAAATACTATTCCGTTACCTATTACGTTTATAGTTTCTGGATTTAAAACTCCTGATGGTATTAGGTGTAATGCATATTTTTTTCCATCAACAACTAATGTATGTCCTGCGTTGTTTCCACCTTGTCCTCTTACTACTACATCAGCTTGTGTAGCTAAATAGTCTATAACTTTACCTTTACCTTCGTCTCCCCATTGAGAGCCTACTATAGCAACAGTCTTCATATTAACTCACCTCTATTTTTTTATTCGAACACTTACTTTTTTATTTTACCAAACATTCGCTTTATTTTCAAAACCTTTTTTATTAACCTATTTTATTTAGTATGTATTTTTCTATTTCGACTAAATCTTTTAGGCCTTTTATTTTTGCTTCATTAGATAATATATTTTCTTTAAATTCATTTAAATTATCAATTTCTTTTATTAATTTATTATCTCCTGTCATTGTGTTTGTAATGTATATTTTTAAATTTTTATTGTTTCTTATTCCATATACAACCAAGCTCTCTTTAATTTTTTCATCAATAATTCTACATATATTAATTTCATCGTTTATAAAGTCTGTATTTGGATATATATATATTATATTTATCATTTTTTCTCCCCCGTTAAAATAATTTATACTAATTAATAAGAAAGCAAGCTATTTAGCTTGCTTTCTTTATCCACATTTATCAACAATTACACTGTGGAAAATGTGGATAACCTTTTCTAGGAATTAATTTTTTATAATTTAAAAATATCCACAAGTGATATATTTTATAAAATTATCAACATGTGGATATCCTTATTACATTTCTCTAGCTTTGTTTGCAAATTTTTGAATTTCACCTAACCATACTAATTCAACAGACCCAGTTTCACCATGTCTGTTTTTGGCTATAATAACTTCACCTATATTTTTTCTTTCTGAATCTGGATGATAATATTCATCTCTATATAAAAACATTACTATATCAGCATCTTGCTCTATAGCTCCAGATTCTCTTAAGTCAGATAACATAGGTCTATGATCTGATCTTTGTTCTGGAGCACGTGATAATTGTGATAATGCTACTACAGGACAATTAAGTTCCTTAGCTATTATCTTTAAAGATCTTGAGATTTTAGATATTTCTTGTTGTCTACTTTCGTTGTTATTATCACCCTCCATAAGTTGAAGGTAATCTATAAGTATTAAATCCAAACCTTTTTCAATCTTTAATTTTCTACACTTTGATCTTAGTTCACTGATTTTTATACCCGGAGTATCATCTATATATATATTAGCATTAGATAAAACTGACATAGCATCTATTATTCTAGGCCAATCATTTTCATCTAAATTACCATTTTTTATCTTTTTTAACTCTACATGAGATTGTGCAGATAACATACGTTGAACTAATTGTTCTTTTGACATCTCTAAGCTAAATACTGCTACAGATGCATTCCCCTTAAGAGCTGCATTTTGAACTAAATTTAGCGAAAATGCAGTCTTACCCATGGCAGGACGAGCTGCTATAAGTATCAAGTCTGTTCTCTGTAATCCATTAATCTTTTTATTTAAATCCTCAAATCCACTTGTTATACCTGTGATTTCTTCTTTATTAGTATATAATCTTTCTATCATATCATAGGTATCCATAAGTACTGAATTTATAGATTGAAAATCTTCACTGGACTTTTCTTGAGATATATCAAATATTTGTTTTTCTGCTTTTTCTAAAAGATCTTCTACTTTTGTAGAATTATCATATCCTAAATTTAGTATATCATTAGATACTTTTATTAGTTTTCTTAAAACTGATTTTTCTTTTACTATATCTGAATAATATTTTACATTTGAAGTTGTAGGTACTATTGTTGATAAGCTAGTTATATAACTTATCCCTCCTACATCTTCTAAATGACCTTGTTTTCTTAATTCCTCTGTAAGAGTTATTAAGTCTATAGGTTCATTTTTATTGTTTAACTTAACCATGCACTCATAGATTATCTTGTGTGCTTCTTTGTAAAAATCTTCCGGCTGAATAGTTTCTGTAACAGTAATTATTGCCTCTTTATCTAATAGTATAGACCCTAATATAGACTGCTCAGACTCCACACTATGTGGAGGAATTCTACCTATATCCTCCATGTATCTCACCTCTAGTGTCTTCTTATTGTTTTTCTCTTACATCTACTCTCATTTTAGTAACAACTTTTTGATGTATTTTTATTTCAACAAATCTTGATCCTAAAGTTCTTATAGGCTCATCTAGCATAACTTTTCTTTTATCTACTTCAATTCCATGCTCTTTCTTTATTTGAGCAGCTATATCTTTAGAAGTTATTGAACCAAATAATCTTCCTCCATCTCCTGCTTTAGAGTATATAGTTACGTTCATCTCTTCCATTTTCTTTCCTAATTCAACTGCTGCTTCATACTCTTTTTGTTCTTTTATTTTTTGAGATGTTTGTTTTTCTTTTAATTCTTTTAATTCTGTATTTCCTGCTTGAACAGCTAATTTTTTAGGAAATAAAAAGTTTCTAGCGTATCCATCACTAACTTCTTTTACATCTCCTTTTTTTCCTGTTCCTTTTATATCTTTTAATAATATAACTTTCATTACTCTTCTTCCTCCTCTAGATACTGTTTTATGATATCTGATACCATCTTATAACCTTCTTCTAAAGACACATTTTCAAGTTGAGCTCCTGCTATATCAATATGGCCACCGCCACCTAGCTTTTCCATTAAAACATGTACATTGATAGATCCTAAAGACCTAGCACTTATAAAAATAGTACCACTTTTTGTTTTACCCAAAACAAACGATGCTTCTACATCTTTTATACTTAAAAGTTCATCAGCAGCTTGTGCCACAACTATATTTATATTATTTATATCAGCATTACAGTAAGCCAAGCAAATCTTGTTATTTATAACTTTAGTACTTTGTATTATCTCAGCCTTAGTTATAAAATCTTCAAGATTTGAATTAAATAATTTTTTAACTTCTATAGTATCTGCTCCTGCTTTTTTTAGATATGATGCTGCTTCAAATGTCCTAACTCCAGTCTTAAATGCAAAGTTTTTAGTATCTAAACTTATTCCTGCCATTAATCCTTCAGCTGTTAATTTGTTTATTTTTACATCCTCTTCCATATACTGAACTAATTCTGTCACCATCTCACAAGTTGATGATACATAAGTTTCATGGAATAAAAGAACAGTGTCATTTATAAACTCAACACCTCTTCTATGATGATCTATTACAACTATCTTTTCAGACATCTTTAATAATTCAGGGCATTCCGTAAAGTTTGGTCTGTGTGTATCAACTACAATTACCAATGTATCCTTAGTACAATTTTTTATAGCATCATCTTTAGATATAAAGACATTAGTATAATAGTTAGAGTTCTTAATTCTATTGACAAACTCATCTATAGAATCATTAGAAGCATTTAATACTATATTGGCATTTTTATTGCATGATTTACATATATCATAAATTCCTACCGCAGCCCCCATAGCATCCATATCTGGATATTTATGCCCCATTATATATATCTCTTTACTTTCTAATATAATCTCTCTAAGAGCATGCCCTATTAATCTTGATTTAACTTTAGTTTTCTTTTCTACTGCTTTTGATTTACCACCGTAGAAAATAGATTTATCTTTGGTCTTTATTACAGCTTGATCTCCACCTCTACCTAAAGCCAAATCCAATGCTCCTTGAGCTAGTTTGAAGTTTTCATTAATTGTCTTACCTTCTATTCCTATACCCATACTTATAGTTACAGGTAAGTTATTTTCTTGATTTATTTCTCTTATTTTATCTAAAATAGAGAATTTATCCGCTTCTAATTTATCAAGTTCATTTTTACTTAATACTAAGAAGTATTTATCTTTTGAAGTTTTTTCAAGAGCCCCATTACAACTTACTTCTAAAGAAGCCAATATTTTATCAATCTCTACGTTGATTAATGGCCTTCTTTCTTCTGGTGCACTTTGTAAAACTTCATCATATCCATCTACTTGTATAGTTGCTATTACATTTTTTTCTTCGTTATATTTGCTTTCTAAATTTAAATACTCTGTTTTATCAATCCAATAAAGCATCATCAAATACTTAGCTTTTTCCCCTTGATCGCTTTTTATTACATTATAGACTATAGTGTAATCTCTATCTTTATACTTTATATTTGTATATAATTCTTTATTTTCATTTAAAACTTTTCTTAAATCTATATTCTTAACGAGATTTTCTATATTCATACCTAAGGTATCTTCTTTTTCTGTCATTTCATGGAATCTAGTGTTATACCATGTAATACTACCATCGAATTCTAATATACATAAAGGTAAAGGTAGATTTAGTATAGCTTTTTTAGTAACTTCATCAATATCTACAGCCAAATCTTGAATATACTTATTCCATTCCTTCCTTCTTATATCTCGTATTCTCCAATTATGAAAAACAATATATATAAAAATTATAAATACAACAGTTCCTATATATATATTGAAATACATTAATATAAGGCTAAGGATTCCAATTACCACTATATATGCATTTATCTCTGGCATATTAAATTTAAAGGTCGACTTATCAAACATTTCTACCCTCCTAAGTGGATTTGTAGTTTCTCACCTTTCTAAAGTCAATTGCACTGTCTATCATTCCTACAAAACTTAAAATCATTGATCCTGATAATAAAAATACAGCCATTACAGCAAAAAATATTTTGCTTGGTGATTTTTTTCTCCATTCTTTTATAAAATATATAGCTACAGATATCCCTTGTAGTAAAAACAGTATACTAAATATTAATTGTACATTTAGTATTATTGCATCTGTATATAAGCCTATATTTAACATCCCTAAAAACATTGTTAGCAAATACAATAATAGAGATGTTATTATAGCATTTCCTGGTAAATAAAAATCTGAGAACTTTGGTAACTTGTAATTCAATCTTTTTATTCTTCTTAAAATGAAAGCTTCTACATAATATGTTATTATTGAAGCAATTATGCTATATGCAAATAGCATAGTTGGTATTATATTTTGCATAACTTTAATTATATCTTTAGGTGCTATATCACCTTTTGGCATAATATTAGCACTTTCCATAATAGAAAATTGAGTTTCTACAGTAGTTTTTATCATTTCTGAGAATGTCTCTAATAAGTCTATATTAAATAAAACTTTTGATATTGCAAAAAATACAATTATAGATATAATAAATGCTATCGTCCCAAAGAATATAGGTGTAAAACTTTTATTCCCATCTTCTATATTGCTATCTTTATTAATCATATATCCAACTGCTATCCCTGGTAATATGCTCATTACAATTAAATTTAAAGCATATACAAAATCCACGGTTAGTATTAATATGAAAAAAGAGGCTATAGCTGATATTAATGCATATTTATGTCCTGTCATTGTTGCTATTATCGCATATGGAACAGGAACAACAACCATAAGTAACCCTAAAAACGGAATATACGCAGTAGCAATACAAAAAACTATGGCTAAAGCTGTTAGTATAGCCGCTTGAGTTAATTTAGTTTTATCATTCAATCTAATATCACTCCCTGTTATCTAGGTAATTTTTAAGATTAGATAAATCTCCATACCATCTCTCCACGCTATGGTCTTCCTCTATTCCTTCTTTTATCTTTTCCTTAATTTTATAATCTATTTCTTTAAAACTAATCCCAAGTCTTTTTGATAGTAAGTATGTAACCATAATTATATTAGCTAAAGTGTCTTGTAGTATTTGATCTACTGATCTTGTTCCTTTAAATAAAAGGTTAAACAAATCCCCTAAGCTAATAATTAATTCGGTTTTCATCCATTCAATTATCTTTATATTCTTTGTTATCTCTGAATTTTTATCTAGTCTCACTATTTCCCCCCTCCTTAATATATAAACATTATATCATAAATCATAGTAGTTTTAACCAATAAAAAAACGAGCCTTAAGGCTCGTCCTTTTCTTAGTCTAATGTATATGGTAATAAAGCTAAGTTTCTAGCTCTCTTTATAGCAACTGTTAATTCTCTTTGATGCTTAGCACAAGTACCAGCTATTCTTCTAGGTAATATTTTACCTCTTTCAGTTACGTATTTTTGTAATCTTTGAGTGTTTTTGTAGTCTATCTTAGCATTTTTATCTGCACAGAATTGACAAACTCTTTTTTTCTTACGTCTCTTTTTGTTTATCATATCAGTTTCCCTCCTTTTTAGAATGGTATATCGTCATCATCTATAGCTTGGAACCCTTGAGGATCTAGTCCTGTAGGCTCAAAACTTGGTTCAAAGCTAGGCTCAAAACCTTGATTTTGACTTGGATATGGATTATCCGATCTATTTTTATTACTATCTAAGGCTTGTATATTTCTCGCGCTAACCTTAGTAAAAGTTCTTCTTTCGCCAGATTGAGTTTGGTAATTATCTACTCTTATAGAACCTTGCAGAGCAACTAGTCTACCTTTTGATATATAGTTTGCGCAAAATTCAGCAGATTTTCCCATAACTTCAACAGGTATAAAATCAGTTTCTCTACTACCATCTTTTTTAGCATAATCTCTATCAATGGCAATAGTGAATGTTGCAACGGCTGTTCCTGTTCCTGGGATATATCTTAACTCAGGATCCTTTGTTAATCTTCCCACTAATACAACTTGATTCATTTAAAACACCGCCTATTTACGTAAAAATTATATAGTAGTTATTAAGCAACAACTATCATATGTCTTATTACGTTCTCGTTTATCTTTAAGTTTCTGTCTAATTCCTTTGGAACATCAACACCAGCCTTAAAGTTAACTAATACATAGTGACCTTCAGTGAACTTAGCTATTGGGTATGCTAATTTCTTAGTACCCCAAACATCTACCTTCTCAACTTCACCTTCAGTAGCTATAACTTCCTTAACTTTGTTTAATACAGCTGTTCTTACTTCTTCATCTGCATTAGGCTTTACTACGAAAACTAATTCATAATTTCTCACACGATTCACCTCCCTTTGGACTTACGGCTCTGCTACGCAGAGCAGAGAAATGAGATTAAAATCTCATACTTTACACATTTTATCACTTATAAAATAAATTGTCAATTTAATTTTATTTTAAACCTCTTTTTTAAAAATAATTAATATATTGTAATTTAGCGTAAATAAAAATTTATAAACGTATAAAATTTTAAATTTTTGTTAAATATAATAATATAGACCCCATAACTTAAACATATTTCATCCCAATCTCCCCTAAAAAAAGAGTGACCTATTAGGTCACTCTTTTTTTATCTATATATTTGCGTTTTCTAAAAGAGCTTCATTTAATGCTTCAGCTAATCTCTTAACACCTTCAACTATCTTCTCATCTGGCATATTAGAATAGTTTAATCTAAATGTATTTTCCTTACCTCCATTAGGGAAGAATGACCCTCCTGGAACATAAGCAACATTGTTTTCTAAACATTTTTCCATTATCTTTCTAGCATCCAAATGGCTTGGTAACTCTATCCATGTAAATAATCCACCTTCTGGATGTGTGTATTCTATTCCTTCTGGGAAGTATTCTTTTATTGTTGATAACATTAAATCTCTACGCTTTTTATAAACTGTTTTTATCTTTTCAACATGTGCATCTAAATCATAAACTTCTATAAATTTACTTACTTCTCTTTGAGATATTGTAGATGCTTGTAAATCTGCTCCTTGCTTAACAAATACAAATTTAGAAAGTATTTGTGGTGATGCACAAACCCATCCTATTCTATATCCTGGGCAGAATATCTTAGAGAAAGAACCTAAGAATATAACTAATCCTTTTTCATCCATTGATTTTAAAGACGGTAATACTTCACCTTCAAATCTCAATTCCCCATATGGATTATCTTCTACTACTGGTATTTCAAACTTATTTATGACATCCATGAATTTATTACGTCTTTCCATAGACCATGTCTTCCCTGTTGGATTTTGGAAATCAGGTATAACATATATCATCTTTACATTTTCAGTTGATTCTAATATCTTTTCTAATTCTTCGATTATCATTCCATTGTTGTCAGTTGGAACTTCTATAAATGTAGGACAGTATGATTTGAAAGCATTTAATGCTCCTAAATATGATGGACTCTCTACTAAAACTACATCCCCCTCATTTAAAAATATCTTCCCTGCAAAATCTAGTCCTTGTTGAGATCCACTTGTTATTATTAAGTCATCTTTTGAAATGTCAGTTTTTAACTTTCTGTTCATTCTTTCAGCTATTTGTTCTCTTAAAGGTCCAAACCCTTCTGTAGTTGTGTATTGAAGAGCTTCTTTTCCTGATTCCTCTAATACTAACCTCGATATTTCCTTCATTTCTTCTACTGGAAATAATTCAGGAGCTGGAAGTCCACCTGCAAAAGATATTACTTCTGGTTTTTCTGTTAACTTCAAAAGTTCACGAATTTCCGACCCCTTTAATCCATCCATTCTTTTTGCAAATTTGATAGCCATAATTAAGTTTCCCCCTTGGTAAATGTTTTCCCAGTTTAATTATAGCAAATTTGAGGCAAATTTTACAAGTCTTTTACCTTTTTTATTCTTTTTTCTAAAGTTTCTCTATCTAATTGTACTACTCTTTCACACTTTAAACACTTTATTTTAAAATCCATACCTACTCTAGTAATTTTAAAATCTTTACAACCACATGGATGTTGTTTTTTTAATTCTACAACATCTCCTATATTTAATTTCATTGGCATTAATATCACTCCTATCTTAACTTAGTTATTTCTTTTTGTCCTCCACTTACTCTAGTTACTTTGAAAATTCCATGATATAAAATTTCGTTTTCTTCTAATGTTTCTACTACTGTATCCATATCTTTTTCTAAAAACCTAACTGATATTCCACAACTAGAACTTATTTCTCTAGGTGTAGGTAAAGTTGTAACCTTTATAGCTTTTTCATTTAAAACTTTATCTGTTCTTATTGCATGATGAGTTGAGTTAAATGCTACTATATACATTTCATTCATTATTTATTCTTCCTTTCCATGTCTTTATATATTGATTTTATACATAAATAAAGACTACATAAACTTGTCATGTAGTCTTTATTATTTATATAGATATAGTTTTTGATGAATTGTTCATCGTTTCTACAATTGTATACATATTTGTTACTGTTCCAACTTTTAAAGAATCTTTTAAGCCGTAGTAATCTAAACATGTTCCACAAGATAATATTTCTACACCTGCATCTTGTAATAATTTAAGATTTTCTACTGTTGCTTCATTTTCTGTTGTTAACTTTATTGCACTATTAACAAATAATATACTCTTTGGATATGGCTTACTTTCTGTTAAAGTATATATATATCCTTTCATAAGAACATGTCCTAATTCATCGTTTCCATTTCCTATTTTATCTGAATTTATAAATATACATGTATCTGATAAAGACTCTTGTGATTTTTCTTCTATTATAACATTTTCACCCTTTATAATCTCTATACAAATTAAATCTTTTTCTGATTTTAAAATATTGGCTTCGTGATTCATTGATTTTGCTAACTTTAATACATTTTCTTTAGCCATTTCATTATCTACAGTTACTACTACTACCCCTTGATCAATACTATCTAATTCTTTCTTAGTATTTATAACTGGTTTAGGACAGGCTAATCCTCTTGCATCTAACTCTATTCTCATAAATACTCATCTCCTTAAATACGATACTTCCTTAATTTTAACATAATTAGATGTATTTTGTTATAGATTATTTCTATAAATTAACTCTAACTTATTATATTAGACTATGATTTTAAATTTATTATTTGTATATAAGATTCTAATTCTACTACTACCGTATTATTTGGTATAAAAAGCAGTTTTTTAATATTTTCATCAAATTTTTTCAATTCGATACCTTTGTTGTCCATTATTTTATTGTCACTGTATATAATAAATGAATCTTGAGTATTTATTATTCCCTTTAAATTTTCAATGTATATTTTTATATCCTCTATATCTTTATCAATATATTTGATTTTATTGTCATTTTCTATAATATAAATACTATTTTTATATATATTACTATAGTGTTTTATATCTTTAACTTCAAATTCTTCTAAAGTTTTTAGTTCATTATTAACTTTACTTATCTTATTCTTTTCAATTATATATATATCATTTTTATATATAATAAGATCTAGTATCACAGAGTTATCTATACTTTTTGTATTTTTTAAGTTTCCATTGTAATCATAACAATTTATTGTACTCTTTAACTTATCTTCAGTATTTATAGATACGACATAAATACTTTTATCCGAGTAACCTATATCTGTTACAATACCTTTTTCATTAATAGACTTTACTAATTTAAACTCATAATCATATATGTTAACTATGTTTTTATTATCTTTTTTGTATACATATAAGTATGAATCATTATCTATACTTTTATATAACAATCCATTTTTATTCATACTTTTTTTAGCAACAACTTTACCATCTTTATCTACGCTATATACTATGTTTTTATCTTGATCCAATATATCTATAAATCTATTACTATCTAACTTTAAATTCTTTTGGCTAAATGCTACATCAAAAATTTCTTTTCCACTACCATTTATACATTTTAATGAATTTCCATCATAATAAACTAAGTTTTTGTTATACTCTACATAATTGCTATTTTTATCTATATTAACCTTTTTTATATTTTCTAATTCTACAGACTTTTTATTTAGGATATTACTCAAGTTGCCAATTTTGTTGGGATTTATTAAAACTATAAGTAACAAAATTGCTACTAGTATCCATTTTTTTTTCATTGGCTTTCCTCCATATCATTTTTAATACTTAATATTTTCTATATAAAAATAAAAGACTCCTTTTAAAAAGAGTCATTTTAAATAATTTCTAAATTTTTATATAAACAAACACCTCTTTGATAATACTCAAGTTCTTTTTCTTTAGATATATCTGAGTATAGCTGCCCTAATTCTATATACAAATCTGCAAGAGTCTTCCTCTCATTTAAATCTTTTATTATACTTATACATTTTAATAAATACTCTATTGCCAATTTATTATTGTTTTCATTTTTATATATTTGAGAATAAAACTTAAGTGCTTGATATTCAAAATATTTATTTTTATTTTTTATTGCACTTGCCAATGCCAATTTAGAATATTTTCTGGCTTCATCATAATTTTCTAACTTTATGTATGATTGTATTATTTTTATTATTATATCTATAGTACATTCATCTTCATCATATTTTTTTATATCATATGCTCTTTTTGAATAATCTAATGCGCTTTCATTGTTACCTATATTTTCATATACTTCACAAACTCTTAAGTATACGTTTGCTAATTCGGTTTTATTATCTTCTTCATCTAATAAATCTAATGCAATCTTAAATTGTTGTTTTGCTTCTTCATATTTTCCTATCCCCATTAGCTTATTAGCTTTAGATACCATTAATTCAGCTTCTTCTTTTGAGTTAACTATAATATCTAAAGTTTTAATTTTATCTATATATTCTAATGCTTCATCATCTTTATTTAACTGTGTGTAACAAAATGACATATTACTATATAAATCTTTTTTTACGCTCATATCATTTATATTATTTTCTTCTAGTATATCTTCAGCAAATTTAAAGTTACTTAGAGCTCCTTTATGGAATTTTTCTTCTATGTATATTTTTCCTATGTTTATATAGCATTTAGCTATATTTTCTTTATCATTATTTTGTATAAAGAAATATAATGATTTTTCAAAATTAATTATAGCTGCATTATAATCCTTTTGTTTTAAATTTATAGTAGCTAACAATAAATTGCATTTACCGTAATTTTCTATAAGTTGGTATTCTGTACATATTGACATTACTTTATTTATTTCACTTTTAGCTTTTTCCAACTCTTTGCATTTTATATAAATTTCGCTTTGGATTATTAAGTTATCTGTTAGTTTCTTAGCTTGCATTTCTTTAGTTTCTAATAAATAATCTACACTCACTTCAAGACGATTTGCTAAATATTCTAATAATTCATAGCTAGTATGAGACTTATCTCTTTCTATATGACTTATTTGTGCTGCAGTTATTCTTTCTCCAGCTAATTCTTTTAATGTTAAATTTTTTTCTTTTCTTAATTTCTTGATTTCTTGATTTTTTCTCCCAAGCTTAGAATTTCCATACCTGTCCCCCCTCAGAAAACATTTTCTTATAATGAAATTATAACTTATATTTATTATAAATACACTAATTTATTTACTTAATCTGCAATATATTTTTATATTTTTACAAGTTATCATAGTTTTTTTGCAAATTTTTATGAGTTTTTGATAAAAAAAGAGATTCACTTATAGTTATTAACTATAAGCAAATCTCTTTTATTTTCTACATATTAATTTCTTTTTCTATCTCTTTTAAAGCTTCTACAGCTTTATCTATGTCATCTTTTGTATTAAAGTATCCAAGGCTAAATCTTACAGTTCCTTGTCTAAGTGTACCTAGTGTCTTATGAGCAAGCGGAGAACAATGTATTCCCGATCTTGTAGCAATCTCATACATATCATCTAATATAAATGTTATTTCTCCTGAATCTATATCTCCTATATTTATGGAAATTACTGCTGCTCTTTTTTTACTATCTAAAGGTCCATATATTTTTATATTAGGAACTTCAGTTAACTTAGTTAACATATATTCACATAATTCTTCTTCATGTTTTCTAATTTTGTCTATACCTGTTTCTAGAATAAACTTAACTCCTGCATTTAAACCTGCTATACCTGGTGTATTATGAGTTCCAGATTCATATCTATCTGGCATCATATTAGGTTGGAATAAATCTTCCGAATTACTTCCTGTTCCACCTTCTTTAAGTATATTTACTTCTAATCCATCTCTAATGTATAACATACCTGTTCCTTGTGGCCCTAATAAACATTTATGTCCTGGTGCTGCTATCATGTCAACATTAATTTTTTGTATATCAATATCATATACACCTAATGTCTGTGATGCATCAACTAAATATAATATATTATTTTCCTTAGCTATGTTTCCAACAGATTCTATATCTACTATTGTCCCACATACATTTGATGCATGAGTAGTAACAATTAGCTTTGTATTAGGCTTTATTGCTTTTTTTATATCATTAGGGTCTAAATGACCATATCTATCACACTTAACTATTGTATTTTCTACACCATTTTTCTCTAATGCCTTTATAGGTCTTATTACTGAGTTATGTTCAATACTCGTTGTTATAATATGATCCCCTGATTTAACAACTCCTTTTATAGCAAGATTTAAAGAGTCTGTTGCATTATGAGTAAATACTATACTCATAGGATTTGATACATTTAAAAGCTTAGCTATATTTTCTCTGCATTCATATATTTCTCTTCCTGCTCTCATAGCTAACTTATGTCCTGCTCTTCCTGGATTTGCTCCATAGTTTTCCATACAATCTAAAACTGCTTCATATACTTGTCTTGGTTTTGGAAATGTTGTTGCTGCATTATCTAAGTAAATCATATTAAGTCCCCTCTCTTATGCTTCTTGTCCTTCTAATAATAATGATACTATACTATCTAGGTCTTCGTCATTATAATACTCTATTTCTATCTTTCCTTTTTTCTTCCCTTTTGATATATTTACTTTCGTTCCAAATATATTAGTTAATCTTTCTTCTACATCTACTATATAAATATCTTTTTGTTTTATCTTTTTCTCAGTAACTATGTTTTCATTTTCTAAGATTTTTTTAGCTAATTTTTCAGTTTCTCTTACAGATAATTCTTCTTCCATTATTCTATTAGCTATTTGTAATTGTATATTATGATCTGGTATTCTAAGTAATGCTTTACCATGTCCTGGTGTAATTCTATTATCTTCAACCATTGCCATTACTTTTTTACTTAAATTTAAAAGTCTTAATGTATTTGTTATGTGCGGTCTACTTTTGCCTACAGCTTCAGATATTTCTTCTTGAGTAACATTATAATGGTCTATTAAACTTTTATAAGCTAAAGCTTCTTCTATAGCATTTAAATCTTCTCTTTGTAAGTTTTCTATTAATGCAATTTCCATTAAATCTTTCATAGGTATATCTTTTATGACTGCTGGCATTTCTTTTAAGTTAGCTTTTTTAGATGCTCTGTATCTTCTTTCTCCAGCTATTATCATATACTTTCCAAAATCATCTGGCTTTACAACTATTGGTTGAAGTACTCCATAATTTTTAATAGAACTTGATAAAACTTCTATCTTTTCTCCATCAAAAACCTTTCTTGGTTGATCTGGATTTGCATAAATTTTATTTATATCTATATTAACAATATCTTTTGAATCTAGCTCTTCTTTTATATTAGGAATTAATGCTCCCAGGCCTTTTCCTAATCTATTTGAACGTCTTGTCGTTTTTTCCATTCTATATCACATCCTCTTCTAAATCTATAAATTCTTCTGCTAATTCTAAGTATGCTATTGCCCCTTTACATCTAGCATCATAATAAATGGCTGGCTTACCATGACTTGGAGCTTCAGCAAGTCTTACATTTCTAGGTATTAAAGTAGTGTATACACTTCCTTTAAAATATTTTTTAACTTCTTCCACTACTTGAATAGACAGGTTTGCCCTTCCATCAAACATACTTAAAACTACACCTTGTATTTCTAAATTAGGATTTAGACTTCTTTTTATAAGCGATATAGTTTCCATTAGCTGACTTACTCCTTCTAATGCATAATACTCACATTGTATAGGTATTAAAACACTATCTACGGCAGTTAAACAGTTTATAGTTAGCATTCCTAAAGATGGTGGGCAATCTATAAATATGTAATCATAATTATCTCTTACCTTATCTATTGCCTTTTTTAATATATATTCTCTTTCTTCTATACCTGTAAACTCTATTTCTGCTCCAGCTAATTCTGTTGCTGATGCAACTATATCTATATTTTCAAATTCAGTTTTAATTATTGCTTCTTCAATACTATCATTATTTATTAATACTTCATAAATCGTGTTTTCAACTTCATTTTTTTCTACTCCATATCCACTAGTAGAATTTCCTTGTGGGTCTAAATCTAATACTAAAACTCTTTTTCCCATTTTAGCTACACTAGCACTTAAATTAACATTTGTAGTTGTTTTTCCAACTCCACCTTTTTGATTAAAAACTGCTATTACCTTTCCCATAAGTCTTACCCCCTTTAACCTTTTAAAAAAAGATTACTGCTAAGCAGTAATCTTTTATTTTTTAGGAATCTTTACAACAACCTCAATATGGTCACCTTTATCAACTTCTTTATACTTAGCTTCTAACCCTGTATTAGTTATAGCCTCATAAGCTTGTTTTATAGTGTTTAGGTAAATCCTCATTCCCATTATTCCTTTGACAGTTTGCTTTTTATCTTCACTACCTTTAGGTTGTTTAAGATCTTCTAGTATATCTGCTATTAGCTTTTCTGTTTTCTTAACATTTAAGTCTGATTTTATTACCTTATCTAAAACTTCTCTCATTATTTCTTCATCTGGTAACTTTAATAAAGCTCTAGCATGTCTTTCTGTTAAGCTATTTTCTACTAACTTTATTTTTATATCTGTTGGTAATCTTAGTATTCTAATTTTATTAGCTATTGTAGATTGATTTTTCCCTAGTTTTTGTGCAAGTTGTTGTTGCGTGAAGCAATGTTCCTTTATTAAATTTTCATATCCCATAGCTTCTTCTATAAAATTTAAATCTTCTCTTTGTAAGTTCTCTAATAGTGCTAATACAGCTGAAGATTCATCAGACATATTATTTATTATAGCAGGAATAGTTTCTAGTCCAGCCAACTTAGATGCTCTAAGTCTTCTTTCTCCTGCTACTAGTTCATATTCATCGTTACTTTTACTCCTAACAGTTATAGGCTGTAAAATACCATATACCTTTATAGATTCACTTAATTCTTCTAATGCCGATTGTGAAAATACTCTTCTTGGTTGGTATGGATTTGGAACTATATTATTTATAGGTATCTCCATAACTCTTTTATCTTCCATAACATCCCTCTCTCATCCAAAACTAAATATATTTAAAACACGAAATTACCTCAGTTACTTATGTGTATAATATTTCTGCATTTACTTACATATTCCTTCTAAAATATTTTTTTTACTATATATTTTAAAATATTTCTTTGGAAATAATGCATTTCTATTCTACTTTATTGGGCTTTTTACTGGTTTTCCAGCTTTTCTTGGATATTTTGCTGGCGTACTATTTACTTTTTTGAAAACAACTATGTTATGATTTAAATCTGTATCAGGAAGTTTAACATCTATTTTTTCTACAAATTCTAATCCTAGTACTTCCATAGCTTTCTTAGATTCTTCTAATTCTGTATCTGCATTTGGACCTTTTAAACATACAAAATATCCACCTACTTTTATAAAAGGCACACAAAATTCCATTAAAATAGGTAATCCAGCAACTGCTCTAGCTGTAGCTATGTCATATTGCTCTCTATAATTTTCATCCTTACCAAAGTCTTCTGCTCTTCCATGTATTAATTCTACATTATCAACTTTTATATTTTTACATACTTCATCTAAAAAGTTTATTCTTTTATTTAAAGAGTCTAAAAGTGTAACTTTAGTATTTTCTAAGCAAATTCTTAGTGGTAACCCTGGAAATCCTGCTCCAGTACCAACATCAATTATAGACATTCCATCTTTTATATATCCATTTTTAACTGCTGCAACAGAGTCTAAGAAGTGCTTTATATACACTTCTTTTTCATCCTCTATTCCAGTTAAATTCATCTTTTGGTTCCAATCAACTAATATTTCTCTATATATTCTAAACTTTTCTATAGTATCATCTTTGCAGCTAATTCCTAATTCCTCTATACCACTTTTTAGTATTTCAGCATTATTCATTTCTTTCACCTCTACCTCTTCTTTGTTGTTCAAGATAGATAAGTAAAACTGATATATCAGCTGGTGATACCCCAGATATACGAGATGCTTGTCCTATTGATATAGGTTTTATTGCATCTAGTTTTTGTCTAGCCTCTATTCTTAATCCATCTATAGATGAGTAATTTAAGTCTTCACTTAACTTTTTATTTTCTAGTTTTTTAAACTGATCTATTTGCTTTAATTGTTTCTCTATATAACCTTCATACTTAGTCATAATTACACATTGCTCTTTTATAGCGTATGGAACATCTTCTCCAGCACCTTTACCTGCAGCTTCTATCATTTCATAATCAACCTCAGGTCTTTTTAAGAATTCATATAAAGAGTATCCAACTTTTATTGGAGAAGCTCCTTTTTCTTCTAGTAAATGATTTATATCTTTAGGAGTAATTCTTTCAGTTTTTAATCTCTCAAGTTCTTTTTCTATTAATTCTTTTTTCTCTAGGTATTTATTATATCTATCCTCACTTACAAGACCTATATCATATCCTCTTTGAGTAAGTCTCATATCTGAATTATCTTGTCTTAAATATAATCTATATTCACATCTAGATGTCATCATTCTATATGGTTCATTAGTTCCTTTTGTAACTAAGTCATCTAATAAAACTCCTATATATGCTTCAGATCTATCTAATACAAATGGTTCTTTGCCTTGTATTTTTAATGCTGCATTTATTCCTGCAATTAACCCTTGTGATGCAGCTTCTTCATACCCAGAAGTTCCGTTAAATTGTCCTGCACTAAATAAGTTTTCCACACCTTTTATTTCTAGAGTTATTTTTAATTGTGTTGGATCTATACAATCATACTCTATAGCATAAGCTGGTCTCATGATTTTTGCATTTTCAAGACCTTTTACACTCTTATACATTTGAATTTGTACTTCATAAGGTAAACTTGTTGATATACCTTGAATATACATTTCTTTAGTACTTTCACCTTCTGGTTCAATAAATATTTGATGAGAATCTTTATCACTGAATCTTACTATCTTATCCTCAATAGACGGACAATATCTAGCTCCTGTACTATCTATTTGTCCTGCATACATAGGTGATCTACCTAAGTTTTCTTTTATTATTTCATGAGTATTTATGTTTGTTCTTGTTAAATAACATGGTTCTTGTTTTCTAGATAGTTCATCATTTAAAAATGAGAACGGAGTCACACGTTTATCTCCTTCTTGAATTTCCATAACAGAGAAATCTATACTATCTCTGTGTATTCTAGCAGGAGTTCCTGTTTTAAACCTTCTCATTCTTAAGCCTAAATCAACAAGTTTATCAGTTAAATATTTACTGTATCCAAGTGCATTAGGCCCTTCATTAAATGAAACTTCTCCCATATATATTTTAGAGTTTAGGTATACTCCTGTTGCTAATATTACAGCTTTAGCATGATATATACATCCTAATTTTGTTATAACACCCTTAACAACATTTCCCTCACTTAATATATCTACAACTTCATCCATCGCTATATCTAAATTTGGCTCATCTTCTAAAGTTTTTTTCATTTCTTCATGATATCTACCTTTATCTGCTTGAGCTCTAAGAGAATGTACAGCAGGTCCTTTTGCTGTATTTAACATTCTACTTTGTATAAATGTTTTGTCTATATTTATACCCATTTGTCCACCTAGGGCATCTATTTCCTTAACTAATTGACCTTTACCAGTTCCTCCTATAGAAGGATTGCATGGTAATAGTGCTATAGAATCTAAAGAAAGTGTTATAATTAATGTTTTATGTCCCATTCTTGCTGTAGCTAATGCAGCTTCACATCCTGCATGTCCTGCTCCAACTACTATTACGTCATAATTTCCTGCATCAAAATTTAACATATGTTCTCCTTTCATGATAAACACTAATGTTTCACGAAAAACATTATATGATTATTTTCCTATACAGAAGTTACTAAATATTGTATCTAATAAATCCTCTGTTACCGTATCTCCATTTATATATCCTAGATAATCCCATATATTTTTAAAATCCACTTCAATAAAATCTAGTGGCATATATGATTCAATAGCCATTATAGCATCAGCTATAGATTGCTTTGCTTTATAAAGTGCATCTTTATGTCTAGAGTTTGTTACTACTAAATCTGATGAATTTTTAATTGATCCAGCAAATACCATATCCTCTATTTTGTCATGTATTTTTTCTATACCCTCATGTTGTAATGCTGATATAGTTATAATATTTTCCTCGTCTATATATTCTTTTACTTTTTCTATATCTATAACTTGATCTAGATCAGTTTTATTTAATAAAACTATAGTTTTATTAGGTTGAACAGCTTCTAAAATTTCTATATCTTCTGATTCTAGTTTTCTTGAAGAGTCTAAAACTACTATTGATAAATCTGCTGAATTAAAGAATTCTCTTGATTTTTCAACACCAATTTTTTCAACAACATCTTCTGTTTCTCTTATTCCAGCTGTATCAACTATTTTTAAAGGTATACCTTTTATATTTACAAATTCTTCTATTACATCTCTAGTTGTACCTGGTATATCTGTTACGATAGCTCTATTTTCTCCTAATACAGCATTTAGTAATGATGATTTACCAACATTCGGCTTACCAACTATTACAGTTTTTAAACCATCTCTAAGAATTTTACCACTTTCAGCAGTATCGTATAATCTATTTATTTCTTTTTGTAATTCTAGTGATTTTTCTTTTAACGTATTGTAAGTTATATGCTCAACATCCTCATCTGGAAAATCTATAGAAACAGTTATGTGAGCTAACATCTCTGTTATATTATGTCTTAAATCCTTGATTTTTTTAGATAAAGACCCTTCTAATTGTGATTGAGCTACTGTATGTGCCATATCTGTTTTGGCATTTATAACATCAATTATTGCTTCAGCTTGAGCTAAATCTATTCTTCCATTTAAGAATGCTCTCTTAGTAAACTCACCTTGTTCTGCTAATCTAACATCTTTAGATAGAACTAATTCCAATATTTTTTTAACAGAAATAAATCCACCGTGACAGTTTATTTCTATTACATCCTCAGCTGTATATGAGTTTGGGCCTTTCATATAAGCTACTAAAACTTCATCTATTATTTTTTCTCCATCTAATATATGCCCGTATATTAAAGTTCTTTTATTATAATCTTCTATTTTTTTTCCTGACATCGACTTAAATATGCAATTTGCTACTTGAAGTGACTTTTCTCCACTTATTCTTATTATTCCGATTCCACCTTCACCAGGAGCTGTTGCTATTGCAGCTATAGTATCGTCTATAAACAAACCTATCACCTCTTTATCCTATATTTTATTCATAAACCTTAAGGTATTATTTTATCATTTTAAAGTTTATTTTGTAATAATACATAACTAAAATTTTATATAAACTCCACTTAATATAATACCATGTATTCTAATCATTCTTGTATATTTTAAATTATTTCCTCAATCTAACTATTATATATAATATTTTTCAAAAATAAAACCCCCTATATATTAGGAGGTTTGTTTTTATTATTGCTTTTTATACTCTATTACAAGCCTTCTATATGGATCTACACCTTCACTATAAGTTTTTACAAACTTATCATTTTGAAGTGTTGAGTGAATTATTCTTCTCTCATATGGATTCATATAATCTAGCTTCTTAGTTTTTCTAGTTTTAGCTACTTCTCTAGCTACCTTATTTGCATATCTTATTAAAGAATCTTCTCTCTTTGATCTATAGTTTTCTATATCAACAAGAATTTTACAATGTGAATCTTTATTTGCTTTATTTAATGCTAGTCCTGCTAAAAATTGTATAGAATCTAGAGTTTCTCCTCTTCTTCCAATTAAGCAAGCTGCATCTTTTCCTGTTATGTTAACTTTTATAACGTTTTTCTCTTGTCTAACATCTACATCTGCATCTATATTTAGGTTATTCATTATATTTGATATAAAACCTTTAGCTACATCGATATCTGTTAAATCTTGTTTTGTTTCAATCTTAATATCAGTATTTATTTCTACTTTATTAATATCTAATTCTTTTGTAACTTCTTCTTTTTGCTTAACAGTTATTTTATATATACCATCTTTACTTCCTATTAATCCTAGGAATCCTTTAGTTGGTTCTTTAATAACTTCTACTTCAATGTCTTCTCTACTTACGCTAAACTGTCCTAAAGCTTTTGATATTGCATCATCAATATTTTTACTTTTTATTTCTAGGCTTTGTTTCATCTACTACACCCTCCCCAGAATTAGCAAGCTTAGCTTTTAATGGATTCATTATTAAGTAGTATTGAGCTAACTGGAATAAATTACTTACAGTCCAGTATAGTGCAAGACCAGCTGGGAAACTTATTCCCCACCAGAACATCATAAATGACATAAAGTATGTCATAAACTTCATAGATCCTTGTTGTTGATCACTTGGCATAGTTAACTTTTGAGTTATAAATGTTGTTGCACCAGCTAAAATAGCTATTATTAAAGTCTTATCTGGTGATGATAAAGAATTCATCCATAAAAATCCTGTATCTGCAGCTTTTTGTGCAGCAAGGCTTGTGAAAACTCCATATTTTACTGGATTTCTTAATACATTATAAAGACCTATTAATATAGGAAATTGTATTAATAATGGTAAACATCCTGCCATTGGATTTATTTTAGCTTCTTGATATACTTTCATTATCTCTTGATTTTGTTTTTCTGGTTTACTCTTATACTTTTCTTGTATTTCTTTTATCTTTGGCTGTATATCTTGCATCGCCTTCATAGATTTTGTTTGCTTTATTGTTAGTGGTAATAATAGTATTTTTACAAACACAGTAAATAATACTATTGCTAAACCATAGTTAGTGGCAAATTCTAGTATAAATTTAAGAACTTGTCCTAATAAGTTACTAATTAAATTCAATTTTAGTACCTCCCAAAGTGTCTTTTTCACTTAAATTTATTTTAGAGGATCATATCCTCCAGGATGGAAAGGGTGACACTTTAATATCCTTCTTATAGCTAAATAAGACCCTTTTAGTGCCCCATATTTTTTTAAAGCTTCTATTGCATACTGAGAGCAAGTAGGATAAAACCTACACGTAGGTCCTTTTAAAGGAGATATGTATTTTTGATAAAACCTTACTATATATATACAAATTTTTGTTGCATAACCATTTATATTCTTTAGTAAGTTATATAATTGATTCAATTTAATCCCCCATATCTTCTAACCCTCATTATTAAGCTTAGCCTTTTTTACTAAACTCTTAACCGACTTCTCTATATCACTATACTCAGCATCTTTACTAGATATTCTAGCTATAAATACTAGATCATATCCATTTTTTATATTTTGATCACAATTTAACCTAAAACTTTCTCGTATTCTTCTTTTTACTTTATTTCTAATATTGGCTTTACCTACCTTTTTAGAAACAGAAAATCCTACTCTATTAAAGTCTGATTTATTATCCAATATATACATTACTAAGTATTTATTTGCAAAAGATTTGCCGTGTTTGTATACTTTTCTAAAATCAGAGTCTTTTTTTATACCTTTAGTATTCTTGAAATCCATACTAAATCCTCCTAAAACACAGCTTTAAATTTATAATTTTTTACACAAAAAGGCTACTTTTCAGCAGCCTTTTTTAAAAAATTAATGAGTTAATCTCTTTCTTCCTTTAGCTCTTCTTCTTTTTAGAACATTTTTTCCATTAGAAGTTTTCATTCTCTTTCTAAATCCATGCTCTTTCTTTCTTTGTCTTTTCTTTGGCTGATAAGTTCTTTTCATTTTTTGCACCGCCTTTCAAGATTGTTTTTCCGTTTATAAAAATAATAACTTTACCCTCAAAGTAAGCATAACACGTACAATTATAAATCCTTTTAAGCTGATTGTCAACGTATTTTTGACGTAGTTTTAGCAACCTTTTTGAAGATTTCGACTAAGTTGATTTTGTTGACTTTTTTATCAACAAACGGTTAATTTTGTGGATAAATTGTATATAAATCATTGAAGTTTGGCATATATTCTGATATTATAAATATACTTGTTGATAATGTTCATAAAAATTATTAACATATTAAATTTATTCACAAGTTGTGGATAAAAATGTGCATAACTTTCAATGTAAAAGATAATACTTTTGTTATAACCTATATTTTTATTATTATTGATATTATTTATAACTTTATATACATATTGTTTATATTTTCTATAAATTATTAGGTCTTTTTTATTTTTTACAGATTATCCACATATTTATCCATATTTTTTTTGCATAAAAATGAATTTTTAAATAAATTATAAATTTTGTTAATAACTTTGTGGAAAATGTTAATTACTTTGTTCGGAGGTTTTAAATTATGGATATAGTTTCTTTATGGGATAAGACATTACAACTTATAAAAGGTGAATTATCACCTCCTAGTTTTAATGCCTTTTTCAAACAAATTAAGCCATTACAAATACAATCAAATACTTTAATACTATTAGTTCCAAATGACTTCACAAAAGGAATATTAGAAGATAGATATCTAAACTTAATAGAAAGTTCTGTAAATCAGCTTTCTTTAAAAAAATATAATATTCAATTTGTCCTAAGTGAAAATGAAGTTAAAGGTTTAGATAAAGACCACAATATAGAAGAAGATAATAAATCTAAAAAGAACTATCCTAATCTAAATCCTAAATATACTTTTGACACATTTGTTATAGGAAATAGTAACCGTTTTGCACATGCTGCTTGCGTAGCTGTAGCAGAAGCTCCAGCCAGAGCTTATAATCCATTATTTTTATATGGTGGAGTTGGACTTGGAAAAACACATCTTATGCATGCAATAGGGCATCATATAATGGAGCAAAAAAAAGACCCAAAAGTAGTTTATGTATCATCTGAAAAGTTTACAAATGAACTTATAAACTCTATTAAAGATGATAGAAATGAAGAATTTAGAAATAAATATAGAAATGTAGACGTTCTTTTAATAGATGACATTCAATTTATAGCAGGAAAAGAAAGAACTCAAGAAGAGTTTTTCCATACATTCAATTCATTACATGAAGCTAATAAGCAAATAATTATTTCTAGCGATAGACCTCCTAAAGAAATACCTACTTTAGAAGATAGACTTCGCTCAAGATTTGAGATGGGACTTATAACTGATATTCAAGCTCCTGATTTTGAAACTAGAATGGCTATACTTAGAAAAAAAGCTCAAATGGAAAATATAGATGTTCCTAATGAAGTTACAGTTTACATAGCAAAAAATATAAAATCAAATATAAGAGAACTAGAAGGTGCTCTTACACGAGTTGTTGCATATAGCTCACTTACTAATAGAACTATATCTTTTGAATTAGCATCTGAGGCTCTAAAAGATATAATAACAACTTCTAAACATGAAGAAATAACTGTAAATAGAATAAAAGAAAAAGTATCTTCTGTTTTCTCAGTTAAAATGGAAGACTTTAATTCTAAAAAAAGAACAAGATCAATTTCTTATCCAAGACAAGTAGCAATGTATTTATCTCGTGAACTTACGGACTTATCTTTACCTAAAATAGGAGAAGAATTTGGTGGAAGAGATCATACAACTGTTATTCATGCCCATGATAAGATAACTAAAGATATAGAAAACAATGAAGATTTTAAAGAAAAGGTAAATAAAATTATATTAGATTTAAAAGGGTAAATTATAAACAATACATATGTGGATATCATCTTAATTAAATGTGTACATATTTTTTTGTAATAAATATATACAGATTATCCTACAAAAAAACACAAAGATATTAACATTTTTTACACATGTTGATATCTTTGTATTTATTTTGATTGAGATACTTATCCACATTATCAACATCACCTACTATTATTACTACTAATTTTTTTAATTTATTTTTGTACATAATCACTTAAGGAGGTTATCCACAATGAAGATAATTTGTAATCAAAAAGTACTTGCACATAAAATAGGAATTGTTCAAAAAGCAATTAATGGAAAAACAACTCTTGAGCTTTTAAAGGGGATCTTATTAACAGCTCAAGGTAATACTGTTAACCTAACAGGGTATGATTTAGAAATTGGAATAGATACTTATGCACAAGCAGAAGTCATAGAAGAAGGAGAAATAGTAATTAATTCTAGACTTTTTGGGGATATTATAAGAAAATTACCTGATACTTTTGTTGAAATAGAGACAGATTCAGATAATAATGTGTATATAAACTGTTTAAACTCAAGATTTAAAATAAAAGGTGATTCAGCAGAGGAATATCCAAGATTACCAGATGTACATAAAAATGAGTTATACGATATACCTCAAGATTTACTAAAAAATATGATAAAACAAACTGTTTTTGCAATTTCTCAAGATCAGACAAAACCTATATTAATGGGTGAATTACTAGAAATAGTTGATGGAAATATAAGTTTAGTTGCCATTGATGGTTATAGACTAGCTGTAAGATCAAGTGAAATAAACAATATGATGGATAATATAAAAGTTATAATTCCTGGAAAAACACTTCATGATGTAAATGGATTACTTTCATCAGAAGACAATTCTATAAAAATAGGATTTGATGAGAAAAATGCTATTTTTATAATCAATGAAACAAAAATAATAACTAGATTATTAGAAGGAGAATTTATAGATTATAAAAAACTTCTTCCTAGAGAATATGGAGTTAGAGCTAAGGTAAATACTAAAGAATTACTAAACAGTATAGAAAGAGCGTCATTACTTTCACAATCAGAAAAGAATAACTTAATAAAATTATCAATAAGAGATAATTCAATGGCTATAACTTCTAATACAGAAAGAGGTAATGTTTATGAAGAAGTATCTATAGAGCTAGAAGGTGATTATTTAGATATAGCTTTTAACTCTAGATATTTCTTAGATGCACTTAAGGTAATAGACAGTGAAGAAATATTTATAGAATTTACAACAAATGTAAATCCTTGCATCATAAAGCCAACAGATGGAACAAAATATACTTATTTATTACTTCCAGTAAGAATATCTTCTAATATATAAATTAAAATTAAACCCAACTGAAAAAGTTGGGTTTTTATGATATAATATATTTTTAAGTATATGTTAACAATTAAGAGTATAAGAAATTTTTTAATATATATTTGATATAATGAAAGGAGGCAAAAGTAATGATTGAAATAACTATAGATTCTGAATTTATAAAATTAGATCAGTTCTTGAAGCTAGTAGATATAGCATCTACAGGTGGGCATGCAAAGTTCTTAATTCAAGAAGGTCTAGTAAAGGTTAACGGAGAAATAGAAACTAGAAGAGGTAAGAAATTAAGATCAAATGATATTGTAGAAGTAGAAGGAAATAAAATAAAGATACTATAAAAGGGGTGCCCTTTGTGTATTTAAATGGCTTAAATTTAATTAACTTTAGAAATTATGAGGCTCTATATTTAGAGTTTAATCCCAAAATAAATTTACTTATAGGCAAAAACGGACAAGGTAAAACGAATATTGTAGAGGCTATATACTTACTATCATTTGGAAAATCTTTTAGAACAAATAAAGACAAAGAACTGATTAAATTTGAAAGTGAAAACTTATATATAGGTGGTAACTTTACAAAACATGATAGAAAGAGTCTAATAGAAATAGGAATTGGTAAAAATAACAAAAAAGGTATAAAAATAAACAAAATAAATATAGAAAAGATATATGAATTATTAGGAAATTTAAACGTAGTTATATTTTCACCTGAGGATTTAAGACTTGTAAAAGAAGGTCCTAAGGAAAGAAGAGTGTTTATTGATAAGGAGATAAGTCAAATTACTCCTAAATACTATAATTATCTTACCAATTATAACAAAATATTATTTCAAAGAAATAAACTATTAAAAAGTAGCTATGTAGACATGGACTTAGTAGCAGTTTATGATGAAAGCTTAGCTAGATATGGTAGTTATATATATATTCTAAGACGAGATTTTATAAAAAAAATAGCATCTATATCAAGTAAAATGCATAAAAAGCTTACCAATGAATTAGAAGAGTTAACAATAAAGTACAAAAATCAAATAAATCTTACCGAAGAAGATACTGTAGATACAGTATATGAAAAATTTATAAAAAAGCTTAAAGAAGGACGTCAACATGATATAGATACTAGAACTACTAGATATGGAATTCATAAAGACGATTTATTAATTTGTATAAATGATTTAGATGTTAGACTTTATGGATCACAAGGACAGCAGAGAACAGCTTCTATTTCATTGAAACTTTCAGAAATAGAGTTAATAAACAATGAGGTTGGAGAGTATCCAATTTTATTATTAGATGATATTTTTAGTGAATTAGATGAAACTAGGCAAAAGTTGCTAGTAGACAATTTAGACAAAGTTCAGATGTTTATAACAACAGCAGAAGCTTCTCATAAAAAGATATTTAATACTGAGAATACTACTATTTTCAATATTGAAAAAGGAAATGTAATTAGTATAGAGAATGGAGGGAACTAGATGAAACAAGAATACGGTGCAAGTCAGATACAGGTATTAGAAGGATTAGAACCTGTAAGAAAAAGACCTGGTATGTACATAGGGTCAACAGGACCTAGAGGTTTACATCATTTAGTTTATGAAATCGTGGACAACAGTATAGACGAAGCTCTAGCTGGATTTTGTTCAGATATATATGTTTCTATAAATGAAGATGGAAGCATATTAGTAAAAGATAATGGTAGAGGTATACCAGTTGAAGTTCATCCAAAGACTGGAAAGTCTACATTAGAGACAGTTTTAACAGTATTACATGCCGGAGGTAAATTCGGTGGTGGAGGCTATAAGGTTTCTGGTGGTCTTCACGGAGTTGGGGTTTCTGTAGTTAATGCATTATCAGAATGGTTAGTTGCAGAAGTTCATAAGGATGGAAAAGTTTACAGACAAAGATATGAAAAAGGTGTTTCAACTTCAGAAATAAAAGTTGTGGGAGAAACTAATGTAACAGGAACTATAATACAGTTTAAACCAGATGCGACTATATTTGATGAAGTTGAGTATAAGTATGAAACATTAGAGCATAGATTAAGAGAATTAGCATTTTTAAATAAAGGTGTTAAGATAGTTTTAGAAGACAAAAGAGAAGGAAGAGAAAAGAAAAAAGAATTCCACTATGAAGGTGGTTTAATAGAGTTTGTTAAACACTTAAATAAAACTAAAACTGGAATTCATCCTGATATAGTTTATATAGAGAAAAAAGTAAAAGATTACATGGTTGAAGTAGCTTTACAGTATACTGATGGTTATACAGAGAACATATATTCTTTTGCAAATAATATAAATACTCACGAAGGTGGGACTCATTTAAGTGGATTTAAAACTGCTATGACTAAAGTAGTTAATGACTACGCTAGAAAAAATGGAATATTAAAAGAAAAAGATTCAAACCTTTTAGGTGAAGATATAAGAGAAGGTCTTACAGCTGTTATATCTGTTAAGCTTCCAGAACCTCAATTTGAAGGTCAAACTAAGACTAAATTAGGAAATACAGCAGTAAGAGGAGTAGTAGATAGCGTAACTGTTGAAGAAATAGGAGCATTCTTAGAAGAAAATCCTACAACAGCTAGAATTATAGTTGATAAAGCTTTAAGAGCTCAAAGAGCAAGAGAAGCAGCTAAAAAAGCAAGAGAATTAACTAGAAGAAAAAGTGTACTAGAAAGCACATCTTTACCAGGGAAATTAGCTGACTGTGCTGAAAAAGATCCTGAGAAAAGTGAAATATTCTTAGTCGAAGGGGATTCTGCCGGAGGTTCTGCTAAGCAAGGTAGAGATAGACATATACAAGCTATATTACCACTAAGAGGTAAAATACTTAATGTTGAAAAATCTAGACTAGATAAAATATTATCTTCAGAAGAAATAAGAAATATGATAACTGCATTTGGATGTAGTGTAGGTGAAGACTTTGATTTAGAAAAAGTTAGATATCATAAAATTGTAATAATGACCGATGCCGATGTTGATGGTGCGCACATAAGAACATTACTTCTTACATTCTTCTTTAGATATATGAGACCTCTTATAGAGAACGGATATGTTTACATAGCACAACCACCTCTATACAAAGTTAAAAAACAAAAGAAAGAATACTATGTATATTCAGATAAAGAATTAAATGTTTTACTTGAGCAACTTGGAAGAACTGGAATAGAACTTCAAAGATACAAAGGTCTTGGAGAAATGAACGCAGAACAGCTTTGGGAAACAACTATGAATCCTGAAACTAGAACTTTATTACAAGTATCTATAGAAGATGCTTCTATGGCAGATGAAATATTCTCAATGCTTATGGGTGATAAAGTAGCTCCAAGAAAAGAGTTTATAGAAGAAAATGCAAGATTCGTTAGAAACTTAGATATATAAGAGAGGGGATGAATATCAATGGAAGAAAATAATAGAATACTCCCTATTGAAATAGGTAAGGAGATGAAAAATTCGTATATTGATTATGCGATGAGTGTTATAGCTGGACGTGCCCTTCCCGATGTAAGAGATGGACTTAAACCAGTTCATAGAAGAATATTATATTCAATGAGCGAGTTAAATTTAACACCAGATAAACCATATAGAAAGTCTGCACGTATTGTTGGGGACGTTCTAGGGAAATACCATCCACATGGAGATAGTGCAGTTTATTTAGCAATGGTAAGAATGGCACAAGATTTCTCTACTAGAGGACTTTTAGTAGATGGACATGGGAACTTTGGTTCTATAGATGGTGACTCACCAGCTGCAATGCGTTATACTGAAGCTAGAATGAGTAAGTTAGCTCTTGAGTTATTAAGAGATATAGATAAAGAGACTATAGATTTTATACCAAACTTTGATGAATCTTTAAAGGAGCCATCAGTATTACCATCTAGATTTCCAAACCTTTTAGTAAATGGATCTAACGGTATAGCTGTTGGTATGGCAACATCTATACCACCTCATAACCTAGGAGAGGTAATAGATGCAACAATACATCTTATAGACAATGAAGAATGTAGCGTTGAAGATTTAATACAATTTATACAAGGACCGGACTTCCCTACTTCTGGGATAATAATGGGTAAAGAAAATATTTCTGAAGCTTATAGAACAGGAAGAGGAAAAGTTAAGGTTAGAGCTAGAGCATACATAGAAGAACTAGCTAAAGGTAAGCAACAAATAGTTGTAACTGAAATACCATATCAAGTAAATAAAGCTAAGTTAGTTGAAAAAATAGCTGAATTAGTTAAGGATAAAAAACTTGAAGGAATTTCAGATTTAAGAGATGAGAGTAACAGAAATGGTATGAGAATAGTTATAGAGCTTAAGAGAGATGCTAATGCAAATATAGTATTAAATAAGCTTTACAAACACTCTCAAATGGAAGATACATTTAGTATAATAATGCTAGCTTTAGTTAATGGTGAACCTAAAGTATTAAACTTAAAGCAAGTTTTATATCACTATGTACAACATCAAAAGGATGTAGTTACAAGAAGAACTAAGTTCGACTTAAATAAAGCTGAAGCAAGAGCTCATATATTAGAAGGATTAAGAATCGCGCTAGATAACTTAGATGAAGTTATAAAGCTTATAAGAGGATCTAAAACTACTCAAGAAGCTAAAGAAGGATTAATGAATAGATTTAATCTTTCAGAAGTACAAGCTCAAGCTATCTTAGATATGAGATTACAAAGACTTACAGGTTTAGAAAGAGACAAGATAGAAGCTGAGTATGAAGAGCTTCTTAAGAAAATAAATAGATTAAGAGAAATATTAAGTGATGAAAGATTACTTTTAAATGTTATAAAACAAGAATTATCAATAATAAAAGAAAATTATGCTGATGAAAGAAGAACTGAGATAAGACATGCTGAAGGCGAAATAGATATGAGAGACCTTATAGAAAATGAAGAAGTAGCCGTAACTCTTACTCACTTTGGATATATAAAGAGAATGCCTATAGATACTTATAAGAGTCAAAATAGAGGTGGAAGAGGTATATCAGCACTTACTACTAGAGAAGAGGACTTTATAAAAGAATTAATAACTACTCAAACTCATAGTAGATTATTATTCTTCACGAATAAAGGTAGAGTATATAGATTAAATGCATATGAAATACCAGAAGCTAAGAGACAAGCTAAAGGTTCTGCTATAGTTAACTTATTACAATTAAATAGCGATGAAAAGATTGCAACTATGATTTCTATTGATGACACTAGCGATGCTCAATACTTATTATTAGCAACTAAAAATGGAATAGTTAAGAAAACTAAACGTGAAGAATTTAAAAATATAAACAAATCAGGATTAATAGCAATTGGATTAAGAGAAGATGATGAATTAATTGATGTTAGAGTAACTGACGGAAGTGAAGATGTTATATTAGTTACAAAAGATGGTATGTCTATAAGATTTGATGAAAATGATATAAGACATATGGGTAGAACAGCTATGGGAGTTAAAGGAATAACTCTAAATAAAGATGATAAAGTCGTAGCTATGAACCTTTGTAGTGAAGGAACAGATTTATTAGTTGTTAGTGAAAATGGATTTGGTAAGAGAACATCAATTGAGGAATATAGAGCTCAAATAAGAGCGGGTAAAGGTATAAAAACTTATAATATAGCAGATAAAACAGGATATATTGTTGGAGCTCAGATGGTAAATGAAGACGATGAGATGATGATAATAAATTCTGATGGTGTATTAATAAGATTAAGAGTAAATGAAATATCTTTATTTGGAAGAGTAACAAGTGGTGTTAAGCTTATGAAGACTGATGATGAAGTAAATGTAGTATCAATTGCTAAGATAGAGATGGAAGAATAGGGTGTACAAACCCTATTCTTTTTGCATAATTATGGATATAATAAATATATAAATACGAAAGGAGACAAGATTTATGAGCAAAAATAAAGGCAAATATTTTTTATTTGGGTCGATAGTTGGATTTTTACTAGGATTATTTTTAGCGCCTAAAAAGGGATCTGAGTTAAGAAAAGAAGCTAAAGAAAAAATGGATGAGATAAAAGAGAATCCAAGAGAAGTCTTAGATGGGACTATAGAAACTGTAAAAAATAAAATTTCTAACATCGTAGAAGACTGTGATATTAACGATGTAAACATAGTTGAAGATGAAATAATAATAAGTAAGACTTTTGAAGATGAGGGAGATAATATATAATGGATGCAGTGGGATGGCAAATAGGAGCTATTTTATTTGGTGTATCAGCATTAATAATTGCAATATATTTAGCTAAATTAATAAATAGTGCAACTAAAGTTGTTGAAAAAACATACAAAATAGTCGATTATAATGAAAGATACATCCACGAAACTATAGAAAATGTTGCAGCTATTACAAAAAGCACAGAGGATATAGTAGGTTTAGCTAGCGGAATAACTAATATGACAAAAGTATTTAAATTTTTCAGAAGGTAAATAAGGAGGTATAGTTATGTCTGTAAATATTGAATCAAGATTAGATAGTAATTTTTGGAATGTAGGAATAGATGGAGAGTTAGATGTAGCTGGAGCTGATAAAGTCAAAGAACATCTGAATGGGTTAATAGAAGAGAAACCAGTGGATTTAAAGATTGATTTTACAAATTTAGAATACATAGACTCTACAGGGCTAGGAGCTCTTATTGGTGTACTTAAAAGATTAAAAGTAAATGAAAAGGATATATATATAGTAAACGCTAGAAAAAATGTAAAAAAAATATTTACGATAACAGGACTAGATAAAATATTTAAAGTGGAGGGATAAGTTTTGGAGCGAGAAACTATAAAAATGGAAGTTACAGCCAATCCAGAATATGTAAGTATTATAAGGTTAACAGTATCTGGATTAGCTAACAAAGTAGGCTTTTCTTTAGACGATATAGAAGATATAAAAGTGGCTGTATCTGAAGCATGTACAAATGCTATAAAGCATAGTTTAGACGATAAATTTTTAGTTCAATTTACTATATTAGAAAATGGATTATCAATAGAAGTACAAGATAAAGGTACAGGATATGATGTTGAGTCATTACAAGAGCCTGATTTAGAAAATCCAAAAGAAGGCGGATTGGGATTATTTATAATTAAAACGCTAATGGACGAAGTCAATACAGTATCTAATACTGATGAAGGTACAACAATCAAAATGACTAAATATTTAGGAGTTGGTATTTAATGAGGAACGTAGCTAATGCTACAAGCTATATGGATATGACAACTAAAGAATTGTTTAATATATATAGCAAAGACAAAAACGTAGAAATAAGAAATATTCTTATAGAAAGACATATGTATTTAGCAAATATACTATCTAAAAAATATATTAATAAGGGTGTAGAGTTCGATGATATATATCAAGTTGCATCTTTAGCATTAATATATGCAATAGATAGATATGATATTGAAAAAGGCTATGAGTTCTCAAGTTTTGCAACGCCTACAATAATAGGTGAGATAAAAAAATACTTTAGAGATAAAGTATGGACAGTTAAAGTACCAAGAAGAATACAAGAATTAAGTAAAAAAATAAGTGAGGCTAAATTATTTTTAGAACAAAAAAATAAAAGGAGCCCAAAAGCTATAGATATAGCTAATTACTTAGGATGTAGCGAAGAAGAAGTTTTAGAAGCAATAGAAGCTTCTTATGGATATCAACCAATGTCATTAGATACATCTAGTAATGATGATTCAGATGATAAAGAAATAACACTTAAAGATAAAATTGGGCAAGAAGAAACTAGTTTCGGAAACATAGAAAATATGGATTTTATAAATAAATTTATAGAAACTTTGAACGAGCTAGAAGTTAAAATCTTTAAAGATAGATTCTTTTTAGATAAGACTCAGTCAATTATAGCTAAGGAATTAGAGATATCTCAAATGACTGTATCTAGGCTAGAAAGAAAGATAATTGAAAAATTAAAAAAAGAATATGAAAAGAATTTGTAAAAAAATAAAAAAATTTGACAAAAAGTGTTGACTTACTGTTTAAAAGGTAGTATAGTATTACTTGTCCTTAAGAAAAGGGCAAAACAAAATGAACTTTGAAAATTAAACAGTAGGTTAATTATAAAAATTCTTTTTTTAAGAATTAAACAACAAACAACCAAGCCAGATATTCAGATAATGATTAGCTGAGCGATGGACAACTTTTTAAATTATATTTGAGAGTTTGATCCTGGCTCAGGATGAACGCTGGCGGCGTGCCTAACACATGCAAGTCGAGCGATTCTCTTCGGAGAAGAGCGGCGGACGGGTGAGTAACGCGTGGGTAACCTGCCCTGTACACACGGATAACATACCGAAAGGTATGCTAATACGAGATGATATATTTTTATTGCATGATAAAAATATCAAAGCTTTTGCGGTACAGGATGGACCCGCGTCTGATTAGCTAGTTGGTAAGGTAACGGCTTACCAAGGCGACGATCAGTAGCCGACCTGAGAGGGTGATCGGCCACACTGGAACTGAGACACGGTCCAGACTCCTACGGGAGGCAGCAGTGGGGAATATTGCACAATGGGCGAAAGCCTGATGCAGCAACGCCGCGTGAGCGATGAA
>NZ_JACRWD010000007.1:0-106759 GCF_014306135.1 Paeniclostridium hominis
TCAGGTCGTCAAGTTAAAGATGGTAACGAGCAAATGAAACAAATGGTTAAGGCTATGGAAGAAATTTCATTTACTTCTAATGAAATAAGTAGAATTATAAAAACAATAGATGATATAGCTTTCCAAACAAATATATTAGCATTAAATGCTGCAGTAGAAGCTGCACGTGCAGGTTCAGCTGGTAAGGGATTTGCTGTTGTTGCTGATGAAGTAAGAAATCTTGCTGCTAAATCAGCAGAAGCTGCTAAAAATACATCTACACTTATTGTAAATTCAATAGAAGCAGTTGATAAGGGAACTGAAATTGTAGATAATACAGCTAAGTCATTAGAAAAAATAATAGATGCAACTAAACAAACTACTGTAGTAGTTGAAGCAATAGCAAAGGCATCTGAAGAACAAGCTAGTGCAATTAACCAAATTACATTAGGAATAGAACAAATCTCAGAAGTAGTACAAACTAACTCTGCAACATCAGAAGAAAGTGCTGCTGCTAGTGAAGAGTTAAGTGGACAAGCTCAAATGCTTAAATCACTTATTGAAAACTTTAAACTAAAAGATATAAATAGTTCTAAAAAGCATATAAATTTTAATAATAACGAAAAAAATTATTTTAACATGAATGAATTCTAATAATAAAATAATTTTAAATTATTAAATTATGATAAAAATGGAAGCTTTTATGCTTCCATTTTTAAAAATTGAATTTATTATGTTTAATTAATAAAGGAGAAAAATATGAGCGGAATGGATTCTTTAAATGAATTTTACGTGCATGAAAATATGCAATTATTAGAGCAGTTAGAAGAGATTTTACTTGGAGGACAATCAGACACAGGAAGTTTGGGGAAAGAAGAGATTGAAGAGATTTTCCGTACAATGCATACTATTAAAGGTTCTTCAGCTATGATGGGTTATGATAGTATAACAAAACTTACTCATAGTATAGAAGATGTCTTTGATGAAATACGTAGCGGACTTGAACTTTCTAGTGATAAGTGGGAAGAACTAATTGATATTGTATTATCTAGTATCGATTTTCTAAAAGAAGAAATGCTAAATATTCAAGATGGATTACTTCCAGAAGCTAGTATAGATGAATTACATGAAAAAGTTGTGAATTTATTAAAAAGAGCTAAAGAAAGTGATGATGAAAAAGTTTCAGATATAGAATTACCACAAAGTTGTGACAATGATAATAATAATGAACAAACAACTAAAGATAAATATTTTTATATAAAAGTTTTATTTGAAAATGGATGTGGTATGGAAGGTATTAGAGCATTTGGGGTAGTCAATTCAATTGAAAATATGTGTTCTTTTATAAAAACTATACCTGAAGATTTAATGGGTGAATGTGATGATACGATAATCAAAGATGGATTTATTTTATATGTAAAAACTTCAGAAGAACAATCTGTACTTGAAAAACCTATTAAAGAAACTATGTTTTTAGAAAGCCTTGAAATTAAAGAAGTCACAGATAAAACTGAGTTAGAAAATATTTTTGGAGAAGTTAATTTAAGTAATAATGATACTGTAAATAATGATGTAGAAGTTATTGATAACTTACCAAAAGAAGAATTAAATGAAGCAGAAGAAAAAGCAAAAGAAGAAGTAAAAGAAATAAAGGAAGAATCTAAAAAAGAAGAAGTCGTTAAATCAGATACTGATAAAAAAATAGAAAAAGAAGTTAAACAAGAAAAGAATGTAAAAAAAGAAAACAATCAATCACATGCACATAACAAAAATAGTTATTTAACTGTAAATATTAGTAAAGTAGATACTTTAATGAATTTAGTTGGAGAAATTGTTACTACTGAATCTATGGTAGAAAAACAGTCACAACTAGAAAATTTTGATAGAGATCTTTTTGAAAAACAAGCAAGAAGATTACATCAATTAACAAACGAACTACAAGATGTAGTTATGTCAATTCGTATGGTTCCAATTTCTTCTACTTTTACAAAAATGCAAAGAGTTGTAAGGGATATGAGTAGAAAAACAGGAAAATCAGTAGAATTACAGTTAATAGGTGAGCAAACTGAGGTAGATAAAAATATTTTAGAAAATATATCAGATCCTTTAATGCATATGGTAAGAAATAGTATGGATCATGGTATCGAGCCACCAGAAGAACGTAAATTGACTTCAAAGCCAGAAAAAGCAACTGTAACATTAGAAGCAAAAAATACTGGTGGAGATGTTGTTATCATTATTAAGGATGATGGTAGAGGATTAGATAAAGAATCCATTGTAAAAAAAGCAATTGAAAAAGGCATTACAAACAAGAATATTGAAGATATCAGTGATAAAGAAGCCTATAACTTTATACTAGCACCAGGATTTTCTACAAAAGAAGCTGTAAGTGAATACTCTGGTAGAGGAGTAGGAATGGATGTTGTGTATACAAACATTCGTAAGCTAAGAGGTTCCATTAGTATAGACAGTGAAAAAGGAAAAGGAACTATGATAGTACTTCGTATTCCATTAACACTGGCAATAGTAGATGGTATGAAGGTGAAAATAGGAGATGAAATATATATTATTCCATCACTAAATATAAAAGAAGTATTTAGACATGGAGCTTATGAAATAGTTCAAAATCCAAATGGAGAGGAACATAGCATTATTAGAGGAAATTGCTATAAGATTCGTAGATTATCAAATATATTAGGAATGGATAAATCAAGCTCTGATGAGGGAGCTATGATATTAGTTGAATCTGAAATGGGAAGTGTATGTATTATTGTAGATAGTATTATCGGTCAACAACAAGTTGTAATTAAACCAGTACCTACATTATTAACACAGTTTGAAAAGGTACATTCTTACATATCAGGATGTTCTATTTTAGAAGATGGTTCTATAAGCTTAATATTTGATGTAAATGCAATTATAAATTAATAAATAAATTTAAGATAATATCATAGGCATAATTACTATAGACAAAGCTATAAAAATTGCTGAAAAATAGTTAGGATTTCTGAGGTAATATAGTATAGATATTCAAAAGGAGAGGTAGTCTATGGAAAAAAATAAGAAGATAAAAGTATTAGTAGTTGATGATTCTATTATGTTTCGCCGTATTATCGCAAAGTATCTTCAAGAAGATCCAGACTTAGAAGTTGTTGGAACAGCGAGAGATCCATATGAGGCTAGAGATAAAATAATACAGTCTAGACCAGATGTATTAACTTTAGATATTGAAATGCCAGGTATGAATGGAATTGAGTTTTTAAAGATATTAATGGAGCAGTGTCCTATTCCAACTATTGTCATTAGTGGGGCTAATGGTAGGTGTTTTGAAGCTATAAGTGCTGGAGCTGTTGGATTTGTTGGGAAACCAGATACAAAGACAATGAATGATTTCTCTAATGATTTAGCATATAAAATCAAAGAAGCTTCCATCGCTAAATTAGATAAGAAGTTTTCTAAGAATAATTCTTTACAAGCTGATTGCACTACAACAAATAAGAGTATAGCTAGAAATTCTAATATAAATATAAAAAATGGTAAAGAAATAATTGCAATTGGGGCATCTATGGGTGGTGTCGAAGCTGTTGGGAAAATATTAAAACAATTACCTTTAGGATTACCTGGAATTGTAGTTACTCAACATATGCCACCAGTATTTACTAAAAGGTATGCAGAACGTTTAAACAAAGAGTGCTTAATAAATGTAGTTGAAGGTAAAGATGGTGATGAAATATTAAGTGGATATGCATATATAGCACCAGGGGCTTTACAAATGGGTATTGCAAAGAAAAATAATAAATATGTACTAGAAATTAAAGAAGGAGAGAAAGTTAGTGGTCATTGTCCTTCAGTAGATTATCTATTCAAATCTGTAGCAAATGTAGCAAAAGAAAATGCTATAGGTGTTATTTTAACTGGGATGGGTTCTGATGGAGCTAAAGGATTATTAGATATAAAGACAGCAGGAGGATATACTATTGGTCAAAATAGACATTCATGTGTTGTTTATGGAATGCCAATGGCTGCTAAAAATCTGGGGGCAGTTTTAAAAGAAACTTCTTTAGATATGATTCCAAATGTAATATTAAACCAATTAAAAAAGAGACAATCAACAGTAAAATCTAAGTAGTAGATGGAAAGTAGGTATATATGAAATTTGAGTGTGATAAATTAAATGTATTTCGTGAAATTAGTAATATAGGTTCAGGAAATGCATCATCTTCATTAGCTATAATGTTAAATGAGATAGTGGATATAGGAATTCCTAAAAGTGATATGATTAAGTTTTCAGATATAACTAATAGCTATAATTCACCAGAAGAGTTAGTTGTAGGAACAGTTTTACAACTTTCAGAAGATATGGAAGGATTTATTATGGTTATTATGAAAGTTGATTCAGCACTTAACCTATTATCAAAAATTACAGGAAAAGAAATTACATGTGATAGAGATGATTATGATTCAGTATGTGAAGAATTAAGTTCAATAGGAGAAATTTGTAATATACTTTGTGGAACATACTTAACTGCAATATCAGATATGACAAATTTAACTATAAATCCATCAATTCCATACTTTAGTGTGGATATGGTAATGGCAATTATGAATTTACCTATGTCATTATATGGACCGGTATCTGATTCAATTTTATGTATTGAAACAGACTTTTTCACTTTAGATAAAGAAATTGAAGGAAAATATTACTTTATTCCTAAGGTAGAGTCATGTAAAAAATTATTATCTTCACTAGGATTTGATGATTAGGAGAAGAACTAATGAAAAATATAACTGTAGGTATAGCAGAGTTTAATATTGTAAAGGCACCTAATCAAATTATGACAATTGGATTAGGGTCTTGCTGTGGGGTAGTACTTTATGATGAGATAAATAAAATAGCTGGATTGGTTCATATTCTACTTTCAGATTCAAAAAGTGAAAAGAGTATATCAAATAAAGCAAAATATGCAGACACTGGTATTACTTTGTTATATGAAGAAATGAAAAAAGCTGGTGCAAATCCTAGACTTATACGAGCAAAGTTAGCTGGTGGTGCACACATGTTTAATTTTAAAAATACAGGAAGTAGTATATGCACTATTGGAGAAAAAAATGTAAAAGCATGCAAAGAAACACTAGCGAAATTACATATTTCTATTGTTTCTGAAGATGTATTAGGTTCTTGTGGTAGAACTATTATATTTGACACTGTTACAAATAAACTTCGCATCAAAAGCGTTGGAAAAAGTGAAAAATTTATTTAAAAGGATGGTGGGTTATTTGTGAATACAAACGATGAAGTAATAGAGGCTAAGATAGATGATTTGTATATGGTATTTATTATAAATGATAAAAAATATGCATTATCATCAAAATATATTATAGAGATTATTGAAATATTACCTATAACAAAAGTTCCGTTTCTTCCTAAGTATATGAAGGGAATTATAAACTTAAGAAGTAATATTATTCCTGTTATGGATGCTAGAATAAGATTTGATATGGAACCTATTGAATATAATGAAAGAACTTGCATTATTATAATTGAAAAAAATAAAGAAAAGATTGGATTAATTGTTGATGCTGTAAACGAAGTTGTTAGTATTTCACCTGATAAAAGTATGAATATGAATTCGAATAAAGAAGATTGCAAGCAAAATTTTATAAAGTGTGTTAGTGAAATAAATAATGAAGTTCAGCTAATATTAGACTGCGATTCATTAATGGAAATTGTAGAGGATATGAATAATGAAATTAACAAATAAAGACTTTGTGCGATTAAAAAACTTTATGTATAATAATTATGGTATAAATCTTGAAAATAAAAGAACTTTAATTGAAACACGATTATTATTAATGGTAAAGAGACTAGGATTTGCTGATTTTAAGAGTTATATAGATAGTTTGATGCTAGATAAGACAGGAGAAAAAGCATCGGCTTTAGTAGAAAAGTTAACAACTAATTTTACTTATTTTATGCGTGAAGAACAACATTTTGAATTTTTAAAAGATGAAGTACTAATACCTCATTTTAAAAATTCAAAAATGGGTAACTTAAAAATTTGGTCTGCAGCTTCATCGACAGGAGAAGAACCATATTGTATAGCAATGTTAGTAGCATCTATTTTTGGTAGAAATTCAAAATTAAAAGTGTCTATAACAGCATCAGACATTTCTAATAATGTATTAAGACAAGCAAAGGCAGGAATTTATTCACAAGATAAGATATCTAAATTACCTGAGGTATGGGTTAAAAATTTCTTTAAGAAAATAAATGAAAGAAATTATGTTATTAGTGACAGTATAAAAAATTTAGTTGAATTTAAATATTTTAATCTAAATAATAGTATAGGTTGGGATAAACATAAGTACGATGTCATTTTTTGCAGAAATGTTATGATATATTTTGACAATCCTACAAAGCAAAAATTATCACGTAAACTATATGAATCACTTAAGCCAGGTGGATATTTAATAATTGGAATGTCTGAAAATTTATCTAATCTAGAAACAAATTTTGAACGTGTAAGACCATCAGTATATAGAAAAAGATTATAATTGATATAAATGGAGGAAATTTTATGAAAAGAGTATTAATAGTTGATGATGCAGCATTTATGCGTATGTCTATTCGTAAGATGCTTGAAGAAAATGGATTTGAGGTTGTTGGAGAAGCTGAAAATGGTGTAATGGCAATTGAAAAGTATCAAGAGTTACAACCAGAAGTTGTAACAATGGACATTACTATGCCAGAGATGGACGGATTAGAAGCATTAAGAGAAATTAAAAAGATAGATCCAGCTGCATCAGTTGTAATGGTATCAGCATTAGGTCAAGAAGCTAGAATGAAAGAAGCAATTATATATGGAGCAAAAGGATTTATAGTTAAGCCTTTTAAAGAGGAGATTATTATATCTGCATTATCTAAATTATAATTTAATTTTAAGATAAAACATATGGATTTTGTTTATAATAATAAAAGTTAATATCATAAAAGGAAGTTTTTAGACAATTTCCTTTTATGATATAATAAATTTAATTTATGGGAAAATAAAACTTTGATAGAAGTTTGTAATATAGAAAATGAAAAAATATGAATATAATAATTATAATTTGATGGATAAATTAAATTGTCCATTAGTTGTTAATTTATAAACTATATTTAAAAAGTAGTTTATAAATTAACAACTAATGGACGATAACGAGAACTTGTGATAAATAAGGATTAAATCAATTTATTTAGTAAAAAAATATTGAAAGATTATATTAATCTATCTAATATTAATTATTTAAAATTAGATAATAGATTAAATTTTAATATATAATTCTAATTTATTAATACATAAATTAGTAATAAATAGTCTTTAAAGAAGGTAAAATTTATATAGGAGATATGATAAGACATTATGAATCAAGAAATAACTGTATATGACTTTAAAAAACCACAAAGATATTCTACATCGAATATGAGATTTTTATCTGTAATAGCAGAAGAATTTTGTAAGAGTATAAATCTATTTATAACTTATGAATTAAAAAGACCAAATATAGTGTGTAAAGTAGATAAAATAGAACAAACAAATTATGAAGAATATATGAATATGATATCAAATGATTCTGTAATTGTTGAACATGCAGTACAGCCTTTAGTTCAGGGACTTATATATCAATTAGATAAAAGTGTCGCCCTTTCATTTATAGATTTAATACTTGGTGGAGATGGTGAATTTGGTGATGACAAAAGAGAACTTACTGAAGTTGATAGAGAATTAATATCATATATAGCAGGTAAGTTTTTAACAAAAATGTATATCTTTGAAGGTTGTAAATCTAGAGAAGTTTCTAATATTTATACAAATGTAGGTTCAAGTAAGAAATATCCAGTAAGTGAGTCTGTTGTTGTTTCTCATATGAAGATGATGGATGGGAATAAAGAAGTAGGTAAAATGAGTTTTTGTAATCCATATAGTTGCTTAGAACCAGTATTAGAACAATTAGAACCTAAAAGGCTTTTCAAAAGCAAAACAAATGAATATGATTTTGAATTTACAAATGCGATATACAATAAAATTTGTAGTACAAGTACTGAGATGGTCGCTATATTAGGAAAAACAGAAATAAGTGTAGAAGAATTGGTAAGTCTAAAATTAGGGGATATTATAACTTTAGATACTAAAACAGATGGAGATATGGAACTTCATGTAGGAGGATCAAGAGCATTTAAATGTAAACCTGGTCTTATTAAGAATAAAAAAGGTGTTGTTATAACAGATTATGTAAAGAAGGAAGTGTAGACATATGAGCGAAAATTTTGACAGAGTATTAGATATAGAACTTAAAGTTAGCGTAGTACTTGGGAGAACAAAGATACCTCTAAAAGATATCTTTGAATTATCTAAGGGGTCATTAATAGAATTAGATACTTTTGAAGATCAAGAAGTTGAGATACATGTAAACGGTAGAAAAATTGGTTATGGACAAGTTGTAATAGTAGATGATAATTTTGGTGTAAGAATAACACGTATATTAGGTGAAGAAGAATTAGCAAAAACTTTAGGGTAATCTAAGTATATGTGTAAATAAAATTTAAATATATAATAATATTAAAAAAGACAGATAAATTTATTTATCTGTCTTTTATTTACATTATTAATATTAATATTAATTATTTTGGTGTTCTGTAGGTACAGTATTTTCATTAGAAGTATTAGGTTCGTTGTTGTCAACAGTATTGTTTTTTTCTACATTTTGAACTGAATCATCTAATGTGTTTGAAGAATCCTGAGATTGACCTTGTTCTTTATCTTCTAAATTATTTTCAGAATTATTATTTTCAACTTTATCTGAATTAGAGTTAAATAATCCTGTAAACCAATTCCAAATTTTAGTAAAGAAACCTTCTGCTTCAGTACTTGATGGTAAATTTATAGCGTCTTTATCAGTAGCTGTTATCTGAGCATTTTTACCAAGTACACTATCATCAGTTTTTTCTAATATACCTAAATTTTTATCATTTCCACCAAATAGATTAGAAACCCAATTTCCTATACCTTCAAACCAACCTTTTACAGTATCTAATATACCTGAATTATTTACACTTTCACCTATAGCATTTAAGTTTTCATTTACAGTATTAGATATGCTGTTTAAAGCATCTTTCATGTCTTTGTAATCATAATTTTGTTCAGATATTTTAGTCATTAAATCTTTTACTTGCTTTTGTTGTTCAGGTGATAAAGTAACATTATAGTTATTAGTTATATTATTTATAGTGTTTGCTATTTGATTAGTGTCACTAGTATTATTTTTTATAATCTCTGTTTTAACATCATTGATTATACCTGTTGCTTTATCTTGACCTATATCTTGACCTAATTTACCAGATACTACCAACTCTTCTGTTGCAATTTCTTTTTTATTTTCATCTAATGGTTTACCAGTTGCATCTTCATAAGCCTTCATAACTCCAGTAAGTGCACCTGTTCCACTTACAGGAAAGTTAGCAGCTATAACACAGTTAGCATCAGTTATACCTAAACTTGCAAGAGTACTTGCTATCATAGCTGAAGTAACCCATGTTATATTAGCTGTTTTGACATTTATTCCACTTCCAGATTTAGTAGGCTCAACATAAGCACATGAATAAGTTTTAGTTCCTATTTGAGAATTAGGTGCTATACCTTCTAAATATTTTCTTTCTTCTTTATTGTTAACTTCTAATATTACGGCATCATTTTCATTTACGCCGAAGTATTTTAACATAGTTTTTCTTTGCTCAGGTGATAAATTTGCACCTAATGTAACAACTCTTGCTGAATCAGCAAATACTAAACTCATACTTCCTAAAACCATAGTACAACATATAACAATTGAAGTTATTTTCTTTTTTAAACTCATAATTAATCTCCTTTAAAACAATTTAAATAGATACTAATATAATAAAACATTTTATAGATTCTGACGATTACAAAATTATAACATTTTTAAAGCATGAACTCAAATACTATATTTATATTAGATAATACTTAGAAAATATAACCTGAAATTTAGATTATATAATGAGTAAGATTTAGGATAAATGGAAAAAATGTTTTTATTAAACGTATTTAAATAAAATTATAAAAGGAGTAATAGGATGTTAAAGCTATTATATAATTTAAAAAGGTATATCTATAAAATAATGATAATAGTTTTATTAGTATTTATACAGGCGTTGTGTGACGTATCTTTACCAAACTTAATGTCAAATATCGTTGACATAGGAATTATAAATAATGATATTAATTATATATTTAAAATTGGATTTATAATGATAGGTATAACATTAATAGGAGTAGGTGCCACTATTTTGGCTAGTTATTTTGGAGCTAAAGTAGCTATGGGGTTTGGTAGAGATATTAGAGAAAATGTATTTAAAAAAGTTGAGTCATTTTCATTAAAAGAAGTAAATGAACTTGGAGTAGCATCTTTGATAACTAGAACTACTAATGATGTAAATCAGATGCAACAAGTTTTAATGATAATGCTTAGAATGATGCTTTATGCTCCTATGGTGGCTGTAGGGGCTACTATAATGGCTATTAGAAAGGATTCAAAGCTTGCGTTAATAATATTAGTATCTATTCCAATACTGGTTGTTAGCATATACTTGATATCCAGAAAAGCCATACCACTTTTTAAAAAAATGCAAAAAAATGTAGATAATTTAAATAGAGTATTAAGAGAAAATTTAACAGGGATAAGAGTCATAAGGGTATTTAATAAAATTAATATAGAGAGAAAGAGATTTAAAGATGCAAGTTTACAGCTAAGTGATGTAGCCATTAAAGCAAATAGAACTATAACATTATTAATGCCACTTATGATGTTATTAGTTAATTTATCGATAATTGCAGTTGTATGGTTTGGAGGTATTAGAATAGATAAGGGAAATATGGAAGTTGGAGATTTAATAGCATTTATTCAATACTTATCTCAGATAATGTTTGCTCTTATGATGCTATCAATGATGTTTGTTATGATACCTAGAGCATCGGCATCAGCACAAAGAATAAATGAAGTATTAGAAACTAACTCCAATATATATAATAAAACTAATTCCATAAAGGAGACCAAGTTAAGAGGCTATGTAGAATTTAAAAATGTAAGTTTTATTTATGATGGAAGTAGTGAAAAGGTATTAGATAATATAAGTTTTAAAAGTGGTCCTGGAGAAACTACAGCTATAATAGGGGGTACAGGATCTGGAAAATCTACCATCGTAAAATTAATACCAAGATTACTTGAAGCTACACAAGGTGAAATATTAATAGATGGGGTTGATATAAAAGATATAGATATTAATTTATTAAGAGATAAAATAGGATATGTTCCGCAAAAGGCTGTTTTATTTACTGGAACTATAAGAGAAAATATAAGCTATGGAAAAGAAAATGCTAGTGATTATGATATAAAAAAAGCTATAGAAGTATCACAATCTAGTGAATTCGTACTAAGTAAAAAAGATAGTATTGATTCATATATAGCACAAGGTGGAGTTAATGTATCAGGGGGGCAAAAGCAAAGACTATCAATAGCTAGGGCACTTATAAAAAAGCCAGAGATTTATATATTTGATGATAGTTTTTCAGCACTAGATTTTAAAACTGATAAAAAACTTAGAGACGCTTTAGAGTCAGAAGTTAAAAATGCAACAGTTATAATTGTTGCTCAAAGAGTTAGTACTATAAAAAATGCAGATAAAATAATAGTTTTAGATGAGGGTAAAGTTATACAAATTGGAACACATAAAGAACTTTTAAAATCTTGTGAGGTATATAAAGAAATAGTATCTTCGCAGCTTTCTAAGGAGGAGATATAATATGAGTAAAAATAATCAAGCTCCAATAGGACCAAGAGTGTCAACTCAGAAAGCTAAGGATTTTAGTGGTACTTTAAAACGATTGATTAGTTATTTAAATACTTACAAATTAAACATTATATTAGTTATTATAACGGCTATAATTAGTGCGTTATTTTCTATAATAAGCCCTAAGATACTTGGAAAAGCTACAACTAAGATATTTGAAGGCGTAGTACTTAAAATGAGAGGTCAAGGTGAAATAGAATTTAATTTTATAGGGAAATTACTTATATTATTAATTGTATTATATATAATTAGTTCTATTTTTAATTATATGCAACAATATATAGTAGTTTCAGTAGCACAAAAAACTGTATATGATATGAGAAAAGATATATATGAAAAACTAAATAAATTGCCAATTAGCTATTTTGATACTCACACATATGGAGAAATATTAAGTAAAGTAACTAATGATATAGATAATATAAGTTCTACACTTCAACAAAGTATAACTCAATTAATAACATCTGTTATAACTATAATAGGAGTTGTAATAATGATGTTAACTATAAGTCCTCTTATGACAATAGTTACAGTGTTTACTATTCCTATGGGAATAGTATTTGTAAAACCTATTATATCAAAATCCCAAGGTTATTTTATAAAGCAGCAAAACATAATAGGCAAGCTTAATGGACATGTTGAAGAAATGTATACAGGACATGAAATTATAAAATCATTTAATAGAGAAAATGAATCTATAGAAGCTTTTAAATACATAAACACTAAACTATACGAAAGTGGATGGAAAGCTCAGTTCATGTCTGGAATGGTAATGCCAATAATGAATTTTGTAAGCAATATTGGATATGTATTAGTATCTGTTATAGGGGCAATATTTGTAACTAGAGGACGTATACAAATTGGAGATATACAAGCGTTTATTCAATATACTAAGCAATTTAGTCAACCTATAAGTCAAACTGCAAATATAGCTAATATAATTCAGTCAACAGTAGCATCTGCAGAAAGAGTTTTTGAATTATTAGATGAAAAAGAAGTAATTTCAGATAATAAAAAAAATAAAGTAATAGAAAATCCAAAAGGCAAAGTTGTATTTAATCATGTAAAATTTGGATATGATGAAAATAAAATTCTAATAAAAGATATGAATTTAGAAGTTAAGCCTGGGCAAAAAATTGCTATCGTAGGACCAACTGGAGCAGGAAAAACAACTCTTATAAACTTATTGCTTAGATTTTACGAACTAAATGATGGGAAAATACTTATAGATGATATAGATATAAAAGATATGAAACGTTCTGATTTAAGGAAAATATTTGGAATGGTACTACAAGATACGTGGCTATTTAAAGGAAGTATAAAAGAAAATATAGCTTATGGAAAAGAAGGTGCAAGTGATAAAGAAATAATAGATGCAGCTAAGTCTGCAAAGGCAAATCACTTTATAAAAACTTTACCTAAAGGATATGATACAATAATAAATGAAGAGGGATCTAATATATCTCAAGGTCAAAAGCAGTTATTAACTATAGCAAGAGCTATGATATCAAATCCTAAAATATTAATACTTGATGAAGCTACTAGTAGTATAGATACTAGAACCGAGATTAACATACAAAAAGCTATGGATAAGATGATGATGGGCAAAACTAGTTTTATAATAGCTCATAGGTTATCGACAATTAAAGATGCTGATGTAATATTGGTTATGAAAGATGGAAATGTAATAGAAAGTGGAAATCATGAAGAATTAATAAAAGAAAATAGATTTTATGCTGAACTTTATAATAGTCAATTTAATAATTAATTAAACAAAAAGGTATAGTTTATAACTATACCTTTTTTTAATGCAATTTGATTATCTTCCTATGAACATTTGAGTCCAGTATATAGATGATCCATTTGATGCTATACCTACACCTAACTCAGTGAAATCAGGGTTTAATATGTTTTTTCTGTGGCCAGGTGAATTCATCCATGAATTCATTACTTCTTTTGGTGTTTTTTGTCCCATAGCTATATTTTCACCAGCTGCACGATAGCTTATTCCAAATTGCTTCATCATATCAAAAGGAGAACCATAAGTTGGAGATGTATGATCAAAGTAATTTCTATCTATCATATCTTGAGATTTTTTAGTAGCTACATTTGACAATTCATTATTAAATTTAAGTGGTTGTAAACCTCTGTTAGTTCTTTCTACATTTACTAAATCTAAAACTTCTTTTTGGAAACTTGAGAAATTTCCTGATGGAGTAGAAACTTTATTCTCAGTAGGAGTAGTTTCAGGTTTAGACTCTGATTTTTTTGATGAAGTATTTGCTGATTCATTTTGAGAATTACTTTTATCTATAGTATTAGTAGATGTTTTATTCTCAGTAGAAATAGTTTTAGAATTAGACTCCCTATTAGAGTATGTAGTATCTTCTACCTTTTTATTTGAAGTAGTATCTATATTATTAGATAAATTAACTTTACTACATTTTAAATTACCGTTTATTAAATCTTGAATTAAATAGTTTAAAGGTTTTACTGGAGCAGAACAATCTTTTCCTTTAACATATATACATATATATTCTTTATGTCCAGATTTTTCGCAATACAGTTTTTTATTGATTGTTTCGTTTGATGTTGCATTAATAGGAAGTGTAGCACAAGCACTTAATACAGACACTACACCTAATGATAACAATGTTTTTAATCTTTTGTTCATGTAAGTCACCTCTTCTGAAATATTTATAAATGAATTTTCTAAAAATGTTACTATTTTGTAACCTATGAAGTATGGTTACCCCTTGGATATTTATTATCATAACATAGATCTCAACTCATAGGTAATGTAAAGTTATGTAAACAATATATATAAATTACAATTATGTAATAAAATAGGGTATAAATTTAAAATAAAGAGTAAAAAATATATTGATGGGTATAAGGTTAATAAATCTTATAAATTAGATAAAATAAGCAAGATATCTAGTTATTTAATTCAAATAACTAAAAATATGTTATACTATAAAAAGGTAATAATGGTAAAAGATGAAAGGAGAAAAATTATGTCAAAAGAATTAGTAAAAGACAGAGTTATAAAATACTTAATGGAAGATTTATATGTTCCACAAGAGATGATAGATACAGATGTAGCATTATCAGAGTTTGAAGAAGGTGCACAAGGTGTTATAGATATAATGGTAAATGTAAAAGATAGAGAAGATTTTTATGCGCCAGTTATGATAATAAAATGTTTAGATGAAGAGACTCCACTTCAAGGAGAAGAAGCACAAGAAGCAGTAAACTTCTTAGAAGATGTAGACAATATAACTTTAGCAGGAAGAGCTGTTTTAACTAATGGAAATGAAATGATGTATGCAAATTGGACAGGTGAAGAGTATGATACAGAAGAAGCTCTTCCAGAATACGATGTTATGGTAAAAGAGTTTTTCGACATGGAAGAACAAATAAAAGAACATGAGGCAAGTCATGAATGTGGATGCGGACATGATCACAGTCATGGTGATGACCATGAGTGTTGTGGTGGAAGCTGCGGATGTGGACACGATCATAAATAATAAAAATTGTCTTAAATTTATGATGATAAAGGGGATTAGCTTGACTAACCCCTTTTATTAATGGTATTATAAATTTGTTATAATCTCATTAATATTTTACCGTAATTTAGGGGCAAGTTTATTATTGGATTTATTAATTGGGATTTAACTTTGTCGTTCGAGGATAAAAGACTGCACAATGTGCAGTCTTTTGTTCTTTTTATGGATAAATTAAGATAATATAATATTATTTTAAAAAAATATAAAAAAAATCAAGGGTTTTGCAAGGTAGATGTAGAATAATAGATACAGGAATTTGTTGACAAGTAAAAAGTATTTTTTTAATAGTGATTACATACTATTAACATGAGGATGAAACTATAGGAATTTTTTTAACTTGATTAACAAATTATTAGAGATAGAAGGGGTAGATTATGGGGGCTAAGAGAGAAAATACTTATGAAAATTATATTTATAGTGACTCATCAAATTCATCAAATGCTATGAAAATGTACTTAAAAGAGATTGAAGAGTACAAGATGTTGTCCGCAGTAGAAGAGATTGAGTTAGCAAAAAAGATAGATGAATCATTTATAGGAGCTAAAGAAGAATTTATTAATGCAAACTATAGACTAGTTGTTAGTATTGCTAAAAAATATAGAAAAGAAAATATTGATATGCTGGATTTGATTCAAGCAGGAAATATAGGACTTATAAAAGCTGTAGAAAAATATGATTATAAAAAAGGATATAAGTTCAGTACTTATGCTACATGGTGGATAAAACAAAGTATAACTAGATATATAGATGATTGCGAAAATACTATTAGAATACCTGTTCACCTTCATCAAAGAATTAACTTTGTTAAAAGAAAAAAACAAGAGCTATCGTTAGAACTTCAAAGAGAGCCAAATCTAGAAGAACTAGCAATTGCATGTGATATAGAACTTGAAAAAATTATAGATTTACTTAAAAGAGATAAAAATATAATATCACTAGATACCCCTATCAAAGAAGATGAGGATAGTAGTTTAGTTGAGTTTATACCATCAGATGCATATTTTGGGGATGTAGTTATGCATGAGGTAGAACAACATAATCTAAGAGAAAAAATAGATGAACTGTTAACAGGACTTAGTGAACAAGAACAAAAAGTTTTAAGGATGAGATTTGGGTTAGATGATGATATACCTAAAACTCTAGAGGAAATAGGAAAAGTATTTGGAGTTACTAGAGAGAGAATAAGGCAAATAGAGGCAAAAGCCATAAGAAAGTTGAGACATCCAAGTAGATTAAAGCAATTAAAGCATTTTTATTAAAATTTATTAAAAGCATGTATATAATTTTTATTAAAATTTATTAAAAGCATGTATATAATTTTTATTTAAATTATATACATGCTTTTTTATACCTAAAATAATTATATATAAATTATTAAACTAACTTTTCAACTAAATAAATCATAAAAACTGATATGTCATTAATATAATTATGTATATAAAATAAACTCATTTTCGAGGGTTGATAATATGAATTATTCAAATAGAGATAAAGTTTATGAAGAAATAGTTTACAATATTGAATTACTAAATCATAATATAAAAAATATAAAGATACAAATTTTTAGCAAATCAAGTCAAACTTATGAACTTACAACTATAATTGAAAAAGAAATTAATGAAACTTTCAAAAATATAAAAGAACTTAAAAAACCATTTCTATTATTTGTTATAGGCCCAGGTAAATATGGAAAATCAACTATTATAAATTCGTTATTAGAAGATAATATATTACAAACTAAAGATATTCCAAATACATGGAAATTAGATTTACTTATACATTCAAATGACAGGAAAATAGAAATTATTTATGATGATGATAGTTTTCAGAGTTTTAGCTATGAAAAAGGAAATGAAATACTAAAAAATGAAGAAATTAAATCTAAAGATTCAAAAATTTTTGCAAAAAACGAATTTCAAAAATATAAAAATGGCAAAAATTTAAAAATTGAAGAATTAAAGTTATATAAAAAATATCTAGAAGATAAGTATTTATACAAATCAAATATATCAGAAGTCAGACACTATATAAATAAGGAAGGTATATTAAATGAATTTATCATAGTAGATACTCCAGGTTTAAATCAGAATTTATTAAAAAATACTAAAAAACGCATGATAGATTATTATAAACGAGCAGATGGAGTTATTTGGGTTTTAGATAGTCAAAATATAGTCTCGAAATCGAGTAATGACTTGCTAAATGAATTAAAAGAAAATTATTTAATACATAATAAAAACAATAACATAATCTGCGTAGTTAATAAAATTGATATTATAAAAAAGAAAGAAAATGATTTATTTAAAGTTAAAGATAAAATAAATAAGCTATATTTTAATTATTTTAAAGATATAGTTTTAATATCATCTAAAGAAGCTATAAAAGGATATATAAAAAATGATAAAAATCTTATAGAATCTAGTAATATAAAGGGTTTAAAAGATAGTATAGATATAAATTTCAAACGATATTCTGAGGATATGCAAATAAGATCTAAATTTAAAAATTTAAAGTTAATGAGCAATAAAATAATAAAAGAGATTAATAATTACAAGAGAAATTTATATTCTGATATATATAAATTTGATGAAGCAAAAAGAATATTAGATGAGGAAATTGATATAATTAGAAATTACTTATTAAATCACATTAATAAATTTATATCTTTTGACAACTTAATATCAAATAATATAAAAATTGAACTGAATAATTTAGAATATATAATTGTAAGTGAAATGACTAAAATGTATAACTACTTAAAAAATATATCTATATTTGATACGGACTCTGATGAATGTAAGTTAAACTTAGAATTTAATATAGTTAAGATTAAAGAAACGACAAATTTAGAGAATTTGATATTAGAATATAAAATAAGTAGCAATAAAAATACTATTGATTTAAATATAATTAAGAAAAAACGAAATAATGAAAGAAAAATTTATACGATTAAAAATAGCATAAATACATTAAAAAATATAATTAATGAAAATGTATTTAAAAAGATATTGGAATTAGAACAGATTTTAATTAATAAAAGGAATACATCATTTAGAAGAAAGTATACAGATTATGAATTAATAAAAGATCATTTAATATATATAAATAATATAGATAGTATATTAAAAAAATGGGGGGATGACAATGGATAATTTAAATAGTTATATTGAGGAAATAAAATATACTTTAATAGAATCTCCAATTAGAAATTATTTATCAAAGGAAAGGAATATACCGTTTAAAAAAATCATAGTTCATAATCTAGAAGATGTTATGAATAACTTGGATATACTTTTAGATAAGCCATTTACAACTTTTAAAATAGTTATTATGGGAGAAGTTAAATCAGGTAAATCTACATTAGTAAATTCTATTATAGGAAAAGAAGTTTCAGAAGTAGATGTATTAGAAGCCACATCAAATATAATAAATTTACACTATAACAGTGAATATAGTTATGATATAGATTGTAATTGTGTAAATATAGGCGTTAATTCGGAAATTTTGAAAAATATTAGTATAGTTGATACTCCAGGGCTAAAGAGTATAACAAAAGAAAATGAAAAAAAATCTATAAAATATATACAAAGTGCAGATTTGATATTATTTGTATTTGACTCAACTCATATAGGGCAGGAGGATATTAAAGAAGCTGTGGATTTAATTTCATCTTATGGTAAACCTATAGTAGGTATATTAAATAAAGCAGATTTATTAGAAAGTGATTATGAAGAAATTTTAGATTATATTAATGATGAATATAGTGTATATATAGATAAATTTTTTATAATATCATCATATTTAGAGTATCAACATACTATAAGTAAGAATGCTATGGTCAAAGAAAATGATATGGTAATAGATTATCCTCAGATATTGAAAGATAACTTTAGTAAGCTTTTAGAATTTTTAAATGAAGTTAGCAACAAAAATGACAGTCTAAAAATAGAAAGTGTAAAATCTTCAATTGAAGCCTTAAAACATAAGGAAAAAATTTATCACTATGATTATTTAAAATCATTAGAAATGGTAGAATCTGAAATAATAAATCATAAAAAATTACTTGAGAATAAATTTGATTATATACAAGCTAAAATGGAATTTGAAATAAATGAGTGGATAGATAAAGTATTTTTATTTGAAGAAATAAGCAGAATAAATAAAAGTATAGATATAACAAATGAATATATAAATGATAATTATATAAATAATGTTATAAATGATAAAAAATTAGAATTAGATGAAATGTTTTTTAAAGAATGGGATGAGTGTATAAAGGAAGTAAACTATATAACAAATAAAAATATAAGAGAATTTATAGATACTATAGATTATAAAAATTACAATATAGAATTGCCAAAAGTAAAATTAAATGAAGAAAATATAAATATAAATGAAATGCTAGCTACAATAGGAACAGGAGCTATACTTGGAGCTACATCAGGGAGTGCTGTAGCAATGTATGCAGCAGCCTTAGGAACATCAGCTCAGAGTTTAACTGTAGGAGCTGCAATGCTTACTTATTGTCCACCATTACTTTTAGCAGGTACTTTAACAGGTGGAATAGGTAAAGTTATATATGATAAATTGAAGAAAGAACAGTTAAGTAATGAAATAATAAAAGATATAGAAAATTTTAAGGAAAGTATAAAAGATGATATAAAAAATAGGTTACTAAAAATTTATAGTGAAGCTAGTAAAGAAATAATAAAAGCAAATCAAGGTATATTTGAAAATTCTAAAGAGATATATATAAGTGAATATGAGAGAGAAGAATTAAAAAGTAAATTGAAGGAATATATAAATCAATTATAAAAATAAATATAAAGCGTTAATAAAAAATTAACGCTTTATATTTATTTTAACATTTATTATATATTTTGTATAAAGAAAACGCTATATCACTTGTAAGTTTATTAAAACTATTATTAGAACTTAACATGTACTTTCTTATATAAAATGAATTAAAATCAAGTTTACTTTTTATAGCTAAATTTGAAATATAACTATATCTTATGCAAACTGTAGATAAAAAATAAATTAAAAATAACATAAATAGAATTAAAATAAATATAGACATATATACCCCCCAAAAGTTTTCTAAATACATATTCCTATAATTAAATTGTACAACCAATAATATAAAAATTCAAAACATTATGAAATACAATATCTGACTAAAATTTATATAAAATTCAATCAAACAACATAAAACACGAAATATAAGGAATTTGAACTTTTTATTTAATAAATAAATAAGTATATTGATGAATTTACTATTATTGTGATATTATAATAAAATACAGTACTGTTTAAAACATAGTAGTGTGTTAATTTAATTATAAGAGGTGAAGAGGATGGATTTAAAGTTATTAATAGAAGAGTTTATTGTAAATTATGGGCTAATAAGTATTTTTATAATAGTAGCTCTAGAGTATGCAAATCTTCCTCTACCTAGTGAATTAGTTTTACCGTTAATAGGTATATTTGCATTTGAATACGATATGAATTTTACACAAGTTTTAACTGTATCTGTATTAGGAGGACTTAGTGGGTCTATAATAAACTATTACTTAGGATTAAAATTAGGTAAACCTTTAATAGATATGTTAGGAACTAGATTTCCAAGTACTAAAAAGTCTATTAGAGCATCATATTCATGGATAAAAAAATATGATAAATCATCTATTATGATATCGAGGTTAATACCAGTTGCAAGAACTTTTATTTCAATAATTGCTGGTGTCATAAAAATGAATGTAATAGCTTTTATAATATATTCAACTATAGGAATAAGTTTATGGAATTTAATATTAATATCAGCAGGATATATATTAGGTGATAAATTACATATAATAATACCAATATTAAAAAGATATTCTTTATTTGTAATTATTTTGATAATTATTATTTTAGGATTTTATATATTAAAGAATAAATTAAATATGAAAAAGAATAGTTAAAAGGCACGATAGTGTCTTTTTTTATAAAAATAAATTGATAAAAATTTAATTATATAATAACTATTTAAATAAAACTTAAACATATTATAAATTATGGTATAATTCTACATAAAATTAAATATTTTCAAATAGGAGATAATATTATGCGTAAATTTAAAAAGAAAATTACCATACCACACACATTTACTATTATATTTTTACTTATAGTAATAATAGCAATCCTAACATATATTATTCCAAGTGGAGAATTTAAAAGGATCGATGTAGATGGAAGAATGGTAGTAAAGCCTGGAACATACCATCAAGTAGATTCTAACCCTCAAGGTATACAAGATGTATTTATGGCACCTATTAATGGTTTTGTAGATGCAGCAGAAGTTGTTGGATTTGTATTACTAGTCGGAGGCGCTTTTGGGATAGTCAATAAAACTGGAGCTATAGAATCTGGTATAAACCACATAGTAAGAAAGCTTAAAGGATTGCAGGTTTTGATAATACCTGTATCTATGATACTATTTGGATTAGGAGGTTCTACATTTGGTATGAATGAAGAAACCCTTCCTTTTTATATGATATTTATACCACTTATGACAAATTTAGGGTATGATTCATTAACTGCAATAAGTACAGTATTTTTAGGTTCAGGAACTGGAGTTATAGCATCCACTATAAATCCATTTTCAGTAGGAATAGCTCAGGCATTAGCTGATATAGTGCCAGGAGCAGGTATATTATATAGAGCAATTATATTTATAGTACTTATGACTATATCTATAACATTTTTAATGGTATATGCTAATAAAATTAAAAAAGATCCTAAAAAATCACTAGTATATGAGTTAGATGCAAATAACAAAAAAGATTTTATAATGGATGATTCAACTATAAAGCCATTTACAATTAAAGAAGTTATTGTTTTAGTGATATTTATTAGTGGAATGAGTATGATGGTTTATGGAGTTTTAAATATGGACTGGTATATACCTGAAATAGCTATGATATTTTGTATGATAGGTGTTTTTTCTGGGATATTTGGAGGGCTTAAGCAAGATGAGATAGTAGATTCATTTTTAACAGGAGCTTCTGATTTAGTATCTGCAGCACTTGCCATAGCATTAGCTCGTGGAATTGTTATAGTCGCACAAAATGGACATATAATAGATACATTATTAAATTACTCTGCTGATGCTTTAAGTAAGTTGCCAAAGTTTATATTTATAAATTTATCTTTTTTACTTGAGTCATTATTATCATTTTTAATACCATCATCTTCAGGACTCGCATCACTTACTATACCTGTGTTAGCACCACTTTCTGATTTAGTAGGAGTTTCTAGTCAATTAATAATAACTGCTTATCAGTTTGGTACAGGGCTTATTAATTTAATAACTCCAACATCTGGAGTATTAATGGGTGCATTGGCTTTTGCGAAAATACCATGGTCTAAGTGGGTAAGATTTTTAGCACCTTTATTTGGGATTATGATAATAGTATGTATTATGTTTTTAACTATTGGACTGTATATAGGAGTTTAAAATGTATTTAAATTATTAGGTAAACGATATTTTAAAATATATTAAATAAATGTTTATTAGTATTAACAAAAGTTTAATAGTGTGATAAAATTAGTATAATAAATATAAAAATGGGGGACTAAACAATGAATAGTATAGAACAAATATTACATTCTATGGATTTGCAATATCATGAGAAGAGAGCAAATTTGGCAAGATTAGCAGAAGACTCTTTATCTCCTTTAAAAATAAGTGATGAAACTAAATCGTATTTAGATAGAAAAATATTATGTGATATGAACGAAGGAACAAGACCTTATAGACCAAGATACATATTACCGGATTATGTTAAATTTATAAATCAAGGTAGTGAATATTTAGATATAGAGCCACCAAAGGATTTATATGAAGCAGTTAATGCATTAATGATACTTTATAGATATGTTCCTTCTATAACAGGATATCCAGTATATGTTGGGCAAATAGATGATGTACTTGAACCTTTTATGGACACTGTTAGTGAAAAGGAAGCATATAACTTAATAAAGATGTTGCTTATAAATATAGATAGAAATTTACCAGATGCTTTTGTCCATATGAATATAGGACCAAAAGATACTAGAGTTGGTAGATTGGTAATACAAATAGAGAGAGAACTTAGAAAAACTATACCTAATGTTACTTTAAAATGTAGTGAAGAAACTCCAGATGATCTTATAAAATATGGGATAGAATCAGCTCTTGAAAATATAAAACCGTATTTTGTAAATCACAGTTTAATGACTAATGATTTAGGGGAAGACTATGGAGTTGTTAGTTGTTATAATTCACTAAGAATAGGTGGAGGAGCACATACTTTAACAAGACTTAATTTAAAAGCTTTAGCGATGGAAAGTGAAAATTATGAAGACTTTATGAATAATAAACTTCCAAAAGCAGTGAAAGCATTATGTGAGCTTACTAATGCAAGAATAAAATATTTAGTAGAAGATGTAAAATTCTTTGAAAGTTCATTTTTAGCAAAAGAGGGGTTAATAGATTTAAATAAATTTACATCAATGCCAGCCATATATGGAACATTTGAATGTGTTGAAATATTTACAGGAAAACAAATGGGACATGATGAAAAAGCTAATGATGTAGCTGAAGAAATATGTAAGAAATTTGCTGAATTAGTAAAAAATGAAGAAGCTATATATTGTGGAGGAACTAATGGTAAGCATGGAGTACATGCACAAGGGGGATTAGAATCGGATACGGATACAACACCAGCTGTAAGAATAAAATATGGATGTGAACCTAATATATTTGATCATATAAATTTATCAGCAAGACTTCATAAGTATTTTGATACAGGATGTAGTGATATATATTTATTTGATGAAACAGCTAAAAATAATATAGATGGAATGTTAAGAGTTGTAAAAGGTGCTCTTGAAAGTGGTATAAGAGTTTTATCTATAAATAGTGATTCTTCAGAGTTTGTTAGAATAACTGGATATCTAGTAAAAAAGAGTGATATAAAGAAATTTAATGAAGGTGAAAACTTAAGAGAAGATTCTGTTTTATTAGGAGCATTAACTATGAAAAATGGAATAGAGGAAAGAAAGGTTAGAAATATTTAATGAAAGCTCCTGTAAATAAAATTATTAACATGAGTTTTATAGATGGTCCAGGATGTAGAATAAGTGTATTTTTACAAGGTTGTAATATGAAATGTATATATTGCCATAACCCAGAGACTCAAAATATATGTATTTCTTGTAAAAAATGCTTAGAAGTGTGTAAGGTAGGAGCTATTAAGTTTAATGATCAAATTATTTATGATAAAAAGATTTGCATAAATTGTGATGAGTGTATAGGGATATGTAAAAATTATGCATCACCTAAAATTACTTATTATACACCAAATGAGCTTTTTGATTATATAAATAAATATAAAAACTTTATAGACGGAATAACCTTCTCTGGAGGAGAATGTACTTTGTATAGTGATTTTATAATAGAATTTACTAATATAGTGCATAAAAAAACTAACCTTAATGTATTTGTAGATACTAATGGATATATAAATGAAAATGATATTAACCATCTTATAGATTGCGTAGATGGATTTATGTTTGACTTGAAAGCTTTCGATAATAACATACACATGAAAGTGACAGGTGTAGAAAATAACTTAGTTTTAAATAATATCAGTAAATGTTCTAAGTCTAATAAACTTTATGAAATAAGAACAGTTTTATTAGAAAATATAAATGATAATGAAAATATATTTTTTAAAGAACTTAATTATATAAAAAACTTAAATAATTATACTAAATTTAAATTAATACCATTTAGAAGATATGGAGTTAAAGGAGAACTTTCTAATTTTAGAGATTATCCGAAAGAAAAATACATGAAATATTATGAGAAAGCGAAAGAAGTATTAAAAGATAGAATGCTAAATCCTATAATCTAATAAAATAAGTATATATGTAACCCTAGGTAACAAAATGTTAGCTAGGGTTTTTTTATGCAAGAATATAGAGTACGAAAGACAGAAAATATCAAAGGACATATATTTATAGAAATAGAAAGCTAAATACATAAATAAATATATGGGGTGATTATATTGAAAGATAAAATTATAAATAAAACTATTGAATGGATAAAAGTTATAACATTAGCTATATGTATGGGACTTATAGTAACTTATTTTGTTGTACCAACTGTAGTTAGTGGAGAGTCCATGTATCCTACATTAAACACAGAAGACTATCTAATAATAAATAAGTTTGCTTATAAAAAAGATATGCCAAATAGAGGAGATATAGTAGTTTTTAAAACTGAATTAAAAGATAATAAAGGCGGTAAAAAAAGTTTAATTAAAAGAATTATAGGTTTACCAAATGAACATTTGATTATAGAAGATGGAAAAGTCTATATAAATGATAAATTAATTAATGAAAGTTATATAAATGATGACTATACTTCAGGTGATGTAGATATTGTTATACCGAATGACTGTTATTTTGCTATGGGAGATAATAGATTATTAAGTAAAGATAGTAGAGATAAAGAAGTTGGACTAGTAAATAAAAGTGATATTATAGGAGAAGTCAGTGTTAGGCTATTTCCATTTAAAGAAGTTGGATTAGTAAATTAAAATTAAATATTTAATTTTTTCAAAAATATAGGGTATTCAAATGAGTACCCTATATTTTTATGGAACTAAAAATTTTAATGAAACAGGAAAAATTTAATTTAAATAATACTGAAATACAGAAAAAGTAAAAAATTTTACTATTAAAAATAGTCTGTCACTATATATAAATAAAAAACATACGTCAAATACTTAACAAAAAATAACCTTAAAAAAAAATATGCTAAAAAAATATAAAAAAATACTAAAAATGCTTTAGAAATTAAATAAAGCAGTATATAATATAAGCGAGGTAAAATTTATATTGGGTATATATTTTTATTTAGGAGTGTGAGGATATAGTGAGTCAGTTAAAAATAACTGAAACAGCATTAAGAGATGGGCATCAGTCTTTAATTGCTACAAGGTTAACTACAGAAGAAATACTACCTATATTAGAAACTATGGATAAGGTAGGATATCACTCTATGGAAGTTTGGGGTGGAGCGACATTTGATGCATGCATACGTTTTTTAAACGAAGATCCATGGGAAAGATTAAGAGAAATAAGAAAAAGAGTTAAAAATACTAAATTGCAAATGCTTTTGAGGGGACAAAATCTTTTAGGATATAGAAACTATGCTGATGACTTGGTTGATAAGTTTATTAAACTTTCACTGGAAAACGGTATCGACATAATAAGAGTATTTGATGCTTTAAATGATGTAAGAAATATAGAAGTATCTATGAAAGCTATAAAAAAATATGGTGGACATTGCCAATGTGCAATATCATATACAACAAGTGATGTTCATACTACAGAGTATTATTTAAAACTATTAAAAACTATGGAATCTATGGGGGCTGATTCTATATGCATAAAAGATATGGCAGGAGTTTTAACACCATATAATGCTTATGATTTAGTAAAAAAAATGAAAGAAATAACTAATTTACCTATAGAACTACATACGCACTGTACAAGTGGTATAGCTGATATGATATATATGAAGGCCGTAGAAGCTGGAGTTGATATAATAGATACTGCAATATCTCCATTTTCAGGAGGGACATCTCAGCCTCCAACTGAGTCTTTAGCAGTAACATTTAGCGAAATGGATAGAAATCCAAATTTAAATATGGAAGCTTTATTAGAAGTTGCAGAGTATTTTAAACCTATAAGAGATAAGTATATGGAAAACGGTACCTTAAATCCTAAGGTATTGTTGACAGAACCTCAAACTTTAAACTACAAGGTTCCAGGTGGTATGTTATCAAACTTACTATCTCAATTAAAACAACAAAATGCAACAGAAAAATATGAAGATGTTTTAAGAGAAGTTCCAAGAGTGAGAGCAGATCTTGGATATCCACCATTAGTTACACCTATGAGTCAAATGGTAGGAACTCAAGCATTATTTAATGTATTAACTGGAGAAAGATATAAATTAGTACCAAAAGAAATTAAAGATTATGTAAAAGGACAATATGGAAAAGCACCAGCACCTATTGATGAAGAAATAAAGAAAAAGATAATAGGGGAAGAAGAAGTTATAACTATAAGACCTGCAGATCTTTTAGAACCAGAATTTGAAAAGATAAAACTAGAAGCGGGAGAATTAGTTAAATGTGATGAAGATGCATTAACATATGCATTATTCCCACAAGTAGCACCAAATTTTTTAGAAAATAAGTACAATCCAAAAAAAGAAGAAGTATTAAGTGAAGAAAATAAAATTCACTATATAACAGTAACTATGTAGAAAATGGGTGATAATTAATGTTTGGTAATGAAATAAGTATAATGGAAGCCATTAATATAACTATATCTAGTATGACTATAGTATTTTTGACTTTGATATTAATATCTTTTGTACTATCTTCATTTAAATATATATTTAAAACAAAACCAAAAGTTAAAGAAGAATTAGTAAAAAGAGATTTACCAGTGAGTCAAAATAGTACTTACGACGATGATGAAGAAGATAAAATAGTAGTTGCACTTGCAGCATCTATAATGGCAGGAGAGGGAAAAATAAATCCTAATCTTCATGTAAAGAAAATAACTAGAATAAAATAAATTATTTATATAAATAGATAATAAAATATTTGAGGGAGAGATAAAAATGAGCGCTAAGACATATCATATAAAATTAAATGGAAAAGTTTACGAAGTTGAAATAGAAGAAGTTCAAAAGGGAGAAAATCCAAAGCCTACAGTTCAAAATGTAGCACAACAACCTAAAAAAGAGGTAGTATCTACTGGTTCAGGAGAATCAATAGATGCACCAATGCCAGGAACTATAGTAAATATAATGGTTAAAAATGGGGATTCAGTTAAGAAAGGTCAAGTAGTAGCTATACTTGAAGCTATGAAGATGGAAAATGAAATAGTAGCTCCGATAGATGGAACAGTTGTTTCTGTTGATGTAGAAAAAGGTCAAAATGTAAACCTTGGAGATAGCTTAGTACAAATAGGATAATCGTATAATAAATAGGGGGCGTTGATGTGTTAGAAATGTTACAGACTTTCTTTGCAAATACGGGATTTGCAATGGTAGATTATAGACAAATAATAATGATTTTAATAGCTTGTGTATTTTTATATTTAGCTATAGCTAAAGGATATGAACCATATCTTTTAATACCAATATCTATAGGTATGTTACTTGCTAATATGCCAGGTGTTGATTTAATGAAAGCAGCTACAGACTCTGAAAGCGGAGGGTTATTATATTACTTATATCAAGGAACTAAACTAGGAATATATCCACCACTAATATTTTTATGTATAGGGGCGAGTACAGATTTTGGACCAATAATTGCAAATCCTAAGACTCTTTTATTAGGAGCAGCAGCTCAATTTGGAGTATTTTTTGCATTTATAGGGGCTATACTTTTACAATTTACAGGACCAGAGGCAGCATCTATAGGAATAATAGGTGGAGCAGATGGACCGACAGCAATATTTTTAACAGGAAAATTAGCACCACATTTGCTAGGAACAATAGCATTAGCAGCTTATTCATATATGGCATTAGTTCCAGTTATACAGCCACCGATAATAAGAGCTTTAACTACTAAAGAAGAGCGTATGGTTAAAATGGAACAATTAAGACCAGTATCTAAAACTGAGAAAATAGTATTTCCTATAGTTATAATGATTTTAGTTATAGGGTTATTACCAACTGCAGCACCACTTATAGGAATGCTTATGTTTGGGAACTTAATAAAAGAAAGTGGAGTAGTTCCAAAATTAGTTGAAACTGCTACAGGACCATTATTGTATATTATAACTATAATACTTGGTTTAACAGTTGGAGCTACAGCTAATGCAAAAACTTTCTTAACGCCTCAAACATTAGGAGTAACAGCTATGGGACTTGTTGCATTTTCAGTAGGAACAGCAGCAGGCGTACTATTTGGTAAATTAATGTATAAGGTTACTAAAGGCAAGGTTAACCCAATGATAGGTGCAGCAGGGGTTTCTGCAGTTCCTATGGCAGCTAGAGTGGTTCAAAAGGTAGGACAAGAAGAAAATCCTTCAAATTTCTTACTTATGCATGCTATGGGACCAAACGTTGCTGGAGTTATAGGTTCAGCAGTAGCAGCAGGAGTACTTTTACAATTATTTGTTAAATAGAAATTTATAAAGCTATTTTAAATTAAACTTAAGTAATGATGATTATTTAGAGTTTATTTGAAATAGCTTTTTTAGTTAACTTTACAAATGAAAAGGTTGACATATGTGAGTATACATCGTTACAATTAAAATGTAAACTAAAAAAATAAAAAAGGTTAACTAAAGGGGGATTCAATGAAACTAAGTACTAGAGGTTTAATAATTTGTGCAATATTTGCAAGTATAACTGCTATTTTAGCTCAAATTTCTATACCACTTCCATTTTCAACAGTTCCACTTACAATGCAAGTTTTTGCAGTAACTATAAGCGGTATAATATTAGGAGCTAAGAAAGGTCTTATATCACAATTAATATACGTTACACTAGGAGCTATAGGAATGCCTGTATTTGCTGGTATGAGTGGAGGAATGGGTATGGTTTTTGGGTATACTGGAGGCTTTATAATTTCATTTCCAATAATGGCATTAGTTATAGGTTATGTAAGTGAAAGAAGCGATAAAGTTTATTGTATAATTATTTCTATGATTTTAGCATTAGTTATAAATTATTCAATAGGAACTTTATGGTATTCATTTGTAGCAGGTGTTGGAATTGTACAAGGATTTACGGTTTGTGTAGCACCATTTTTAATTGCAGACATAATAAAGATATGTTTAGCTACTACTATAGGCATAAGTGTTAAAAGTAGAATAAAAAAAGAGGTATACTCATGTTAAAAATAAGACCACATCACTTTTTATGTATGAAAGCTTTTATAGGAAGAGGATATAGTAAAGATTTTACAGAAAATATGATAAATACGATAAATATTTTAAAAGAAAACAAAAATCAAAAGATAGAGGTTGTAGTTGATTTAGATAAATTATGTTCAAAATGTCCTAACAATATTAAAAGTAAAATATGTAATACTAATGAAAGTGTAATTCAAATGGATAAAAAGGTGATGGACTATTTTAATATAAAAACTGGAATATATGAATATGAAGAAATTATAAATTTAATATATAATAATATAAATGAAGATATAATAAAAGATATATGTGGAAATTGTAGTTGGTATAAAGTAACAAACTGCAAAGATTTGATATTATTATAATTAAAGGAGTAATTTAGTAAATGACAAGTAATATATTTTATATAAGTGATATAATATCTATAGTTATGGCAATGATTGAAGATATTAAAAATGAAGAACTTTATGGAGTCGAAAATGATGATTTAAATTTACCTTTAAACATAAGTAATAAGATAGATTATTTAAATGAAGACGAGTGTGAAGAGTTTTTCAATTTAATAGAAGAAGTAACTAATAAAGTATATAATCTTAAAAATGGAGAGCTTCATGAATTAAATCTTATACATAAAGAAATAATAAAATTTTCAAATGAAAATCTTAAAAAATATATAATAGAATAATTAAGTATAAAAATAGACTATCTAAAGTTTTAGATAGTCTATTTTTATATACATATAGCAAGGTTTTATATTGGTAAATATTTATATTTTATACTAAAATAGTATATATAAGTATAAAGGAGGAGTATTTATGAAAATCCTTGTAGTAGAAGATAATATAAGTTTGCTTAAAAGTATAACAAAAGAGTTAGAAAATCACTTTCAAGTTGAAAGTACAAGTAATGGAGAAGAGGCTTATTATCTTATAAATCAAAATATATATGATCTTGTTGTACTAGATTTAATGATTCCAGGTATGAATGGAATAGAGGTATTAGAAAATGTAAGAAAAAATAATGAAGATATATTAGTTTTAATACTTACAGCTAAAGAAAGCTTAGATGATAAAGTAAAGGCATTTATGATAGGGGCTAATGATTATTTAACTAAACCATTTTATATGGAAGAGTTAGTAGCTAGAATATATGCTATGCTAAGAACGAAAGGAAAGATAGATAATAAAAATATATTAGAATTTAAAGATTTAAAGCTTGATTTAAATAAAAAAAGTGCAACTATAAATGGACAAGAATTAGACCTTCCTAATAAGCAATTTAATTTATTAGAATATCTGATTTTAAATAAAGGAACTATATTATTAAAAGAACAAATATTTGATAGAATTTGGGGAATGGATAGTGATTCTACAATAGATATAGTTGAAGTATATATAAGTAATATAAGAAAAAAATTAAGTAAATACGATTATCAAAAGTACATAGTTACCAAAAGAAGAGTGGGGTATATGTTTGATGATAAACAATGATATTTTAATAAAAACGAAGAAAAATTTAATTAAAATAAATATAGCAGTTGTTGGTAGTTTTTTAATAATATTTTCACTTTGTATATATGGATATTTCAAAGCTCAAACCTATAAAAATGTAGATAGTTATTTAAAAGAAGAATTAGAGTATATTGGAATACAGTTAGAGAGAAATCATTTATATGTAGCTCCTAAATTACTCGATCCTAAGAATATAGTATATATATATAAAGACAATCAAGTAAAATATTTTACTCCTAATGGATATTTTAAAGATTTTATACCATATAATAATAGTAAAGACTTAGGATTTAGTACTTATAAAGAAGATGGATATACATTTAGAGAACTTAAATTTAATGTGGCAGGGTATACTATACAGATAATAAGGAATATAGATTCAGAAATGGTATTACTAAATAGATTACTAGCTGTTTTTTTTGTAGGAGTAATTTTTGCAATAATCATTACGTATTTCATTGCTTTATACCTTACAAAAAAAGCATTAGTACCTATTGAGAGAACTTGGAACAATCAAGTTAAGTTTATTCAAGATGCATCACATGAACTTAGAACTCCTATAACTATAATTTCTTCCAAGTTAGAAAGTATTTTAAAGCATCCTCAAAATTCTATAAGTGATGAAGTAGAAACTATAGCAGATGCTATGAAAGAAAATAGAAGATTAAAAAAGATGGTAAATGATTTATTACATTTAACTAAAGAAGAAAGTATTACAAATTTACAAATAGAAGAGTTTGATATAAATGATCTTATAAAGGACATAAGCAATGATTATATAGAAATAGCTGATATGTATGATAAAGAATTTAGTTATGATTTTTATGAAAGTAATAGTATTATAATTACTGATAAAGCTAAATTAAGACAGCTTATATTGATATTTATAGATAATGCATTTAAATATACAAATGAAGGAGATTATATTAATATAAGTGTAAGTGATAGAGATAATAATTTTATTATATCTATAAAGGATAGTGGTATAGGAATAAAGGATTATGAAGTAAATTTAATATTTGATAGATTTTTTAGAAGTGAAAATGTCAGAGATAAGGATATCGATGGATCTGGAATTGGGCTTAGCATAGCTAAAATGATTGTAAATAGTTTAAAAGGAAATATAAAGGTATATTCTAAAATAAATAAAGGTACAACATTTGATATAGCTTTACCTAAAAAGATAAAAAATAATTGATTTGAAGCATATCGCTTGGGTATAATTAAAACATAGCAATAAATGGTATAAAGCTTACAAAAATATAGTAAGATACTTTATAGCATATAATAAAGAATGCAAATATAATTAATATATATTAGGAGGGTAATACTATGGCTAAAATAGTAAATACAGGAAGTTTCAGAGGAGCAGTAGAAGAAAATAAAGGAGTAGTAGTTGTAGACTTTTTTGCAACTTGGTGTGGACCTTGTAAAATGCTAGCTCCAGTATTTGAAAGTGTTTCAGAAGAATTAAATGATGCTAAATTCGTTAAAGTTGATATAGATGAAAGTTTAGAATTAGCTCAAAAATTCGGAATATCAACAGTTCCAACTATGATGATATTTAAAGACGGTAAAGTTGTAGATACTTTAGTAGGATTTATGCCAAAAGATAGCTTAAAAGCTAAAGTAGAAGCTCATTTATAAGAAATTTCATTTAGGGTGCTAAATTATTAGCACCCTAAACTACATATATTTTGATTTATAAATAAATAAAGAAGGTGAAAAAATATGAGATATGATATAGCTATAATCGGTAGTGGACCAGCGGGTATATCAGCTGCTATAAATGCTACTATAAGAAATAAAAAAATAATATTATTTGGAAATGATGATTTAAGTGCAAAATTAGTCAAAGCACCATCAATAGATAATTATTTAGGTTTTTATGATATAAGCGGAAAAGATTTAAGAGATAAATTTAAAACTCATTTAGATGAAATGAAAATAGAAATAACTAAAGCTAAAATAAATAATGTATATTCAATGGGCGATTACTTTAGTTTAATGGCAGGGGATGAGATGTTTGAATCTAGTGCAGTTATAATAGCTACAGGAGTTGAGTATGGTAAGCCTATAAAAGGAGAAGAAGAGTTTTTAGGTAAAGGTGTCGGATATTGTGCAACTTGTGATGCTCCTTTATACAGAGATAAGAAAGTTGCAGTAATAGGTTATAATCATGAAGCAGAAGAAGATGCAAACTTTTTAAGTGAAATAGCATCTAAAACTTATTTTATACCTATGCACAAAAATGAACTTAACTTAAATGAAAACATAGAAGTTATAAAAGATTTCCCACTTGAAATAAAAGGTGATAAATTAGTTAATAAACTACAATTAAGAAATCAAGAGTTAGATGTTGATGGTGTTTTTGTTATGAAGGATAGTGCATCACCAAAAGCTTTAGTTCCGGGAATTGAAACAGAAGGTGTTCATATAAAAGTTAATATAAATATGGAAACTAATATACCAGGATGTTTTGCATGTGGTGATTGTGCTGGTAAGCCATATCAGTATTTGAAATCAGCAGGTCAAGGACAAATAGCAGCACTTAATGCTGTTAGCTACTTAGATAAGAAAAAAATAGAAGAGAAAATGAAAAATAAATAAGTATGTAAAAAGTTATTTTTAATAATAAATTATTATTAAAAATAACTTTTTTTATTTTTATAATCAATAAAAATATAGAAAGTAAATAAAAAATATGATATAGTATTAGTATCAGGTGATAATAATTAATAATAAAAATATTTTAAAAATCAATGCGGAGGATTGAATGAATAATATAAAGCTAATATGTGATAGTCTATCAGATATACCTAAGGAGCTAATAGATAAATATGATATACATGTAGTACCATTAACAGTTATATTTGATGGTAAGGAATATATAGATGGTATAGATTTAAGTAAACAAGAATTTTACAAAATGTTAAGAAATAGTGAAGATATGCCAAAGACATCTCAATGTACATATATACAATTTAGAGATGCATTTAAAAGATATTTAAATAAAGGAAATGATATATTATATATAGGAGGTTCTTCTGTTGCATCAGGAACTTTTCAAAGTGCTATGATGGCTAAAAATGATTTAGATGGTAATATATATATGGTAGATACTCAAAATCTATCTATAGGTAGTGGTTGTCTTTTATTATCAGCAGCTGAAATGTTAGAAAGAAAAGCAGATATAAAAGATATATTAAATCATTTAGAGAATTTAAAAGAAAGTGTAAAAGTATTATTTACAGTAGATACACTAGAGTACTTACAAAAAGGTGGAAGAATATCTCTTGCTAAAGCAACTATCGGAAACATGTTGAATATAAAACCAGTACTTTCTATAGAAGAAGGACTTGTTAAACCTATAAATCAAGTAAGAGGTAAAAAACAAGTTGTAAGTAAAATATTATCATTAATTAAAGAAAATTTTGGAGAAGATTTAACTAAAAAGAGAATTATACTTGGGTTTGGAGATAATAATAAAGAATTTAATTCTTTTGTAGAGAAATTAAAAGAAGATTTTAAAATAGATGAAATTATAAGTGTCAATGTAAGTACTTGCATATGTGCACATTCAGGTCCTGGAATAATAGGAATAGCTTGTTGTGATAAATAAAAATAGACTGTCTTAAAAATTTAAGACAGTCTATTTTTATTTATTATATATTAAGCTATACCAAATAGTTTAAATATACAAGTAGTTCCAAAGCATACTATAAATGCTATAGCTGTAGGCATTAAAAATCCAACAGCAGTCCATTTATTACTACCAGTTTCTTTTTTTATAGTTAGTAAAGTTGTAGCACAAGGCCAATGAAGTAAACTAAATAACATGGTATTTATAGCAGTTAAATAAGTCCATCCATTATCTTTTAAAACTTCACCTAGAGCAGATAAACTATCAAATTCAATCATAGAACCAGTCGCTAGATAAGACATTAAAAGTATTGGTATTACTATTTCATTTGCAGGGAATCCTAGTATAAATGCAAGTAATATAAAGCCATCAAGTCCTATAACTTTTGCTATTGGATCTAAAAATCCTGCAACGTGTGATAATATACTAGTATCCCCAACGTATATATTTGCAAATATCCATGTTATGATACCTGCTGGAATTGCAACAACAATTGCACGAGATAAAACAAATATAGTTCTATCAATTATAGAAGTATATATAACTCTACCTATTTTAGGGGTTCTATATGGTGGCAGTTCTAGTGTGAAAGTTGAAGGAACTCCTTTTAGAAAAGTTTTAGATAGTATATAAGATACTGCTAGCGTAGTTAAAATACCAAACACTATAGTTAAAGCTATACAAAGAGCAACTATAACACTACTAGCAAAGGAATTTTGTATAAAATATGTGAAAAAGATTGTAGCTATAGCTATTAGTGTTGGAAAACGACCATTACAAGGAACGAAGTTATTAGTAAGAATAGCTATTAATCTTTCCCTTGGTGAATCTATTATTCTACAACCTATAACACCAGCTGCGTTACAACCAAATCCCATGCACATAGTTAAACATTGTTTACCATGACAACAAGCTTTTTTAAACATATGATCTAAATTAAAAGCTACTCTAGGAAGATACCCTAAATCTTCAAGAAGAGTAAATAAAGGGAAAAATATTGCCATAGGAGGAAGCATAACAGATACAACCCATGCAAGTGTTCTATACATTCCGTAACTAATCATTTCATTTAACCATAAAGGACAATTTAAATTCGATAAAAAGTCATATAAAATAGGTTCAAATTTAAATAAAAAATCAGATAACATTCCAGATGGAACATTAGCACCTTCTATAGTAATCCAAAGTATCATGCATAACATTAATAACATTAATGGTAAACCAAACTTTTTAGAAGTTAATACTTTATCTATTTTTTCATCTCTATTGAATTTATTTTTATTTTGAATTGTAACACTTTTATCATATAATTCTTTTGCATATGAATATATTGACATATTCATACTATCTCTAATATTAGTTTTATCTATATCTAAAGGTAATTTTAATTTAATTTCATCTACAGTTTTTTTATAATCACTACCTATATACTTACTCATAGAATCATATATACTTTCATCACCATCTATAAGTCTAAGACCTAACCATCTAGATTTTATATAAGGTATGTTTTTAGATAAATCTGGCTCAATTGTATTAAGTAGTTGTTCTATACTATTCTCATATTTTATAATTTTATTTTTGTAATTATATGATTTAGATACAACTAAATCTAATGTATCAAGTAATTCATTCATACCTTCACCATTTCTAGCTGCTGTTAACACTACTGGTATTCCTAATTCTTTTTCTATTAAGTTTTTATCTATAGATATACATTTTTTTCTGGCTTCGTCAATTAAATTTATACAAAGTATAACATTATCTGTAAGTTCCATAATTTGAAATACTAAATTTAAGTTTCTTTCTAACGATGTAGCATCAGCAACTACTATAACTGCATCAGGTCTACCGAAGCAAGCAAAATCACGAGCCACCAATTCTTCTTGAGAAGCTGCAAATAAAGAATAAGTTCCAGGTAAATCTATAAGAGCAAAATCTTTATTATTATGTTTAAAATCTCCTCTAGCTGTACAAACCGTTTTACCAGGCCAGTTTCCAGTATGTTGTCTAAGTCCTGTCAGATAATTAAATACAGTACTTTTACCGGTATTTGGATTTCCTGCAAGAGCTATAACAAATTGATCGTCTTTTTTATCGATATTAAACATATCTTTTAATGATTTAATTTTAGTAGAATCATAAGTTAACCCCATAAATGTCCCCCCATTTAATGCTATAGATATGAAACTATTATTTTTTCGCCTTCTTCTTTTCTAAGTGCTATCATGGCACCTCTTATGTTATAAACCGTAAGATTATCTTTAGGTCCACGGCGTAAAACATCTATTAAAGCACCATTAGTTAAACCTAAGGCTAACATTCTTTCTCTTAGATAACCATCTGATAAAAGTCCTTCTACCTTTACGGTGCTACATATATCTACATCAGCAAGTTTAACCATGAAAAATACCTCCAATTTTTTATATTACAAGGTAAGTTTTAGCTTAAGCTAAATTTCTTACAATAGATATTATGAAAAAAATCATATATTTGTTACATAAAATCAGAATATATGAGATAAAAATAAAATATATTAAATATAAGAGGTTATTAGGGGGAGGCGATTTATTGAAAAACCTTAATCAGTTTTATACATTTAATGAATATATGAAAAGTAATAATTTAAGCCCCAATGAAGAAGATTATATAGAGATGATTTATAGACTACACAGCGATACAAAAGATGTTAAGATTAGCGATTTATCTAAGTCATTAAATATAAAGCCTTCATCAGTAAGTAATATGGTAAAAAAATTACAACAAAAGAATATATTAAAACATGAAAAGTATGGCTCTATTACTTTAAATAAAACAGGAGAAGTAATAGGGGAGAGATTATTGTATAGGCATAACGTAGTGGAAGAATTTTTAGAATTAATAGGTGTAAAAGATTGTTTACATGAAGAAACTGAAAAAATAGAGCATACTATAAGTATAGAAACACTAGTTAAAATTAGCAATTTAATAAATTTTTTCAAAGAAAATGACGAATTAATATCTAAGTTAAAAGAGTACAAATAATTAAATTGGGGGAGTTATATATGAAAACAAAGTATAAATCATTGATTAAAATTTCTTTAATATGTATATTATTTTTAATATTTACAACTCCAAATAGTATTTTTAAAGAAAAATTTTATGTAAATAAAGTAGATTCAAGTGAAGCAATTTATAAAAAATATTTAAATATGAGTGAAGATTTTGAAGGAGTAAGTATAATTAATAACAATAGTGACAAAAATAAATTAATGAAAGATGAGTATGCATATGTAATTTTTAAAAATCATGATGGGAAATATTACAATAATGTAACTATAAAAGAAGAAAACAATGGTATAATTATCACATATCAAGAAGCTAATGAAAACGATAATTATAAAAATGAAACATATAATAGTAAAGTAGATAAAATGATGCTTCTAAGAATCAAATCTAATGAAGAAATAAGTAGTTTAAGATTGTTAAATCATTAATAAAAAATCACAATAAAGTCATACAAAATTCATATGAAAAAACTACAATTAGAGTTAAGAAGGAAGTGATTAAATATGGCTATAGTTTTAATAACTGCAGCTTTAGTAGCTGTAATGTATGGGTTATATGTAGCTGCGTATATATCTGAAAATTCAACTGAGGAAAGCTTAATTTATGAAAAATAATATATGGATATAAAAAGAAAGGAACTATCTCGATACAGAGGCTAGTTCCTTTTTAATTTAATTACTTTTGCATTTTTTACAAATTCCATGAAGTATAATATTACAAGATGTTATTTTTATATCAAGTTCATTTGAAATAGTAGAAGGAATATCTTTAAGTATATTAGAATGAACATCTTGTATACTTCCGCAAACATCACAAATAAGATGATTGTGCTCAACTATGTTAGCATCAAACCTATCAGGAAATCCAGGTATGCTAACTTTTTTAATATAGCCATGGCTTACAAGTTGAGATAAATTTCTATATACAGTTCCTAAGCTTAAATTAGGATTATCTTTTTTTAAGTATTCATATATAAAATCTGCAGTAGGATGAACGGTATTATCTTTTACAGCATTTAATATAAGTTCTCTTTGTTTTGAAAATTTCAAAATACCACCTCCTATTAAAACTTTTTTATAATAAATATACCCAAAACAGCATATCTATAATCAAATTATATTATAAGTTATACGTTTAAATCAAATTTAACTTTAAATTTTATTTTAAAAAGCTATGAATATAAAAACAGAGTAGTCTAGAAAAGTAGACTACTCTTTATTTTAAAAGTATTAAAAATTACTTAGTAAAATGTCTTTCTAATAATCCTAAGAATGCTTTACCATGTCTAGCTTCATCTTTACACATTTCATGAACTGTATCATGTATAGCATCTAATCCTAGTTCTTTAGCTCTTTTAGCTAATTTTAATTTTCCATCAGTTGCCCCATATTCAGCTTCAACTCTAGCTTTTAAGTTAGCTTGAGTATCAGCAGCAACAACTTCGCCTAATAATTCAGCGAATTTAGCAGCGTGCTCAGCTTCTTCAAATGCTATTCTTTTATAAGCTTCAGCTACTTCTGGATAACCTTCTCTATCAGCTTGACGACTCATAGCTAAGTACATTCCTACTTCTGTACATTCACCAACAAAATTAGCTCTTAATCCTTCAACAACTTCAGGATCAACTCCTTTTGCAACACCTATTCTATGTTCATCAGCCCAAACCATTTCACCTTTTAACTCATCGAATTTGTCAGCCCCAACTTTACATACTGGACAAATTTCTGGAGCAGTTTCTCCTTCGTGTATATACCCACATACTGTACAAACAAACTTTTTCATATTCATACCCTCCTAAAATAAAACTAGTAATCATTACTATTATTATTACAATTTAATAATATACTAAAAATATTATCATGTCAATAATTAAATTGATTAAAATTAAAATCTATCATAATAATATTAAAATGATTAGATTAATATAACAAAAATAAATTAATAATAAATATAATGGGGATAATATAGTTTGAAAAGGAGTGATTGTGTGGAAACTTCAAAAAAATCAAGTACAAATAAAGTAAAAGTCATTCCATTAGGAGGGCTAGGAGAAATAGGAAAAAATATAACAGCAATAGAATATAATGATGAGATAATAGTAATAGATGGAGGATTATCTTTTCCAGATGAAGATATGTATGGAGTAGATTTATTAATTCCAGATATAACTTATTTATTAGATAATAAGGATAAAGTTAAAGGTATGTTTGTTACTCATGGACATGAAGACCATATAGGAGCTATACCGTATATATTAAAGCAATTAAATATACCTGTATATGGAACTAAACTTACTATAGGCTTAATTGAAAATAAGTTAAAAGAACACAATATACTAGATATATGTAATTTAAAACCAATAGAGGATAGACAAGCAGTTCAGTTAGATAATATAAAAGTAGAATTTATAAGTGTTACCCATAGTATAGCAGATGCTTGTGCATTAGCAATATATACACCTATGGGGATAATCTTGCATACAGGAGATTTTAAAGTAGATTATACTCCTATAGATGGAAGAAGAATGGATTTAGAAACCATATCAAAATTAGGGAAAAAAGGAGTTTTGTTATTATTAGCAGATAGTACAAATGTAGAGAGAAAGGGTCACTCTTTATCTGAAAAAACAATAGGAGAGACATTAGATAGAGTTTTTACTGGACAAAAAGGTAGGATTATAGTAGCTACGTTTGCTTCTAATATACATAGGATGCAACAAATTGTTAATGCTTCAGTAACTAATAATAGAAAAGTTGTATTTAGTGGTCGTAGTATGGAGAATGTATCTAGTGTAGCTATAGAACTTGGATATTTAAATATACCTGATGGATATAAGATAAGCATAGATGAAATGGAAAACTTTAATAATGATGAGATAACTATAATAACTACAGGTAGTCAAGGTGAAGCTATGGCTGGACTTGCTAGAATTGCTTTTGATACACATAAAAAAATTAAAATACAAAACAATGATTTATTTATAATATCAGCATCTCCAATACCAGGAAATGATAAGCTTATATCTAGAGTTATAAATCAATTATATAAAAAAGGTGCAGATGTTATTTATAAAGATTTAGAAGCTATACATGTTTCAGGACATGCATATCAAGAGGAATTAAAACTACTACATACATTAGTTCATCCTAAGTTTTTTATGCCTGTCCATGGAGAGTATAGACATTTAGTGCATCATAAAAATCTTGCAGTTAAACTTGGAATGAATAAAGAAAATGTATTTATCTTAGAAAATGGAGAAGTTTTAGAACTAACTAAAAAAGAAGCTAAGAAAGATGGAAAGGTTAGAGTAGGTACTGTATATGTTGATGGTATAGGTGTGGGGGATGTAGGAAATATAGTCTTAAGAGATAGAAAGTACTTAGCTGAAAATGGAATGATGACAATAGTAATAGCTATTGATAAAATCAGTTTTAGTATAGTTGCAGGACCAGATATTATAACTAGAGGATTTATATATGCAAGAGAAGCTACAGATTTAATAGATGAAGTTAAAGATATTGTAACTTACGAAGTAGAAAATTGCTTAAATAGAAACATATTAGAATGGAGTGTTATTAAATCTAAGGTTAAAAAATCTGTGGATAGATATTTATATAATAAATTAAAAAGAGGTACTAGTATATTCCCTATAATAGTAGAAGTTTAAAGTTACAGATTGATAACAATAAAATTAAATTTATTGTATAAATCAATATGTGTATTTATAATTATATAAAATATACAATTAAAGGGGAAATAAAATGAAAAAGTGGGGAATTTTATTAGGATTATTTGTAATTATTATTTTTATTTATCAATTTAAGGAATTAAGAGATATTAAAAAAGATTTAGAAACTAGTTTAATGGATAATAAGTATATTCAAGATAATATATCAAATATAAATTCAAATATTATAAACACTATAAATGACGAATTATCTAAAAGTCATCTGATTAAAGATATTAAATTTAGTTTAGATAAATTTAAAGATAATAAATATTTAGTAGATGCTAGATTTGAGTTAAGTAGGGTAAGTGAAGATTCAATTGTAAAGTTTATGTATAAAAGTATCAATGATAAAGAGTGGACTACTATAGAAGCTAAAGATATGGGAGGATTATCATATAAATGTAATTTAAAAATAGATGTAAATAAACCCTATGAATATAAAGTTATTAAAGAAGATAATGTATCCGAAAGTAGTGATATAAAGGAATTAAGCAAGTATGATTATATACCATATCACCCATCAATTACTTATGGGGAAGATTATGAAAAGTATGGTGGAAGTCTTATATTAGGTGTCAATTTAGATGAAGAATATAACTATGAAAATGAAGAAAATAATCATAATGTTACAAATAAGAAAGATGCTATAAATGGTTTTAATATAAAAAGCATAGATGCTATAGTTGGAATTAATGGAAAAGAAAAAATATATAATTATAAATATAAGGATGCTGTATATAGTGAAAATGGAGAGAAACTGGAATCAGAAAATTATGAAGTGTATATACCAAAAAAAGATTATAAAAATAATTTAGAATATATAAAAATGAAGATAACATATGAAAATAAAGTTATTGATATAGTTGATATAACTAATGAAATTGATGAAAAATATATAAATTAAAAAATAATAAAGGAAGTCGAATTTATCGACTTCCTTTAAAAATTTATTTATTAGCTTGTCTTGATTTATTATATTTTAATCTATCGTGCTCATTTAAGAATTTTTTTCTAAGTCTTATAGAATCTGGAGTTATTTCAACCAACTCATCATCATCTATAAATTCTAAAGCTTCTTCTAAAGTAAATGTTCTAGCAGCTTGTAATTTAACAGCATCATCAGTACCAGAAGCACGAACGTTAGTTAATTTCTTGTTCTTACAAGGGTTAACTACCATATCATCTTTTCTTGAGTTCATACCGATTATCATACCTTCATAAACTTCAACACCTGGATCAACAAACATTTGAGCTCTTTCACTTAAAGCATTAAGTGCATAAGCCATTGTAGTACCAGCTCCTTGAGCTATTAAAACTCCATTAGTTCTTGATGGTATTTCACCTTTGTGTTCTTCATATCTTTCAAATGATCTAACTAAAGATCCTTCTCCACGAGTATCATTTATGAATTCACTTCTGTATCCTAATAAACCTCTAGTAGGAGCTATAAATGTTATTTTAACATAATCTCCTTCTATTTCCATAGCTTCCATCATAGCTTTTCTTAAGTTTAATTTATTTATAACAGTTCCTGAGTAAGTTTCTGGGCAGTTAACTATAACTCTTTCCATAGGTTCCATTAATTTTCCGTTTTCTCTTATGAATAAAACTTCTGGTTTAGAAACTCCAACTTCGTATCCTTCACGTCTCATGTTTTCAAGAAGTATAGATAAGTGAAGTTCTCCACGTCCAGATACTTTAAATCCATCAGTAGTATCCATTGGCTCAACTTTAAGTCCAACATTAACTTCTAGTTCTTTGTCTAATCTATCTTTTATGTGTCTAGTTGTAACGAATTTACCACTCTTACCAGCAAATGGTGAATCATTAACTAAGAAGTTCATAGATAAAGTAGGTTCTTCTATGTGTATAAGTTCCATTGGTAATGGATTATCTAAGTCACATATAGTTTCTCCTATAGATATATCAGGCATACCAGCTACAACTACTATATCACCAGCATAAGCTTCATCTTTTTCAACTTGACGAAGGCCTTCATAAGCTGTAAGCTTAGATATTCTTCCTTTAGCTACAGTTCCATCTGCTTTACATACAGATACTTGAGCTCCATTTTTAACTGTTCCTTTGTAAACTCTACCTATTCCAAGTCTACCTACATAATCATCATATGCAAGAGCAGAAACTTGAAGTTGTAAAGGCTCAGATGCATAGTCAGGGTAAGCTTCAACGTGATTTACTATTGTTTCGAATAATGGAGATAAATCAGTACTTTCATCATCCATTTCACGCTTAGCTATACCTTGTTTAGCTATACCGTATATTATTGGGAATTCACATTGTTCATCAGTTGCATTTAAGTCTACGAATAAGTCAAATACTTCATCAACAACTTCTTCAGCTCTTTGGTCTTGCTTGTCTATTTTATTTATGAAAAGTATTGGTCTAAGTCCAGCTTCTAAAGATTTTTGTAAAACGAATCTAGTTTGAGGCATCGGACCTTCACTAGCATCTACTAATAATATAACTGTATCAACAGTTTTTATAACACGTTCAACCTCAGAAGAGAAATCACTATGTCCTGGTGTATCTACTATGTTTATTTTATAGTCTTTATAGTTTATAGCACAGTTTTTAGAGTATATTGTTATACCTCTTTCTTTTTCTAAGTCGTTGCTATCCATTACACAATCTTTAACTACTTCGTTCTCTCTGAAAACTCCAGATTGAGATAAGAAAGCATCAACTAATGTTGATTTACCAGCATCGACGTGGGCGATAACGGCAATATTAACGATTTTATTCTTAGTTGTCATATCGATAATCTCCTTTTTTTAAAATAACTTATTAAGTATACCACACCACTTTTAAATTGTAAAATGAATTAAATATATTCAATCTTATTATGTCAAAATTTATATTATTAATTTAAAAAATATATAATAATGTAAGGAATATAATTCAAGTTAAGTAAATACAAAAATGATACCTTAAAATAGGTATCATTTTTGTATTTACTATTTACCTTCATTTTTAGTATCAAGTTTAACTCTAAATATCAGTCGCTTTAATGCACTATATTCAAATGGGATAAGCGGGTATAAATAACTTTTGCCAGTAATAGTTTTATTTGTAGCAACAAGTATAAATGAAATTATTAGACCTGCTATAAATCCCCATAAATTAAATGCAGCTGTTAGAATTAACAATAAAATTCTAATGAGTTTTATTGAATATCCAAGGTCGACACTTGGTTGTGAAAAACTTCCAAGAGCTACTATAGCCATATACAATATTGTATGAGGTATAAACCATCCAGTTTGAACAGCAAAGTCTCCTAGTATTAAAGCACCGATAACAGATAATGACATTCCTAATGAACCTGGAGTATTAAGTGATGCTAATTGTAAGGCATCAACTGAAAATTCTAAAATTAAAAATTGTAGAAATATAGGTACATTATAAGGGTCTTTTGGGATTATAAACTCTAGCCATAACGGAAGGTGAGAAGCATATTTAACTGCTAGAGTATATAATGGAGTTATCATTAATGTAGTAAGTAATGTAAAATTTCTAATTAATCTTAAATAATTACCTATAATTACTGGTTGATAAAAATCATCTACATCTTGTAAAAAATCAAATATAGTAGTAGGCAATATAATGGCATTAGGTGAATTATCTATAATTAACAATATTTTACCTTCTAAAACGTGAGCAGCAGCTACATCTGGTCTTTCTGTATATCGAGCTTTTGGAAAAGGATTATACCATCTAGATTGGACTAATGCCTCAACTATACTTTGCTCACTCATTACCAATGATTTAACTTTTATTTCATCTATACATTTTTTTAGATTTTTTAGAGTTTTTTTATCTACTAATCCATCTATGTACCCAATAACGACATCAGTTTTAGACCTTTTACCTACATTAAACATTTCAAATATTAAATCAGGATCTTTTACTCTTCTTCTTACTAATGCAGTATTAAAAACTATAGTTTCAACAAAGCCATCTTTAGCTCCTTTTAGAGACTTTTCTTTTTCTGGTTCTCCTATTCCACGAACTGGATAAGTTCTAACATCTAAAATTATTGCTTCATCAAATCCATCTATAATTATAGCCATTGGGCCTGATAATACTTCTTTAGCAATATTTTTTAGTTCATTTTCCTTAGATACCTCTATATAAGGTATATATTTATGGATAAAATCTTTTAACTCATGAATTGACTTAAAATCTTCACTAGTTATTTTGAAAAAACCAGAAAGAATTCTTTCCATTACTTCATCTTTTATAAAGCCATCTATAAAAAATAAGTAACAGCTTTTTTCACCTATTATAACTTCCCTTTGTATTACATCAAAACTTTTATCTAAAGGGAGATGTTCTTTCATAAGTTCTACATTTTTTTTAATGTTTTTAGTTAGAATCATAAAAACACCCTTTCTAAATTAATCAGCCAATAATAGTATTTACAAAAGCTCTAAATTTATGATTAATAAAAATTGAAAGGAAATAAAAAATAGAGTATGCCTAAAGACATACTCTATTGAATGAATCTATATTAAATATATTTAGGAAAAGTCATAAATATTGTGACCGTTCCCCCCTACAATAAATTACTTTTTGAATATTCCAAATGGTTTTCCAACTGGTAAAAATTCTTTTCCAAAATGTCCGTTTAGTACAGCAGCTGCAGAACCATAGAATGAGAATATAGCTATTCCTAATTCAGAATATGCTGCAAATTGATGAGTAGCATGTTCCATTACTCCAAATGTAGAAAGAGTTAATCCTATAAATAAACAATCTATAAGTACAAATATTATAAATAATACCTTATGAGTTTCCATTGCACCAACAGTCATAAATAATGTAAATATTAAGTATCCTAAAAATGCAAATCCTAATTGCTTAGGATCAGCTGAAGCAGCTAATTTTTCACCAAATACTCCATTTTGTATTAACCAAGATAATCCCATTGCATACCAGAAAAATGCATAACCACCAAATGCAGTAGCACCAAATACATTATTGTGCTTGAAATCATTTATACAAGCAAATAATTGAGCAGTAGCTCCTAAGAATATTGCCCATGGTAAAACTAATGATACATTTGAAGTTAATCCAAGTTTTTGAGATGAAGCAACTAATGTTATCATTGCTAATCCGAAAAGTCCTAATGCTGAAGGATCAGCAGTTACAACTTTAACTTTTGTTTCGTTTGACATTTTCAATCCTCCTATAATTACAAATGATAAATTATTATATAATTTCTAAAAATGTATTTTGTATGCAAATACGCAATACTTATATATAATATCATCTTTTTTTTAATAAGTATACAAAAAATTTAAAAATTATAAATTTTAGAACTGAAAATATACAAAAAATTATAATAAATTTGAAAAAATAGATTTATTGAATTATTTTTAAAATTTAAAATTTAATTGTGTTTATATATAAATGTTGTGGGTATATTTTATAATACAAAAATGATTTATAGGAGGATTTTCAAATGATAAGAATATGTCCATTTTGTTCAAATGTTAATGTTAATAAAGTAAAAGAAATAGTTGGAGAAGAAAATGTTAAAACTGGTTGTATAGGACAATGTCGTGCTTTTAAAAAAGAAGCAGTAGGTTTTATAAATGGGGAATTAGTTATAAAGGAAAATGAAGAGTTATTTTTAAAAGAATTAGAAAAGTAAATTTTAAAATAGGCTAGGTGAATACCTAGTCTATTTTGTTAAATAAAGATATTCTGTATAAAAATGAGTATTATAAATATAAAATAAAAAAATAATTATAATAGAACAAGTGAGAACTATATATTAAAATTAAATTTATACAAGGTAATTTTTCATAAAATGAATAAATTTAAAGGGGGATATCATGAAAGATAAATGGCTAATCTGGGCAAAAAAACTTCAAGCAATAGCTCAATCAGGTATTAATTATTCAAAGGATAAGTATGATATAGAAAGATTTGAACAAATAAGGGATTTATCTGCAGAGATTATGAGCGAATATACTTATGTCAATACTGCTAAAATAAAAGATTTATTTTGTAATGAGAAAGGATATCAAACTCCTAAGGTAGATGTTAGATGTGCTATATTCAAAGAAAATAAAATATTATTAGTTAAAGAAAGTATAGATAAATGCTGGTCTTTACCGGGGGGATGGGCTGATGTACATTTAAGTCTTAAAGAAAATGCAATAAAAGAAGCCAAAGAAGAAGCTGGGGTTAATATAATACCTAAAAGGGTAATAGCTATTCAAGATGCATCTAAAAATAATGAAAGATTAAGTCCCTATGGGATATATAAAATATTTTTATTATGTGATTTAATAGATGGATCTTTTAAAGAAAATATAGAAACTGAAGAAAGTAAATTTTTTGATATATACAATTTACCTGACTTATCTTTAAATAGAAATAATAAAAAACAAATCCAAATGTGTTTCAAAGCATTTAATGACAAAAGTTTTGACACAATATTTGATTAAATAAATGTTAATTATTTAATTAAATTAAATTTTATAGTATATTTTGTGTGAAATTAAATTGTTTTGAGGTAGATTTTTATTTATGCTATATTAAAATAGAGTTAAGATATCAAAATACATATCATATTAAATGGAGGTAAATATAATGAGTACAATGTATTGTCCTAAATGTATAGTTGAAGTTATGGATTTAGTTAAGCATGAAGAAGGAACTGATATTGAGATAATAAATGAGGGTCTAGAAAATGAAACTAGAGAAGAATATGAATATTTTGTAGATATATATAAGTGTCCTGTATGTGGACATGAAGTTGAAGATTATATGGAATATGAAGAAGATTAATACTAGTTTGTTTTAAGGTTAAAAAATTTATAGTTAATAAATAATATAACTGAGTTTTTATTTTTAAGTAAGTTTTCAGTTATATTATTTTTTTATTTTTAAATCTATCAAATTTCAAATCTAAGAAAATATGAAATATAAAGTGTATATATTTTTATCCATCGTATTTATACAAGGTAATGTATTTTGTTAATTATATTCCACAATATTAAAAAAATTTTATATGAAATTCTGATTTACAATTTAAAATAATGCTTTAAATATAATTAAAGATGTTTTTTAGTTTTAAAGATGGGGAAAAAATTTCTGGTGTTAGGGGCATAAAGTAAAAATTATATACTTATTTTATTACTATGAATGATAATGTTTTACAATGCATGGTAATTTGTTTGTAAACTAAATTAGTTATAAATTTTATTTGAAAAAGTTAACAAAATACATATCATTATGGGTAGGAGTATATATGAAAGATTTAAAAATAGGTAAAAAATTAGGAATATCATTTATTATTTTGTAATGATTACAGCATTTTCAAGTTTTTATGTATTACTTAATTTAAAAAAAGCAAGTAAACAAAGTCATGAATTATTGAAAGGTCCTTATAAAGTAACGGATAAATCTATGGCAATTAGAAGAGACATAGTGTCTATTAATCAAAATGTTATGAATTCAATTGCAGGAAATAAGCCTAAAGAACATGAAATTTCAGTACAAAAAGATTTTAATAGTATTGATAAAAGTATTAAAGTATTACGTGCAAATTCAATAGGAGATAAAAAGTTAATTGATGATATTGAAAAATCTATTGCAAATTTAAAGCAACAAAATGGCCAAATATATAAATTTATAGATAAGAGGATAGAATAAGAGTGCAGAACAACTTGTAATAACAGAAGATAGTGGGTATTATCAAGTATATGTTGAAAGTGTAAATAATTCAAAATCTATTTATGAAGATAAAACGTCAAGAGGTATTAGATTTGATAAAGAAATAGAAAATACAACATCAACAGCAATGATTACTTTTACAATAATTTTTGTTGCTTCTATATTAGCAGGAATATTTATATGTATATATATTACAAAGAGTTTAAAAAAACAATTGAAGAAATAGAAATCGCTGCAAATAAAATGTCAGTTGGTGATTATGATATTAATATTGAGTATGAATCAAAAGATGAATTAGGATCTTTATCAGATAGTATGCGTAAAATGATACAGTTCGAGTTTTAGGAGAAGTTGCATTAGTGAATTTCAACATTGAACCCTAAGTTGAGTATATATAAATATTTAAAAATATTGAAAAATCAGTGATTAGAATAACTGATGATTTAAGTGAGACAATGGAAGAAATAAATGTAGCTTCAGAAGAAGTAGGAGCAGCATCATATCAAGTTGCAAGTGGGTCACAAATGCTATCACAAAGTGCTACTGAACAAGCAAGTGCAATTCAAGAGTTATCAGAAAATATTGTAGAGATATCAAAGAAAATCAAATACACTGAAGGTAATCCTAAAGAAGCTAATGATTTAACATTAAGCTCAGGACGCCAAGTTAAAGATGGGAATGATCAAATGAAACAAATGGTTAATGTAATGGATGAGATATCACTTACATCTAATGAAATTAGTAGAATTATAAAAAAAAGATGATATAGCTTTCCAAACAAATATCTTGGCTTTAAATGCTGCAGTAGAAGCTGCTTAAATCACTTATTGCAAACTTTAAATTAAAGGATATAAGCGTTTCTAGTAAAGCAATAAATTTTAGCAATAATCATATAAATTATTTTGAAATTAATTAAATTTATTAAAAAAAATAATAGACTTATAAAAAGTAGAAATGGAAATTTTAATATTTCCATTTCTATTTTTTATAAAACATAAATATAACTTAAATAAACAATTACTTTAGTAAATACTCTTTATGTAAAATCCAAGTGTTATATTCCCATTTAAAAACAGAAATATTATCAAAAAAACAATCAAACTCACATGGAATACTTTTAACGTATTCATATATATCAGTAAAGTTTTTTTGTATTTTTTTAGAAGTTATAGTTACATGAAAAATTTTATCTTTTCCATCATGATTAGAAAAATTTATATAATTTATTTTAGACATTGCATCTATTAAGTTATTATGAACAGTTTGTCCTTGTGTACTCATAAAAACCTTCATATATATAACTCTATCATCGAAATGGTCATATCCTTTTATTTTATAAGGAGTAATTTTATTATTCTTACAAAAATTTTCTAATATATTATCAAGTTTAGAAATATCATCAGTTTCAAATGGTGATTTTATAGTAAAATGAGCTGGCAACTTTGATGATTTAGCAGAAAAATTTTCATACACTTCTTTTCTAAGCTTATTGTTAAAATCTCCTGCTTTTCCTTTAGTTACTGATACTACTACATATCTCATAATATCCTCCTAAAAATATTTTTTATTAATAAGTATATCAAAATATAAAAAATATATTTAACTTAAATAAAATACTTTAAGGTAAAACATGAAAATATTACTCAGTATTTAAAACAAAAATAAGAGCAATATAATTATAAAGTTATTAAAATTAATAACTTTAATCAAATACTTTTACTTAGGAGGATTAATATGAAAAAAGGCATGATACCAATAGTTTTAGGAACCGCAGTTACAACAGCAGGTATTGCTTTAGACATGAAACAAAATAAAAATAATAAATTTAATAAAAATGATTATAAAAATATGGCAGGAGCACTTTTATTAGGAGCTGGAGTTGCTCATATAGCTCTTGGAGGAATAGAAAGAGCTAGACATTAATTTTTTATATAAAAAAATAATATATTGATTAGCTGTAGATAAATTTTATTTTAAAAATTTATCTACAGCTTTTTATTTGGAATATATAACTTTGAATATATATATAATTAAGTATGTTAGTATATTTATATAACTAGTGAAATTATTAGGAGGGGGATATTTTGACTTGTAGCGTTAAAATTATAAAAAAGCAATGTCAAAAAACTAGTAAATGGTCTGGAGGAGAAGCAACTCAGTTATACATATACCCTGAAAACTCATCGTATGAAAATAAAAATTTTAAATGGAGAGTAAGTTCAGCTAAGGTAGAAATGCAAGAGTCCACATTTACTAAATTACCTAATATACAAAGAAAGTTAATGGTAATTGATGGTGAATTGATTTTAAAGCATAAAAATAACAGTGAAGTAAAATTAAATAAATTTGAAGTAGATAATTTTAGTGGTGATTGGGATACTATAAGCTATGGTAAAGCTATTGATTTTAATTTGATGACCAATCAAGATTGTACAGGAGAGTTAGAATACATTAAGATTAAATCCTATATAGATATAAAAGCTAAAGAAAAGCTAAATGAAAATAATTATAGATATGAAGCTCAATCTTTTTATAGTTTAAATGAAGAATTTGATATGATTTTAGAATCAGGAAAATCATTAACTGTGGAAAAAGGAGATTTAGCTATAATAAAATTTAGAAAAAATTCAAAAGAGAAAGTTAAGCTAATAAATAAACTAGAAAAAGATTTAGAAATTATAAAAAGTACAGTATATTATTAAAAAATAGTAGTTATAAGAATATAAAATTATCTTGTAACTACTATTTTTATTTTCTATAACTATTTCAATTGAAGTTGTAAAAATATTTTGATATTATGAAATAGAAAGTTAAAAAAGGGGGTATATATGGAAAATTTAATAAAAGATTTTAAATACTTAAAGGATAATTTAAATAATTTAAATAGTAAAAATATAAATGAATTAGATCTAGAAAAAACTATGCTTTTTATAGTAGATATGAATAATGGATTTGCTAAAAAAGGAGCATTATATTCTGATAGAGTAGAAGCATTAATTAATCCAATAGCTAACATAGCAAGAGTTTTAGCCAATAAAAATTGTGAAATAATAGCATTTACCGATAGTCATACAAATGATTCTATAGAACTTAGAAGTTATCCTAAACATTGTTTAGTTGATGATATTGAAAGTGATGTTGTTGATGAAATTAAAAATATAAATGGAATAAAAGTAATACCTAAAAATTCTACCAATGGCTTTTTCTGCTTAGAAGATAAGGATTTTAATGGTATTGAAAATATTATAGTTGTTGGGGATTGTACAGATATTTGCATATATCAATTTGTAGTTACATTAAAAGCATATTTTAATCAAAATAATATTGATAAAAATATTATAGTTCCTATTGAATTAGTAGACACATATAATATTGATAAACTACATAATGCTGAGATTATGAACACTGTATTTTTAAACAGTATGATTCAAAATGGAATAGAAGTTATAAAAAATATTGAAATATAAAAAATTATAAATAAAATTCTATAATAAAAAAGTAGGTAGTTTATTAGTTTATAAATTGCCTACTTTTTTATGTTATTTTTAAAATTATATATATTAAATTAAATTTTGTATATTAATAGTATATAACTATAGAATTATTGTTAATTATAGAAAAAAACTATATAAATTGACAGAAAATATCAAATAATGTAACATTTGAATAGTTGGGTATTTATAGTAAAATATTGGGAGGAAAGTAAATTGTTAAAAAGAAAAAAAATAATTTCATTAGTAATGACAGCTACATTAGCTATAAGTATTCTTACAGGATGTAGCAACAAAGGAAATAAAAATGACAATGCAGTACAACCAGATTCAAAAAATAGTATAGTATATGCATTAACAAGTTCGCCTACAGGAATATTTAACCCACTACTTAATGATACAGTATATGATGATGCAGTTATATCACTTACATACAATTCTTTATTAAGTTTTGATGAAAATTTAAATCCACAACCAGAATTAGCTAAGAGCTATGAAGTATCAGATGATAATTTAAGTATAACATTTAAGTTAAAAGATAATATAAAGTGGAATGATGGAAAACCTTTAACAGCAGATGATGTTGCATTTACATTTACTAGTTTAGCGAATAAAGATTATACTGGCTCAAAATATGGAGATGTTGAAAAGCTAAAAGGAGCTAAATTATACCATGAAGGAAAAGCTGATAAAATTGAAGGTATACAAGTAATAGACAACAATACGATTAAGTTCACTTTTGAAGAGCCATATTCACCAGGTCTTATAAATTTAGGTGGAATGGGAATAATTCCAAAACACGTATGGGAAAAAGTGCCGGTAGCACAGTGGAAAGATCAAAAAGACTTATTAACTAAACCTGTTGGAACTGGACCATATGAAGTTGTATCATTTACAGAAGGTCAAGATGTTCAGTTTAAAAAGAATAATGATTATTTTAATGGAGAAGTAAAAACTGAAAAGTTCATATTAAAAGTTGCTAATGAAGATACAGCCCAAGTAGAACTTTTAAATGGTACAGTAGATGTTATAGATGCATCAAATTTAAAGAAAAAAGATATTAAAGAGTTAGAATCTAAAGGTATGAAAGTTGTATCTTATGATAATAACTTAATCCAATATATGGGATTCAATCTTAGAGAAAAGAAATTTCAAGATAAAAATGTAAGACAAGCATTTATGTATGCATTAGATAGAAATGCAATGGTAGATAAATTATTAGAAGGAAATGGTCAAGTTGTAAATACACCTATGTTACCTAGTTCATGGGCTTATCCAGATAAGTCAACTTTAAATGACTATAAGCATAATGTTGAAAAAGCAAAAGAACTTTTAAAGGAAGCTGGATATGAAGATAGAGATAACAATGGTATAGTTGAAGATAAAAATGGAAAAGAATTAACAGCTACATTAGCTTACCCAACAGGTAATTCATTAAGAGAACAAACAGCTCCAATAATTCAAGCTAATTTAAAAGATATAGGTGTTAAGTTAGAACTTGAAAATATGGAATTCTCTGCTCTTATGGATAAAGTAGTAGCAAACCATGATTTTGATTTATACTTAATGGGTAACAATTTAACAATAGATCCAGATCCAAAGGCATATTGGCATTCAACTTCTGCATCAGATGAAAAAGGAAATTCTGCATGGAATATATCATCATTTAAAAATGATGAAGCAGATAAATTAATAGAAAAGGGTATAAGCGTATTCGATAAAAATGAACGTAAAGAAGTGTATTCTCAATTTGGAAAACTTCTAAATGAAGAAGTACCTTGGGCATATTTATATTCTCAAAATATAAGAAAAGCTTATAATCCTCATCTTAAAAACTATAAACCATCTATATTTAATGACTTTAACAATGTAGAAAATTGGTATATAGATTAATATTTAATAATAAAAAGTTATCCTTTTATAGGATAGCTTTTTTATTCCATATAAGTACAGAAAGGAGTTTAAAATTTGGCTAAATATATATTAAAAAGATTATTAACATCATTAGTTGTATTATTTGGGATTTCTATAATAATATTTGCACTTATACATTTACAACCAGGAAATCCTTATTCGACAATGATAGATCCAAATGTTTCACCAGAAGTAGTAAAAGAGATGTTACAAAAAATAGGTTATTACGATCCTATATATATAAAGTATTTTAAATGGATTTCAAGGGCTTTAACAGGTGATTTAGGATATTCAATTTATTATGGACAACCAGTACTAAACATAATAGGTACAAGAATGTCAAATACAGTATTGTTAGCATCATTTTCATTACTTTTAAGCTTAATATTTGGAATAGGAATAGGTATTTTATCAGCCATAAAGAAAAATACCTTATTTGATCATATTGTAACTGTAGTTTCTTTTATAGGGTTATCAATACCTGCATTTTTCTTTGGGCTTATACTTATAAAAATATTTTCATTTGATCTGAAACTATTACCAGTATCAGGTATGAAAACTCTTGGAACTGATTATACAGGAATAAAAGCTGTACTTGATACATTAAAGCATATGATATTGCCAGGTATAGTATTAGCTTTTTTACAAAGCACTGCATTTATAAGGTATACAAGATCTGCAATGATAGATGTATTAGATAAGGAATATATAACGACAGCAAGATCAAAGGGATTAACAATAAATAAGGCTATATTTAAACATGGATTTAAAAATGCACTTATACCGATAGTTACTATATTTTGTCTTCAAATACCATTTTTATTCTCAGGAGCACTTTTAACAGAAACTGTATTTGTATGGCCAGGTATAGGAAGACTTAGTTATGAAGCTGTTTTAAATAGAGATTACTCTCTTATAATGGGAATTCTTATGATTCTTTCTATAATAATTTTATTATCTAATTTACTTGCTGATATATTATATGCAATTATAGATCCAAGAATTAGATATGATAAATAGGAGGATATATAGAATGAAAAAAAATAAATTGATTTTAATAGGAACTAGCATTTTAATAACATTAATTATAGTATCTTTTATAGGTCCTTTATTTATAAAACAGGATATATCTTCAGTTGATTTATACAATATAAGTTCACCTCCTAGTGGAGAACATCTTTTAGGAACTGATGATTTAGGTAGAGATGTTTTAGCAAGACTTTTATATGGAGGGAGAGTATCCTTACTAGTAGGTGTATTTGCAACAATTCTACAGGTTATGATAGGAACAATATTAGGAGTGATTGCAGGGTATTTTGGGGGAGCTATAGATGCGATAATAATGAGAATTGTAGATATAGTAATGTGCTTTCCGTTTTTTATAGTTGCTATAGCACTAGCTGCAATTGTTGGGCCTAGTGTTGTAAATCTTATAATAATAATTGCTATTTTATCATGGACAGATATAGCAAGAATTGTAAGAGCAGAAGTTTTATCTATAAAAGAAAGAGATTTTATAATGGCATCTAAAGCTATTGGATTTAATAATTTAGATATAATTTTAAAGCATATAATACCAAATGTATTATCTAGTATTTTGGTTGCAACAACTTTATCAATGGCTACTGCTATACTTATGGAGGCATCTTTAAGTTTTTTAGGAATGGGTGTAAAACCTCCTATGCCAAGTTGGGGGAATATGCTTACAGCTGCGCAGAATATGAGAACTTTAAGTAGTGAATGGTGGTTATGGATACCACCTGGATTTATGATAATAATATCTGTTTTAGCTATAAATTTCTTAGGAGAGGGGCTTAGGAGAAAGTTAGATCCTAAAAGGAAGTAATAGGTGGTGAAAATATGTTACTTAATGTTAAAGATTTAAAGATAAAGTTTAAAGATGATAAACATGATAACTATACGGTTAATGGTGTTAATTTAAATATAAATGAGGGTGAAATAGTATCCTTAGTAGGTGAGAGTGGAAGTGGAAAAAGTTTAACTTCATTAGCTATAATTAGATTGATATCTGAAAGTGCTCAAATTGAAGGTGAAATAAATTTTAAAGGGAAAAATTTATTAAACTTAAATGAAAAAGACATGTGTTTGATAAGAGGGAAAGATATATCAATCATATTTCAAGAGCCTATGGTAGCTTTAAATCCATTGTTTAATGTAGAAAAACAAATAGGAGAAGTTATATTAGAACATAAAAAGCTAAGCAAAAAAGAAGTTAGAAATATGGTAATAGATTTATTAGAAAAAGTAAAGATACCAAATCCTAAAGATACTTTGAAAAAATATCCACATGAACTTTCAGGTGGTATGAGGCAAAGAGTTATGATAGCTATGGCTATAGCATTAAAGCCTAAATTATTGATAGCAGATGAGCCAACAACTGCGCTTGACGTAACAGTACAAAAAGAAATTTTAAATTTATTAAAAGATATAAGTAAAGAGTATAATATGTCAGTGATTTTTATAACACATGATTTAGACGTGGTATCAGAAATTGCTGATAAAGTGTATGTAATGTATTTAGGAAAAGTTGTTGAGGAAGCTAATGTATATGAATTTTTTGATAATGCAAAGCATCCATATTCACAAGGTCTATTATTATCTAGAGTTGGAAGTGATTTAATTAATAATAGATTTTTTTCTATAAAAGGTAATGTTCCAACTATTGATAAAATTCCTAAAGGTTGTAGTTTTAACAACAGATGCGACTATTGTATGGATATTTGTAAAAATAATGAACCTAAGTTAAAAGAAATAGGTGATAACCATAAAGTGAGTTGCTTTAAAAATTTTAATATATAGAAAGGCATATATATGGAACAAAAATATATTTTAAAAGTAAAAAATCTTAAAAAATATTACCCTATAAAAAGTAAATTTCTATTTAGAGAAAAGAAATATCAAAAATCAGTAGATGATGTTTCTTTTAAAATAAAAAAAGGGTCTATAGTGGGATTAGTTGGTGAAAGTGGATGTGGAAAATCAACTTTATCAAAATGTATACTAAATCTTATAGATGCAACTGGAGGAAGGGTAGAATTTAAAGATAAAGTGATATATGATATTGAAAATAATATAAGTATATCAAAAAAAGATATGCTCAATTTAAGAAAAGATATGCAAATAATATTTCAAGACCCATATTCATCATTAAATCCAAAAATGAGTATTGGAAAAACAATAGTAGAGGGAATAAAAAAGCATAATGATATTGGTACAACCGAGGCATATTTAATGGCTGAAAAAGCTTTAGAAGCATGTGGACTTGACAAGAGTTATATAAATAGATATCCAAATGAATTTAGTGGAGGTCAAAGGCAAAGAATAGCAATAGCTAGGGTGTTAGCTTTAAAACCTAAATTTATAATTTGTGATGAACCAACAGCTGCACTAGATGTTTCTATACAATCTCAAATACTAAATTTAATGTTGGATTTAAAAGAACAATATAACTTAACGTATTTGTTTATATCACATAATTTAAATGTAGTTAGATGTTTTTGCGATGAGATAATAGTTATGAACAATGGAAAAATAGTAGAACAAGGAAATAGTCAAAGTATATATACAAATCCTAAAAATGAATATACTAAAAAGCTTATAGATTCTATACCAAAAAGTAATCCAAGATTAAGAAAATAAAAAAGACTATATATGAATTTTAATAATACAAATTCATATATAGTCTTTTTATATATTAAGCTGTTTGATTAATTTTTATAACTCTCTTAGCTATACTTGCAGAGTGGTCAGATATTCTTTCTAAATTAGTTAACAAATCTAAGTACATAATACCTGAGTCTATACTGCATGAATGACTATTTAATCTATTCATATGTTTAGCTCTATATAATTTATCTAGTGCATCTACTTCGTCTTCTATTCTTAAAACATCATTTGCAAATTTAACACTATTTTGTTTCATAGCGTCTAATGATAATGTATATGCATCTAGTACTTTGTTATATATATCTATTATTTCAGATTTAGCACTTTCTGATATTTTAGTTTTCTTATCTATAGTTGATTCAGCTAATTCTGCTATATTTTCAGATAAGTCTCCAACTCTTTCTATGTCATTTACAGTATGGAATAATAAATCTAGAGAGAGTCTCATTTTATCATCTAAAGTCTTATTAGATAATTTAATTAGATAATCTAATACTTTTCTCTGCTGTTCATTTAATAATTTTTCTTTTTCAAATGTTTTGTTTGCCTCTTCTTGAGACTTTTCAAGTAAAGCATCCATAGAACAAGTAAAACTTTTTTTCGCTTTATTACCCATTCTAAGTATTTCTCTTATTGTATTTCCAAATGCTATAGATGGAGTTTCTAACATTCTTTCATCTAAATATTTTGTTATGCGGCTATCATACTCTTCTTCACCTTGCTTATCAGGTATAAGTAGCATAACTAATTTAACTATATATTTAGAGAATGGTAATAATATTATAACATTAGTTATATTAAATAATGAATGAGCATTTGCTATTTGTCTAGCAGTATCTGTTGGGTCTAAATGTGTAACTATCATTGATATTGGCTTATTAAGAATTAACATAAATAGTATAGTACCAATTACGTTAAAGCATAAATGCATTAATGCTGCTCTTTTAGCATTTTTATTAGCACCTACACTTGATAAAAGAGATGTAGTACAACTACCAATGTTATCTCCATATAATATAGGTAATGCTCCAGCTAAAGGCATTAAACCTTGAGATGATAAAGCTATTAATATACCCATTGATGCACTTGAACTTTGAAGACAAGTAGTCATTGCAAAACCAGCAAGTAATGCTAATAATGGATGATTTGCAAGTCCTGCTAATATGTTTCTAAATCCTTCATATTGAGATAAAGGAGCAACTGCATCTTTCATAAATTCCATACCTATAAATAAGATACCAAAACCTATAAGTATTTCTGCGATATTTTTAAGATTTGGTTTAGATTTTGAACCAATCATGTATAAAACGATACCTATTCCAAGTGCTATTGATGAGAATATACTAGCATCAAATGATACTAATTGAGCTGTTACTGTAGTACCAATGTTTGCTCCCATTATAACACCAATTGCTTGGAATAATGTCATTATTCCTGCGTTAACAAATCCAACTACCATTACTGTAGTAGCACCACTACTTTGTATAATTCCTGTAACAACAGCTCCTACTAAAACCCCCATTACTACGTTACTAGTTAAAAGTTCTATAGCTTTTTCTAGCTTAGGACCTGTTGACTTTTGAAGACCTTCACCCATTAGGTTCATTCCGTAAAGGAAAAGTCCAAGACCTCCAATAAGACTTATCAATATAGACAAAATTGTCGCCTCCTCATAAATAAGTTAAATTTATTATAGTTATTTTTATTACTTTTTATGTACGATAACATATTAACAGAAAATTCGACAGCTTTTGTTAAAAACATGTTAAATTTTGAATTAACACTTATATATAAGTGTTAATTCATGTAATGAAATTTATGATAACTTATATTATTGCAAAATATTTATGTATTATTAGAATTAGAATGAAATCCAGGTTTTAACAAATATGAAGGAACGTAATATGATTAAAATTTATATATGTTAAGACTATTTGACACAACAATTTAAATTTAAAAAATTTTCACAAAATATTTATTAAAATTGAATCAAAATATTAAATAAGAGCATTTAATAGTTGATAATAATTGCTTAAAAACTATCCAAAATATATAGATATATTTTTTGCCTATAGATTATAAAAGATAAGCTAATTTAAATATACAATATTAAAAAATTGTAGTTTAATATATATTATAAAGGTGGTTAATAAAAATTATTAGGAGATGATAAGGTTGAATAAGGTTGTAGTAATATCAATAGATTCGTTATTTACTAGAGATATAAAATATTTAGAAAAATTACCTAACTTTAAAAAGATATTAGATGGGGCATCTATAGTAAAAGATATAAACTGTATATACCCAACACTAACATATCCATGTCATACAACTATAGTAACTGGAGTATATCCAGACAAGCACAATATAAGTCATAATGAAAAATTAGAGTTAAATGCTAAAATGCCAGATTGGTATTGGTATAGTAATGATATAAAATGTGATTCTATAATAGATATAGCTAAGAAAAATAATATAACAACTTCTACTATATTATGGCCGGTTACAGGTAGATGTAATTCAGATCACAATATAGCTGAAATATGGACTAAAAATGAAGGAGAAGATCCAATAGAAGTCTATACAAATAGCTGTAGTAAACATCTTATGGAAAAAATATATCCTAAATACTCTCATATTATAAATTGGAATAAAGAGCCGTACTTAGATGAATTTGGAGTTTGTTGTGCAGAGGATATAATAAAAGAATATAAGCCAGATTTAATGCTTATACATTTAGCTTACTTAGATCATACAAGACATCAATATGGACTTTACCATGAAAAAGTTATTAATTCATTTAAGACTTATGATAAGTGGCTAGGAAGAATTATAAATTCTTTAAAAGAAGCAAGTGTGTACTACAAAACAAATTTTATAATACTTGGAGATCATGGTCAATTAGAAGTTAAAAAGTTAATAAGTCCAAACATAGTATTTAAAGATAAAGGATTAATAAGTATAGATAAAGATGGAAAAATAACTGATTATAAAGCTATATTTAAGTCAGCTGGAATATCTAGTCATGTTATAGTAAAAGACAAAACTTACATAGATAAAGTTAAAAATATACTTGAAGCTATGAAAGATGATGAAACTTTTGGTATAGAAGGTATATTTGATAGAAATGAATTAAAAAATAATCACAGATTAGATTGTGATGCAGACTTTGTTATAGAGGGAAAAGAAGGTATAGCCTTTAGTAATGATGTAACAGGAGAAATAACAAAAGAAACTGATAATAGTAATTACAAGTATTGCTTAGCCACTCACGGGCACTTTCCTCACAAGGGAGATAAGCCACCATTTATAGCTAAAGGGCCTAATATAAAAGAAAATATAACTATAAATAGTGGGAATTTAGTAGATGAAGCTCCAACTATAATGAAGATATTTGATATAGATATGAAAAATATAGATGGATGTGCATTCAATATAGTTAAATAATTAAAACTCTTAAGGTATGATATTCTGCCTTGAGAGTTTTTTGTATTTCAAGAATTATCAGAAAATTATTGACTATTAAATTTAATTTGTTATAAAATGTAAATATAAGAAGAGTTTGAATTTTTAAAAAATTGCCAAAGGAGTGATAAAAATGAATAAGACATACAAAAGGCAAATTAAATTATTTTTTGAATTTATAATGATAGGTATAGGAGCTTTAATAGTAGCTATGGGGTTAGAGCTAATATTATCTCCTAATGGTATGGTAGATAGTGGAACTACTGCTTTATCTGTAATAATAAAGTCATTAACAGGGATACCTATGTTTATATTATTATTAGCATTTAATATTCCAATTTTATTATTTACATCAAAGTCATTTGATAGAATATTTTTATTTAAAACTTTATGGGCTAATGTTTGTTCATCATTATTTTTGTATTTATTAACTCCAGTTCCACCTGTAACTACATCTGAATTTCTTATTGTAATATATGGAGGAGTATCAATTGGGATAGGTGTTGGAACTGTTATTAAATTTGGAGGGGCTATAGATGGTAGCGAAATGCTTGCTGTATGGGCAAATAAGAATTTTAAAATCCCTGTATCTACGTTTTTGATGAGCATAAATATTATAGTTTTAGTAATAACTGCTATAGTATTTAGTATTGAAAGTGCTATGTTTTCTTTAATTATCATATATATAATGACTAAGATAGTAGATTTAATACTAGATGGATTTAATCAAGGTAGGTCGGTAATCGTTATATCAAATAAGCATGAAGAAATTGGAGAATATCTTATAAATAAATTAGGAATATCAATAACATATTTAAATGGATATGGAGGGTATTCAGGTGAAAAGTCAAAAGTAATACTTTGTATAACAGATAAGCTTATGTATCCATCATTAAAAAGAAGTATTTTAGATATTGATAACAATGCGATAATTGAAAGTAGCTATTTAGCTGATAGCCACAATATAGAAAGAACTCCTATTGAACAAATTATTAGAAAAAGAATTAAGTAATTAAATTTGTAAAGCTTAAACATATAATATAAAAAAGCTGTATAGACACTTGGAAAAGTCCAAGTTCTATACAGTTTTTTTATTATTAATTAATATTATTTAATTATTTAAGGATTATTTAAGATTGAGTTTATAATAAAGTAAGATTGCATCCATATAATATAAACATAACAACGAGGAAAACAAATGGAGGTAATTATGAATAAATTAGAAATTGTAAACTTAACAAAATCATATCAGCACAAAAATGCAAATGAGAATATAAATCTAACATTGGAAAGTGGAGTATATGGATTACTTGGACCTAATGGAGCAGGAAAAACTACTTTAATGAAACAAATAGCAACATTAAAGCAACCTACAAGTGGAAAAATATTATATAACGGAAAAGATATAAATTCATTAGATGATGAATACAGAGCAGTTGTTGGATACTTACCACAAGATTTTGATGCTTATAAAAACTTTAGTGCAAAAGACTTTTTATTATATATAGGAGCATTAAAGGGAATGAGTAAAAGTGAAGCTAGGGAAAAAACTGAAAAATTATTAAAATTAGTAGGACTTCAAGAAGTAAAAAATAAGTATATATCAAAGTTTTCAGGTGGTATGAAAAGAAGAGTAGGTATAGCACAAGCACTTTTAAATGATCCTAAAATACTTATATTAGATGAGCCAACAGCAGGATTAGACCCGCAAGAAAGAGCTAGATTTAGAAATTTATTATCTCAAATAGGTAAAGAAACTATAGTTATATTATCAACTCATATAATATCAGATATAGAATCTGTAGCTAAAGAAACTATAATGATTAAAGATGGTAAGGTATTATTACAAGGAACTCACAGAGAAATTTTAAATGATATGAGTGGAAAAGTATATAGTATAACAGTTAAAGATGAAAGAGAAGTATTTGATATACAAAATAAATATAAGGTTGTTAGTATACAACGTGGTGTAGAGGATATAGAACTTAGAGTTATAAGTGATAAAGGAATAAAAGACTTTAATGCAAAAAATATAGAACCTAGATTTGAAGACGTTTATATGTTTTATTTTGATTTAGAAGATTCTAGGGAGGTATAAAAATGACAAATATTATAAATTTAGAATTAAAAAAAATATTTAATAAAAAAGGATTAATTATATCTTGGGTATTTGCTTTATTCTTAGGATATGTAAGTGTTAGAAATTTTTCGGTAGCAGATAGCTATGCAGATTTATTTATTAAATATTATGGACTAGCTCCTTTAATGGGAATATTAATGTTTAGTATGTTTTCAGGAAGCTTTGTTTTAGAGTATAGTTCTAATATGGATTCTATAATAAAGTCTACTAAAAATGGCAAAAATAAGTTAGTTTTAGCAAAATCTATAGCATATACAATAGCTGCAAGTATAGTAAATTTATCTATATTAAGTGTTATGAGTTTTAAGATAATATCAGGAAATAATTTTAAAGGATTAGATATGGCTATAAAAAATATCGGATATTTTGGGAATAGTGGTTCAAATATAACTGTTTTACAGATGTTAATGATAACTTGTTTAACTGTTATACTAGGGTCTTTCTTCTTTGCACAGCTTGGACTTTGGTTATCATCTATAAGTAATAAAGCAGTATTACCATTTTTCGTAGGTGGATTAATAATGGGTATACCATATTTTATTCACAGCAAAATAGGTGGATTTACTCCTTTATGGGGAATGTATAGTTCAGAAATTATAAGATACAAAGTAGGTATATTAGGATTTGTAGTATTCATAATTTTAAGTACTGTAGGAAGTTTTGTTCTTTATAAGCTTGCAGATAAAGGATTTTCAAAAGAAAGATAGATAATTTTATGCAAGCTATTTAGGAGGAAAAAGATGATTAGATGGGAAATTAAAAAACTATTTAAAAATAAATCAATAATAATATCAAGTATAATACTTATACTTTTATGCTCTATGATGAGTTTTTTAAAACCAGATTTAGAAACAGAAAATAATTATTTTGATAAAAATGGGAATTATGTTCAAGATAATAGAGCAAAAAATGTAATAGCTAATGAAAAACTAGTAAATAAAGTTACAGAACTTGAAACTCTAGATAAAGCTAATAAAAGTAATAAGTTAGATGATATGAGTAAAAAAATGGCAAATATGGCCAGTGGAAAGCTTCAAAAAGATAATGGAAAAAATTATAAAGATATAAGTTTTTACAAAGTATTTAACTTTAGAATAAATAATGCTTTTTCAGGGTTTGTTATAGTTGGTATCTGTGTATATATTTTTTCTAATATTTACACAGATGAAAAATTATCTAATGTAGACTCTATAATATTATCAGGTAAGAATAAATATAAAGCATTGTTTTCGAAGTTATCTTTAGCTATTATAGCACCTATATTTATATATTTAGTTTATATTCTAGCAATTGGAGTTATAACTAGTATACAATATGGTAATCCAATTAATGGAAGTTTACAAGCATATAGAATAGTCGATACATTTAGTTTATTAAAACCTATAACTATATATGGATACACTATGGTAAATATATTAACTATGATGATTGTATTTGTTAGTGTGGGAGTATTTGCAAGTTTATTTTCTTTTATAACAAATAATTCAGTACAATCTATAGTATCTGTAACTGTATTTATAGTAATAGGTAAAATAATAGCGTCACTTAAATTTTTACCTGAAAATTTATTAGCAGTAGTTGGATGTTCAAATTATATAGATATAATTATGAATCCTCAAATGCTTATAGGAAATTATCTTGGAGATATAAATGTATTTGGCAAAAGTATAGGTGTAGTAAATGTAGGATATATAGGATTAATAGTTATACTTATGATAGGTATTGTTTCAAATATATATGTATTTAAAAAAGTTTTAAATAAATAATTAAACAAAAACGGATGTTTTATAGTCAAATATTTTTACAATTTACTATAATTCATTCGTTTTTTATTTTAATTTATTTTTTTATGTAATTTGTAAAAAATTCATATTTTGGATAAAATATTAACTATAAATCTAAAAATAAAAGTTATCGACTAAATGAATCACTAAAGATAGGAGATTAATATGGAAAATACGATAAAAGAAAAAAATATATTATTAGTAGATGATGAAGTAGATATATTAAAGTTATTAAGTACGGTACTTAAAAAAGAAGGATTTAAAAATATATATACAGCAGAAACAGGAAATGAAGCTTTGAAAATATTTACAAATAAAGAAATAGATATAGTAATACTAGATATAATGTTACCAGATAAAGAAGGTTATGATGTATTTAAAGAAATAAGACAAATATCTCAAGTACCAGTTTTATTTTTATCAGCTAAAACTGAGGAAATGGATAGAGTTTTAGGATTAGCATTAGGAGCAGATGATTATATCACTAAGCCGTTTAGCCCAAAAGAAGTAGCGCTTAGAATTAAGTTGAACTTAAAGAAAAACATAATATTAAATTCTGTAAAGGAAGAGCCTAAAAGTGATAAATTAGTTTTTGGGCCATTTGAAATAGATGAAGAACGCATAGAAGTTAAAAAAAATGGAGAACCTATAGTACTTAAGGCAAAGGAATTTAAAATGTTTTTATATATGGCAAATCATTTAGAACAAATTATAAGTAAGGAAAAATTTTGTGATGAAGTATGGGGAGAAGATTTTATAGGATTTGATAATACTATAATGGTACATATAAGAAGACTTAGAGAAAAAATAGAAGATAACCCGTCAAAACCTAAGTATATAAAAAATATTAAAGGGTTAGGGTACAAACTAACTTTAAAGGAAGATTAATATGAAATGGAAAATAACTTTTAAATATATAGTAAGTATTATATGTGTAGTTATGATAGTTACTATATTAAATATATCTGGGATAATAGGAGGTTTTATTTTTAATAAAATTAATGATATAAAAAAACCAGAAGATAAATTTACCAGAGATTTTAGTAATTATATACAGATTAAAGATAATAATGTAGTAGTAGATAAAGAAGGTAAACATATACTAGATAAAGAGCATATATGGATACAGATATTAGATGAAAACTCAAATGAAATATATAGGTATAATGCACCAGAGAAACTTAACAAAAAGCATACTCCCGCAGAGCTTATAAATGGGTATAAATATGCTGGAGGGTTTAAGTATACGGATGCAGATAATATATTAGTTTCTAGTAAAATTATAGATAATAAAGAGTACACTTATATACTAGGATTTGATAGAAATTCCTTACAAAAATATATACTTACAGTTAATCCAACAGATTTAGCCAATACCGTTATTAAAATAATATGGATTATATTATTTATAGATTTAATAATAGCATTAATATTTGGATATTTATTTAGTAAAAGGCTTACAAAACCTATGAAAAATATAATAGAAGGTGTCGAGAACCTAGAAGAAGGAAAATATGATATATATTATAAAGAAAAAGGATTATATCAAAGTGTATACAATAAGTTAAATAAGTTAGCAGATACTTTAAAAAGTAATGAAGCCCAAAGAAATAAATTAGATAAGTTAAAACAGGAATGGATAGCAAATATATCACATGATATAAAAACACCTTTATCATCTATAAAAGGATATGCAGAACTTTTAAGTGATAGTGATTATGAAATAGATAGTGAAGAAGTCAAAGATTATGGATTAATAATAAATCAGAAATCAGAGTATATTAAAGGATTAGTTGACGATTTAAATTTAACTATGAAATTAAAAAGTAGTGATAGAGTATTAAATAAAAATGAAGAAAATATAGTTAGGATAATTAAAGATTCTATAATTCAAATTCTCAATGATCCTAAATACTCAAATAGAGATATTGAATTTATTACAAATAAAGATGTTATAAAAAAACAAGTTGATGCTAATCTTTTTAAGAGAGTTATAAATAATCTTGTTTATAATGCTTTGATACATAACCATGAAGATGTTAGTATAATAGTAAGTATAGATTATAAAAGTGATAACGAAATTATTATATCTGTTAAAGATAATGGTAAAGGAATTAGTAAGGATGATTTAGAGCGTATATTTGATAGATATTACAGGGGTACAAATACAGGAGAAACTCATAAAGGCTCAGGACTTGGAATGGCTATAGCGAAGGAAATTATAGTCGCTCACGGATTTGACATAGGCATAACTAGTGAACTTGGAGCTGGAACAACTGTTTTTATAAATATAAATTAATAGTAGATAATCATAAAAGGGTATATCCTAAAGCTTAGGATATACCCTGAAAATATATCAAAAACTATCTACAACATTTACAGCAATGTCTACAACATCCACATCTTCGACAAATTTTAAAGCAGAAAAAACATCTGCCACATCTTTTACAACGACAGCAAAAAAATGATCTATTATTCATAAAATTCCTCCTTTATAACATACAAAGAATAAACATTCTTTATATATTATATTTACTACGACAAAATTTGTGCAGGAAATAAAAAATTTGACAAAATACATTAAACAGTGTCAAAAAAGTTGTTAGCTTCATAGTATAGTGTATGGATATTAAAATCCATAAATAATATAAGGGAGCTGATTTTATGGGATGTAATAATCATAAATCCTGTAATAAATCAAATAGCAATATAAAATGTTGTCATTGTCATTTTCATTGCAACTGCAATAATAATTCAGCGAATGAATGCAGAAAATTTCCTACATGCCCAAATAAAAACAATAGAGAAGATATATATAAATATTTAGGTAAATATTTATATAATTTACTAGAAGAAATAGATTTACCATGTGATCATCAAGGATTAGATGAAAGTATAAGAATATTAGCTGAAGGTGGATCTTTACCATGTGGACATCCTAGTCTAGAAGAGTTAATATTAATGGCATTGTTTGGTGATAAAGAAAATTTTTGTGAATATTGCTTTAAAAAATGCTGTAGATAGTAAAAATATTATGAAAGTATGAACCATTAACCTCCTATTGTCGTAATATATATCAAAGCTTCAAATTTAATTGACAGTAGGAGGTTTATATTATAATGGATAAAAATTTTGATATAAATAGAGAACCAAATGGAGTTATAGTATATCCGCCGTGGATGGAGGATTTTATAAAGCATTATTTTCCACAAAATCCGGGGAAACCACAAAAGCCAAATGAAGATAATGATAAACTAAAAGTTAATATAAAATCTATAGTAGAAGATGAATTTGTAGTAGTTGGAGATGATGACTATCTTTATGCAACAGGTAGAAAAGTTAATCAAAATGGAATATTTAGAATAATAATGCTAGATGATAATGAGGTTAAAATACGACAAGCAGGTGGAGATTTTATAAGAGTTGATAATAGAGATTTTTTAGTTTCAGATACTGATAGAAAAGGTGCTACTAAGTTTAAAATGTATAAAATAGCTGATAAAGAATATGTATTACAAGCACCTAATGGGTATTATGTAAGAGTAAGAGACAATGACAAGAGACTTGTTGCTAGAGCTGAAAATCCTGGAAATAGAACTAGATTTAAATTTAGAGAAGTTAAATAATATAAAAAAACAAATCCTAGAAATAGGATTTGTTTTTTTATGTAAGGCTTATTTAAAGTTTAAATAAGCTTAGCTTAAAGATTTATTGATTAAAAATAGTATATTGTAAAAAGTGATTAATTTAATTGTGTATATTAAAATTTTGTATGAATGTACAAAAATAAATTAAGTAAAAATAAAATTAAATTTATTATTATTATAAATTTGATTATATGGATATGAAATGTAAAAAAAGGAAAAAATTTACTGTAAATTCAAAATATTGACACTTATATTAATAATGTGATAATTTAAGATGTATTTAAATAAATACTAACTAATTGATACTTTTTAAAATACAAATTTGATGAAAAAATTTTGATGTAAGATTAAAAAATATTAACATTTAAAATCAATAAGCTAATAATAAAGACAGAAGGGTGTAAAATGAGTAAGAATTTAAATAAAAATATTATTGAAAGTTTAAAAAGTACAATAATAATAGGATTTATAAGTATTAGTTTTATTTTAATTGTAGATAAAAATTTAAAAGATGAAATAGCAATTAATATATCAGAGGTAAATATACAAGTAGAAGCTAGAATTGCTACCTATATAAACAATAATATGTCTAAGTTAGAGAGTTTTAATTCTTATATAAACTATGATATAGATAAATATGGTATCGAAAATGCAAAACAAATATTTGTAGATACATTTAACAAATCAAATGTTTCGAATTCATTTAAGGGTATTGGGATTATTAACAAAGCTGGTTATCTAACCTATGGAAATGGAAAAATATATGTAGGTAATAGTAATTATTTTAAAGAAAGCATTAAGGGAAAGAAGTATGTAAGCAAGCCAACAAAAAGCATAATTGATGGGAAAGATAGTATAATATATTCTATTCCTTTTGTAATTAACGATAAAATAGAGGGAGTGTTAGTTGGTTTTTCACATTATGAAGGTATAGCTTTAAGCTTAAAACAAAGTATATATTCTTATAAAGGAAGTCTATATATAGTAGATAAATATGGTAATGTTATTATTGGTAATGAAAAAAATAAAGAAGGTATAAAAACACTATATAATAAAAGTAAATATCTAGATAAAGGAAAAGAAAAAACAAATATTTCAAATTGTAAGAATCCCAAACTAGGGGTTTTTAATAATGAACGAATATATTTGTATTATAATTATATAGAAAATACTGATGGTTGGTATTTAGTTTCAATAACACCTATAAATAAAGTTTTTTCAAGTTTGACTAATATAATAAATATATCATTATTGACTATATTTATAGCTACCTTACTTTATGTGATTAATAACTATAAAAAATATGTTGAAAATAAGAAAGCTTTAAGAAAAGCCACCTATATAGATAGTTTAACTAATATAAATAATCAAATAAAGTTTAAGATAGATTGTAAAAAAAAGTTAAAAAATGCTCAAGATGATGATAAATATGTTTTAGTTTCTATTGATATAAATAGGTTAAAATTTATAAATGATGTTTTTGGGTATGAAGAGGGTGATAATCTTATCAAAAGTATAGGTGAAAAGTTATCTATTTTAAAATTTGAAAATATACATGGAAGAATTTCTAATGATATATTTGCTTTGATGTTTAAATTGGATAAAAAATTAGATTTGAAAACAACTTTAGTAAAACTTCATGATTATATAAATATTGTTTGTTCTAATAATAGTGATTTAAATTTAAAATTAAACATGGGGGCGTATATAATAGAAAATACTACTGAAGAAATTGATAAAATTATAGATAATGCAAATATAGCTAGATTAGAATCTAAAAAAGTTAAGGACAAGCCATACTATATATATGATGAAGCTTTAAAAAATAGAATCAGTCAAGAAATTATAATTGAAAGTGAACTAAAAAAAGGATTAGAATCAGGAGAATTTAAAGTCGTATATCAACCTAAAGTAGATATAAATAATGAAAAGATAGTTGGTGCAGAAGCATTAATAAGATGGGATCATAATAAAAAAGGATTTATAAGCCCAAATATATTTATACCGATAGCAGAGAAAAATGGAAATATAAACTTAATAGGAAAATGGGTACTTGAGGAAGTTTGCAAGGATATAAAAAAATGCAAATTAAAAGGTGAAAAAATAGTTCCAATTTCTATAAATTTATCAAGAGTAGAACTTTACAGAGCTGATTTAATTCAATCTATTAAACAAACTATTGAAAAATATGATGTAGAACCTAAATTGATAGAAATTGAAATTACAGAAACAGCAGCACTAAATGATATAGAATATATAAATAACAAAATATATCAAATTAAAAAATTAGGAATAAAAGTTTCTATGGACGACTTTGGAACAGGTACTTCTACATTATCAAATTTAAAATTAATAGATATAGATATATTAAAATTGGATAGAACTATGATAATAGATTTAGAGGAAGATAAAAAAACTTTTTTATTTGTAAAAACTATAATTAAATTAGCTAAAAAGTTTAACTTTAAAGTAGTTTGTGAAGGTGTGGAAAATAATAAACAGGTAGATATATTAAGACAATTTAATTGTGATATGATACAAGGGTATGTATATTTTAAACCACTTGAATTTTTAGAATTTAAAAATATATTAAAAGAACAATATCAATAAATTTAATAATAAAAAAGATGACTAGTTTGTATTAGTCATCTTTTTATTATCTATTTTCATGTATTAACAATAAATATGAAGCTCCAGCTAAGTATGGAGATGAGGATTTAGTACATTTAATTTTTCCAACTAAATTGTTGTTTTTATATACAAATCCATTATCTAGAACTTTTCCTATAGGATTTGAATCTAGATTAGAATATATAAGTCCATTTTCATCAACTTTTCCAACTACATTATTATAGTTATCATAAACAAGATTTGCAGATACTTTTCCAATCGGACAATTGTGATATAAGTGATTGTGGACAATATTATTTAAGTCCAATCTAGCTATAGATTTGTTGTTATAAGGATGTTTTATCATTTCAAACATAATTTTAATTCTCCTTTAAATAATAAAATTTAAAATATAAAATAATAGCTTATATTAAATTTTATTAAGCTAAGGTATTTTTTATGAATATATAATATTATGAAATTAAATATTTAAGAGACAATAAGATTAATATATTAAAAAAGATGTATTACTTTAAAGATATGATATAATAAATAGCTATAAAAATTTTAATTTAGATAAGTAAGGTGGTAGTAATGATTAATAATTTTAAAAATTTTGATTTAGATAAAGATATAATAAAAGCCCTTTATAATCTTGAGTATAATACTCCATCTAAAGTTCAATGTGAATCAATTCCAAGACTTTTAAATAAAGAAAATATAGTTGTTAAATCAAAAACTGGTAGTGGGAAAACTGCAAGTTTTGGAATACCGATATGTGAAAAAATAGATGTTAACAACAGTAATCTACAAGCATTAATAGTTGTACCAACAAGAGAATTAGCTATACAAGTAAAAGAAGAAATATCTAATATAGGAAGATTAAAAAAAATTAGGTGTAGTGCAATATTTGGAAAACAACCTATAAAAGATCAAATAAATGAATTAAAACAAAGAGTTCATGTAGTAGTTGCTACACCTGGAAGAGTAATAGATCATATAAATAGAGGTAGTATAAACTTAGACAATATAAATTATTTTATAATAGATGAAGCTGATAAAATGCTTAACAAAGGATTTATAGAAGATATGGAGTTTATATTTAATAATATACCTAAAGAGACTGTTATAGGCTTATTTTCAGCAACTATAGATAAAGATATATCTTATATATATAATAAATATATGATAAATCCTAGTATGATAGAAATTGAAAATGATGAAAATCTAGACAAAAGACAAATAGAAGAAAATTTAGTTTCTTTAAAAGAAGATGAAAAATATAATACCTTAAAAGATCTAATATATTATTATAATCCAAAAACTACCATAGTGTTTTTAAATACTAAAGATAGAGTAACTAAATTATACAACAAGATGAAAAAAGATAAGTTTTTAGTTGAACAACTCCATGGAGATATGTCTCAAGAAAAGCGTATATTTGTAATCAAGGACTTTAAAGAAGGTAAATATAATATTTTAATTAGTACAGATGTAGCAAGTAGAGGAATACATATAGATGATGTATCTTTAGTTATAAATTATGATGTTCCTATGGATAAAGAAAATTATATACATAGAATAGGAAGAACAGGAAGAACAGATAAATATGGAAAAGCTATAACCATGGCTAATGAAAAAGACGAAAAATATATAGCTGAGATAATAAAATATATTGGCCATGAAATAAATACTATTAATGAATTAAGTAGTGAAGATATAAAAAAAGGAAAAATTAAGTTCGAGAAAGCTTCAAGTATATTATTAAATAATAAAAGGATAAAAAAGAAAGATAAAAAAGTTCATAGTGAGGTAACTAGAATATATTTAAATGCAGGAAAAAAGAAGAAAATTAGAGTTTTAGATATTGTTGGGACTTTTAGTAATATTGAAGGTATAAATAATGAAGATATAGGTGTTATAGAAGTTTGTGACTTATGCTCTTATGTTGACTTATTAAATCATAAAGGTGAAATGTTTTTAAAAAAATATAAGGAAATAAGTATAAAGAAAAAATTAGTTAAAGTAAGAAGAGATAATTCTAATTGTTAGATTTATAATTATATTCTTAAAAAGAATATTGAAAATGGTGTCGAAATTTGATAAACTAATTTGGTAAAAACTTAATAAATAAGAAACGAAGAAGTATATTCTGTATGTGGGCATCTGGGATATATGGAGTTAGTGATGCAACCGGCTATATTTACAAACTGTAGGTATAGCCTTTTTTGTTCTAAAATTTAATAAACAAGAAACGAAGAAGTATATTCTGTATGTGGGCATCTGGGATATATGGAGTTAGTGATGCAACCGGCTATATTTACAAACTGTAGGTATAGCCTTTTTTGTTCTAAAATTTAATAAACAAGAAACGAAGAAGTATATTCTGTATGTGGGCATCTGGGATATATGGAGTTAGTGATGCAACCGGCTATATTTACAAACTGTAGGTATAGCCTTTTTTGTTCTAAAATTTAATAAACAAGAAACGAAGAAGTATATTCTGTATATGGGCATCTGGGATATATGGAGTTAGTGATGCAACCGGCTATATTTACAAACATGTAAGTATAGCTTTTTTTATTGAAAAAAAGAGGTGATCATTTGAGACAGGGAAAGAATAAGGTAATATTAAGTTTAGTATTTGTGTTTAGTATGATTTTAAATCTTATTTCATCAGGGATAATGGTATATGCTGAAGATGTATCTAATAGTCCTTCAGTTGAAATAACAAGTGCAACATTTGATGATTATACTGTAAGAGAAGGTATGATTAAAACTTTCAGAATTGATTATAAAATTAAAGATCCAAGCAAAATTACGCCAGGAGATAGCATTACTATAACACTGCCTAAGATCTTTAGAGATGTTAACCCAGTATGTTCAGACAAGCATTTTTCAGGGCAAGAATATAACCCTAATACTGGAGTATTAAAGTTGATATTTAATGATAATATAAAAAATGCATTAGAGGGATATTTAAGTGTAACAATGGTTGGTGATAAAAATATTAAAGATGGAGAATACCCTATTGTTATAAACACTAATGGAGATACAGAAACTGTTACATTAACAGGTGAAGGTAGAGAAGAATCAACAGGTGGAGGATCAAATCCACTTATGTATAAAGGTTCATATTTACCACTAGATTCTAAGGGAGAAGGGCTTATAACAGATATAAATAAACCAGTTAGATACTATGTAGAAATAAATAGAGATCAAAATGGACAAATGGGGGATGCTTACTTTGAGGACCAAATTCCAGAGGGAATGGTTTTAGATAAAAATAGTATAAGTATAATTCAGCATGACTATGAAAGTGGAGTGGATAGGGATGTAACTAATGAGCTTTTAAAGTCTGGAAAACTTACAGCTGAAAAAGATTCTCTAAAAATAGATCTTGGTGATATATATAATGATAGCTATTCAGTTAATTACAATACTTTGATATTACCAAATCCTCCAAAAGACATTAGATATGTAAATAAAGCAAAATTAACATATAATGGGAAAAATAATGATTCTAGTGCTACAGTTAAGTTAGCAGCAGGAGCAGGGGCTATAAATGTCTATAAAACTGTAAATAAAACTAATATAACTAATGATGAAAAGGATCAAAACATAGAATATAAAATAGCATTTGATTCAGCAGGACACTTTTTAAAGAATACAATGCATGTAAAAGATAAATTAGATTCGAGGCTGACTGATATTAAAATAGATCAAACAGGTCAGTTTACGGTTACGTATAATGATCAAACAAAAGAATTAAATGCAGTTAATGATAAGTCGGATATAAATCCAGGAGACGATGCATATATTACTATTCAAGCTAATATGAAAGAAGTTGGAACAGGAGAAGCAGTTTCAAATACTGCTTATGTAAATGGAAATCCAACTGATGAAGTTGTAACTATAAAGAGTCCAAAAGTTGAAATAATAAAAATTGAAAAAGGTGACAAGACTCAAAAAATGTTATCAGGTGCAGTTTACTCACTTACTGATTCAAATGGTAATCTAGTAAAGGATATTTATGGACAAACTGTTAAAGATATAACTACTTCATCAAATAGTCCTGTAGAGTTAGAGCTACCTTATGGCAATTATAAATTAGTTGAAAAGGTAGCACCTAAAGGTTATAAACTTGATAGTACAACTATAGCATTTAAGGTTACAGAAAATAGTAAAATAGTTAAAGTTGTTGCAGAGGATGAACTTATGGCAATGCCAGGAAAAGTTGTAATAAACAAAACTAATGAAGATGGAAAAGTTTTAGAAGGTGCAACATTTAACTTAGTGCAAAATGGAAAAGTAGTAGATACAAAAACTACAAATTCTCAAGGGATAGTAATATTTGATAATGTTAAGCAAGGTGATTATCAAGTAGTTGAAGTTAAAGCTCCAGAAGGATACAATTTAGCTAAAAATCAGAATATAGTAGTTGAAGCAGAAAAAACTAATACAGTAAAAGTAGTAGATACAAAGATAAAAGGAAGTATAGAAATAACGAAAGTAGATTCAAAGGATGCTAAGAAAGTATTAGCAGGAACAGAATTTACAATATTTGATTCAAATAAAAAAGAAGTAGCAAAGGCAGTAACAGGTAAAGATGGTAAAGTAGTATTCAAAAATTTAGCATATGGAAATTACTATTACCAAGAAACAAAAGCACCAGAAGGATACACAATAGATAACAAGATGTATCCATTTGAAATAGTTAAAAATAATCAAGTGATAGAAAAAAGCTCAGCTAATGATAAGATAGTTGGAAGTATAGAAATAACGAAGGTAGATTCAAAGGATGCTAAGAAAGTATTAGAAGGAACAGAATTTACAATATTTGATTCAACTAAAAAAGAAGTAACAAAGGCAGTAACAGGTAAAGATGGTAAAGTAGTATTTAATAATTTAGCATATGGAAATTACTATTACCAAGAAACAAAAGCACCAGAAGGATATGCAATAGATAACAAGATGTATCCATTTGAAATAGCTAAAAATAATCAAGTAATAGAAAAAACTGCAGCTAATGAAGAAATCTATAAATCAACTGATGAAAATGAAAAACCAAAACTAGATAAACTTACTTATCCAAGTGAACCAGATAAGGTTGAAAAACCTAGTCAAGATGACCCGAAAGATCCAGGTGAATTAGATAATACAGAAAAGCCTGACAAAGATGATTCAAAGGTGTTAAGTAAACCAGAGAAGATTGAAAACACTAATCAAAATGCATCAAGTGATAAAATTAATTCAGATGAAACAAATAATTCTAAAAATCCTAAAACATCAGACAGTAGTATGCTACCATACATAGGATTATTTGCAGCTTCATCAATAGGATTAGCAGTAAATACTATTAGAAGAAAAAGAAAGTAAATAATATTAAATTAACACTTATTAATAGTAAGAAAATAGAGTATCAAGCTAGTTTTGATACTCTATTTATTTATAAAAATAATACACAAAGCAAGCTAATACCACTTAATATATTTGGCAATATTAAATATATATAAAATTGTTTAACTTATAAGAATAGTAATATATAATAGTAATAGCTATATATAAACTTAAAAAAGAAATGATAAGGTGTGACAATATGGAAGAACTAAAGAAAAGTATTAATGAAATAACTAATGATAATATTGTTAAAGTAGTTATAAGTAATAAACTAAATAAAGATGTTGAATATAATAAAATCAATATTCAATTAAAAGAAAAAAATAATAAAGAATATTATCAAATAGAAAAATATACAGATAAACAAGTTTTTCATGAAAACATAGAAAAAAATATGTTAAATGAAAAGATGTTAGAATTTATAAATGGAAAGTATAAACAAGTAGGTGCTTGGTCTGAAACTAATACTTATGATTTAAAAATATCTAAAAAAGGTAAGATATTTTTAGGAAAGAAAAAAAGTGACAATAAAAATGTAGTTAATAAAAGTCATAATAGAGAAAAAAATTACATACTAAAAGAAGGTATGCTAATACAACCTTTAATAGATTTAGGTGTATTTACTAAAGAAGGTAAGGTTGTAAACTCTAAGTATGATAAATATAAGCAAATAAATAGATTTATAGAAATCATAGATGATGAAATAAAGAAAAATGATTATAAGGAACTTACTATATTAGATTTTGGTTGTGGTAAATCTTACTTAACATTTGTACTATATTATTACTTTGTTGAAATAAAGAAAATAGATGTTAAAATGATAGGTCTAGATTTGAAAGCAGATGTTATTAAAAAATGTAATGAGATAGCTAAAAAATATAAGTATGAGAATTTAACTTTTGAGCTTGGAGATATAAATGGATACAAATATACTGATAAAGTAGATATGGTTATAACATTACACGCATGTGATACCGCAACTGATTATGCGCTTTATAATGCTATTAAATGGAATGCTAAAATGATTTTTTCTGTACCTTGCTGCCAACATGAGTTTAATGATCAAATAAGAAGTTCAGAATTCTCATTAATTACTAAATATGGGATTATAAAGGAAAGAGTTTCAGCTCTTATGACTGATGCAGTTAGAGGAAATTTATTAGAAGCTATAGGATATAAAACTCAATTACTTGAATTTATAGATATAGCCCACTCTCCTAAGAATATATTAATTAGAGCTTCTAAAGGCAATATATCTAAAGATAAAAGAGAAAAATCTCTTAAAGAAGTTAATAATATTATAAATGAATTTAACTTAGAACCAACTTTACTTAAGTTATTAAAAAATGATAATTTAATATAGTACATGTAACAATTTAGATAAATTGGCATATAAATTATTGTAAAAGTAAATTATATACAAATTTATCAGGTACTATATGTACTGGGCTTTTAATAAGCAGTGGATTAATCCATGGGATAGTTTTATACTTTCTCATGGATTTTTTTATAGACTTAATAGCTTTAATTTAGGAGGTCAATATGAGAAGAGACAATTACAAAGAAGTTAAAAAGGTCTTGTGGGTTATTTTATTTGCAAACTTAATAGTAGCTTTTCTTAAGGTTATAGTTGGTTTTTTTATAAACAGTGCAAGTATTATTGCTGATGGTTTTCATTCTGTTTCGGATGCTTCATCTAATGTAGTTGGTTTAGTTGGAGTTAGACTAGCATCTAAACCTGTTGATAAAAAACATCCTTATGGACACTACAAGTTTGAGATTATAACTGGTATGTTTATTGGAGTAATGCTTTTATTTATGGGGATAAAGATAGTATTTAATGCTATTAATAGATTTATAAATCCAGTTGATTTAACTATAACCAATGAAAGCTTAATAGTTTTATTGATTACATTAATTATAAATATATTTGTATCAACATATGAGTATAAAAAGGGAAAAAAATTAAATAGTTATATATTAATTTCAGACTCTCTTCATACAAGAAGTGATATATTTGTTTCTATTGGGGTTATAATCGCTTTAGTTTGCATAAAAGTTGGATTTCCTATGATTATAGATCCTGTAGTTTCTATAGGAGTATCTATTTGTATATTTCATTCGGCTTATGAAATATTTAAATCTTCAATTGAAGTTTTAGTTGATAGTGCAGTTATAGATGTAGACACTATTAGAGAAATTCTTAAAAATGAAGAAGACATAAAAGACATTCATAATGTAAGAAGTAGAGGAAGTGAAAATAATATATACTTGGATATGCATGTAATGGTAGATCCTTTTATTACTGTTGATGTAGCTCATGATCTAACTCATAGAGTTGAAAATTTATTAAGAGAAAATATTAATAAAAATACTCAAGTTATAATTCATATAGAACCATTTTATGGAAAATAGGGAATAACCATAGGTTGATTTAAGCAACTTATGGTTATTTTTATAAATATTATATTACGTTTTTGTAAGTAATTATATGTATTATATATTGTATAATTAGAAAGTATGAAATTTAACTTAAAAAGGAGAAAATTATGCCATTTACATTAGCGCACCCATCAGCAGTGGTATTTGTGAAAAATAGACATTTAAATTTAGTTGGATTGATATTAGGATCTATGGCACCAGATTTTATATATTTTTTATTATTTAACCCAAGTAGTAATTTAGGTCATACATTTACAGGATTTATAATATTAAATTTACCTATATGTTTCTTACTTAATTACTTAATATTTAAATTTGTAAAAGATGCTTTTATAATCAATTTACCAACATTTTTATCAAAATACTATATTTATTTATTGAATTATAAAAATAATATAAAAAGCTTTAAAGAAGGCATAGTTTTTGCATATTCATGTATAATAGGAATGCTAACTCATATAATATGGGATGCATGTACTCATAAAACGGGATATTTTGTAGCTCATATAAATTTTTTAAGAAATAAGATAGAAATATTAGGATTACAAATCCCTATATTTAAAATAATTCAGCATGGTAGTACAGTTATAGGTTTTATTATAATTATTTTATATTTTTATAGCATAAGAAAATTAAGTAATAAAAATTTAAATACAATAAATAATAAATTTAGGTATCATATAATAGCTATAATTTTTCAAATATTAACTATTATTTTTAGTTATATAGTTTTTAAAAATTTTGGAATAGGAAGAATTGTAGTTACCTTTATAAATGGATTATTTATAGGATATTTAATATCATCTATAATTTACAAACACAGTATTAAATAATATAATGTTAACTTTTTTGTAAGTGCTTGATTATATAATTTATTATTAATATAATTAAGATATAATAATTTGTGAATAAGGAGAATTAATATGAAATTTACATTTTGCCATAATAACTTTAATGTATTAGATTTAGAAAAAAGCTTAAATTTCTATGAAAAAGCATTAGGACTTAAAGAAGTAAGAAGACATGAAGCAGAAGATGGAAGCTTTGTATTAGTTTACTTAGGAGATGGAGTAACTACTCATACATTAGAATTAACTTGGCTTAGAGACTGGGATAGACCATATAATTTAGGAGATAATGAATTCCATTTAGCTTTAAGAGTTGATGATTTTGATGGAGCATATAATTTACATAAAGAAATGGGATGTATATGTTTCGAAAATAAAGATATGGGAATATACTTTATAGCTGATCCTGATAATTATTGGATAGAAATATTACCTCCAAGATAAATTAAATATGACGAAAAATAAGCTGTTTAAAGTTAAATCTTTAAACAGTTTATTTTTTATTTATAAGGGTATTAAACTTATAATATAGTAAAATTAATAGTTTAAGGGAGTATATATATGAAAAAAAAGAAAATAATTATAATAGTATTAATTATAATAGGGATTTTGTTTTTCTTTTTAGGATTTATAAATAATAAGCCTAAAGATATTGAAAATCAAAATACTAGTATAAATAAAATAGAAGAAAGTCAAATTAGCGAAAATAAAACAATAAAGTTTTTAAAATCGGTATCTGGTATAAAAGCAAATAATATAGAACTAATAAACAACCCAGTGGGTGTTAAAGGCGAATTTTTAGTTCCACAAAAGTCTATATTAAATGGAGTAAATTATTTTTTAAAGGAAACTAAAAATGATAAAATAAGTAAAGTTGATATAAATATAAATAAGAATGCAGTAAAAGCAAAAGTAAACTATAAAGTAACTAAAAATATTACTACACCTATAGAAGTTGAGGTAGTTCCATCATTAAATAAAAATAAAGATTTAATTTTAAATGTTAAGGAAGTAAAATTGCTAGATTTGAAACTATATAAATGGATAGTTGATATGGCATTAAATAGTTTTATAAAAGATTGGTTCTCTAAAGATAGCAATATATCTGTTAAATTTAATGATGGAAGTGTAATAATAGATAAAAGTAATTTTAAAGATGTATCATTAGAAAATATATCTTTAGATTCTAATAATTTGAAAATAAATATGATAATAGATTTAAATTATATATTAAATAAAAATTAGATAAAGATGTTATTAATCAGTATATATGTAATGATATGTTTAACTTAATAGAATATACGTTTAATTCAAATGAATAAAATTATTAAAATACCTTTTGATATTAATGTCAAAAGGTATTTTTTATTTATAAAAATAGGAAGTTTAAAGTAAAACCTAAATTAAATGTAATATATAATTAGTAAAAATAAGTGTATAAAATTTAATTGTTTCATGATGTAAAGGCTTTGTTTTTACATGTATATTGATAAAATCAATATTAGAACTTTTTGGTATTGATATTATCAATTTGTAGAAAATTTATATATATTGTAAGATGATTATGTAATATTTAACAAATAAAGAGGTGGAGTTATGGAGTATAAAATAATTAAAGATCAAATGACCCCAAAAGAAAGGATGGAAGCTTTTGCAAAGGGAGAACCTATGGATAGAATTTTATGTTCTCCATTTTTAGGTGAAAGTGTTTCTTCTATATTTGGACATACGATATATGAGTACAACCATTCAGTGGATGCACTTGTTGATGTAGCAGTTGGAAGTTTTAATTTATTTAGACCTGACAGCGTTGGATTTGGACCAGGTCTTCAAGGTATACCAGAGGCTATGGGAAGTGAAGTTACTTTTCCTACAAATAACACACCATATATAAGCAAACCTGCTATAAATGACTATAGTGAAATAGGCAAGTTAAAACCTATTGATCCATATAAAGATGGAAGAATAAGATACTTCCTAGAAGCTCTTAAAATAACTCAAGACAAGTTAAATCCTATGGTAAGTGTTGGAACTACTTGTGGAGGGCCTTTTACAACTGCATCTTTTTTAAGAGGCACTGATAAATTTTTAAGAGATTTAACAAAAAATAAAGATAAGGCTCATGAGCTTTTAGAAATAGCAACCCAAAGTGTTATAAATTATATAGATGCAGCTTGTGATATAGGACTTGCTCCAGGTATAGCAGAACCTAATGCATCTTCTACTATGATAAGTGAGAAAAATTTTGTAGAGTTTGCAAAACCGTATTTAAAAAGATGTATGGATAGAATAATTGAAAGAACTGGAAGTGGGACTACTCTTCATATTTGCGGAAAAACTAAAAAAGTGTGGGGGCATATGGTTGATACTGGAATATCTAATTTAAGTTTAGATAACATAGATGATATAGGAGAGTTAAAAGATGCCTATGGAGATAAGGTTTGCTTAATAGGAAATGTTGATCCAGTTGATACAATAATGAGAGGAAGTATAGATGATATATATAATGAAGCAAGAAAATGTATAAAAAAAGCTCATGATAGCAAGCGTGGATTTATATTAAGTACTGGTTGTGATGTTCCTATAGGAACAGACCCTAAAAATATTATAGCACTTATGGATGCTGCAAGAATATTTGGGGCATATCCAATTAACATAGACAACTTATAAGGGGGAATTAGTTATGGAAAATTCAAAAGAAATTTTATTAGATAAATTGGCAAAATGTGTTTTAGAAATGGAAGATGAAGAAGTTGTTGATGTAGCAAATGAATATATAAAAGGTGAATTTGATGTTTATGAAGGAATATCTAAAGGGTTAGCTTCAGGAATGGAAGAAGCAGGGAAATTATATGAAGAAGAAGAGTATTATATACCAGAACTTTTATTATGCTCAGATGCTATGTATGAAGGAATAAATATATTAAAACCACATTTAAAAAAACATCAAACACAAGAACATTATAGAGCAGTAGTAGGAGTTGTTGAAGGAGATACTCACGATATAGGGAAAAACTTATTTAAAATAATGTTAGAAACATCAGGATTTGAAGTTTTTGATTTAGGAAGAGATGTACCACCTGTAGATTTTATAAATAAAGCAAAAGAAGTAAATGCTGATGTAGTGGGTATGTCTACACTTATGACAACTACAATGGATAATATGCAAGTAGTTATAGATTTATTAAAGAAAGAAAATATGCGTGATGATGTAGTTGTAATGGTAGGTGGAGGTCCTATATCACAAAGTTTTGCAGATAAAATTGGAGCAGATGGATATGCACATGAAGCTTCAAAAGCAGTAAAACTTGCAAAAGATTTAGTAGATAAAAAAAGAGGTATTCACAAAGAGGTGGTATAAAATGAATCCAAAAGAAAGACTATATAAAGTTTTACAAGGAAAGAAAGTAGATAGACCACCTTGTATATGTCCTGGTGGAATGATGAATATGATAATTGAAGATGTTATGGATATAGAAAATGTATCATGGCCAGATGCACATACAAATCCAAATATGATGGCAGATTTAACATATGGTATGTATAAAAATAAAGCTTTTGAAAATTTTGGAGTTCCATTTTGTATGACTGTAGAAGCAGAAGGTATGGGAGCTAGTGTTTATATGGGTACTAAAAATACAGAACCTAGAGTAACTAAGTATCCGATAAATTCTTCAAAAGAATATAAGAAGTTAAAAAATATAAATGTAAATGAAGGTAGAGCCAAAGTAGTTATAGATGCTATTAAAATATTAAAAGAAAAAGATAAAGATGTACCTATAATAGCAAATTTAACAGGACCTGTTAGCTTAGCATCATCTTTACTTGAGCCTATGGTTTATTATAAAGAAATTAGAAAAAATCCAGGAGATGTCCATAACTTAATGAACTTTGTAACTGATAATCTTATAACTTTTGGTAAGGCTCAACTTGAAGCTGGAGCAGATATATTAACTATATCAGACCCTAGTGGAACAGGTGAAATATTAGGTGCTAAAAATTTTAATGAGTTTGCAGCTTTTTATTTAAATAAAATTATAGATGAATTAAGTAATTATGCTGAAGGTGGAACTATAATACATATATGTGGAAGATTAAAAAGTATATATAAAGAATTAAATTCTCTACATAGTAATGCTATTAGTTTTGATTCAATAACAAATGTTAAACAGGTTAAAGAAAATGTTTCAAATAAAGCTATTATGGGAAATGTAAGCACATTTGCACTTGAAAACAGTGATAAAGTTAGTTTAGAAACTATGTGTAATTCTTGTTTAGATAGTGGAGTAGATATATTATCTCCAGCTTGTGGAATAGGAGTTAGAACTAAACTTGATAACATAAAAGTTTTATTAGAATGTGCAAAAAATTATAATAGATAAAGAGGTAACTTATGAGTTTTTTATACACGGGTGACAAAAGCTATGAGTTTGAAATAGGAAATAATCTTTTAGATATAATACAAAGTCATAACTTGGGAATGGAAAGTCCATGTGGTGGAAAAGGTTTTTGTGGGAAATGCAAAATTAAAATATTAAGTGGAGACATAAATGATTTAACTAAGGAGGAACTTAAGTTTTTAACTAAAGAAGAAATAGATAAAAATATAAGGCTAAGTTGCTTAGTTTATCCTAAGGGAGATTTATATGTGGAATTTTTAGATACTAAAAATATTAATCACAAAATATTAGTAGATGGGTATATGCCTGAATTTAAAAAAGAGCCAATTCTCAATAAAAGTACATATGATTTAGAAAAACCGACTTTAGAAAATAATATGTCTTATGAAGATATATTAATAAATAATATAAATTGTGATTTAAAAGATAACTATGAAATATTAAAAGATATTCCAAACTTATTTGAAAAAAATAAATTTACAAAGGTTTGTTTAGGAGAAAATTTAATAGGTTTAGAATGTGATGATACTAAAGATAAATTATATTCAATAGCTATAGATATAGGAACAACAACAATAGTTTGCTCTTTAATTGATATAAAAAATCAATTTGAAGTAAGCTCTGAAAGTGAAATAAATCCGCAAAAGGAATATGGTCTAGATGTATTATCTCGTATAAACTTTATAAAAACAAAGGAAAATGGGTTAGATATATTGCATAAATGTATCATAGATTGTATTAACAAATTAATTGGGAAATTATGTGAAAATAATAACATAAATAGAGAAAATATATACGAAGTTTCAATAGCTGCAAATACTACAATGATGCATATACTTTTAAATATTAATCCTATATCAATAGGAAAATCACCATATGCACCAGTATTTGTAAAAAGTAAAAATATTGATGCGAAATCATTAGGTATAAATATATCAAGTTTTGGAAAGGTTTATTTATTACCTGGGGTATCAAGTTATATCGGTGCTGATATTGTAGCTGGAGTATGTGTTTGTGATTTAAAAAATGTAGATAAAAATATATTATTTATAGATATAGGAACTAATGGGGAGATGGTTTTATCTAAAAAAGGAGAGTTAGTTTCTTGTTCTTGTGCAGCTGGACCAGCCCTTGAAGGTATGAATATAAGCTGTGGTATGAGAGCTGGAGATGGAGCTATTGAAAATGTAAAAATTGAAGATTCTATAAATTTAAAAGTTATAGGAGATAAGATTCCAAGTGGAATTTGTGGAAGTGGTATAGTTGATGCTATAAGTGAATTAGCTAGATTAAATCTTATAGGAAAAACAGGAAGAATAGTTAAAAAAGAAAAGATTTTAGAAGATGATAAACTAAGTTATTTAAGTGAATGTATAATAGATGAAAATAAAAAAAGAAGATTTGTATTAAATAAAAATACAAAAGAAATAGCTATTACTCAAGAAGATATAAGACAAGTTCAGCTTGCAAAAGGAGCTATACTTTCAGGTATTTATGCATTAGCAGATAAAGTAGGTATTAAAATAACTGACTTAGATGAAGTTATAATAGCTGGTCAGTTTGGAAAACACTTAAGTATTGATAGTTTAGTAGGTGTTGGTATAATACCAAAAGAACTAAAGGAAAAAATAAAATATATAGGGAACTCTTCAAAAACAGGAGCTATAATGAGTTTATTATCTAAAGATATTAGAGAGAGTATGGATAACATAGCAAGTGATATAGATTATTTTGAACTATCTACAAAAGATGGTTACGAAAGATTATTTACAGAGTGCTTAAAATTCTAAAAGGGTGATAATATGATAAAAGTAGATATAATATCGGGGTTTTTAGGTTCAGGAAAAACGACTTTAATAAAAAATCTTCTAGAATCCATTAATGATGAAAGAGTAGTTATAATTGAAAATGAATTTGGACAAATAGGAATTGACAAAGAAATTATACAAAAAGATGGATTTGATATAATTGAACTTCAAAATGGATGTATATGCTGTAGTATAAAACTAAATTTTAAAGATACTTTATTAAAAGTTATAAATAATTTTAATCCTACTCGTATAATAATAGAGCCAACAGGGGTAGGTTTATTAAGTGAAATAATAACTATGATAAATGATTCTAAGCTTAATGAAGTTTTAAGTTTAAATTCTTTAATTACTGTAGTTGATGGAGTGAATTACTTTGAATATATAGATAATTTTGGAGAGTTTTTTGAAGATCAAATAGAAAATGCTCAAATTATTATTATAAGTAAAAGTCAACTTATAGATAAAAATAATTTAGATAATATAATTAAATCTTTAAGAAATATTAATAAAAATGCTCATATAATACATGAAAATTGGAGTAATATATCTTTTTTAAAATTATTTGAAGTATTAAATTTATTAAGTGATGAAATTTCGGATAACTTAGATTGTAAAAATAGAAAAGATGTAACTGAAAATATGAAATCAATTGAATCAATATCTATAAACACTCTAAAATCATATAGTGTAGAAGAAATTGAAGATATATTTAAAAATTTAAGCGAAAACACGTTTGGGAATATAATAAGATGCAAAGGGTTTGTAGATAGTGGTGATTGTTTATTGGAATTTAATTATGTAAATAAGCAATATACTATAAAACAAAGAGTTAAAAATACAAATCCTAAGCTTACTATAATAGGTACTAATTTAAAAAAGAAAGACTTATTAAAGACATTTGAGTAGAGGAAGTTATAATGAAAATAAATTTTACTTGTAATCAAAATGATAATGAAAATATACCCATAGCTTTAATTAAAGCTTTAGGTATAAACTTTCCAGATTTTCACACAAATAAAGAGGATATAGCTTATATATCTAAAGGTTTAAAAAAATATAAAAATGACAGTATATGTAAAGTACCATTTTGTACTACTGTTGAAGCTGAAGCTTTTGGAGGAATTATAAACTTAGGAGATTTGAAGAGTACTCCTAGAGTTAAAAGTTATGCTTATAATAATTTAGATGAATTATTTAATATTAAAAATATTGATTTTAATAAAGGAAGGATAAAAGAAGTATTAGAAGCTGTAAGCATTTTAAATAATGAAGGTGAAGTAGTTGCTTTAAATGTTTGTGGACCTATTACTATTATATCTTTACTTATAGATTTAAAATATTTTTATAAAGGCATTAGAAAAAACAAAGATAAAATCAATGATTTTATGAAAGTAATAGAAGATAATATTGTTAATTATATAATTAAAGGATATGAAAATGGAGCTAAGATAATATCTTATAGTGACCCTGTAGGAGATATTAATATAGTTGGGCCTAAGGTTTATGAGGATATAGTTAGTGTAACTACTTTAAATATAATAAATAGAGTTTCAAATAAACTAGATGATTGTATTATACACTTATGTGGAAAGACATCTACTGCTTTATACAACATTGGGGCTTATGATTTTAATAAAATTAAATATAATAATAAAATTACTTATGGACAAGCTATATGTAATTTATTAGATACTAAAGGTGTTAAAATCATAGGCAACAATTGTATGAAAAAAACTCCTTGTAAAGTTAAAGAATCAATTATTTATTCAATCAGCTTAAGTAATATCTAAATTAAAGGCTGTAGATAAATTTGTTGTAAACAAATTTATTTACAGCTTTTAATTTTTTAAAGTGCTGCTATTTCATTAGCGTATTTTTTTGCGTTATCAATATTTCTAAATATTTCATAAATGTTCATAAAGATTAGTTTATCATCTCGTTCTGATAAGTTATCAAAATTTTTTATTATATAATCTTTACTTAAATCACCATTTATATATCTTTGCATTTCGTTACATACATTACTTATATCCAAATTTTTTATTCTATTATTTTTTATACTGCTTTTAAAAACACGTAAATTACTCATTACAATACGCTCACTATTTAAGAAATTTCCTATACTATCAGATAAAATCGTATTATTATTTATATTAATTTTATCGTTTGTAAGTCTATTAGTTAAAATGGTTTCTCTTAAATTATGGCTATCTAAATTATTTATATTTAAGTTTTCTAAAATAGTAGCTAAACTATTATTTAATTCAACTGATTTTTTTACTAGATTTTTAGTAACATCTTTAATTTTATAAGGGAATATTATTCTATTTGCTACAAATGCAATAACACAACCTATTAATATAAATTTTAATCTATCAAAAGATAGTATATTAAAATCATTATTTGTAGCCCCCATACTTAGTGCAAATACAGTCATAAATATCATTTTTTTAGAGTAGTCTTTAAAGTAAAAACCTATGTATCCACAAGTAAATGCTATAAGCATTTTAACTTCCATGCTAGGTACAAGGTGAAATAATAATTCAAATATTAATATACCTATTAAACTTCCTTTTATCCTATCTATCATTTTAGTTTCACTAGATTCAATATAAGGTTGTACGACAGATGAAAGTGTAAATACCATCCACTTACCCTTATATAAATCAAAATAGTCTACTACAAAAGCTCCTAAGCTAACGAGTAAAGCAATCCTAAATGCAAAAGTAAATCTAAGGGAATTTCTATTAAAGCGTCTTTTAATAACTTCTCTTTCTTTTATTTTTTCATTAATACCATACTTTTTATCGCTGTATGATAGGCCTCCATTTTCTAAATTATCTAGAATGTCCCTTAATAAAGTCATATTTTGTCTTAGTTCATATGAAATATAGTGTGAATAATGAATATCGTCTCCTTCATATATAAATTCATTAAGTTGATTTTTAAGTTCTTTAGTACTTTTTTCTTCATTCATAAATTTTAATATGTTATTAAACTGAAGTTTTAATTTTACTAAAACATCATCATACTTACCTAAATTATCTATATCTTCTATAGACTTTTCTAAAATTATATTAGTTCCTTCAAGAGTTTGAACTATACATAAATAAAGCTTACTTTTATCAGAAATTAAAAAGGTCTTTTCTTTTCTAGAGTATAAGCTTTGAGAAAGAGCTTGCAGTTGCTTATTTAAATTTTTACTACTTTCTTTTAATAAGTTCATATCTTTTTTTTCTAATAAAATGTTTATTTCATCAATTAATAAATCAATATTTTTACATATAGAAGATTTCGACTTATTCCAAAACTTATTTTTGTTTACTAACATCTGAACTAACATTATAAGTATGCCAGAAAGTATTAAAGCTTCTATTCTATTAGGCATATCAATTTGTTTTACTGGCATATAAAGCATAAATAAATAACAGAAAATAAAAGGCATATATATTGGTTTACTTGTATCAAATGTAAAGATATATACTATAAAAAATACTACTATGAATGTGAAAATTAAGGTTAGAGGGGCAGAGAAGGATGATATAAAAGCCGACAATCCAATAAATAATTCTATTAAAATAAATCTTAAAGTATTTCTTATAGGATTTGCTGTATAGTCATTTTCCATCAAAGTTACTGCTGCCATAAAACCTGTAATACCAACTAGCATATTTGAAGTTCCAAACATACACTTAAAAAATATAGCAGTTGGTATTGCACCCATAAAAACTAATGTCTTAGATATTATACTTTTCATTTTTTTACCACCTCAAATTTATTCACTATAATAAAAAATTTACCCTTAATATAGAAAATAAAACTTACAATATAAAAATTTATCATTTGAAAAAAATATATACATATAATGTTGTATTAGAGGAAGTAATTAAGGAGGGATATTTATATATTGTGAGGTTATTTTTAAATATGATAACAACATTTTAGTACTAGGTCAAAGTCTAGATGTGATTATAGAAATTTTAAAGTATTATTACAAAATAACAACTTTAAAATCAAATGATGAATTAAATATGTTAAAAAGATATGTAGAATTGCAATATCCTGATAAAAAAATTATAAAAAACTGTATAAAAGATATAAATAAAAATTATTTTGAAAAAAATTCAATAAATGAATATAAAAATATATTTATCAAAATAGATGTAAATAAAAATTACAATGAATTTAATGCATTAAACTTAGTTAAAGATATAGATTTAATATTTGATAAAGCTAAAGATTCAAATATAGCAACAACAATAGATATAAATTACAAAATAGATGAAACAAATAATATAGATATGTCTATATTTGATAAATATGTACATAATACTTATTTAAAAAAGAGTATAAAATTAAATAAATATGATAGTGAAAAAAAGGTAGAAGTAAAAATTTTTGAACATAAAAAATTATTAGAAGTTAACATATTTAAAAATATAAATGATGATGTAGATTTACAAATAATAAGCCCATCTAATGTTAAAATTCAAAATATATCTCCAAAATTAAAAGAAAAAGAATACTTTATAGAAAATACTAAAATTGAAATTTATTTTAATAAAGAAAATAATATAAATATAAAATTTACTTCAAACGATTGCATAGATTTAGGTAAATGGAAATTATTATTTAAGCCAGTTAGCGTAGAAAAAGGAAATATAGATATATATTTAAAGCTAGACGATAATAAAATAGAAAATACATTAATAGAAGGTTCAAACTTATCTGTAGTAATGTTTAGAAAAAAATTAAAAGATTTTAAAAGAACAAAGAAAAGAGAGTTTGGAGATGAAGAAGTTAATTTAGATAACTTTAGGCCTTTGTTTGTTATAGATTATTTTGATGGATTTGAACAAGAATTAGCTAGATTAGGTAGTGTATTTAAGTTTTATAAAATAGCAGAGAATTTTGGAATATTATACATAAATAAAAATAGAATCGAAGAATTAGGACAGATATATGGTCTTGAAAATATATTTAGGATACAAAGATATGTAAAAATGGCACAGTTAACAACAATAAGTAGAGATACAACAAATGGGTATGTAGCACTAGAAGAGATAGGAGCAAATTTTTTTAAGAATAATCCTAATATAAATATAGATGGGAGAGGCGTTATAATTGGAATTGCAAATTCTGGGATAGATTATTTACATCCAGATTTTATATATCCAGATGGAACATCAAAAATATTATATTTATGGGATCAAACGATAGATGGAAATTCTCCAGAAGGATTTAATATAGGAACAGAATACACTAGAGAAGATATTAATAAGGCTATAGCAGAAAATAATCCAAATTTATCAATTGATGAAGAAGGAATAGGAACTGCATTAAGTGGAATATGTACAGGGCTAGGAAATTTAAACGACCAATATAAAGGAGTAGCAGAGGGTAGTGATTTAGTAATTGTAAAACTTAAAAAAATTGATGGTTTTTATAATAGTGCTACATTACAAGCTGCAAAAAGATATATATATGCAAAAGGGTATAAAGAAGGAAAACCTGTAGTACAAAATGTTAATTTAGGTAGTAACAACTCAGTAGTTAGAGGAATTGATTTACTTATAGATAGCTTATTTTTTGAATATGGAGTATGTGAAGTTATAGCAGCTGGAAATGAAGGTATTGGCAACGAACATGCAACAGGAAATATTGAATTTGTCGGTGATACTAAAGACATATTTTTAGAAATAACACAAGAAGAAAAAGAGTTAGAAATAGATATATGGATAAGTAAGCCTGATAAAGCAAATATAATAGTTATATCGCCATCTGGAGAAGAAAGCAAGACATCACTTGTATCTAATTTTAGCTTTGTGAAAGGTTTATTTAATAGTGAAGATACTTACTACAATATATGGACTACATACCCATTTTCATACTCAGGACAGCAACAAACTGTAATTAGATTAGAAAACGCAAAGCCAGGGGTTTGGGCAATTAGGCTTATAGGAGATTATATAACAAATGGAATTTATCATGCATATTTACCAATAAGAAATTTATTAAATGAAGGAACTAAATTTAGAGATAGTAATCCAGAATATACAATAACCTACCCATCCATATACAAAGATACTATAAGTGTAGGAACTTACAATAGCATGGGTTCTAGTTTATGGCCAGATTCATCTAGAGGGCCTCTAGTAGGTGCTACAGGTAGGCTTGAAAAACCAGATATAATAGCTCCAGGGGTTAATATACTAGCTCCTTATACAGGGAGTAGATATGCTACAGTTACAGGAAGTGGAGCAGCTTCTTCTTTTGTTGCAGGAGCTGTAGCTTTAATGATGCAATATACATTAGTTGATAGAAATTATAAAGATAAAGCTGTTGTGCAAAAAATAAGAACATATATAAGAGCAGGAGCAAATAGAAGTGCTCAGATAGGATATCCAAATGTAAGTTATGGATATGGAGTATTAGATATAAGAGGTATGTTTGACCAGTTGAAATAATTTATAGGAGGGGTTTTATGCAAAGGTCATATATATTAATTTACAACGGTAATGTACCTGAGTTAGAAGCTGATTTAACTTCAAGAAATCTTACAAATTATATTATTTTAAATAGCAATTTGGCTTTACTTTATGTTGATGAAGATTTTGATGAACTTACTTTTGATAATATTGATTCTGTATTCGACTGGATAAGATCTATACCTATGAGTTCACTTATAGAAATTGGAGTAGGAACTAGTGGTGGAGAAAGACCAAGAAATGTTTCTGGAGTAAATTATATTGAGCAAAATCCATACATTAATCCATCTGGTAAAGATACAATTATTGTGATTCTTGATTCTGGAATAAATTATTTACATCCAGACTTTATAAAGGCTGACAACACTACGAAAATACTATCTATATGGGATCAAACAACAGATAAAGGAAATCCACCAACAGACTTAAAGTTTGGAAGTGAATTTACAAGTGAAGAAATCAATAGATATATAAGCGAAAATGATGCAAGCTTGACTCAAGATACAATTGGAACGGGAACTATAGCAGCAGGTATAGTATCAGGAACTGGAAGATTAAATAATGCATATAGAGGCATAGCATTAGATAGTGAACTGGTAATAGTAAAATTAAGAGAACATGAAGGAGTATATAAAGAAGGTAGAATTAGCTATGAATTAACCGATTTTTTAGCAGGCATTAAATACGCAATAGAGGTTGCAGAAAGAACTCAAAAAAGAATGGTAATAAATTTAACTATTGGAGGAAAAAGTGAAGCTGTAGTTTTAACTAGTATGCTTGAATCATTTGATAGATTATTAAGACCAGGTACTATTATAGTAAGTGGTCTAGGCAATGAAGGAAATACAGATACTCATTATAGAGGAAAAATAGATGATATGAATACTGTTTCAGATATATTAATTCAAGTTGGGGAACAAAAAAATTTAGAGATTACAGTAAGTTGTATTGGACCAGACAGAATAAATGGATCTATTATATCTCCATCTGGAGAATTAAGTTACAATGTGGCTTATACCCCAGATCAAGAGATATATACAGGAAGATTTAACATAGAAAGAACTAATTATGAAGTAAGATATTTATATCCTTGGCTGAAATCAGGAACTCAAGAATTAATCATAAACTTAACAGATATAAAGCCTGGAATATGGACATTAAGGTTAACTCCTGAATTTATAATTACTGGCGATTACGATGTATTTTTACCTAACAAGAACTTAATAGATGAAGAAACTAGATTTATAAATTCTAATTCTTTTTCTACAACTACTTGGTTTGCAGCAACAGATAATGTAATAGGAGTAGGTGGATATAATAATAAAATTGATAGTATGTGGATTCGATCTTCAAGAGGAACTATAAATCAAAACCCTATAAAACCAGATATAGTAGCTCCAGGAGTAGATATAATAGGTCCTTATAAAAATGATGAGCATATAAAGGCAAGTGGTACAGGAATAAGTAGTTCAATTGTTAGTGGAGTGGCCGCTATTTTAATGGAGTATTTAAGGTCGCAAAGTTATTATAGTAGAAATTTATTATTTACAGAAGTTATAAAAACTTACTTAATGATTGGAGCAGATAAAAAAGATATATATACATATCCTAATGTAAATATGGGGTATGGACTTTTAAATTTTAGAAGTACTATGCAACAGATTGCAAAAAATTTAAGATGATAAAATAAAAAGTAAGGATTGGTTATGTGAGTTATATAAAGGGGGAAAAAGCCTATATTATAAATACCATATTTGGAATTTGTATGTTTTTACTTATAGGTATATTTAGACCAACATTAGTTTATTTTTTTAATATAGATATAATAAATTTACTAATGATAATTATGATTATAATAGCTGTTTTAATAATTGTATATACAAAAGAAAATAAAAGAAAAAGTATAAATATATTTGATAGATCGGTAAATATGTTTATATTGGGAAGTGTATTTTTTATAATTAAAAATGAAAGTAATATATTTACACCTATATTAACTATAATAAGTTGTATATTAATTTTTATATTGTATAAGAAAAAGTTAAGAACTAAATATATTAAAAATTATATTTCATATTTTATAATAGCTTTTTCAATAATTATAATAGTTACAACTATAATACAAGATTATTTAGGTTTTTCAAATTTATATGATTTAGATAGAGGATATAAATCTTGTAGTATAATAAAAGAATTAGATATTCCAACTAATGCAAAAAAACGGAATTATAAGTTAACTAATGATAATGTTAAAGTTAGTATTGGCTATAGGATAAAAGGTATAGATAAGAGTTATAAAAAAACTTCTTTGTATATAGAAAAATTAAAAAATGAGGGATGGAAGATTATTGATGTTAAGCATTTTTTTAATAAAGATTTATATACTTTAACAAAAGATGAAAGAAGCGTGATTATTGAAATGAAAGAAAATAGTTTGATAATAGGAGTAGTATCAGATATAAAAGATAAGATAAGTAAAATGAGCCTTGAAGAAAAAATAGGTCAAATGATAATAGCAGGATTTAATGGAAAAAAGTTAAATGATGAAATTAATACATTAGTAAATGATTTAGATGTAGGGGGTATTATACTTTTTTCTCGTAATATAGAAAATTCAAATCAATTGAAAAAGTTAACCGAAGATATAAATAATATAAATAAAAATATACCTTTATTTATATCAACCGATGAAGAAGGAGGAAGAGTAAGTCGCCTTCCAAATGATACAACTAAGTTTAAAAGTGCAAAAGATATAGGAGATAAAGGTGATACTAACTATGCATATGAAAACGGTATGAATTTAGGAAGAACTTTAAAAGAACATAATATAAATATGGATTTTGCACCTGTAATTGATATATATAGCAATCCTAAAAACACTGTTATAGGGGATAGAGCTTTTGGAACTGATGAAAAGATAGTTTCAGCTATGGGCATAGCCACTATGAATGGATTAAAAAGAGAAGGAGTAATACCTGTAGTTAAACATTTCCCAGGACATGGTGATACAGATATAGATTCACATTTTGACCTTCCAGTTGTAAATAAAAGTTTAAAACAACTTGAAAACTTTGAATTAGTTCCTTTTAAAGAAGCAATAGATAAAGGCTGTGATGCAATTATGGTATCTCATATATTAGTTGAAAAAATAGATAGTAAAAATCCTGCTACCTTATCTAAAAATATTATATATAAATTGCTTAGAGAGAAGATGAACTTTAAAGGAGTAGTTATAACTGATGATATGCATATGAAGGCTATAAGTAATAATTTATCTATAGAAGAAGCTAGTGTTAAATCTATCAATGCAGGAAGTGATATAATATTAATTGGAAGTGATATAGATATTACTAAATCTGTTATAGAAAAAATAAAATTGGCTGTGAAAAATAATAATATAACAGAAGATAGAATTGATGAAAGTGTATATAGAATATTAACTTTAAAAGAAAAATATCTTAACAAAAAAGATAAATAAGGACCATCTTAGATGGTCCTTATTTAATTGATTTAAACTTTAATTAACAGAGTTTATTTTTGATATAGAGTAAATTACTATATCTGAATCATTATCACTTACAACCATTAAACCATTACCAGTAAATTCTATAACTCCATTAATATCTTCTGATTTTAAAGAATTGATATCTTTATTATTTAGATCTATATCTTTAACTACACTAGAAGTGTTTTTATCTAAATTAATATTTTCTATAACTTGGTGATTACTTTTTACAAGTTCGGTAGAGTTAACAACAGGACTCATTTTTATATCACTAATATTTTCTATAGTGCTATGTTTTACATTTTTTATACTATTAATAGTTTCATATGAATTTTTTGAAACTACAGATGCAGTCTCAGCTTCATTAGTTATATTTTTAATTATAGATTTATGTTGAATTATAAAGTCACTTAAAGGGAGCATATTTTCAGATTGATATTTTACTAAATCATTGTTGTAATCTATATCTAAAGATTTTATTAATGTATCTTTAGATATATCCATATCTGATAATGAATTTTTTAGATGTGATCTATATATATTTCCGACTATATTAATTGTATCTTCAGGAATTACACTAAATGTTTTAAATGTTAATCTTAGAGGTTCAAAAGTTCCATCATCTAAAAAAACGCCTATATAGTTTTCTCCAGTGGGATCAAGTCTAAGAAGTCTTCCATCTAATTCATGTTTATTTATAAATCTATTTACAGGAGCTAAATCTAGTACTTCTACAGTTTTAGGTGGTATAATTTGTCTTTGAATATCTATATTTGATATAGTATTTTCTAAATACTGGGGATTTATATTTGTAATGGCTTCTATTTTGTTTTGACTTATATCACCTATCGCTTGTGCAGGTATCTGACTTGTTGATATAGGATAATCTTTTATTTCTAAATTAGTTAATACATTTATATCTTCGGTATATATAGGTTTTGAAACTTCCACTTCTTCAGAATTGTTAGTAAGTACTAATTTTTCTTCAGTTTCAATTTCAGTTAATACATTTTCAGTATTTTTTTCAATAAAACTTACAACATCTAGTTTATCTGTATCTAAGTTAACATCTTCTAAAACGTCCTTTTTATTTACATATAAGTTTGTGCTTGAGTTTAAAATATCTTCTTTTGATAGGTTTGGTGATATGTAGCTACCTGAAGGTTTGTTATAATTTATAGTTTTAATATTTTCCATATTTTTTATTATATAATCTTGAAGATTATCGTTTCTACTAAAGTCATTAGTAAAAGTATTAAAATTTTGGACTCTTCTTTTTCTAGAAAAAGAAATTTGATCGTTATAATTATAATTAGCTAAACTTCTTAATCTCCTTGATAACAAATCTTTAAATTTGTTTAAATTTATATTGTCTGTAAGTATTTTTATTTTTACTATTTTATTTAAATTTATTGCTTTATTTTTATAAAGTATTATATTTTTATTTATTGAAAAATTATCTTCTTTTGAGTTTGATACTACAACTGTATTAACAAATCCATCTTCAGTTGTAATAGATATAGGTACATAAACATCATTTTTATTTGAAGAATCATAAACTATCTCCTCTACAACACTAAAGATATCTATTATTGATGTAGGGTTAGGCTGTATAGCATCCATATATAAAACCTCCTAGAATAAATAATTATTATATTTATATTTATGTGAATTAAGAATAGATTATTACAAACAGTAATATAGATAATTATAAAAATAAAAAGAGTTCATTTATTTAAAATGAACTCATTTTTATAAATTTACATTAGTTTGATTAAATGTTTTATCACTTTATAAATTAAACTTATTCTTCGCGACGCTTAAATCCATCAGGTGATGAATATACAACTAATTCTTCTTGTTTTATAGAGAATAGTTTTTCACTAATTGATAATATGTCAAGTATAGTAGCATCGAAAGTTGTTCCTCCAGCTAGTATACCTGCTGCTGATGGTGTTATTTGTTTAGCTATGAATTTAAATTCAAAGTTTGCTCTTAAAGTTAATTCGTCCTTAGATTTAGGTAAGCAGATGTTACCAAATAAATTGATATCATTATAAATACGTGGACCAAATACTACAGTACTAGCTGTAAAAGGTACACTACCTATAAAACCTTCAACTACGTATTGGGCACCAATAAGAGTAACATCTAAGTCATTATGAGCAAAAGTAGCACATGTTCCTTTATCATGGCAAAGGAAGTTTGATGTTATTGTTCCTTCGTAGCTATTAAATAAACTAGCTGAACATGATGGTGAAGTTCTTGGCGGAAGTGATCCAGTAAATGAACATATATTTATAGGTAAAGGATCAGTAGTAATTCCAGCACAAGTAAATCTTACAGCAATTTTATTTATACATACTCTTGAACCTACTGGAAAACCACCTGTTGGTGGATTATTTATAGTAAATAATGCAGGGTTTGATTGAGATATAGATTGTTTAGTACATGCAAATGCGTGTATTTTATCTGCTAATATAGGTGTACATACTGCACAGTGGATATCTGGACAATGAATATCCATAGGGTTACAACATTTTGTACATCCGTTTGATGTTAGCGTTGTTTTTTCTGGGCAACAAGAACAATTTGATTTGCATTTTTCATCACGGCAGTCATGTTCATGTTTTTCATCATGGCAGTCATGTTTAGTTTTTTCATCATGGCAGTCATGGTCAGGTCTTTCTGGGTAATGATCATGTTTAGGTCTTTCTGGATAATGATCATGTTTAGGTCTTTCTGGGTAATGATCATGTTTAGGTCTTTCTGGATAATGATCATACATAGGTCTTTCTGGGCAATGATCATATTCTGGTTTTACAGGACGATGATCATATTTAGGTCTTTCTGGATAGTAATCATATTCTGGTCTTTCTGGGCAATGATCATATTTAGGTCTTTCTGGATAATGATCATACATAGGTCTATCAGAATAATAATTAACAGTTCTATTTACTCTAGTAGTCTTATTTTCTTCCATTTTATATATCCTTTCCTGTATTTATTAAGAGAAGCTTTTGTTTTTCTCTTTAATTAAATATATGATTTATTTATAGATATGTTACTTGTTATAAATAGATTTTGTCTAAAATATGAATAAAGTAAATTATTAAAAATAAATATAATTATAAGGAAGTTTAGAAGGGGGTTGTAAGGTGTTTTTTAATAATGCAGAAATCTTAATTAAAAAATCAAATAGAGATTTAAACATATTTAAGCTAAGTGATAAGATAATATATGAAGATATTAAAGCAAATACAAATGAAATTTATAAAAAAGAATTTATAAAAGGGGATTACTCTTTTGTAGATATTCATATAGATATAGACGAAAATGACAATGTATATGGTATATTAAATGATAAAAAAGGAAAGCTACTTAGTATAAGTATAGAAGATGATATATATATGGATACTATACTTAAGTATGATTGCAAAAATTTCTTCATAAAATTTCCATACATAAAAAATTTTTCAAAAGAAAATCATATATTTTATTATTTAGTAAAGAAAGAAAATCCAAACATAAGTGATTTAATACATATATATAAAGATAAAAATTTTTCTATGAAAAATATAGTTGATTATATACCATACAACATAATGAGTAATTTTGAAGTGATTTGGGATAAAAATATACTTATTTTATTTTATTTTAAACATGTAGATGATGTTGAAGAGTTATTTGTATCAGCATTTGATATGAGAAAAAACAAATGGTCTGAACCTTTTAAAATAACAGATTCTAAAAAAAGCAAAATATATTTATCTGTCATAAAAGATATAAGAGGATATTATAATATAGTTTTTTCTGAAGAAAATGATGGTAAGTATCATTGTCAATATATAAAAGGGGAGTTAGTATATAATAAATTTGAAGTATTAGAATCAACACTTATAAAAACAGAGTTAATGTGTTTATTTCCTCATTTAATTAATCATAGAAATGAACTTTATATTCAATGGGGAGAATATAATAATTTATATACTTGTAAATCAGCTGATTTAGGAGCAACTTGGGGAAAAGTTAAGCTGAATAATCCAGAAGCAGATAAATTTTTAAAAAGGTATATATATAAATCAAATAATATTGAAGAAAGAGATTATATAGTAAATAGTATATTTACTGATAAAGAAGATATAGATATGCTAGATTATAAAATAACAGATAGTTTGTAAATATTGTATATTAAAAATAGCTTTCTAAAAAATTTTTAGGGGCTATTTTTTTATATTTTAAAAGCTTACAACATGAATTTAATAATTTTAAGAGATTAATAAATACATGAAAAAACACATAAAAGAAAAAATATAATCTAAAAATTAAATAATATGAAATAATATGTAAAATTATGTATAAAACTAAATTTTCAGAAAATTTAATGATATATTTACTACTAAAGAAAAATCGAATATAGTAAAAGTGTGTAGGGGGAAAATATTGAAATATAGAAAAATTAATAGGATTATCAGGGGGAAACGATATGTTTTTACAAAGAAACTTTAGACTACATCATAATCCACACACAAATGGATGTTGTGGTAACGGAGGAGAAAACTGTTGTGGTTCTCATGAGCATAATCATAGTCATGAGCATACTCACACCCATGGACATGAACATGTAAATGGAATAGGTCATGACCACAATCATGAAGATGGGTTTACTGGCATTCATTCACATGAACATGATCACACTCATGAACATGGACATGATCATAATGGAGAGCATGAGCATAGCCATGAATAAAAATTAAAATAAATAATTTATGAAAATAAAAGCCATGAAGGTTTTAAATTATAAGGTATATTTGTTGTATCTTTATTTAAATAACCTCATGGCTTTAATTTTTTTTTAGATTATAGTAAACTAAAAATAGGAAAAATATGGGGGAAATAAAAATGATAAAAAGCAAAAGTTTAAAAAAGTTCGTAGCATTAATGGCTATAGCAGGGTTAACACTTAGTGTTGTTGGGTGTTCAAATAATAAAAAAGAAGAAGGAAAAGAGTCAAAATCAAAGGTTGAGGCAAACAATTTTGAAACTGTGGAATACGTTTACTCAGATGGGGCTAAGGATGTAAATGTAAAAGTTGATGCTCCAAAGCAAAAAGCAGTTACATTATCTCAGTTTATGACTGAAATGTTATTAGCGCTTGACTTAGGAGATAGAATGGTTGGAACAGCTCTTTTAGATAACCCAGTACTTCCTCAATATGAAGAAGCTTACAAAAAAATACCAGAACTTAAAGTAGGAGAAGGTCACTCTATATCTAAAGAAGCATTTGTAGCTACTGGAGCTGATTTTGTTAGTGGATGGGATTCATCTATAAATGAACAAACTACAGGTTCTCCAGAGGAACTTGTAAAAAATGGGGTAGCACCATTTATGGCTAAATCTTATGCACCAGATGCAACAGTAGAAACTGTTTATGAAGATTTTAATTTACTTGGTAAAATATTTGGAGTAGAAGATAAAGCTAAAGAAGTAGTAGATAAAATGAAAAATGATATAAAAGTTGTACAAGATAAAGTTGGAGATATGAAAGAAGAAGATAAGGTTAAAATGATGGTTTATGATTCAGGTGAAAAAGATGCTATGGTAGTAGGATCTGGACTTGCTAATAATCTAATAGACATAGCTGGTGGAAATAATGTATTTGGAAAAGAAGCTGACAAGCCATACATAAATGTTTCATTTGAAAGTATAGTAGCAAAAAATCCTGAGGTTATATTAGTAACTGACTATTTAGCTGGAAGTCCAGTTAAGGAAAAAATTGATTTCTTAAAATCACATCCAGCACTTAAAGATGTACCTGCAATAAAAAATAATAAAATATATGTAGTTAAACTAGCTGACTTATCTCCAGGAGTTAGAAATCCTATGGTTATAGAAGAGATGCATAACTATTTTTATGGAGATAAAAAATAGTGGAAGTTTCTGTAAATAAGACAAGAAGCCTTTCTAAAAAGAAAGGTTTCTTATTTTGGGTTATAGCTTTAACTATACTATTAGCAGGTACAGTAGTTGGAGCAATAGCTATAGGGAGTACATATATAGAGCCTGGAGAAGTTTATAAAGTCCTTTTAAATAAATTAACAAATGGAGCATTGTTTAGTGGTGTAGGTGAAGTTATGACCCAAAATATAATATGGGAAATAAGATTTCCAAGAGTATTATTAGGAGCTATATGTGGTGCAGGACTTGCTATATGTGGTGTTCTTATGCAATGCGTAACTAAAAATCCAATAGCAGAGCCATATATACTTGGAATTTCATCAGGTGCATCTTGTGGTGCTGTTGCTACTATTGTTTTAGGTGGAGTGGCAAGTCTTGGAATAAATAGTATAACTACTGGTGCATTTGTTGGTTCTATGGTATCGGGAGTATTAGTTTTTGCAATAGGTACACAAATGGGAAAAACTACATCTACAACAAGATTAGTACTTACTGGTATGGCAATATCAACAATATTTTCAGCACTTACCAATTTACTTATATATTCAGCAAAAAATTCAAATCAAGCAAAAAATGCATTGTTTTGGACCATAGGGAGTTTAGGTGGAGCTAAGTGGGATGTTTTATTAATTCCATTTATAGTTTTAATTTTAGTTATAATTGTATCTTTTGTAATGTCAAAATCATTAGACATACTACTTCTTGGAGATGATAGTGCTATAATTCTTGGAATAAATGTAAAACTTATAAAGTCAATTATTTTAATTCTTTCAACTCTTTTAACAGCTACATTGGTTGCAATAACTGGAGCTATAGGATTTATAGGATTAGTAGTTCCTCATATTTGTAGAACAATAGCTGGAAGTGATCATAAAAAACTTATAGTTCTTTCATCACTAATAGGAGCTATATTTTTAATATTATCAGATGTTTTAGCAAGGGGACTTTTCCCTCCAATAGAAATACCGATAGGAATAATAACAGCACTAGCAGGTGGTCCATTCTTCTTATATTTAATTTCTAAGAAAAATTACTCATTTGGAGGAAGAGATTAATGCTTAAATTACAAGTTAAAAATTTAAAGTTTAGTATAGATAAAAAAGATATACTAAAAGATATATCATTTGATATACCAAAAGGTTCATTTGTTGGAATTATAGGACCTAATGGTTCAGGAAAGTCTACTATACTTAAAAATATATATAGATTATATAAGCCAGATAGCGGAAAGTTAATACTTGATAATAAAGATTTATCTACTATGAAAGATAAAGATTGTGCTAAAGAAATTGCAGTATTAGCACAAGAGAGCAACTCACAATTTGACTTTACAGTAGAGCAAATAGTTAAGATGGGGCGCTATCCATATAAATCAGTTTTTGAAGACTATTCTAAAAAAGATATTGATATGGTTAATAATATGCTAAAAAGGGTAGGTCTTGATGATTATAGTAATAGAAGTTTTTCAAAGTTATCAGGAGGAGAAAAACAAAGAACTTTAATTGCAAGAGCATTAGTTCAAGATACGGATTTTTTAATATTAGATGAACCTACAAATCACTTAGATATAGGGTATCAAATTCAACTTATGGATTTAGTTAAAAGCCTTAATATAACAACTTTATCTGCAATTCATGATATGAATATAGCATCTATGTATTGTGATTATTTAATAGTTATGAAAGATGGAAAGATAAGAAAATGCGGAAAGGTCGAGGAAGTCATAACATCAGATATGCTTAAGGAAATATTCGGAGTTAATGCATATGTTGGAATAAACCCCATAAATAATAAATTACAAGTATCCTTTATGCATAGTCATCACCATATAAATGGTGTAGGACATGATCATGTCCATGAAGATGGATTCACGGGAGAGCATGAGCATTTTCATCAACACTCATATCAAGTTTAAAATAATATAAATAAATTAAAGAAAACCTAGCTCGTATTCTATATCTACCTAAATAGGAAGATATAGAATACTTAATGAGCTAGGTTTTGTAAATTAATGTTTAATTAGTAGTTGTTGAGCCTTGACGACTTACTGAGAATATATAGCATAATGGTATAGCGATAAAAGTATTTCCTGCTCCTTGCACTTGACCCCATAGTATTCCATTACATAATCCAAATACTGTACTTAAACTAATTGGTGCATTTGTATTATCTACAATATCTATTTCTAAACTTGAATTTGAAGGGAAATTTACTGGGAACGTTATTGAGTCAGGGTTAGTTGGATTTAAAAGAAGTCTCAATGCTCGATCTATACCAGTATTACAGCAACACTCTGGTGTAGCACAATTTGTAGTTGAGTTAACAGGTGGTTGAGTTCCAAAAGTTATTGTTATTATATTACATATAGATACATAAGCTGTATTAGCTGGACTTGTTCTAGTTAAAACCACTACTTCATTGTCTATAAAGCTATTTATAGTACCAGTTTCAAATGTGTTAAATGAATTTACAGTTATCTCATCATTACCCACTAAGCCATCTATTAATTGTAGTGCATATAAAGTACTATTTTTACAGCAACACTCTGCAGCAGGACCAGTAGGACCAGTAACACCTCGTGGGCCAGTAGGACCAGTAGGACCAGTAGGGCCAGTAGGACCAGTAGGGCCAGTAGGACCAGTAGGACCAGTAGGACCAGTAGGACCAGTAGGGCCAGTAGGACCAGTAGGGCCAGTAGGACCAGTAGGACCAGTAGGGCCAGTAGGACCAGTAGGGCCAGTAGGACCAGTAGGACCAGTAGGACCAGTAGGGCCAGTAGGACCAGTAGGACCAGTAGGGCCAGTAGGACCAGTAGGGCCAGTAGGACCAGTAGGACCAGTAGGGCCAGTAGGACCAGTAGGACCAGTAGGGCCAGTAGGACCAGTAGGGCCAGTAGGACCAGTAGGACCAGTAGGACCAGTAGGACCAGTAGGACCAGTAGGACCAGTAGGACCAGTAGGACCAGTAGGGCCAGTAGGACCAGTAGGACCAGTAGGACCAGTAGGACCAGTAGGACCAGTAGGGCCAGTAGGACCAGTAGGGCCAGTAGGACCAGTAGGACCAGTAGGGCCAGTAGGACCAGTAGGGCCAGTAGGACC
>NZ_JACRWD010000008.1:0-82473 GCF_014306135.1 Paeniclostridium hominis
CCAACTTCAAGATAAGATTTCCCACCGTAAGGGTAAGATCCCAGGAAGACTACCTGGTTGATAGGTCAAAGGTGGAAGTACAGTAATGTATGTAGCTTATTGATACTAATAGATCGAGGACTTGACCAAAATGAAAATCTTTCAAAATCGATTTTCATAGCGCCAACCAAGTCGATGACTTCGGTTGCTTAAAGATTATTTAATCTAATAAATGTTATTCAGTTTTTAGAGTACTAACTCTAACTAAATAGATATTAATCTATGAAAGATTATGTGGTTATTACAGCAAAGAGGATACACCTGTTCCCATTCCGAACACAGAAGTTAAGCTCTTTAGCGCCGATGGTACTTGGTGGGAAGCTGCCTGGGAGAGTAGGACGTAGCCACGTAATCTTTTTTTATTTTGTATATAATAAATTCAGTAAATGTTATTTGTATTTCACAGAATGAAGTGTAAAATAAATATGAGAATATAATTTAATAAAATATCAATGTAAAAGTCACTTTATAAAGTGACTTTTATTTGTATAATAAAGTGTATGACTGAAAGGAGGAGCTTTAAGATAATATTTAACTTAAAGCTATTAAAATGAAAACACCTATTATAAATTCTTTAAGAAATTTAGTTGATGAAAATATAATATCGTTCCATGTTCCAGGTCATAAAAAAGGGTATATTTATGAAAAATTAGGATATGAAGATTTATTTAGAAATTTATATAAACTAGATACAACAGAAGTACCTGGAACAGATAATTTACATTCACCTGAAGAATGTATAATGGAATCACTTAAAATAGCATCAGAGACATTTAAAAGCGATAAAACATATTATTTGATAAATGGATCAACTTGTGGAATTGAGGCAGCTATAATGGCTGTAACAAAGCCTAAAGAAAAGATTATAATGAATAGAGACTGTCACCAATCAGCTATAAATGCATGTATTGTTGGAGATATAAACCCTGTATATATAAAAGCAAATATAAATGATCATAGTAATACTTTAAATGGAGTTAAATTTGAACATGTAAAGACTGTTATAGATAGTAACTTGGATGCAAAAGCATTATTCTTGACGTATCCAACTTATTTTGGAAATATATGTGATCTAAAAAGCATTTGCGAGTATGCTCATAGTAAAGATATGATTGTATTAGTAGATGAAGCTCATGGAGCTCATTTAGGATTAAGTGATAAACTACCATATACTGCATTGAGTCAAGGTGCAGATTTAGTAATACAAAGCACACATAAGACATTGCCATCATTTACACAGTCATCTATGATCCATATTAAGGGTAATAGAATAGATGAGAATAGATTATCTAATATGCTTAGAATAACACAATCATCAAGTCCATCTTATTTACTTATGGCATCTCTAGAGATTGCTGTAGATATTTACTTAAATAAAGGAAAAGATTTGATGGAGGAGTTACTTGTAAATATATCAGAATTTAAAAATGATATTTATAAACTTAAATATATTTCAATAGATGAATCTGACGATAAAACTAAGATATTTTTAAATACAAAGAAATTAGGAATAACAGGATATGATTTAGAAAAAATTTTAAGAGAAAAATATAAAATCCAAGTTGAGTTAGCTAATTATTATGGAGTTTTACTTATATCTACTATAGGAAATACAAAAGAAGATTTTTCCAAATTAAAAGAGGCTTTATATGAGATTGATAAAAAGTATAAGAAAGAATCTAAATTAAGAGATATACATTATCCATTAGATATGCCTAAAAAAATATTAACTCCAAGAGAGGCATTTTATACTGATAAAAAAAATGTTAAAATAAATGATAGTATAGGTAAAATATCTGGTGAGTATATTATTCCATACCCACCTGGCATTAGCTTAGTATCTCCTGGAGAAGAGATTACGGAAGAGGTTATTGAATATATTATAAAATGTAGAGAGAAAGGTATGAATGTTAGCGGAGTTAAAGATTCTAATCTTGAATATATTCAAATTATAGATATAAAGTAAACTAAGTAGAAAGGAATTAACTATTAAGCAAGATTATACAGCTTTAATAAATTTGCTTATATGGTGACAGGTGTAAAATATGAAAGGTAAGTTAATAATTATAGAGAGTGGTTCAGATGCTAGTGGAAAGGCTACTCAAACTAAAAAATTATATAATAAATTAATCGAAGATGGATATAATGTAAAAAAAGTAGAATATCCAAATTATAAATCAGAATCATCTGCTTTAGTTAAAATGTACTTAAACGGAGATTTTGGAAAAAATGCTGATGATGTTGATGCATATATAGCATCTACTTTTTTTGCAGCAGATAGATATGCATCTTTTAAAACTGAATGGGAGTCATTCTACAATGAAGGTGGAATTATAATAGCAGATAGATACACTACATCTAACATGGTACATCAAGCATCTAAAATGGATGAAAACGAAAGAGATAAGTTTATTGATTGGTTATTTGATTATGAATTTAATTTATATAAAATACCAAAACCAGACTGTGTAGTATTTTTAGATGTTCCTATAGAATTTAGTAAAAAACTTATGGATAATAGAAAAAATAAATTTACAGGTGAAGATAAAAAAGATATACATGAAGGTGATATAGAATATTTAACTAGATCATACAATAATGCTTTACATATAGCGGACAAGTATGATTGGAAAAAAATTAATTGTATAGAAAAAGAAAATTTAAGAAGTATAGATAGTATTCATGAAGAAATATATAAAATAGTTAAAGAAACTATAGATTCTATGGAGAAGTAAATATGTATTTTGATAAAATTATAGGTCAGAGTTTTGCAAAAAAATATTTATCAAACTCTATTAAAAAAGATAAGATAAATCATGCATATTTATTTGAGGGAATAGATGGGGTTGGAAAAAGTACATTTGCAAAAGAGTTTGCAAAGTATTTACTCAAAACAGAACATATTGAAAATAGTCCAGACTATATAAATATAGAACCTCAAGGTGCAAGTATAAAAATCGCTCAAATAAGAAATCTACAAACAGATGTAATAATAAAACCGCATGGTGATTATAAAATTTATGTAATAAATAATGCAGAGAAAATGACTATGGAATCACAAAATGCGTTATTAAAGACATTAGAAGAACCTCCTATATATGTAATAATAATACTTATAACTAATAATAAAAATTCTTTACTAGATACAATAAAATCTAGATGTGATATAGTCAAGTTTTTACCGATACCACTTGTAGAGTTAAAAACGTATTTAGAAGATAGAGGAATAGATGAAAAAAAAGCTAGTATGTTATCAACTTTTTCAAGAGGAAGTATTAGTAAAGCATTGGAATTATCTGAGTCATCAGATTTTATGATTATGAGAGAAGATATCCAAAATAACATACAAACAATTTTAGAAAAAAATGTAGTAGAAGTATTAGAACTTCCTAATAAATATGATAAATATAAAGATAATATAATAGAAGTTTTAGATATAACTATAAATTACTTTAGAGATATAATGATGTTAAAAGAAAATATAGATAAAGATATGATTATAAATATAGATAAAATAACGTATTTGCAAAATATGAGTAAAAAAATTAACTATTCTCAAGTGTCTAAGATTATTGATATAATAGAGGAGACTAAGAAAAAGTTAAGAAGCAATTGTAACTTTAATTTGAGTGTACAAGTAATGGCTTTAAATATATATGAGGTGATTAAATGATAAGAATAGTGGGTGTTAGATTCAAAAGTGCGGGAAAAATATATTACTTTGATCCTGTAGATTTTGAAATAGAGAAAAATATAGATGTAGTTGTAGAAACTGCAAGGGGATTAGAATACGGTAAGGTTGTTGTAGGGCCTAAAGAATTAGATGAAAGTGAACTTGTATCACCTTTAAAGCCTATCGTTAGAATAGCGACTGAGGAAGATACTAAAATATATTTAGAGAATAAAGAAAAGGCAAAAGAAACATTTGAAGTATGTCAACAAAAAATAAAAGAACATGAGTTAACAATGTTTCTTATAGATTGTGAGTATACATTTGATAGAAATAAGTTAATATTTTACTTTACAGCAGAAGGAAGAATAGATTTTAGAGAGCTTGTAAAAGATTTAGCATCTATATTTAAGACAAGAATAGAATTAAGACAAATAGGTGTAAGAGATGAAGCTAAATCTATAGGAGGATTAGGGCCATGTGGAAGAAGCTTATGTTGTTCTTCTTGGTTAGGAGATTTCCAACCTGTTTCTATAAAAATGGCTAAAGATCAAAACTTATCACTTAATCCAACTAAAATATCGGGTATATGTGGTAGATTATTCTGTTGCTTAAAATATGAGCACGATGTATATAGTGAGGCATTAGAAAAAATGCCTACAGTAGGATCGGTAGTTCAAGTTCCAGATGGAAAAGGTAAAGTAATAGAAATTAACCCACTTTTAGAACAAGCTAAGGTAGAATTACAAGATAAAAATATCAAATTATACGAAGTTGAAGATATAAAAGTTTTACAAGAAGCAAGAAAGTGTGGAGGCTGTGGTTCAAGAGATGAAAGACTTGATGCAGAGACTCTAAGAGAATTAAGAAAACTAGAAGATTAATATGGGGGTAGGATAATTCCTACCCTTTAAATTATAGATTTTTTATAGCAAGGAGTAAATTTATGGACGTAAAGTTAAAAGACACGGAAAGAATAGATGATATTCAATTAAAAGGATTGAGGTTAATTCAAGATACAACAGGATTTTGCTTCGGAGTAGATGCTGTATTACTAGCCAATTTTACAAAGGTAAAAAGAGGAGCTAGTGTTGTAGATTTAGGAACAGGAACAGGTATAATACCAATACTTATAGCTGGAAAAAGTGAAGCTAAAGAAATAATAGGTGTTGAAATACAAGAAGAAGTATATGAGATGGCAACAAGATCTGTATTACTAAATGATTTACAAGATAGAGTAAAGATAGTTAATGGAGATATAAAAACTATAGATGAAACTTTAGAAGTTAATAAATTTGATGTAGTTACTTCAAATCCTCCATATATGCATGATAACGGAATTAAAAATCCTAATGATAAAAAGGCTATATCTAGACATGAAGTTAAATGTAACTTAGAAGACGTAATAAGATCTTCATCTAGATTGTTAAAGGATTTAGGAAAATTTTATATGATTCATAGACCAACAAGATTAATAGAAATAATAACATTAGCAAGAAAATATAAATTAGAACCTAAGCAAATTCAATTTATACATCCTAAACAAGGAAAAGCTCCTAATATAATGTTAGTTCAATTTACTAAGGGTGGAAGACCAGATTTAAAAATACTAGACCCACTATATGTTTATGATGAGGATGGGCAATATACTAAAGCAATCAATGATATATATGCAAATGAAGATATAGGAGAGAAGTAAATGAGTGGAAAATTATATGTATGTGGAACTCCAATAGGGAATTTAGAAGATATAACGTATAGAACTTTAAGAGTTTTAAATGAGGTCGATTTAATAGCAGCAGAAGACACTAGACATAGTATTAAACTTTTAAATCATTTTGAAATATCTAAACCACTAACAAGTTATCATGAACACAACAAAGATAATAAAGGTGAATATCTAATTAATAAATTGTTAAGTGGAGAAAATATAGCATTAATAAGTGATGCAGGAATGCCTGGTATATCAGATCCAGGAGAGGAAATAATAAAACAAGCCATAGAAAATGATATAGAAGTAGTTGTTTTGCCTGGAGCTACAGCTTCAATAACAGCTTTAATAGGTTCAGGTCTTGAAACAGGTAAATTTGCATTCGAAGGATTTTTAGATAGAGATAAAAAAAGAAGAAGAGAACAATTAGAAGAATTAAAACATGAAAAAAGAACTATAATATTTTATGAATCACCACACAGATTAAAAGATACTCTAAAAGATATGGTTAAAATATTAGGAAATAGAAATATTGCTATAAATAGAGAATTAACTAAGAAGTATCAAGAGGTAATAAGAAATGATATACAGGGATGTATAGATATATTTAATGAAAGAGAAGTAAAAGGTGAATTTGTTCTTATAGTTGAAGGATTTAAGGGTGAAATAGAAAAAACTTGTGAATATGATAATCTAAATGATAGAGAATATGTAATAAAGCTTATGGAAGAAGGTACAACTAAAAAAGATGCAATTAAAGTTGTATGCAAAGAAAGAAAACTTAAAAAAGATATAGTATATAAACAAGTTTTAGATTTATAAAATAGAGGTGATAAAACATGACATTAGTTAAGAAGCTAATGGATTGTATAAAAAGTGAAAATAGTTGCACTCATCTAAGAGAGATGGATAAATTAGGGGAACTAGAACAAGTATTTCCTATTATATCGAAGATGAAAACTGTTGGTGAATGTAAATTCCATGTTATAAATTGTTTTGAACATTCAATACTGGCATTAGAACTTTTAGAAGAAATAATACGAGAAGAATCATTTTTCGATACGCATATAAGATATAAAGTACTTGAAAATTTAAATGAAAAATTAGATGATGGAATTAAGAAAAAAGAACTTATAAAGTTAGGTATATTTTTACACGACATGGGGAAACCATTAGCTCAAACTATTGACGATAATGGTAGAGTTCACTTTAAAAAACATGAAGTTATAGGAGCAAATGAAATTTTTGAAATAGGTAAAAATTTAGGGTTAAGTGAAAAAAATATAAATATCTTATATAAATATATAAGATACCATATGACATTACTTGAGTTTTATAAAAATAATAATATGAGTAAAGATGTTTTATTTAATGCATTTGATATATTAAAAGATGAGAGCATAGACATTTTTATTATAGGATATGCTGATATTGTGTCTACTAGAAAGTTAATAAGACCTAATGAAGACACAGGTGTTATAAAATCATATATGACCTATGGAATAACAAATTACTTATACAGATATAATAGAATTTAAGTAAAATTTTTTAAAATTTAAATATAGACAATTTTAAAAAATTTGTATATTATAAAAGTGTATTAGCTATTTAAGGCTAATACACTTTTATTGTATTTATATTTAAAGCCTTTGGGAAACAAAGGTTTAATTAATAATTTTATGGAAAACGATTTTATAAAAGGTGACTTAAATTTGGGGAGGATAAAACATGAGAAAAAACATATCAAATAAATTGAAGTCGATTCAGCCATCGGTAACTTTAGCTATAACTGCAAAAGCTAAAAGTTTAAAGGCTCAGGGGATAGACATAATAGGATTTGGAGCTGGGGAACCAGATTTTAGAACTCCTAAGCATATAAGAGATGCAGCAATAAATGCTATAGAAAATGAAAGTATAGGCTATACAGCAGCTTCAGGAATGGAAAGTTTAAAAAAAGCTATATGTGATAAATTAAAAAGAGATAACAACTTAGAATATACACAAGACCAAATAGTTGTATCAAATGGAGCTAAACATTCTTTATTTAACACTTTATCGGCAATATGTAATCCAGGGGATGAAGTAATAGTACCTAATCCATATTGGGTAAGTTATCCAGAATTAGTTAGACTTGTAGATGCAAACCCTGTATTTGTTGAGTGTCCAGAAGAAGCTGAGTTTAAATATACTGTTGAAGCTTTAGAAGCTGCTATAACAGATAAAACTAAAGCTATAATATTAAATACACCAAATAACCCAACGGGTACTGCTTACAAAGAAGAAGATTTAAGAGCAATAGCTGATTTAGCTGTTAAACATAATATATATGTAATATCAGATGAAATATATGAAAAATTATTATATGAAGGAACTCATACAAGTATAGCTTCTTTCAATCAAGATATAAAAGATTTAGCTATAGTAGTAAATGGAGTAGCAAAAGCTTATGCTATGACAGGATGGAGAATAGGATATACTGCTTGTAATAAGGAAATAGCTAAGGCTATGTCTAATTTCCAAAGTCATGCTACATCAAATCCTAATACTATAGCTCAATATGCAACTATAGCAGCTCTTAATGGTCCAGAAGAAACTTTAAATGAAATGATTAAAGCATTTAAAGAAAGAAGGGATTTTATGGTTGAAAAGATAAATTCTATAGAAAATTTATCTTGCTTGAATCCACAAGGAGCTTTCTACGTAATGGTAAACATAAGCAAATTAATAGGTAAAACTATAAATGGAAAAGCTATAAATAATTCAGTAGATTTTGCAGATTACTTATTAGATGATGCAAAAGTAGCAGTTGTACCAGGAATAGGATTTGGAAATGATAACTACATAAGACTTTCTTATGCAACTTCATTAGATAATATAAAAGAAGGATTAAATAGAATAGAAAAAGCTATAGCTTTATAATATAAAAAGGGTATCTCAATTTTGAGATGCCTTTTTTATATTATAAACAATAATTTAAATAAGCTACATAAAATTACAAAATAAATAATTTAGTAGAAGTAAATGTAATTATAAAGTATAATTATTTATATTGTTTAGAAATTGAAATATGGGGGAAGATATGTTGAAAAAAGGAGTAATTGCTATAGCTATTGCAGTATTTGTATTTCAGATGTATAGCTTAATAGCATCTAAAGAAAAAGATACTTATGCAGATGAACAAAAAGCACAAGTTCATGAAGTTAAAGAAGAAAAACCAAAGCATAATGTAAGTGATTATGTAGAAGGAGAAAAACCTTTATATATAGATGGTATATTAGTTGTAAATAAAGATTATGGACTTCCTAAAGACTATGCTCCTGAAAGTGGGAGAGAAGATACAGAGGCAATGAAGGCTTTTAAAGAAATGAAAGCAGCAGCAAAAAAAGATGGGATTATAATAAATATTAGAAGTGGCTATAGAAGTTATAATACTCAAGTACAGCTATATAATAATTATGTGAAAAAGGATGGAAAAGCAGAAGCAGATAGATACTCTGCTAGACCTGGATTTAGTGAACATCAAACTGGATTAGTATTAGATATAACTACAGGTAATACATCAAGACCAATAGGGACATGGTTTGATAATACACCACAAGCTAAATGGTTGTATGAAAATGCATATAAATATGGTTTTATCCTTAGATATCCTGAAGGAAAAGAAGATATTACAGGATATATGTATGAATCATGGCATTATAGATATATAGGAAAAAAAGATAGTCAACATTTTAATATGAATAATTTAACCCTAGAAGAATATTTAGGATTAAAATAAAAAGGATGCTAAAAGCATCCTTTTCATTTTAATTGATTTTATAATATTGATTTAGACTCTATTATTGTTGATAATATAACTGAGGTTTTAGTTCTACCTACTTGTTTTATTTTATCAATGACTTTTTCAAGTTCATACATATCTTTAACTATTACTTTTAAAAGTAAACAGTCTTCACCAGTTATATGATGACATTCTACAATACGATTATCATCCTTAGCATATTCTATAAAACTGCTGTAATTTTCACTAGGTAAAGATATATTTATAAAAGATTTAATTACTCTACCTAACTTATCTGGATTTACTATAGCTTTATAGCCTTGTATAATTCCAGACTCTTCAAGTCTTTTAACTCTTTCAGATACAGCTGGGGAAGTTAAACCAACTATCTTACCTAAATCTTTCATAGAAATTCTTCCATCTTTTTGTAATATTTCTATAATTTTGTAGTCTGTTATATCCATATTTGGACCCCCTTCAATTGATACTGATTTAAATATTTTTTTTAGTATTTAACATGGAATTTTTTAGGTTCCAAAGTTTTTCGGATAAGTCAACTTTATAAGTTTGAGGATATATTAATCTTTTATATTCTCTCCATAAAGTATTTAATTCATTTTTAGTATACTCTTTAATTTCTAATACAGATCTATGTTTATAAGCACATTTCCCTTCAATAAATAAAGGTTGTAGTAACTCCCTGATTGTATAGTTTTTAAATATTTTCTTTTTCCAAGTATATACTGGATGGAATATAGTAAGAGGTTTAGTAGTATCTATAACCTCATCTTCAAGCATTACTAAATCAGCTTCAGCTTTTCCTTGAGTATTATATATTCTAACCACTTTTTTATATCCTGGGTTAGTTATTTTTTCTGGATCTTCAGAAATTTTAATTTTAGGTTCAAAGCTATCATCTTTATATGAAGCAACAAGTTTATAAACTCCTCCAAGAGAAGGTGAATCAGATGATGTTATTAATTTTGTTCCAACTCCCCAAGAATTAATAGGAGAACCTGAAGATTTTAATTCAGAAATAGCATGTTCATCTAAATCATTAGATGCTGTTATTTTTACATTATCAAAACCTTCTGCATCTAATAGCTTTTTACATTCTTTAGATAAATAATCTAGATCTCCTGAATCAAGTCTTATACCCATTGGTTCAAATCCTTTTTTTCTCAAATCTTTAAACACTTTTATAGCATTAGGTACACCACTATTTAAAACATCATAAGTATCTACTAATAAAAGACATTTATCTGGATAAATATTAGCATAAGCTTCAAAAGCTTCTAATTCCGAATCAAATTTTTGAACCCAGCTGTGAGCATGAGTTCCTACTATAGGTATATTAAACATTTTCCCAGCAAGTACATTTGCAGTAGCGCTACATCCCCCAATTATAGCTGCTCTTGCACCATAAATACCAGCATCAGGACCTTGAGCACGTCTTAGCCCAAATTCTAATACAGAATCATCTTGAGCTGCAAAACAAACTCTAGAAGCTTTAGTAGCAATTAATGATTGAAAATTAATAATTGTAAGTAGCGCAGTTTCAATAAGTTGAGCTTGATACAGAGGCGCTTTTATCCTTATTATAGGTTCATTTGGAAACATAACAGTACCTTCAGGAACTGCATAAATATCTCCTGTAAATTTAAATTTTTTTAAGAAGTTTAAAAAATTTTCTGAGAACAAGTTTAAACTCCTAAGATAGTCTAAATCGCTATCTGAAAAATTAAGGTTATTTATGTATTCAACAAGTTGATCTATACCGCAAACTATAGTATACCCACCTTTGCAAGCGTTTTTCCTAAAGAACATATCAAATACAACAATATCATTATGGACATTATTCTCAAAATATCCATTAATCATAGTGAGTTGATATAAATCAGTAAGAAGTGTTAAATTTTTCATTATATATCTCCTTATTACCCTAAAAATATAAATAAATTAGATAATTATACTTAATCATAATATAGAATAAGTTTCAAGTATAATCTCATAACTTAATATCATAAAATTGATAAGAGGGGGGGATTTATATCACAAAGATATGGTTTTGGATGATTTTTATTGGTATTATTGGAAGTATATTCACCAATAATTTAGGGCAATTAAATGATGTAATATTAAGTGAAGCATCTAGGGGAATTGAATTTGCAGTTAGTTTAGCTGGAATAATGGCTTTGTGGATGGGAATTATGAATATAGCAAAAGACTCTGGGTTGATAAATAAAATAGGTGATATGTTATATCCAATTTTAAAAAAATTATTTCCATCTGTACCTAAAGGGCATAAAGCTATGTCATATATAGTTATGAATATAGTTTTAAATATGTTAGGAGCAGGAAATGGAGCAACTGCTTTTGGACTTAAAGCCATGAATGAATTGCAAACATTAAATAATAAAAAAGACACAGCTACAAACGATATGATTATGTTTTTAGTAATAAATATTTCTTCTATACAGATTATTCCATTTACTATGATAAAATTAAGATTAGATGGAGGAGCTGCTAATCCAAGTGAGATAATACCTACTACTTTATTTGCAACGCTTATCTCTACGGTAGTTGCTATTACAACTTGTAAGGTGTTTCAAAGAAGGAGGTATAGATGATGTTAAATATATTTTCTAACTCAATAATACCTGTAATAATTTTAATTATAGTAGTTCATGGAAAAATAAAAGGTGTAGATATATATGATAGCTTTGTCAAAGGTGCAATTGATGGTTTAAAAGCTACCTGGGGTATACTACCGTACATAATAGGAATATTTTTAGCAATAGGAATATTTAAAAGTGGAAAAGGTATAGATATGTTGGAATTTATATTTAAACCTATAACTGATTTACTTAGTATACCTAAAGAGTTAATAGGTCTTATAGTTATAAAGCCATTATCAGGAAGTGGAGCTTTAGGTATGTATAATGAACTTGCAACTAGAGTTGGAATGGGTACAATAATTGAAAAGATGGGGGCAACTATAGTAGGTGCTTCAGAAACAATATTTTATACTATGGCAATATACTTTGGAAGTTTAAAAATTAAAAATACTAGGCATACTTTAACTTGCTCTATGATTAGTCATATTGCGGGAGTAGTAGCTGCTGTATTTATATGTTACATATTATTTAGTTAAAATTATTTTGAAAAATTCAAAAAATATATTTACAATTTAAATTTAAGTAACTATAATTAGCTTATAAAAAAGATTTATAAAATAAATTCTATGAAAAAGAGAGTAGCACTAAATGAAGTTTCAGCGAGCTAGGGTTGGTGTGAGCCTAGTAATGAAGTTTAATGTGAAGAGAGCTTTGGAGAAGATTACTTGAACTAATAGTATGGTAATCGGTGAGCCTGCCTTAAAGGATTGAGTGGATAAGTTTACTTATCAATTAGAGTGGTAACGCGGATATAATTCGTCTCTTGGTTTTTTAACCAAGGGACTTTTTTAATATATAGAATTATATTATGTATTATCATTTATTGGCTAACTTATCAATGAGAGTGGTACCACGGATAATTTCGTCTCTTAGCAAAATGCTAAGGGGCTTTTTTATTACACAAAACATGTTTTGAAGCTAAAATTAAAATTGAATTATCAAACGATTATCAGTTACTAATAATTATTAATTAGGAGGAGTTATTATGAAAAAAATTAAAAAATCAATATATGCAGTTTTAATAGGAATATTAAGCTTATCGGTAGTAGGATGTTCTTCAAAAGAAGAAAAAAGTCAGCTACAAGCAATAAAGGATAAAGGGGTATTAACAATAGGAACTAGTGCTGATTATCCACCTTATGAATTTCATAAAGAGATAAATGGTAAAGATACTATTGTAGGATTTGAAATGATGATGGCTGAAGAAATAGCCAAAGAATTAGGTGTTAAGTTAGATATAAAAGATATGAAATTTGATGGATTGCTAGGGGCTCTTAAATCAGGAAATGTAGATATGGTTGTTGCAGGTATGAGTCCAACTGAAGAAAGAAAAAAAGCAGTTAACTTTACTGATATTTACTATAATGGGGAACATGTTATCTTAGTTAAAGAGCAAAGTAAGAATAAGTATAAATCAATCGATGATTTAAAAAATACGAAAATAGCCGTTCAAAAAGCTAGTCTTCAAGAAAATATAGCAAAGGATATTATAAAAGCCAATGATATAAAATCATTAGGAAAGATATCTGATGTCATACTAGCACTTCAAAATAATAATGTTGATGCAGTTGTAGTAAGCAAAGAAGCCATAGATGGTTACTTAAAGCAATATCCTCAAATTGTAGTGTCTCAAGTTAATTTAGGTGAAAATAAAGAAGAAGGTTCAGCTATAGCTGTAAATAAAACAGATGATAAAACTTTAATATTAGAAGTTAATAAAGTTATAAATAACTTAAAGGATAAAGGAAAAATAAATGAATATGTTCAACAAGCTACACAATTAGCACAATAAATTTAGGAGGTATTAAAAATGGATTTTTCGTTTTTGAGTAATTACTCACAATTTTTTATAGATGGAACAAAGATAACTATTGCTATATCTGTATGTACTTTACTTTTGGGATTTATTGTAGGGGTAGTAATATGTTTAGCAAGAATATCTAGAAATAAGGTATTAAGTTTTTTAGGTAGAGTTTATATAGAGTTTTTAAGAGGAACACCATTGTTAGTTCAAATTTATATAATTTATTTTGGATTTCCTACTATAGGAATTAAATTTCCAAGTTTAGGACCTATACCTTCTGAATATATTTCTGCAGTAGTTGCGCTTTCTATAAATTCAAGTGCATATATAGCAGAAATATTAAGATCGGGTATACAGTCAATCGATAAAGGGCAGATGGAAGCTAGTAGATCGCTTGGATTAGATTACTCAACGAGTATGAGATTAGTAATAATACCACAAGCGTTAAAAAATGTACTTCCAGCTCTTGCTAATGAATTTATAGTTTTAGTAAAAGAGTCATCTATAGTATCTGTTATAGGGATACAAGATTTAATGTATAGTGCAGATATAGTTAAAGGAAATACTTACTTGGCATTTGAACCATTATTAGTAGCTGCAATGATATATTTTATATTGACATTTACATTATCTAAGCTAGTGGGATTATTAGAATTTAAGTTAGCAAATAAAAGTGAGAGAGAATCTAACTTTTTAGGTAAATTATTTAAAGCTAGTAATGCATAATAGGAGGTGTTACATTATGATACAATTAAAAAATATACAAAAAAGTTTTGGAAAAAATGAAGTTTTAAAAGATATAAATCTAAATATAAAAAAAGGTGAAATCGTAGCAATTTTAGGTCCTAGTGGATCAGGAAAAAGTACTTTGTTAAGATGTATAAACCTTTTAGAACAACCAAATGGAGGCGAAATTATTTATAATAGTGAAAATATATTAAATAAAAAATGTGATATTAATAAAGTCAGACAAAATATTGGTATGGTATTTCAAAATTTCAACTTGTTTCCAAATATGACTGTACTTGAAAATATAATAGTTGCACCTACTAAATTAAAAAAAGTAAGCAAAGAAGAAGCCATAAGTGATGCACTAAACTTACTAGATAGAGTTGGATTACTAGAAAAGAAAAATGATTATCCATCTCAACTTTCAGGAGGACAAAAGCAAAGAATAGCAATAGCTAGAGCATTGGCCATGAAACCAGATATGATTCTATTTGATGAGCCTACATCTGCACTTGATCCAGAGATGGTAAAGGAAGTATTAGATGTAATGAAAGAGCTTGCAAAAGAAGGAATGACGATGGCAGTTGTAACTCATGAGATTGGATTTGCAAAAGAAGTTGCTAACAAAGTTGTATTTATGGATGAGGGGTATATATTAGAAGAAGGTACTCCTAAGGAAATTTTTGAAAATACAAAGAACATAAGAACCAAACAATTCTTTGATAAAGTTATATAAAAGCAAGTAATATAGCAAAATAAGATTGACATACTGTGGTAAATTTAATAAAATTAAGCTTAATAAGTTAATATAAAAATATTCACAAAAATGGTGAATAAAACATAATATTTATGTAAATTATATAAACAATTAAGCTATGAAAAGATGAGTAAGTAACAATTTTTTCTACAGAGAGCTAGGGTAGGTGAAAGCTAGTGTTAAAAGAATTACTGAATATGGTCTTGGAGCTATTTTATCCGAATAATAGACTAAGTCTATTTTTAAGATAGAACGGTTAGACTCGTTAACGTCTTCTAAGATATCTATAAAATAATTATAGATAATTAGGGTGGTACCGCGAATATAACCTCGCCCCTATGATATTACATAGGTGGCGAGTTTTTTATTTATAGAGAAAACATAAATTTGAGGAGGAAATATATATGACAAAACCTACTTTTTACGTTACAACTCCTATATATTACCCAAGTGGTAACCTACATATAGGACATACTTATACAACTGTTGCAGCAGATGCTATAGCAAGATTTAAGCGTTTCTGTGGATATGATGTAAAGTTTTTAACAGGAACTGACGAACACGGAGAAAAGATACAAAAAACTGCTAAAGAAAAAGGAATGACAGAAATAGAGTATCTTGATGGAATGATAGCTGACATACAAAAACTATGGAAGACTATGGATATATCTTATGATGATTTCATAAGAACAACTCAAGAAAGACATGAAGTTATAATACAAAAAATATTTACTAAGCTATATGAGCAAGGAGATATATATAAAGGTTCTTATGAAGGAAGATATTGTACTCCATGCGAAAGTTTCTGGACAGAGTCTCAATTATTAGAAGGAAACAAATGTCCTGACTGTGGAAGAGACACTTATATAGCGAAAGAAGAAGCTTACTTCTTTAAACTATCAAAATATGAAGATAGATTAAGAGAACTATTCGCTGATCCTAACTTCTGTTTCCCAGTATCTAGAAAAAATGAAATGGTTGCAAACTTCTTAGACAAAGGATTAGAAGATTTATGTGTAACTAGAACTACATTTGACTGGGGAATAAAAGTTCCTTTCGATGAAAAACACGTTATATATGTTTGGGTAGATGCTTTATGTAATTATATAACTGCATTAGGATATATGAGCGAAGATGATTCTGAATTTAAGAAGTATTGGCCAGCAAATGTTCATATAGTAGGAAAAGAAATAATGAGATTCCATACAATAATATGGCCTGCTATACTTATGGCTTTAGGTGAAGAGATGCCTACACAAGTATATGGACATGGATGGATATTATTTGATAATGATAAAATGAGTAAATCAAAAGGAAATATAGTTTACCCAGAACAAATGATAGAAAGATATGGAGTAGATGCTCTTAAATATTTCTTATTAAGAGAATTTGCATTCGGCCAAGATGGAAACTATACTCATAGAAACTTTGTAACAAGACTTAACTCAGATTTAGCTAATGATTTAGGAAACCTAGTAAGTAGAACTGTTTCTATGGTTGAAAAATATAATGATGGAATAATACCAATGCCAAAAGTAAGTACTGAATTTGATGCTAGCTTAAAAGAAACTGCTAAGACTTCAGTAGAAAACTTTGAAATAGAAATGAACAAACTACAATTTAATGAAGCATTAGAGTCAGCTTGGAAGTTAATAAGAAGAACTAACAAGTATATAGATGAAACTATGCCTTGGGCTTTAGCTAAAGATGAAGCTAAGAAAGACGAGTTAGATGCAGTTTTATATAACTTATGTGAATCTATAAGAATAGTAGCTACTCTTATAAATCCAATGATGAACGATACTGCTAAGAAAATATATGCTCAATTAGGTATAACAGATGAAAATTTAATGACTTGGGAAAGTACTAAAACTTTTGGATTAATAAAAGAAAATACAAAAGTTGAAAAAGGAAATGCATTATTCCCAAGATTAGATATAGAAAAAGAAGTAGAAGAACTTCAAGAATTATTTGCTGAAAAGAAAGAAGAAGCAGAAGCTCCATTAGAGCATAAGCCTGAAATATCTATAGATGATTTAGATAAGATAGAGCTTAGAATAGGTAAAATAGTAAAATGTGAAAAGCATCCTAAAGCAGATAGATTATTAGTATCACAAGTTAAAATAGGACCAGAAACAAGACAAATAGTATCTGGAATAGCTAAGTGGTATAAGCCAGAAGATTTAATAGGAAAAGAAGTTACTGTAGTATGTAACTTAAAGCCTGTAAAACTAAGAGGCGTTGAATCTCAAGGTATGATATTAGCTGCAGGAGATGACGGTGATGATTTAGTATTACCATTAACAGAAGGTGCTAAAGACGGTTGCGAAGTTAGATAAGGAGATGACGAAATGTTATTTGACTCACATGCACATTTAAATGATGAAAGATTTGATGAAGATAGAGAAGAATTAATTAATTCACTAAAAGCTAAAGGTGTAGACTTAGTGCTAAATCCTGGAGCTTGTATAGAAACTTCTAAAAGTAGTGTAGATTTAGCTAATAAATATGATTTTATATATGCAGCAGTTGGAGTTCATCCTCATGATGTAGGTGAAATGACTGAAGAAGATATAGAAACTTTAAGAAAACTTGCATTAGAAAATGAAAAGGTAAAAGCTATAGGAGAAATAGGATTAGATTATTACTATGACAACTCTCCTAGAGAAATTCAAAAGAAATGGTTTAAAAGACAAATAGAATTAGCTAATGAACTAAAATTACCTATAATAATTCATGATAGAGATGCTCACGGTGATACATTTGAAATAATAAAAAACACTAAAAGTCCTGAAATAGGATGTGTGCTTCATTGCTATAGTGGAAATGTAGAACTAGCTAAAGAGTATGTAAAAATGGGTTGTTATATATCTATACCAGGTACAGTAACATTTAAAAATAATAAAAAAACTAGAGAAGTAGCTAAGGAAATACCACTTGAGTATTTACTTATAGAAACTGATTCTCCATATATGGCTCCAGAGCCACATAGAGGAAAAAGAAATGATCCTTCTTTAGTTCAATTTGTAGCTGATAAAATCGCTCAAGAAAAAGGAATTTCATATGAGCAAGTTTGTAAAGCTACAAAAGAAAATGCAAAGAGATTTTTTAATATAAAGTAATATAAATAATGGGGCTATCTCAAAATAGAGATAAGCCCCTATTTTGCGAAATAGACATTTATTTTAGCTATAACCGAATTTGTAGCCTTGATAAAATTTAGTATAAAGCTTAAAATATAAAGATATTAAGTAAAATGAGCGAAAAAGGTGATTAGATGATAAAGGAAATAATAGTAGTAGAAGGAAGAGATGATGTAACGGCTGTAAAAAGAGCAGTGGATGCTGAACTTATAACTACAGGTGGTTTTGGATTTCCTAAGGGAGTTATGGAAAGAATAAAATCAGCACAAGAAAGAAGAGGAGTTATAATATTTACAGACCCAGACTTTGCAGGTGAAAAAATAAGAAAAAAGATAGCTGCAGAAGTTCCTGGATGTAAACATGCATTTTTACCAAGAGAAGAAGCAAAGAAAAATGGAGATATAGGAATAGAAAATGCTACTCCAGAAAGTATAAGAAAAGCACTTGAAAAAGTAAGAACAGAAAGTACTGATAAAAGAGATGAATTCGGACAAGTAGATTTAATAAGAAATGGACTTATAGGAAATGATGATGCATCTCACAGAAGAGATAAGTTAGGAATGATATTAGGTATAGGTTACGGAAATGCAAAACAATTTTTAAATAGATTAAATAATTATGGAGTTAGTAGAGAAGAGTTTGAAAAAGCTTTAGAAACTTTATAATAATATAAATAAAGGAGATAAAATATGGATAGACTTTCGTCACATAGAAAAACTAAAGAAGTAGTAGATAAGCATGGATTTAAGTTTTCTAAATCATTAGGACAAAACTTTTTAATAGATGACAATGTAATAGATAGAATATTAGATGGAGCAAGACTTTCAAAAGGAGATAAAATAATAGAGGTAGGTCCTGGTATAGGTACACTTACTCGTGAGATGGGTAAAGTTGCTGATAAGGTTGTAGCTATAGAAATTGATAAAACTTTAATACCAATACTTAAAGACACTCTAGATGAATTTGATAATATAGAGGTAGTAAATCAAGATATATTAAAAGTTAATGTAGAAGAGTTAGTAAAAGAAAAGTTAGGTGGAGGACCAGTTAAGTTAGTAGCAAATCTTCCATACTATATAACAACTCCTATAGTTATGAAATTCTTAGAAGAAGACATACCAGTAACAGATATAGTTGTTATGGTTCAAAAGGAAGTTGCTGATAGAATGAATGCAAATCCTGGAACAAAAGACTATGGAGCATTATCAGTAGCTGTTCAATATTACTGTGATACAGAAATAGTAGCAAAAGCTCCAAGACATATGTTTATACCACAACCGAATGTTGATTCTACAGTAATTGGGCTTCATGTAAGAGAAGAAAGAAAATACAATGTAGATAATGAAGATATATTCTTTAAAACTGTTAAAGCTGCATTTGGGCAAAGAAGAAAAACTTTACTAAATGCATTAGGGACATTAGGATTTTTAAATAAAGATGAAATAAGAGAAGTTTTAAGTGAGGCTAATATAGATGAGAAAAGAAGAGGAGAAACTCTTACAATAGAAGAGTTTGCAAATCTTTCAAACTGTGTTAATAAAAAAGTACCTTCTAAATAGAAGGTACTTTTTTGCATGTCCAAACATATAATGTTTAGAGGGACTTATATTTTATAGGGGGGATAGCTTTGAGTACTAAAAAGAAGTATAAAAGAGATTATATAATTCTAGAAGCTAAAGACATGAACTTTAGATATAAAGATAGAGTATTGCCAAAAGCATTTGCAAAAATTGAAGTTACAGAAGAAAAATCTTTGGTAGCACTTTATGTAGAAAATCTTAAGTATATTAGAGATGGATATAAAGTGGTAGCTATACTAGAAGATTACAACACTTTGGATTTAGGGCGTATAGTATTGAGTGAACAAGGTAAAGGGGAATTTGCATTAAATTTAGACGAAAATAATACTAACATAAAGGCTGTGGCTTTAGTATCTGAAAAAAGTGTACCATTAATTGGATTTAAGGGAAGTAAAATTGATAATTATGAAGAAATAATATTTACATCAGATGAAGAATATATGGAATATGAAGAATTAGAAGATGACGAAGAGTATGTATATGAGGAAGTTGAGTATGTAGAAGTTGATGATGACGAAAACTGTGAGTATGAATATGAGTATTTAGAATATGTAGAAATAGAAGAAGATAATGAAGAAAATACAGATTACAACTATGAAAATGAAGAAGATAATGAAGAAATAGAGTACGTATCATCTCCTAGACAAAAAAATCAAAGAAATAAATCAACAAAACCTAGCAATAATAAACCTGTAATTGAAGAGAATTTAAAACGTAGTGAAAAAGTAAGTGAAGAGATAAAACAAATTGATGAGGAAATAAATTATGAAGAAGCCCAAGTAAATACGGCTAGAAATTTATTAATGCCTAGACAGATAAAAAAAGGATTGAAAATGTTTAAAGAAGTTAAGCCATTTGCAAGGGATACTATAGAAAATACTAGATGGTGGAAAATAGAGATAACACCTATGACAATGTGCGGATATACTATGCCTTACTTAGGGTATATAAATACTTTAAATTATACTATGTATAGTGACATAGTTTTACAATCATATAGATATAGACATTACTTATTTGGGGTTCAATATGATGAATACAACAAGCGTAAACACTATATGTACGCTATTCCAGGAAATAAAAATGAGCAACCAGATCAAGGTCATACAGGATTTAATATGTATAAACCATGTGATGATAGAAGCGATAAGCTTGGATATTGGATTTGTTTTGTTGATTCTAGAACTAGAAAGATTATGAAGTAAATTGTGAGAGAAGTCTGATAATATCGTTTTCTATTGAAAAAAATTATGGAATAATTTACAATATATGTATGTAATACAAACTAGGAGGAGAATTGAATATGATAAATAAACAAAGATTAATCGATGAATTCATAGAATTAGTAAAAATAGATAGTCCTTCATCTAAAGAAGGTAACGTAGCTAAAGTACTAGTAAAAAAACTAGAAGCTATAGGATGTGAAGTTTGTATAGACGAAGCTGGTGTTAAAGCTGGTGGAGAAACAGGAAACGTAATAGCTAAATTAAAAGGAAACAGAGAAGGTAAAACAGTATTATTCAGTTCTCACATGGATACAGTTAGCCCAGGAGAAGGAATAAAACCTATAATAGATGAAGCAAAAGGAATAATAACAAGTGATGGAACTACAGTTTTAGGTTCTGATGATAAAGCTGGTATAGCAGCTATATTAGAAGCTTTAAGAATAATAAAAGAAAATAATTTAGATCATGCTGATATAGAAGTAGTATTCTCTATATGGGAAGAAGGCGGATTATTTGGAGCTCAATATCTAGACTATTCTAAAATAAATGCAGATTATGCTTTCGTTTTAGATAGTGGAGGATCTCCAGGAGAAATAATAACAAAAGCTCCAGCACAAGATAAAATAGAAGTAACTATAAAAGGTAAGCCAGCACATGCAGGTTTACAACCAGAAAATGGAGTAAGTGCTATAATGGTAGCTTCTAAAGCTATAGAGAATATGAAATTACTTAGAATAGATGAAGAAACTACTGCAAACATAGGTATAGTTAAAGGTGGAATAGCTACAAACATAGTTATGCCTGAACTTGAAATAGTTGCAGAAGCTAGAAGTTTAGAAGAATCAAAATTAGATGCTCAAACTAATCATATGGTAGAAGAATTCAAAAAAGCAGGAGAAGCTATGGGAGCAGAAGTAATTGCTAAAGTAACTAGAGCCTATGCACCATTTAAAATAGCTGATGATGCTGAGATAGTTGAACTTGCTAAAAAAGCATTCTCTAACATAGGAATAGAAGGATATACTGCTTCAACAGGTGGTGGAAGTGATACTAACGTATTAAATGGAAATGGATTAAAAGCTGTTAACTTAGGAATAGGAATGAAAAATGCTCATACATTAGAAGAATATATAGCAATAGAAGATATAATAAATTCTTCAAGAGCTGTATTAGAAATAATTAAAGAAGCATAATTAAATATATGATATAATAAAAGAATCGCCCAACATTTGTTGGGTGATTTTTCATTTTTAAGATAAATGATAATTAATGTTGAATTAAAACTATAATTTATTGCAGTTAAGATTTGATGTAGGTTTAAGAAAGAATAAAAATGGATAATAAAATAAAGTATATATATTAGGAGGTAATATCGTGGAAACAAGATATGATGAAGCCAATAAGGTAACAATACAATCTATAATTTGGAATGTAGTATTAACAGTTATAAAAATATTTTCAGGTATAGTTGGAAAATCTAATGCTATGATAGCAGATGGATTACATTCAGCATCTGATATAATAAGTTCAGTAGGAGTTTTAATTGGTAATAAAGTTGCAAAAGCACCAAATGATAAAGAACATAATTATGGACATGAAAAAGCAGAAACATTAGTATCGTTTTTATTATCTATATTATTAATAGTTGTATCATTAAAAATCGGATTTAATGCACTTAAATCACTTTTTAACCTAGATAGAGTTCAAGTACCTACATTACTACCATTAGTAGTATCTATTATTTCTATAGCTATAAAAGAATATCAATATAGAATAACTATAAAAGTAGCTAATAAAATAAACTCACCATCATTAAAGGCTGATGCTTGGCATCATAGATCTGATGCACTTTCATCTATTGCGGCATTTATAGGTATAGGAGGAGCCTTACTAGGTTTTAAAGCATTAGATCCAATTGCATCTATAGTCGTAGCTTTATTCGTAGCAAAAGTAGGATTTGATATATTAAAAGATTCAGCTAATGAATTAATGGATTATTCAATAGATGAGGATCAAGAAAAACAGATAGTAAACATAGCAGAAAATACAGATGGGGTAATTAACTTAGGAGAAATAAGAACAAGAAAACATGGAGCTACTGCATATGTAGATTTAACTATATGTGTAAACAAGAACTTAACTGTTTTTGAAGGTCATGAGATAGCAACTAAGTTAGAAAAACGCATAATAAAAGAGATGCAATTTGTAAAAGGTATAACAGTCCATGTAGAACCTTGTATAAATTGCCCAGGCAATTCTTGTAAAAAATAATAAAATAATATAAAAATTTATAAAAACAGCACTATGATTCAATTGTAGTGCTTTTTAGTTTGCATATTTTATAGTATAATAAAATCGTTAATTATATAGGGGGGGCTTTTATGGCAAAGAAAAGAAAGATTAAAAAAAGGATTTTAATTCTTGTAGGAATAATTGGATTCTTTATAGTATATACAGCTACATATGTTTATTTCTCAAAAAAGCAGGCAAGTGATCAGCCTGTTAAAGTCGAAAATAAAGACACACAAGAAGATTCAAGGTCATTACTAGCTCAGATGAAAACAACTGATACAGTTTATATGTCAGATAAAAACTTACAAGATGTAAGAGTAGAGCAAGAGTATTGGAATCAGATAAAGTTTTTCTCTACTAAATTTAAACAAGTAAGAAAGCCAAGTAACTATGAAAGTAAATATGAAGGTTATGTAGATAATGGTATTAGATTTTCTACTGATTTAGATTATTTTAGAATATTTACAGTAAATAAAGAAGAGTTTTATAAAATACCTGTATCAGAAAAAAAGATATTTGATAAATTATTACAAGAAAGTATATATACATCTATAGATTCTGTAAAAAAATACAAAACATGGGATAGTATAGAAATCATATATGGAGATGAAGTTAAAAAACCATGGAGATGGAATTATGATGATTTAGCATATAGTATATCTGTAAAAAGACTAGTTGGAAAAATACAGCCAGAAAAAAGTAAAGAAAGAAGTCCATACAACTTTACAGTTAAGATAAAGGGAGATGGTTATTCCATAACGCTTGAAACTATGGGAGATGACTATGTAAAAGTAACTTCTGATAAAGCAACAGCGTATTATGAAGTTCATAATGGATTATTTAATTATTTAAGAGATGATGTATTTAAAATTGAAAAGAAATAGTTATTATTGTAAATAAAAAAGCTAGGCGAAATTCACCTAGCTTTTTTTATATTATTTTTCAAGTAGCATTTCGCCAACTTTATATACAGTACCAGCTCCTGCAGTTATAACTAAATCATCATCAGTAACATTTTCTGCAAGGTAATCTACTATTTCTTCAAATTTACTTAAGTATATTACATCAACATTATTTTGATATAATTTATCAACTAAATCTTTAGAATGTATGTCTCCTGGATCTTTTTCACGAGCTGCATATATATCAGTTATTATAACTTTATCAGCTGCATAAAATGCATCAGAGAATTCATTTAATAATGATTTAGTTCTCGTGTAAGTATGTGGTTGGAATATACACCATAATTTATTTTTCTTAATTTTCTTAGCTGCAGATAATGTAGCTTTTAATTCTGTTGGATGATGTGCATAGTCATCTACAACTAAAGCATTGTTGTATTTACCTTTAACTTCGAATCTTCTACCTACACCACTATATAAAGATATATTTTTTCTTATAGTTTCTAATTCTACACCAGAAACTAAAGCTGCTAATATAGCTCCTGTAGCATTGTATACATTGTGTATTCCAGGAACAGAAAGCTTAAACTCTCCTAAATCAATTCCATTGTAATTTATATTAAATATTCCATAGCCATCAGCGTCGAATTTAATATCTTTAATTAGAGCATTATTTCCTTCGTTTTGACCATATTTAATAACAGTAGCTTTTATTTCATGTAATATATCCTTAGTATTTTCATCGTCTCCATTTATTATGAAGTAACCATCGTAAGGTAATAATTTACCAAATTTATTAAAAGATGCTTTTATTTCATCTATTCCAGAGAAATAATCTAAATGATCTTCTTCTATATTTAAAACGACAGATATTTTAGGGTTGAAGTTTAAGAAACTATCAACGTATTCGCAAGCCTCTGTTATAAAGTTTTGAGATTTTCCTATCTTAACATTACCACCTATTATGCTAAGGTTTCCGCCAACTAGTATAGTTGGGTCAAGTTCTGCATATTCAAATATAGCAGATAGCATTGATGTTGTAGATGTTTTTCCATGAGTACCAGAAACAGCTATAGAATTTTGATATTCTCTCATTATTTGCCCTAAAAAAGCAGCTCTATTTATAATTAATTTATTTTTTTCTTTAGCAGCAACTAATTCTTCATTATCAGATTTAACAGCAGCAGTATAAACTACCATATCTATATCATCAGTTATATGTTCTTTTTTATGACCTATATATATAGTTGCTCCTTGATCACGAAGGTTATCTAATAAATGAGAATCTGTAGAATCTGATCCGAAAACATTGTAACCTTTATTTAAACATATTTTAGCTAATGCACTCATGCTAATACCGCCAACACCTATAAAGAATATGTTCATAGTGAAACCACCTTTCTAGTAAATTAAAAGTTCTACAATAAGAACTATGTTTATGATATAATAGTATAATGTTCAATATTTTAAGCAAAATAAAATTATAAAATATTTCTACATATTAAATATATTAAATTTCGAATAAAACATAACAAATATTATAACATAATGATATAAAATATGCATTAATAAGTTAAAATACATAGGTTTTTAGTACAGGAGGTATTTACATGAAATTTAAAAGGACGGAGCGTATAGGTGCAATAGTTAAAATATTATCTGATAATCCTAATAAAATATTTACATTAAGCTACTTCACATCTAAATTTAACTCAGCAAAGTCTACAATAAGTGAAGATTTAATAGTTGTTAAAAATGTTTTTGAAAAACTTGAGTTAGGACAAGTGATAACGATATCAGGTGCAGCTGGTGGAGTTAAATATATACCTAAAACATCTAAAGCAGAAAATGAAGAGTTTTTATTAAACCTATGTGAAGAAATAAAAGACCCATCTAGAATTCTTTCTGGAGGATTTTTATATCTGATAGATTTAATATATGACCCTAGAATAGCATCTAAAATAGGTAAAATATTTGCATCAAATATAGATTATTCACAAGCTGATTATGTTGTTACTATGGAAACAAAAGGTATACCTATGGCGCTTATGACAGCAAAAGCTATGAACTTACCTTTAGTTATAATAAGAAAAGACACAAAAGTATCAGAAGGGCCAACACTTAGCATGACATATGTAAGCGGAAATAGTTCAAAAGTAGAAAGTATGAGTTTACCTAGAAAAGCTGTTAAGCCTGGAAGTAAAGTTATATTAATAGATGACTTTATGAGAGGTGGAGGAACTATAAAAGGTATGATAGAACTTATGAATGAGTTCGGAGCTGAAGTTATAGGAAAGGGAGTATTTATATCTACAACTAACCCAATTAAGAAAATGGTTGATGATTATATATCTTTAATTCAAATAGATGTAATTAATAATGAAGTAGTGAGTGTTGAGCCAAATTTACAAACATTTAGAGAAGAATACTGGACTACTAAAGATATAAATGAAATTGTAGAAGAAGAAAGCATTATGGATGATTTAGAAGGATAAGACAAGTTTTGAGGGCAAATTTCTATCAAATAAAAAAAAAGTAAAAAAATAATAAAAAATTTCTAAAATAATAGAGGAAATTTAACGAGTTGATAGAATTAATATATTATAAAACAGTTTCAGTTTTTTTAATTAAATTTGTCAAACACAAAAGGGGGATATTAGTAAAATGAAAATTACTGACGTGAGAGTGAGAAAATTAACTGACGAGGGGAAAATGAAATGTATAGTTTCATTAACTTTCGATAATTTATTTGTAGTACATGATATAAAGGTTATAGAGGGACATAATGGATTATTCATAGCTATGCCAAGTAGAAAAATAGGAGAAGGAAACTTCAGAGATATAGCTCATCCTATAAATGCTGAAATGAGACAAATGCTAGAAGATGAAGTATTAAAAGCTTATCATGAAGCAGTATCTCAATTAGAAGTAGCTGCTGAATAATTAACAAAATTAAAAACATAATATATTTTTAATATATTTCTTGAAGAGCCGAATTCCAGGCTCTTTTTTATTTGAATAATATGTACTTTTTTACACAAAAATGGTATATTAGTTATTGTAATTGACAAATTGTATACAAAATAAATAGACTAACATATTATAAAATAGATTACTAAAATAATTAAAAAAGTTGAAATGGAGTGGGTTTATGAATTTTAAAGCTATAATCCTAGCAGCAGGAAAAGGAACAAGAATGAAGTCAAGTTTACCAAAGGTAGTACACAAAGTGTGTGGAAGAGAAATGGTAAACCATGTTATAAATGTATCTAAAAATTCAGGTGTTAGTGAAATAGTTGCAATCTTGGGTCATGAAAGTGAAGTAGTTCAAGGTGTATTACCTGAAGAAACTAAGATAGCTATGCAAACTGAACAATTAGGAACAGGTCATGCAGTTATGATGGCTAAAGAACATATATCAGAAAATGATACTATAGTTGTATTATGTGGTGATACTCCTTTAGTAAATTCAGATACACTAGAAAATTTATTTAAATATCATTTAGATAATGGATATCATGCAACTGTTTTAACAACAAAGGTAGATAACCCAACTGGATATGGAAGAATAATAAGAGATGAAAATGAAGATTTATTAAAGATAGTAGAGCAAAAAGATGCTAATGAAGAAGAAAAATTAGTAAATGAAATAAACTCAGGTATATACTGTTTCAATGGAAAAAGTTTAAAAGAAGCTTTATCAAAGATAAACAATAATAATGCTCAAGGAGAGTATTATTTAACTGATACAATAGAGATAATGAGAGAGAATTCATTAAAAGTTGGAGCATTTAATGGTGCTACAATAGAAGAATTAATGGGTGTTAACTCAAGAGTAGAATTAGCCAAAGCAGAAGAAATAATGAGAAGAAAAATAAATACTATGCACATGGTTAATGGTGTAACTATAATAGATGTAAATCACACATATATAGAAGCTGATGTAAAAATAGGAAATGATACAATAATATATCCTGGAGCTATGCTAAAAGGAAACACTGTTATAGGAAGTAATTGTGTTATAGGTATGAATTCATGTATATCAAATTCAACAATAGGTGATGATACAGAGGTAGAAAGTTCTACTATAATAGATAGTAAAGTAGGTAATAATACTAAAGTAGGTCCGTATGCATACTTAAGACCAAAAAGTAATATAGGAAACAATGTTAAAATAGGAGACTTTGTAGAAGTTAAAAACGCGACTATAGAAGATAATTCTAAAGCATCACATCTAACTTACATTGGAGATGCTCATGTAGGAAAGAATGTTAATATAGGGTGTGGAACTGTATTTGTAAACTACGATGGAAAAAATAAATTTAAATCAGTAGTAAAAGATGGGGCATTTATAGGATCTAATTCAAACTTAGTTGCTCCAGTTACAGTAGAAGAAAATGGATATGTTGCGACAGGGTCGACAATAACTCATGATGTACCAGCTGGAGCTTTAGCAGTAGCTAGAGAAAGACAAGTAGTAAAAGAAGGCTGGGTAGAGAAAAAGAATAAAAAAAATAAATAATTTTTTAAGTTAGACTTTAACGTAAATATAGCTTTTGGCTATATTTACGTTTAAATATAAATATTTTCTTTAACAAAATTTTCGGGAGGTAATTATGAATACTAGCGGAAGCGAAATTAAAATAATTGCAGGAAATGCGTCGAAAGAGTTAGCTCAAAAAGTAGCTGATTACATAGGTGTACCAATGGCTAAGTGTGAAGTTGGCACATTTAGTGATGGCGAAATATCTGTAAATATAAGTGAAACAGTAAGAGGATGTGATGTCTTCGTAATACAATCAACTAATAGTCCAGTAAATGATAATTTAATGGAATTATTAATAATGATAGATGCATTAAGAAGAGCATCTGCAGGAAGAGTAACTGCTGTTATACCATACTATGGATATGCAAGACAAGACAGAAAGGCTAAGGCTAGAGATCCAATCACAGCTAAATTAGTTGCTAACTTAATAACTGCAGCAGGAGCAGACAGAGTTTTAACAATGGATTTACATGCAGCTCAAATACAAGGATACTTTGATATACCACTAGATCACTTACAAGGTGGAAAAATATTAGCAGATTATTTCAATACTAAAAACATTGAAGATTTAGTAGTAGTTTCACCTGACTTAGGAAGTGTTACAAGATCTAGAAAATTTGCTAATGACTTAAATGGAGATGTTCCAATAGCTATAATAGACAAGAGAAGACCAAAAGCTAACGTATGTGAAGTTATGAACATAATAGGTGAGGTTGAAGGTAAAAATGTTATATTACTAGATGACATGATAGATACTGCTGGAACAATAGTTAATGCTGCAAATGCTCTTAAAGAGTTTGGTGCTAAAGATGTTTATGCATGTTGTACTCATGGAGTTTTATCAGGTCCAGCTATAGAAAGAATAGAGAATTCAGCTATAAGCGAATTAATAGTACTTGATACTATACAACTTCCTGAAGAAAAGAAGATAGACAAAATAAAAATAAAAACAGTAGCTCCTTTATTTGGAGATGCTATAAAGAAAATATTTGCTAACGAGTCAGTAAGTAAATTATTTAACTAAATATGCGTGTAAAAAAGAGACCTTTTATAGGTCTCTTTTTATTTGTATTGCTTAGATATAAATATAGATTATGATTTAGAGAACTATGAATTACTGAGACAAGCTTTAATGAGAGGATGCTTTGAAAGTAAAAACATAATTTTATGGTTAAATACTAAAGAAGTTATATAAAAGTCAAATAAAATACCTAAAGGTTATAAAAAGATTTACAAGGTTTTATGAATATAGAAATTAATGAAATAATGTCTTTAGCCATAGATTAGCCAGATATTTTTATATGAAGTTACAACTGAAGATGAAGAAGGAATTAAATATTTAGAGCTGATATTAGCAGTAATTTATAATAATGAAGTAGATCAGATTATATAAGTTTTAAATTTAAATTAAATAATGAAGTTATTGATACTATAGATACATTATATTTAAGTTTTTTAAAGATAATAGTATATATAGGCTATTATGGAACGATAGTTGATATATTGTAGGAAAAGTTAATGTTTTTATGAATTATTATTCATCTAGAAATTTTGATAAATCAGTAGATAAGATAGTAACTATAGATAAGTTTACTTATAATAAAGACTTGATAAATACCTTTAGAGTGGCTTTTTCAAGTGAAATAGTAAAAGGTATTGAGAATCTTTTTGACATATATGTAAGTTATGGTGAAAGGCTTGTTCAAAGAAACAATAAGAATGAAAAAGAAAAAGGTAAAGAACAAAAAACAAATTTAGTAACAATAGAATAAATTTCAGGTTCCACAAGAAACGTAGGACAGTTTATATGTGAATTTAATTTAAACATGCAAAACTTGAAACTATAAAAAGGATGAAAATAAATATTAAAAATATAACTATATTAGTTTGATTACTATTAGGATTTATTATCTGTGGATACTTTATAATTTATTTTGAATTCACCTAGTTTAACAAAGTAAATAATAATTTAAATATTGCAAAATCAAAGCTAATAATGATGAATTATATAATTTAAAAAAAGAAGTAAGTGATAAAAGTCAAAAGCTATCATATGATATACAAGAGGCAATGTTTTTAGTTGAATTATCTAATATTATGAGCAAAATGGAATAGAACTTTTAAATTACAATGTTGAATCTTTTGTGAAATACAAAAATTTTTATGTGATTCCAACAACGCTGCAAGTTAGATGAAACTATAGATATATAAGAAAAATGATGTATTATCTAGAATAATAAAAAATGTTACACAAATTCAAAATTTTAATATGGAAGTATTTATAAAGAATGAATTAAATAATAAGAGTTCTGACAAACAACAGTTAAACCAAAGATTAAATCCTAAAAAAGAAAATAAACTAAAAGGAAATTTAACAGCTATATTTAAATTTATAATGTATATGTCTCATTGTCTAATTTAAAAATTGAAACAGAAAATCCAAATAATTGGAATTCAGGTAAATTTGATTCTTTTATTAGTACAACAAACTATATGTATTATATATTAAGTTAAATAATAAAGGATTTACTTTTATTGAAGTATTAATTTCGCTTTTTATTGTATCTTTAGTTAGTATGGAATTTTGTATGATAGTTAATATGAATAATATAGGAAATGCTAAAAATAAAAAAGATATACATGCTATTGATATATTAAAAAATGAAACTGAACATTTAACTAAATAAATAAAAGTAGAAAAAATTAAATTACAATAAGCTGGTACATATAATTCACCTAAATATAGTTAAATATGAGATATAGAAAATACAAAAATAAGCAATAAGTAAAATATCTTTATTTATACTATATAGATATGGTAGTTAAGTTTATATTAGATTTTAGCAAAAGGGTTGTGAGCATTAAGTACAAAAGTACTTGTTAAGGAGAGAGTCTAAGATATGAAAGTCAAGAATAAACTAACAAGTAAAAACGACTCTGCAATGATACTAGCTATTAAAATAATAATATTAGCTAGTATCATATTATTATTTTAATACTTTTCAAATAGATTCTAAGTCAAATTAAGAATACTAAAAATACTCAAAATGTAATAAAGGCTGATTATAATGTCCAAGGAAATATTTAAGAATGAGTATGTGATTTTTTATCAAAACAAGTATCTGTAATAATGGGAATCAATCTACTTAAGATTCTGATAATAAATTAAAATATGAAGTGAACCAAAGTATTGTTTATAGAGGATTAACAGATATAAAAGCCAATTTATTAGAATTTTAAATTATAAATAAGTAAATACAGATGCCTGATAAGAATTTGAATGAAATTTTAAGGAGTTGTGAATTAAAAGAAAATAATCTACCTAGGGCTAAATAACTTATAAAAATACTCATAGAGCAATCTAAAAATAATAATACATTAAATAAATCCAATTTATATGGTATGCATGAAAATATTTAATATAAAATTGCCTATGATCAGGATATTTCAACAGATATAAATAACTTAATTTATAAAATAATAATTCAACAAGTGAGTATAAAAGAGGATTTAAGAGATCAAGAATTTATAAATCAAAATGAAGATAAAGCAGTAAAACATTTAGAAAAAACAACAAATCTTTTAAATAGGGTAAATATATGTTTGGGAAAACAAATTACTATAAATAGTAGTTTGAAAAAGGAGAATTTTTATGGGAATTTTTAGTGTGTTAAAAATAGCTGTTGAGTTAGGGGCATCAGATATACATATAACAACAGATTGTGAACCCATAGCTAGAACAAAAGGGAAGTTTGTTAAATTATCAGATAAACTACTTACAAAAGAAGATACAAAAGAAATGGTAAAAGAATTGGCAGGACAAAAAAATTTTGAAAGACTTAAAAAACAAGGAGAGTGTGACTTTTCCGTGGCAATAGAAAATGGAGAGAGATTTAGGGTAAATGCATATAAACAAAAAGGAAATTATGCAATAGCAATAAGAACAATAACATCTGAAATCCCATCTTTTAAAACATTAGGATTACCAGAAGTAATAAGTAAATTTATCGAAAAAGAAAAAGGATTAGTATTAGTTACAGGACCTACTGGAAGTGGTAAAAGTACAACTTTAGCAAGCTTAATAGATATAATAAACGAAAAGCAACAAAAACATATAATAACTTTGGAAGATCCAATAGAATATGTGCATTATCATAAAACTAGTATAATATCACAAAGAGAAATTGGAAATGATACTGAAAGTTTTAATACGGCATTGAAATCGATTCTTCGCCAAGATCCAGATGTGATTCTTATAGGAGAAATGAGGGATCCAGAAACTGTATCTATAGCATTAACTGCAGCTGAGACTGGACATTTAGTATTTTCAACTCTACATACTGTAGGTGCTGTCAAAACTATAGATAGAATAGTTGATATGTTTCCTACGGATCAACAGCAACAGATAAAAACTCAATTATCGACTGTATGTGAAGGTGTAATTTCACAACAACTTATACCTACTATAGATGGAAGAAATAGAGTTGTCGCAGTTGAGGTAATGATTACTACGCCAGCTATAAGAAACTTAATAAGAGAATCAAAAACATATCAGATACCAAACATGATACAAACGGGTGCAAAACTAGGTATGAAATCAATGGATCAAGAACTTGTTAATTTATTTAGGCAGGGTAAGATATCAAGGGAAAGTGTATTAAGTAGGTGTAGTGACTTTGAATATACTAATAGATTAATTGGTGGTGTATATTAATGGACATGTATTTTACAGTACTGGTATTTATAATGGGAGTAATATTTGGGAGTTTTTATAATGTATGCATATATCGTATACCTAATAAGCAATCAATAGTTAATCCGCCATCGCATTGCTATAGATGTAATACAAGATTAAAGCCCATAGATTTAGTTCCTATTCTTGGTTGGGGTTTCTTAAAAGGAAAATGTAGATATTGTAAAGAAAAAATATCACCAAGATATACAATAGTAGAAATTATAACTGGAATACTATTTACACTTATATATATAACTTTTGAATATAAATTTATTACAATATATTATATGTTTTTAACATCATTACTTATAATAATTACTTTTATAGATTTAGATTGTTACATAATACCAGATATATTAGTTCTAATAGGAAGCATAACTGCATTGTTAGTGAATTTTTTAGGGTATGGAATACCGTTTATTGATGCAATAAAGGGATCTATATTTACAGGTGGAGGATTATTAGTACTGACCTTAATCATAGAATATATATTAAAGAAAGAAGTAATAGGTGGCGAAGGTATAAAACTATTTGTAATGATAGGGTTATTTCTAGGAACAAAGTTATCGTTACTGACCTTGTTACTTAGCATATATATTGGAGGAGCATATGGGATAATATTTATAGTTTATAATAAAATAAAAAATAAGAGATTTAATTCTATGATTCCATTTGGACCTTTCATATCATTAGCAACAGTAATATCGATGTTATATGGTAATCAGATAATAGATTTTTATATAAAAACATTTTTATAAGAAATAACCTATGGGCTGTATGCTTATAGGTTATTATTTTAAACTATAATAGGACTATAATTTATTGAGTTTGTTAATAATTTAAATATCCTACTATGAGTATTTAAATTATGATACAAATAATATTATTAAGTTTTTTAATGGTACAATTAGTACAATTTTCAATAAAAGAATTATTTGAAATAAAAATAAATGAAGATAAATTTGCAGAAATATTATATATAATAACTCCAGTAATAATATTAATGTTATACGTGAAACTAGGTTTTAATGAAGAATTTTTTAGATATTCATTACTAGTGTGTTTTTTAGTGGTAATATCTATAATAGACTATTATACAATGTATATATACGATATAACTATAATTAGTGGTATAATAATTCAAGGAATTATATTGTTATTGACAAAGGATAATATAATATATCATATAATAGGATTAGCATTTGGATTTATTATTCCTTATATAATGGTTAAACTAACAAAAGGTGTAGGCTCAGGAGATATAGGAGTCTATACTTTGTGTTGTTTTTGTATAGGGATAGAAAAAAGTGTATATATGATACCTATATCTTTTATAATAGGAAGTATTTATGGAGTTTACTTATTATTATTTAAGAAAAAATCAAAAAATTCATATATGCCATTTGCACCTTGTATATTTTTAGCAACAACATTCGTAATACTATCACAACAAAACTTTATATTTAATATATGAAATTTTAAAAATTTAATTTATAAGAAATAATAACAAGTAAAGGGAGGAATGAAAATGTACGTAATAGTAGGATTAGGAAATCCAGGTAAACAATACGAGCATACAAGACATAACGTTGGATTTGATGTTATAGATATTTTGGCAAAGGAATATGGCATAAGCGTAACGAAAATAAAACATAAGGCACTTATAGGTGAAGGTAGAGTAGGAAATGAAAAAGTTTTACTAGTAAAGCCCCAGACATATATGAATTTAAGTGGAGAAACACTAATAGATATATACAATTATTATAAAGTAGACTCTAATAATATAGTTGTCATATATGATGATATAGATTTAGATGTCGGAAAAATAAGAATAAGAAAAAAAGGTAGTGGTGGAACTCATAATGGAATGAGATCTATATTAAAGTGCCTAGGAACTAATGAATTTCCAAGAGTAAGAGTTGGGGTATCAAAACCTAGACCAGGACAAGATTTAGCAGATTTTGTTTTATCTAGATTTAGGAAAGAAGAATCATCAGATATTCAAGATGGATTAGAAAAAGCAGCTAAGTCTGTAGATTGTATAATAAGAGAAAATATAGATTTATCAATGAATAAATATAATGGTTAGTTTATAAGGGGGGTTAGAATATGAACGATATTTTTATATCTCCTTTGCAAAATTCTAAAGAATATAAAGACATATTAAGTAACATAGAAAATATTAAGGGAACACTACTTATAAATGGTTTATTACAACCTCAAAAACCAAATATAGTGTACTCTTTATTTAATGATTTAAAAAGACAGGTTTTATATATTGCTAATACTGATTTAGAAGCTAAAAAAGTATATGAAGATTTATATTTTTATATGAAAGATAAAGTTGATTATTTAAGTTCTCAAGATATATACTTTTATCATTTAGATGCAAAGGATAGAAATGAAGAAGCTAGAAAGTTAAAAGTATTACTAAGGATGATAAGTAAAGAAAATACAGTTATAGTTACATCTGTTGAAGCTATTCTTAGTAAATATGTGCCAAAGGAAATTTTAAAAAAGAGTATATTCACTTATAAAATAGGTGATATCATCGATGTAGAAAATTTATCTAAAAAACTAGTTAATTTAGGATATGAAAGAGTATCTAAAATTGAAGGATTTGGACAATTTAGCATTAGAGGTGGAATAATAGATATATTTTCATTAGAGTATGATACTCCTATTCGTATAGAGTTATTTGATGATGAGATTGAATCGATAAGAACATTTGATGTATTTACTCAAAAATCTATAAAGAAGATAAAAAAATGTACAATAACTCCATCAAGAGAGTATATATATCCAGAAAGTATAGATGAATCTGTAGAAAGAATTAAAAAAGATACTAATGATTTTACAGATGATGATGTACATAGAAATATTGAAAATGTAGCATCTTCAACATATTTCGAAGGTGTGGAAAATTATATAGATTATATGTATACGGATGAAAACAAAAGTATATTTACTTACTTAAAAGATGATGCAATTATATTTGTAAATGATATTTCTAGATTAAAGGAAAGATGTGAAAACTATATATCTGAGTTTAAGGAGAATTATAAATTAAACTTAGAAAGAGGTTTAGCATTAAAGCAACAAGGTAATCTTTTATATCATTATTCTGATTTAGAATACTTAATTGATGGTAAAAAATTAATTTTAAATATGTTGTTAACTAAATCTATAAATGACTTTAGTGTGGCATCTATAGTTAATTTTGAAAGTAGAGAAGTTCCATCATTTAATGGGAAGTTAGATATTCTTGCAGAAGAATTAAATAGATTGAAATATAATGGCCATAAAGTTGTTTTAGCTACAAATACTTATGATAGAGCTAAAAAGTTAAATAAAGAGCTTTTAAATCTAGGTATAGAAAGTGTTTTAACAAGAAAAAGAGATATAGAGATACACTCATCTCAAGTTGTTATAGTTGTGGGTAATATAACATCAGGATTCCAATATAAATCTATAAAATTTGATGTTATAACAGATAAAGAAATGATAGGTTCTAATAAAAGAGCTAAAACATCTAAATCTAAAAAATTTAATAAAGGTCAAAAAATAGAAACATTTTTAGACCTGAATGTTGGAGATTATGTTGTTCATGAAAATAGTGGTGTTGGTAGGTATGTAGGTATAGATCAATTAACTGTAAATGGAGTTAAAAAAGACTATATGAGAGTTGTTTACCAAGGTGGAGATAACCTGTATGTTCCAATAGATCAAATGGATAAAATTCAAAAGTTTATAGGAGCAGACACTGAAAAGGTAAAATTAAATAAGCTTGGAAGTAGCGAATGGGCAAAAGCAAAAGCTAAAGTAAAAAAAGAAATAGAAGATATGACCAAAGATTTAGTAGAACTATATGCTAAAAGAGAAAAGATAAAAGGATATAAATTCTCTAAAGATAAGTTATGGCAAAGTGAATTTGAAACTTTATTCCCATATCAAGAAACAGATGATCAATTAAAAGCTATAGAAGAAACTAAAAAAGATATGGAATCAAATAAAGTAATGGATAGACTTATATGTGGAGATGTTGGATATGGAAAGACTGAAGTAGCTATAAGAGCTATTTTTAAAGCTTGTATGGATCAAAAACAAGTTGCTGTACTTGTTCCAACAACTATTCTTGCTCAGCAACATTATAACACTTTTAAATCAAGATTTGAAAATTATCCAATAAGAGTTGAAGTTTTAAGTAGATTTAAAACTCCTAAAGAGCAAAAACAAATTATAGAGGATGCTAGAAAAGGTTTAGTAGATGTAATAATAGGTACTCATAGAATTATATCTAAAGATATAGAACTTCCTAATTTGGGATTAGTAGTTATTGATGAGGAGCAAAGATTTGGCGTAAAACACAAAGAATCTTTAAAGAAGATAAAATCTACAGTAGATGTATTAACATTATCAGCAACACCTATACCTAGAACTCTTCATATGTCACTAAGTGGAATAAGAGATATGAGTGTTATAGAAGAACCTCCTCAAGAGAGATATCCAGTTATAACTTATGTTGTTGAAGGTAAAGAAAGTATAATACAAGATGAGATAGAAAGAGAAATAGCTAGAGGTGGACAGGTATTCTTTGTTTACAATAGAGTTGAAAGAATAGATGAAATGGCTAGTATGATACAAAGATTAGTTCCAGATGCAAAAATAGCAGTAGCACATGGAAGGATGACAGGCAAGGAACTAGAAAATATAATATTAGGATTTTTAAATAAAGAGTATAATGTACTTGTTTGTACAACAATAATAGAAACAGGTATGGATATATCAAATGCTAATACTATGATTGTATATGATGCAGATAAAATGGGATTAGCACAACTTTATCAATTAAGAGGAAGAGTTGGAAGAAGTAATAGGCAAGGTTATGCATATTTCATGTATGAAAAAGATAAAGTATTAAGTGAAATAGCAGAAAAAAGATTAAAGGCAATAAGAGAATTTACTGAATTTGGTTCAGGATTTAAGATAGCTATGAGAGATTTAGAAATAAGAGGTGCGGGTAACATTTTAGGACCTCAACAACATGGACACATGGCAGTCATTGGATATGATTTATACGTAAAAATGCTAAATGATGCAATAAGAAAAGTTAAAGGTGAGGTAGTAGAAAAAGAAATAGATGTAGAAGTTGATTTACCTGTAAATGCATATATACCTGATAGCTATATAGAAGATGAAATTATAAAAATTGAAATGTATAAAAAAATTGCATCTATAGAGAATGAAGAAGATATGAAGGATATAAAAGAAGAATTAGAAGATAGATTTTCAGATATACCTAAATCTGTTAATGCCCTAATATCTATAGCATACATGAAGACCTTATGCAAAAAGTTAGGTATAGAAAAAATTAGGATGTTAAAAGATGAAGTAATACTTCTTCCTTTAACAAGATATAGAACTAAGGAAAAAAATGGGTATAAGATAATAGATGAGTTAAAAAATATACTTGAACAAATGTGTATGAGTAAAAATCAAAAAAATAATTAGAAAGGGTGATTAAAGTGAAAAAAATAGTATCATTGCTAATGGTAATTATGTTAGGAATAGGTATGACTGCTTGTGGATCAAAAAAACCTGTGGCAGTTGTAAACGGAGTAGATATATCTGCAGATGACTTTAAGAAAACTGTTGCTACTTATAAAGAATCTATTTCAAAAATGTATGGTAAAGATTTATGGGATCAAGAAATAAAAAAAGGTGTAAAATACAAGGATGAAATGAAAAAAGCTATTTTACAACAAATGATACAAGAACAAGTAGTTTATCAAGAGGCTAAGAAAGAGAAGTTAGAAGCTAAGCAATCAGAAGTAGATAAACAATTTAAGCAATTAAAAGAAAGTATAAAAAAAGATAAAGACTATGAAAAATTCCTTAAAGATAATGATATTGATGATGAATTTTTAAAATCTCAGTTAACTAAAGATATAACAATACAAAATTTTAAAAATAATTTTGATAAGAATACTAAAATAACTGAAGCAGAAATGAAAAAATATTATGAGGAAAATAAAAATAATTATGTAGATGATGAGGTGAAAGCATCTCATATATTAATATCAACAGTAGATCAAAAAACTAATAAGCCATTTTCTGAAGAAAAGAAAAAAGAAGCTAAGAAAAAAGCAGAGGAAGTGTATAAAAAGGTTAAAGCTGGAGATGATTTTTCTAAATTAGCTAAAGAATATTCTGATGATAAAAGTTCTGCAGTTAATGGAGGAGATTTAGGATTTTTCTCAAAAGGTCAAATGGTTCCAGAATTTGAAAAAGCTGCATTTGGAATGGACAAAGGTGAAATATCTGATATAGTTGAATCTCAATTTGGATATCATATAATAAAAGTTACTGATAAAAAATACAAAGAATATACTTTTGATGAAGTGAAAAACAATATAAAACAAAACTTATTATATAAAAAATATACTGAGAAAGTTAATGAATTAGTTAAAAAAGCTAAAATAGAAAAAAATGAAGAAGAAGCTTTAAAGATTAATGCATAAGAAAAACCTATACCATTTGGAATGGTATAGGTTTTTTTGCATATTTTTCTTGGCATTGGTAAAAATAAACTCAAAGTTACTAATGGAGGTATTAATCTGATATGAGAGCTACAGGAATAGTTAGAAGAATAGATGACCTTGGAAGAGTTGTTATTCCAAAGGAAATAAGAAAGACATTAAGAATCAGAGAAGGAGATCCTTTAGAGATCTTTACTGCAAAAGATGGTGAAGTTATATTAAAAAAATATTCTCCAATAGGAGAATTAAATGAATTTTCACAAGAGTATGCAGAAACATTAGGTGAAACACTTGGACATGGAGTTATAGTAACAGATTTAGATTCAATAATAGCTGTATCTAAATTACCTAAAAAAGATTATAAAGAGAAAAGCATAAGTAAAGAATTAGAAGAGCTTATAGAAAATAGAGTATCTAATCATGTTAAAGATAATAAATTAATATCTTTACACAGAGATGATTCAATGGATTATAAATCACAAATAATAATCCCTATAATAAGTTCTTCGGGTGATTGTATAGGATCTATATGCTTAGTAGCTAAAGAAGCGTCAGGGCTAAGTGAAAGTGATGAAAAGTTATTGAAGGTAGCAGCTAATTTTTTAGGTAAGCAAGTTCAATAATATAAACTGGACTCATAATGGAATTATGAGTCTTTTTAGCATTAATTGGTAATTACTCTAAATTATTGAAATTAGTGGAGTTTATATGATATATTATTGTCTATTACATGACATTAAAAGGAGGAGATCCTATGAGTAAATTAAAAGATTCATCTAGTATGAAAGCTACGGGGATAGTTAGAAGAATCGATGATCTTGGAAGAGTGGTTATTCCCAAAGAGGTAAGAAAGACATTAAGGATTAGAGAAGGAGATCCTTTAGAAATTTTTACTGCAAATGATGGTGAAGTAATATTAAAAAAATATTCTCAAATAGGAGAGCTTAATGAATTTTCACAAGAGTATGCAGAAGCTTTAGGGGAAACACTTGGTCATGGAGTTATAGTAACAGATTTAGATTCAATAATAGCTGTATCTAAATTACCTAATAAATACTATAAGAAAAAAAGTATAAGTAAAGAATTGGAATCTCTTATGAAAAAAAGAGAATCTATTCATGTTAAAGATAATAAATTAGTATGTTTAAGTGAAGATGATCCTATGAACTATACATCTCAAATAATAATGCCAATAATAAGTTTTTCAGGTGATTGTATAGGATCTATATGTCTAGTATCTAAAGACAAAGTAGAATTAAATGAAAGTGATGAAAAAATCCTAAAAGTAGCAGCTAATTTTTTAGGAAAACAAGTTCAATAATTTTTAAAAGACCCACATTTGTTAGGGTCTTTTAAAGTTTATATGGTAATATATTGAATCCATAATAGCATATATGTTATATTAGAATTTGTTATATAACATGATATGGGGGGTATTTATGGGTAATAATAATGGGAAAGATTCGTTCTTGAAAGGGGCTTTGATACTGGGGTTAGCAGGAATACTTGTTAAGATAATTGGAGCATTTTTTAGGATACCTCTGGGGAATTTAATTGGTGCAGAGGGTATGGGTTATTACCAAGCGGCATATCCTGTGTACACTTTGTTTTTAACTTTGGCAACAGCGGGATTTCCAACAGCTTTAGCTAAGTTAGTATCGGAAAAGATGGCTATAGGAGATTATAAGGGAGCACATAAGGTATTTAAGGTATCTTATTCCGTATTAGCTATAACTGGTTTTATAGCATTTTGTATATTTTTCTTTGGAGCAGATTTTATAGTAAATGATATAATGGAAAATCCGGGAGCGAAATATGCTATGCTAGCAATATCACCGGCTCTTTTATTTGTTCCAGTGATGTCTTCTTATAGAGGATATTTCCAAGGAAGAAGGGAAATGACTCAAATAGCTATTTCTCAAATAAGTGAACAACTTTTTAGAGTAGTTTTAGGGATAACTCTTGCATACTTTCTTATGTATAAGTGGGGTGCAAACCCTGGGCCAGAACAAGGTGCAGCAGGAGCGATAATGGGTGCTACTATAGGTGCTATAGCATCAATTATATATTTAATAATTGCTTATTTAGTTAAATTAAAAACTATAAAAAGAGAAATAAAAATAAGTAAAAAATTTAAAGAAGAAAGTATAGCTAGAATATTGAAAAAGTTACTGGTAGTAGCTGTTCCTATAACTATAGGAGCGTCTGTTATGCCACTTGTAAATATGATAGATAACGTTATTGTTATAAGACGGTTAATTGAAGCTGGATTTACTCAAACTCAAGCAAATGTAATGTTTGGACAATTAACTGGAATGGCTATGGCTATAATCAACTTACCATCTGTTATAACTGTAGCTATGAGTATGAGCTTAGTTCCGACTATATCTCAAGCTTATGCAGTAGGAAATAGGATTAAAGCAATAAAAGAAACTAAGAGTGCTATAAAGATAACGCTAATGATTGTTTTACCAGCAGCCTTTGGAATAGCATCATTAGCACATCCTATAATGAAACTTTTATATCCTGGAGAACCAGCTACAGTAGGGACTATACTATTAGTTCTTGCTCCTTGTATAGTATTTTTAGGATTAATACAAAGTTTAAATGGGATACTTCAAGGTATGGGAAAACCAATGGTTCCAGTGATATGTTTGGTTATAGGCATGGTATTTAAAGTAGTTATAAGTTATACATTGACAGCTATACCACAAATAAATGTTATAGGTTCTGCATTAGGGACTTTAACAGCTTATTTTGTAGCTAGTATGCTTGAATTAATTTACATAAAAAAGGCAATGAAAATGAAGTTGTCGAAGATGGAATTTTTTATAAAGCCGTTGTTAATAGTAATTACTATGTTTATAGTGGTTAAGTTAAGTTTTACATTTATAATAGGAATATTAGGTAATACTTTATCTACTATACTAGCCATAGCAATTGGAGCGATAGTTTATATATTGGCTACATTTACTTTAGGTGGTATAAAGAAAGAAGAATTATTAAGTATGCCTAAAGGAGATAAAGTATATAAAGTTCTTAGAAAATTAAAAATTATGAAGTAATATATGTATACATATATGCAAATAAAGGAAATACTTATATAGGGTAATTTCCTTTATTTTTACAACAAGAAGGAGCTTTTTATATGGGAAAAATAACTATAGTAGGTCTTGGACCTGGAGAATATTCTTTAATAAGTAAAGGTGCTTTAGATGCCTTAAAAAATAATTCTAGAATATTTTTAAGAACAGAAAAACATCCTATAATGGATAAGTTAAAAGATGAAATAAAATACACATCATTAGATTATTTTTACAATGAAGATGAAGATTTTGAGAATGTCTATAATAAAATATCTAATTTTATCATAGAAGAATCTAATAAAGGAGATCTTGTGTATGTAGTTCCTGGGCATCCTAGGGTCGCAGAAAAGACTGTAAGTATTATTAGTAGCATTGCCAATACAAAGGGTATAGAGGTAGATACAATAGCTTCTATGAGCTTTGTAGATGCTATGTTTAACTACTTAGAAGTTGATCCGTCAGAAGGATTTAAATTAGTTGATGCATTTGAGATTGAAAATAGCTATATAGATACGAATACTAGCATGATAATAACTCAAATTTATGATAGATTTATAGCTTCAAACGTAAAATTATCACTTATGGAGTATTATGATGATGAGCAAGAAGTATGTATAGTAAAAGCAGCAGGTGTTAAAAATCTAGAAAGTAAGAAATATGTTAAGTTATATGAATTAGATAGAAATGAAAATGATTTTGACTATCTTACTAGCTTATATATACCAAAGTCTGAGAAGATTACGTATAATAAAGTAAAAGATTTAGAAGATATAGTGGAGAGATTAAGAGGTAAAGATGGATGCGAATGGGATCAAAAGCAAACTCATAAATCTCTTAAAGCTCATATAATTGAAGAAGCTTATGAATTAGCACAAGCTATAGACAATGATGATATTGACGAGATGATAGAAGAATTAGGAGATATATTACTACACGTAGTGTTCCATTCTCAAATAGGTAAAGAAGAAGGATATTTTGATTTAAAGGAAGTAATAAAAACAGTTTGTGAAAAATTAGTATTTAGACATCCTCATGTATTTAAAAATGAAACTGTAGACATGAATACATATGACAAAAAATGGGAAGATTTAAAAAAGGAAGAAAAAGGTGAAACTACAATAACAGAAGGTTTAAGAAGAATTCCACCTAGTTTACCAGCTTTAACAAAAGCTAAAAAAGTACAGTATAAGGCAGCTTTAGTAGGGTTTGACTGGGATAATATAGAAGATGTATTTAAAAAAATTGTAGAAGAATATAAAGAATTACTTGACGAACACAAACAAGGAAATATAAAATACATAAAGGAAGAACTAGGAGATTTACTATTCTCAATAGTCAACCTTGCTAGATTTTTAGATATAAATCCAGAAGAAGCATTGAATCTAACTACTGAAAAATTCATAAATAGATTTGAGTTTATAGAAAATAGTGCTATAAGTTTAAATAAGAATTTAGAAGATATGACATTAGAAGAAATGGATGATTTATGGAATGAATCCAAAAATAAGCAGTAAATAAAAGGTATTTCGTTAAAAATCTAGAATTTTATTTAATATCTAGTATAAAATTCTATAATATAAACTTTTAGGAGGTAAGAACCGTGAACAAAGCTGAATTAGTAGCAAAAATGGCAGAAAAAAGTGAATTAACAAAGAAGGAAGCGGAAGCAGCATTAAATGCTTTCATGAAGTCTGTAGAAGAAGCATTAGTAGAAGGTGAAAAAGTTCAATTAGTAGGATTTGGAACTTTCGAAACTAGAGAAAGAGCAGCAAGACAAGGAAGAAACCCAAGAAACCCAGAAGAAGTTATAGATATACCAGCTTCTAAAGCGCCAGTTTTCAAAGCTGGAAAAGGATTAAAAGATATAATAAATGGATAATTTTATTTATATTTAAAAGTGTGGATATTCCACACTTTTTGTGTATAAGGAGGATTAAAAATATGAGATTAGATAAATTCTTAAAAGTTTCAAGAATCATAAAAAGAAGAACAGTTGCTAAAGAAGCTTGTGATAAAGGTATTGTAACTATAAACGGAAAAGTAGCAAAATCATCATCAGAAGTAAATGTAGGAGATTTACTTGAAATTCAATTTGGTGAGAAACTAATGAAATTTAAGATAAGAGAAATAAAAGAGCATGTATTAAAAAATGATGCGAAAGAAATGTTCGAGATAATAGAATAAATTCATAATATCCCTCGTATATTTATATTAGATTATTATAAACATTGAATATGGAGGGATATTATGGAGCATATTATAGACTTAAAGAATAGGTCAAGTTTAACTATTTCTGGAGTAGAGCACATATACTCATTTGATGATAAAAAGGTAGAAATACGAACTACATGTGGAGATATGGTTGTGGATGGAGAAAATTTAGATATGAGTAAGCTTAGTATAGACGAGAAGGTTATTACTATAACAGGGACAATAGATGGATTATGTTATAGTAAATCCAAAGATCCTCAAGAAAGCTTCTTTAAGAAGTTATTTAAATAATGATACCATTCACACAAGATTTAGGTGCTTTTTTTGCTACAATATATGGTGGCATATTCATAGGAATATTATTTGATCTATACAGAGCTTGTAAGAAAAACTTTAATGCAATCAAAATTTTCTCATTATTTTATGACATACTATTTTGGATAATTGTCACAGGGCTTGTTTTTATAACTGTAAACGTTATAGAATCCTTTGATTTAAGATATTATCATTTTATTGCTCTATTTATAGGATTTTTTATTTACTATAATACATTAAGTAAAATTGTTTTAAAGATTTTAAATAAATCAATAGGATTTATTATAAATACTATAAAGCAAATTTTGGTATACATATGCAAGATTTCGGTGAATTTGTATTACGTTATAATCTACTCAATACATTTCTTATTTGATACTATATTTTATATACCTAATTTAGTAATAAACATTTTAAAGTTTATACAGATTAAATCAGGTAAATTAAAAAAGGTTAAAAGTAAATCATAGGGGGGTAGATTATGAACAAAAGAAAAAAATTTATAGGGCAATATATTGTAGTTGGTATGTTTTTATGTTTAGTTGGAATATCGCTTATAGGGGGAGTTGCGACTCAAATTATTAAGTCAGCTAAATATAAAAATGATATAATTTGCTTAAAGAATGAAATAAAGAATACAGAGAAAGAAATAAAAAGTTTGAAAGAAGCTAAAAAGAAAATAGATAATGATAAATACATAGAGGAAATTGCTAGGAAAAAGTTGAAAATGGTTAAGCCAAATGAAATAATATATTTAGATATAAATAGAGGAAGTAATTAAGATACTTCCTCTATTTATATCTAAATATATTAAAGCTTTAATAGGAGGATAATTTTAATGAAGATAGGTGCTATAGATATAGGAACGAATTCTATGAGGTTATTAATAGCTGATTATATAGATGGAAAGTTATTTAATAGAGAAAAGTTTATAAATACAACTAGAATAGGTCAGGGAGTAGATAGTAAAGGATATATAAGGGAAGATGCTATAAAAAGAAATATAAAGGCACTAAAAGAATTTTCAGAGTTAGCATATGAAAAAGGATGTGAGCATTTATATTGCATAGGAACATCTGCATTAAGAGATAGTAATAATAAATTAGAGTTTATTAATTTAGCTAAAAATGAAGTTGGCATAGATGTTGAAATAATAAGTGGGCAAGAAGAGTCGAATTTAGGCTTTATGGGAGTTTTACAAGGATTAGAAGAAAATGAAGATATATTAGTTATAGATATAGGTGGTGGATCTACAGAGTTTATTTTAGGAGGGAATAATGGCATAGAATTTTCAAAGAGTGAAAATGTTGGGGCGTTAAGAATGACAGAAAAATTTTTAAATGAAGATCCTATATGTGAGGAAGAGTTTGAAAGTATGAAAAAATTTATATCTAGCACTATAAATGATACTTTAAATATACTAAAGAATAAAGAAATAAAAGCTGTTGTGGGAATTGGGGGAACAATTACATCTGTTTCTGCAATAAATCAAGAGTTAGAAACTTACTCTATGGAAAAAATTCATGGAAGTGAAATAAATCAAAAAGAATTAGATATTATTTTACAAAATTTAAAAAACATGACACTAAGTGATAAAAAAACATTAAAAGGTCTACAACCTAAAAGAGCAGATATTATAACAGCTGGTGTAACAATACTAAATATAATAATGAAAAAATTAGAAAAACAAAATATTATAGTGAGTGAGTATGATAATTTGGAAGGATTATTATGTCATAAAGCAAAAAAAATGTCTTAATATTATTATGGACTAGCTACTGATTATGACAAAAAAGATATCTCCCGTTTGTTACAATTTCAATATGAAAATAACAAGGGGAGGTTTTTTTATGCAAAGAAGTGTGGTAGTTAGTAGTAGAAAAATTGATTTAAAAAATACTATGAAAATAAATTTATCGGATTCTAATACAATAATTTTATGTTTAATTGGATTTTTACTTAGTAGGGCTATGGTAGTAGATAATATAGCTCCTTTAGGTGTTGCATTTTTCTTATGTGTTTCAAAGTTAGATAAATATAGGCTACCAGTTTTTGTATCTACTTTAGCTGGGACATTACTTTCATTTAATCAAGCATCTAATATTATAAAATATTCAATGTGTATAATTATTATGCATTTTATAGCAAATAATATAAAAAATATAAAATCTATAAATAAAATTTCTATGATAGGTATGCTTATAATAATGCCGCTATCTATTGGACAAGCTATAGTATTTGGAAATTATATATATAACTTAAGTATATCATTAGTTGAATGTATATTAATGTTTGTTAGCACATACATTTTTTCATATGGGGTTTCTATTATAAATAAAAGAGCTTCTAGAAAAGTCACCTCTAGTGAAGAAATTGTTGCTTTAACCATAATTATAACTTTTAGCATAATGGGGATAGGAGATGTATCTATAATAGGAATATCTATTAGAAATATTTTAGCAACTATGACAATATTAATATTATCTATAACAGGTGGAGCTGCCCTGGGAGCTTCTAGTGGAGTAATAATAGGTTTAGTTTATTTTATAAATAACATAACTTCTAGTATGTATATGGGCATTTATGCATTTGCAGGTTTGATCTCAGGAGGATTTAATAAAGTTAATAAATATTTAAGTATAGCAGGATATATAGTGGGTTGGAGTTTGATATATATTTACACATCTGGATCAGGTTCGAATATAATGGCGATTAGAGATATATTCATAGCAAGTATATTAGTGATGCTTATACCAGAAGAGTTTATGAAAAAAATAGAGAAGTTCATTAAGGGTAATGGTAGATTAAGTGACGGTATAGAAGATTATTTATCTAGAAGTAGAGAAATAACTAATAATAGATTAAGAGGAATGTATAAAACATACTCAGATTTAGCTAACACATTTGATAGGATAAGAGAAAAAGAAAAAATATTAGATCAAAAAGATATAGCGCATATTATAGACATGGTGTATAGTGATGAATGCAAAAATTGTGGAATGAGAAGAAGATGTTGGGAAACAAGATTTAATTATACATATACAATGATGAATAGAATATTAGAGTGCCTAGAAGAAAGTGGAGAAATTCAACTTGATAATATACCTAGTGATTTTAAGAAAGATTGTATAAAACCAGAAAGTATTGTAAAAACTTCTAATTGTTACTATAAAATGTTTGCTTTAGATTATAGTTGGCAGCAGAAATTTTCAGAAAATAGAAAGTTAGTAGCAAAACAAATAAGATATATGTCCAAGTCGATTGAATGCATGGCTATGGAATTAGATAGAGACATAACATTTGATATGGAAATGGAAAATAATATATTGATTGAACTCGATAGAAATAATATAAGTGTAAAAAAATTAAATTATATATCTAAGGACCTTAATGATTTTGAAGTCTTGATAGAAAAAGAAACATGTAAAGGCGGTAACTTATGTGAAAGGAAAATAGCTGGAGTTGTATCTAGTGTAGTAGGCCAAGATCTGGATGTTAATAAAATAGGTTGCACATGTTTAGGAGATAGTTGCAAAATAAAGCTATATAAAAAACAAGAATATAAGGTTGTAACAGAAGTTTCTAATATGTCAAAAGACGGATATATTATATCTGGAGATAATTATACATATATGGAGATATCAGAAGGGAAATACATGATGGCTATAAGTGATGGAATGGGAAAAGGAAGAAAGGCTTATGAGGAGTCATCAATAACTATAGATATATTAGAAAAAATGATGGATTCAAAGATAGATGAAGAGATAGTGATTGATACTATAAATAATATATTAATGCTTAAATCTTCTGATGAAATGTTCTCTACTTTAGATTTAGGTATTGTAGATTTAAATAAAGGTATATTAAACACTATAAAAATGGGAGCATGCTCAACTTATATAAAAAGAAGTAATGGAGATATAGATTTAATATCAACAGCATCATTACCTGTAGGTATTTTATCTGATGTCAACATAGAAAGAGATACTCGAAAGATAAAAGATGGAGATTATATAATTATGGTTTCAGATGGAATTATAGATGCAGGAAAAAATAAAAATTTAGGGGATAATTGGCTTATATATTTCTTAAAGAATATGGATACATCTAATCCTAAGGATATATCAAAAGAAATTTTAAATAGAGCATTAGATATACAAAATAATAATATATATGATGATATGACAGTATTAGTTTCTAAAGTTTATAAACATTAAAATATAAATCCACAACTTATACACAAAATGTGGATTAAATGTGAATAAGTTGTGGATATAAAATCATTAAAAATATGAAAAAAATCGTTGAAATTACAATATTCGACAAAATTGTATAAAAATGATTTGTATATAATAGGTAAAATTTAAAATAATAAATTCGTAGCAATTAAAAAATATTAACAATTTAATATAAAAAAAGCGAAAAAATGTTAATAACTTAATTTAAAATGTTGATAACTTAGATAAAAATATAGATAAATAAGAGGAATTATATTATATAAATGTTGAAAAATACAAATTTTATGTAAAAAAATAAATGTTAATATGTTGATAAGTATGTTGATAACTTAATAAATACTTATTTTGGTAGAATTGAATAATATGTATGCAAAAAGCCATCCTAATACTAACAAACTTAGTGAAAGGATGGCTTTTTATGGGGAAAAATATTTATAAAATCATAACAATTGTAATTGTTATTATATTATTTTCGACTGTTGCTCTTAAAAAAGAGATTGATAAAAGTATAGAAATAGTTAATGAAAAAATAACCGAAACAATGAATGATACTAGCAAAGAAGAAAAATCTAAAGAAGAAGTAAATAAAAAAACTAAATATACATCTTGGAATTTAGGAGATTTATATAAAAGTAATTCTGAATGGGAAAAAAGTTTAAAAAGGTTTAATATAGATACTAAAGAACTTAAAAATTATGTAGGAAAAGTAACTAAATCTTCTAAGCATTTATTATACGCATTAAATATAAAAGAAGATTTAGATTCAAAAATTGAAAAATTATATGCATATGTATCTTTAAATAAAGATGTTAATAAAAAATCATATGAATTTGCTAATATGGAGAAGAAACTAGATGAAGTATATAAAGTATATAGCTCTATTTGTTCTGATTTAGAGTTAGAGATATTGAAACTTTCAGATAGGGAATTTAAGGATATTACAAGAAATAGTAAAATATCAAGTAAGTACAAAATATATTTAAATGATATAAGAAGAAATAAAAAACATTACTTGAAAGCTAATGAAGAGGAATTATTAAATGGAGTAAGTGATATTACGACATTGCCCAAAAATGTTTATGAACTTTTTGTGAATATGGATAAAAAATCATCATTAAACCCATCTGAATATTCTCTAGCACTAGAAAGTGAAAATAGAGAAACTAGAAAAAAAGCTTTTGAAAGTGAATCTGTATTATACAATGATAATATAAATATGTTATCAGGATTATTTATAGGTCAAGTTAAAAAAAATATATTCTATTCGAATACTAGAGGGTATAAAAACTCAAGAGAAATGTACATGTCAGGTGATAATATAGATGCTAAAGTTTATGATGAGCTAATAAGTACAGTTAATAAAAATTTAGATACTTTGCATAAATACATTAGTTTAAGAAAAAAAGTGTTAAATTTAGATAAGGTGTACTCATACGATATGTATACACCTATAGTAAATCCTGTGGATGAGAATATTTCATATGACAAGGCTCAAGGCATAATATATGCAGCTTTAAATCCATTAGGTAAAGAGTATGGAGATGTGATTTATAAAGCGTTTAATGAAAGATGGATAGATGTTTTTTCAAATGATAAAAAAGTTAGTGGAGCATATTGCTTGTCATTATATGATAATCATCCATATATACTAACAAATTATAGTGGAAACTTAGATTCAGTATCTACACTAGCACATGAGTTAGGACATGCAGTTTATGGGTATATGAGTTCTAAAAACCAGAATTACTTAAATTCAAAACCTAGTATATTTACACATGAAGTTGCATCTATAACGAATGAGTCACTACTTTATGAGATGTTAATAAAAAATTCCCAAAATGATGAAGAAAAAGCTTATTATATAACTCAATATTTAGATTTAATAAAAAATACATTATTTGTACAAACTATGTATGCAGAATTTGAGAATCAAATACATTCTAAATTAGAAAAAAAAGAAACTGTGAATGTTTTAGTATTAAATGATGTATGGGGTGATTTATTAAAAAAATATTATGGAGAAGATTTTAATGTAGACCAATTGTCAAAGATAGGTTGGTCAAAGATACCACATTTCTATAATAGTTTTTATGTCTATAAATATGCTACAGGTTGTAGTGCAGCTATAGCATTTTCACAAGATATATTAAATAATGGAGCTGATAACTACTTAGCTTTTCTTAAAAAAGGAGGGTCAAATTACCCTATAGAATTACTAAAAGAAAGTGGTATAAATTTATATAGTAAGAAGCCAATAGAAAAAACGACAGATAAATTTAATAAGTTAGTTATGGATTTAGAAAGATTATTAGAAAATTAACAATAGAAGGAATTTATAAATAGTGGTAGAATATATTAAAGGCCCTTACAGAGAAGGGCTTTTAATATTGAAATCTGCTGTGTAATATACAAATAAAAATATATAATGTAAATTATTAATGAGGTGATAGCATGGCAAAGGTTAATGATAAGAAAACTACTAGGTTTATAGCTTTGGCTATTATAGGAACGTTAGTACTTTCTAGTGTTGCTAGTGTAGTAAGTTTATTTATAGGAATGTAAATTTAAGGAGGTATAATAGTATGAAACTATTTATAGATACTGCAAATGTAGATGAAATAAAAGAAATAAACTCATGGGGAGTTATAGAAGGTGTTACTACAAATCCATCTTTAATAGCAAAAGAAGGAAGAGTTTTTGAAAACGTAGTAAAAGAAATAACTGATATAGTAGATGGACCTATATCTGCAGAAGTTATTTCTATGGAAAGTGAAGGAATGATAAAAGAAGGAGAAGAATTAAGCAAGATACATAAAAACATAGTTATAAAAATACCTATGTGCGCAGAAGGATTAAAAGCTGTATCTGCTTTATCAAAAAAAGGTATAAAAACTAATGTAACTTTAATATTCTCAGCAAACCAAGCTTTACTTGCAGCTAAAGCTGGAGCTTCATATGTAAGTCCTTTCGTTGGAAGATTAGATGATATAGGACAAGAAGGTATAATGTTAATAGAAGAGGTTGCTGAAATATTTAATGTTCATGGAATAGAAACAGAAATAATATCAGCAAGTATAAGACATCCTCAACATGTTTTAACTTCAGCTAAAGCAGGAGCAGATATAGCAACAATACCATACAAAGTATTCAAGCAAATGTTAGGACATCCTATGACTGATATAGGAATAGATAAATTCTTAAAAGACTGGGAAAGTGTACCTAAAAATTAATAAAGAGACGATAATTTACGAATTATCGTCTTTTTTATAGTTATAAAGAATTATATACTATACTAATGGTTTATTTTAATGTCTATAAATATTTACTATTTATTAAATGTGATATATAATTTTATTGAAGATTAACGAATTAGGGGAGATGAATTTTATGGACAGAAATTTGGCATTGGAGTTAGTTAGAGTTACAGAAGCAGCAGCTTTAGTTTCTTCACAGTTTATGGGTAGAGGTGATAAAAACGGTGCAGATGGTGCAGCAGTAGAAGCTATGAGACGAGCATTTGAAACTGTGAAGATAGATGGTGAAGTTGTAATAGGAGAAGGTGAATTAGATGAAGCTCCTATGCTATATATAGGTGAAAAAGTTGGTATGGCAACTGAAGACAGTATGAAAGTTGATATAGCAGTAGATCCGTTAGATGGTACTACATTAATAGCAAAAGGACTGCCTAATGTTATATCTGTAATAGCTATGGGTAAAAAAGGAAGTTTACTTAAAGCCCCTGATACATATATGAAAAAGATTATAGTTGGTCCTAAGGCAAAAGGTTGTATAGATTTAAATGCAAGTGTTGAAGAAAACATAAAAAACGTCGCAAAAGCATTAAATAAGAAAACTACAGAAATGACTATAACAGTACAAGATAGAGAAAGACATAACTATATATTTGAAGCGGCTAGAAAACTTGGTACTAGAATAAAAATGTTTGGAGATGGAGATGTTGCTGCAGGAATAGCAACTTGCTTTGATGATACTGGTATAGACATGCTTATGGGAATAGGTGGAGGACCTGAAGGAGTTATAACGGCAGCTGCTATAAAATGTATGGGTGGAGATATGCAAGCTCAGATATATCCTTTAAGCGACTCAGAGAGAGTAAGATGTCATGAAATGGGATTAACAGACACTGATATAGAGAAGGTGTTATCATTAGAAGATTTAGCTAAAGGAGATGAACTTTTCTTCGCTGCTACTGGTATAACGGATGGAGATTTATTAAAAGGAGTTGTTAGTTTAGGAAATGATAGATTAACAACTAACTCAGTTGTGATGAGAGCTAAAACAGGAACTATAAGATTTGTTGATGCTATACACGCAGTAGATAAAAATGATATATTAACTGATTTAATGGGTAAATATAGTATATAGAATTATCATAAAAATAAAACTATTTTATATGAGTAGTTTTATTTTTTTATTTGTTGACCATAATGCATAAATAGTGATAATATTAAAGTTAATTATTTAGTACAAATACTGGAAACTTTTCATTTGCACGCCTTTAATTTCCGAATAAAAACTGTAATTGTATTATGGAATAGGAGGGTTTTTTTGAATATAAAAGATATGAATTTAGAGAATATAAAAGATATGACTCTAGTGCAATTAAAAGAATTAGCTAAAGAACTAGGGATTAAGTCTATAAGTAAGTATAAAAAAAATGAGTTAATACAAATTATAAGCGAGTATAAAAATAAAAATATGATAGATAATAATAAAGAAACAGAAAAACAAGAAGAAATTAAAAGTGAACAAAAACCTAGTGTAAATAAGCCAGAAAATAAAAACTATGAAAATAGAAATCAAAGACACAATCAAAGCTTTAATAGAAATTCTTATAGTGTAAAAGAAGTTGATGAAGCTAAGATTGTAGATGAGTTTAATACGTCTAAAGACGATGAAGTAATGGGAGTATTAGAAATATTACCAGATGGATTTGGTTTTTTAAGAGGACCTAATTACTTATCTACAGAACATGATGTATATGTGTCTCCATCCCAAATCAGAAGATTTAATATGAAAACAGGAGATAAAGTCAAAGGGATAACTAGGCATCCAAAAAGTGGTGAAAAGTTTAGGGCATTATTATATGTACAAAGAATAAATGATGAACATCCTGAAACAGCTACAAAAAGAAGAGCATTTGAAACTCTTACACCTATATACCCAGAAGAAAAACTTAAATTAGAAAAATATCAAAATGAAATATCTACAAGATTGATAGATTTAATATCTCCAATAGGTAAAGGGCAAAGAGGATTAATTGTCGCTCCACCTAAGGCTGGTAAAACTATACTTTTAAAAAGTGTAGCAAATAGTATAGTTAAAAATCATCCTGAAGTAGAACTTATAGTTCTTCTTATAGATGAAAGACCAGAAGAAGTTACTGATATGCAAGAATCTATAGATGCTGATGTAATTTATTCTACATTTGACCAAGTTTCTAGTCATCATGTTAAAGTTGCAGAAATGGTTTTAAATAGAGCACAAAGATTAGTTGAGCATGGAAAAGATGTTGTGATATTATTAGATAGTATTACTAGACTTGCCAGAGCTTACAATTTAAGTATATCACCTACTGGAAGAACGTTATCTGGAGGTTTAGATCCAGGAGCTCTTCATGGACCAAAAAAATTCTTTGGTGCGGCTAGAAATATAAGACAAGGTGGCTCACTTACAATATTAGCTACAGCTTTAGTTGAAACTGGTTCTAGAATGGATGATGTTATATTTGAAGAATTCAAAGGAACAGGGAATATGGAACTTCATCTAGATAGAAAACTGGCTGAAAAGAGGGTATTCCCAGCTGTTGATATATATAAATCTGGTACTAGAAGAGAAGATTTATTATTAACAGAAGAAGAAAAAGCTGCACTTTGGAAACTAAGAAAAGAAATGAGTAATAATTCAGTTTATGAAGTTACTGATAAAGTCTTAGAAATACTAAGAAGAACTAAAGATAATGATGCGTTTATAAAGTATATAAAAGAGGCTTTAAACTAATTAGAAAACTCTTGAACGCTAAATAATCTTATGTTATAATGGTGTAGTTGAATGATGAAAAACGAAAAGTTAATATAATTAATTTCGAAAAGTAAGGAGAAGAGGTGACAAATATGCAAAAAGATATACAACCAAAATACCAAGAAGTTGAAGTACGTTGTGCTTGTGGTAACACATTCGTAGCAGGATCAACTAAAGATGAAATAAAAGTTGAGATATGTTCAGAATGCCATCCTTTCTATACTGGAAAGCAAAAGAATATAGAAGCTGGTGGAAGAATCGACAAGTTCAAGAAGAGATTCAAAATCGACTAATAGTAAATACGGAGTTGGCTTGCCAACTCCTATTTTATTTATATAGGAGGATTAAGGATGTATAGACCTATTAATCATGGATACATAGAGGTTGTTATAGGGCCTATGTATAGTGGAAAAAGTGAAGAACTTATAAGAAGGTTAAAAAGAGCTAAAATTGCAAAGCAAAATGTTGTTGTTTTTAAACCTGTTATAGATGATAGATATAGCAAGGAAGATGTAGTATCTCATAGCGGATACACTATAAATGCTATTCCTATAAAAGATTCATCTGAGATTAACAAATATATAAATGAAGATACACAAGTTGTTGGAATAGATGAAGTGCAATTTTTTGATGATAAAATAGTAGATATGGCTATTGAATTAGCTGATAAAGGGATAAGAGTTATAGCCGCAGGATTAGATATGGATTTTAAAGGGGAACCTTTTGGACCAACTCCAAGATTATTAGCAGTAGCAGAATTTGTAGATAAAATACAAGCTATATGTTCTGTTTGTGGTCAACCGGCAACAAGATCTCAAAGACTTATAAATGGGGAGCCGGCTAAATATGATGAGCCTATAATTCAAGTTGGAGCTGTTGAAAGCTATGAAGCTAGATGTAGAAAGTGTCATGTAGTAAAAAAATAATATTTAGATAGTAAACACCTTTTAGGTGTTTTTTCTTTATCTGTATAGTAATATTATATATATGATATTATAAATTGAGGTGAGGAGATGAAAAAACAAGCTGTGGGAGGTCAAGCTGTCATAGAAGGGGTTATGATGCAATCTAAAGATAAGAGAGCAATAGCTGTTAGAAAAAATGATGGTGAAATTGTAGTAGAAAAAAAGAAAATAAAAAGTTGGATATCTGATAAAAATATAGATAAGATACCTTTAATAAGAGGAGCTTTTATATTAATAGAAACAATGATAGAAGGTATTAAAAGTATGAATTTTTCATCGGAATTTTTCTTAGAAGATGATGAAGGTGAAGAAGGTGCTTTTGATAGATTTATAAATAAAATATTTAAGGATAAAGCTGGGGATGTATTAATAATAATTGCATTGATTTTAGGTTTATCATTAGCGACATTGTTATTTGTAATTACCCCTACTATTATAGGAGGGTTATTTTCAAAATTAATAGAAAATAAACTAGCACTGAATTTAATAGAAGGTATCACTAGGCTATGTATTTTATTTATTTATATAGCTTTAATATCAAAAAATAAAGATATTCAAAGGGTGTTTGAATATCATGGTGCAGAACACAAATCTATTTATTGTTATGAAAATAATCTTGATCTTACTGTAGAAAACGCTAGAAGATTTACTACATTACATCCTAGATGTGGAACAAATTTTTTATTTATTGTTATGTTTACATCTATAATATTATTTTCGTTTTTTGGATGGCCAAATCCTATAATAAGAATAATTATGAGAATTATATGTGTTCCTATTGTAGCAGGAATTTCGTATGAAATTATAAAATTGCTTGGGAAATATAATAATAAATTGACTAGATTTGTTGCTTATCCAGGGATGATGTTACAAAAGTTTACGACTAAAGAACCAGATGATAAGCAATTAGAAGTAGCACTAGAAGCATTGAAGGCTGTTATAGAGTAATAAAGGAGAAAAATATGACAATAAGAGAAATATTAATTAAATATATGGAAAAGCTATCAGATATAAGTGATACTCCAAGATTAGATACGGAAATCTTACTTCAAAAGGCTCTTGGAAATGTAGATAGGTTATATATACAATTAAATTTAGATAAAAAACTTAACAATGAAGAGTTAGCTAACTTTAATAAAATGATGGAAGATAGATTAAATGGAAGACCAATAGCTTATATAGTTAACAATAGAGAGTTTATGGGATTAGATTTTTACGTAGAAGAGGGTGTACTAATTCCTAGACCGGATACAGAACCACTAGTAGAAGAGGTTATAGAACTTGCAGGTAACAGGGAAAATTTATCAATAGTAGATATAGGAACTGGATCAGGAGCTATAAGTGTTAGCTTAGCAAAATACATAAAAGTATGTCATATATATTCATTAGATATATCAGATAAAGCTTTGAGTATAGGCAAACAAAATGCTATAAGTAATGGAGTTGAAGATAAAATTGATTTTATAAAGTCTGATATATTTACAGGAATAAAGGATAAAGGTTTAATGCTTGATATAATAGTTTCAAATCCTCCATATATAAGAAAAGAAGATATAAAAACTCTTCATACACAAGTTAAGGATTATGAACCGTATATAGCGCTTGAAGGTGGAGAAGATGGATTAGATTTTTACAGAGCTATAACGGAGCAATCTGTAAATTACCTAAAGAAAGAAGGTATATTAGCTTTTGAAGTTGGTCATGATCAAGCTAAAGATGTTTCTGACATTATGAGATCTCATGGATATGAGAAAATATACACTAAGAAAGATTTACAAGGAATTGATAGAGTTGTTATAGGTTTTAAACTATGATATAATCAACTATTGATATGTTACAAATAAAGAGGTGAAAAGTATGCTAAATAAATTAGAAGTACTAGAAGATAAATATAAAGAATTAAGTGAAAAAATAGCTGATCCGGAAATAATAAATGATCAAAAAGTTTGGCAAAAGTTTATAAAAGAACATGCTGAATTAGAACCAATAATAATGAAATTCAGAGAGTACAAAGATGTAATGAATAGTATAGCTGAATCAAAATCTATTTTACAAGAAGAATCAGATGAAGAGCTAAGAGAATTAGCTAAAATGGAATTATCAGAAATGGAAGATAAAGTAGAGCCGATAGAAGCTGAATTAAAAATATTATTATTACCTAAGGACCCTAACGATGATAAAAACGTTATAGTTGAAATCAGAGGTGGAGCTGGAGGAGATGAAGCAGCTCTATTTGCTGGAGATTTATTTAGAATGTATTGTAGATATGCAGAAAGAAAGAGATGGAAAGTTGAGCTATTAAGTGCTAGTGAAACTGGTGTTGGTGGATACAAAGAAGTGTCTTTCATGATAAAAGGTAAAGGTGCATACTCAGTTCTTAAATATGAATCAGGAGTTCACAGGGTTCAAAGAATACCATCTACTGAATCTGGAGGAAGAATACATACATCAACTGCTACAGTTGCAGTATTGCCAGAGGTAGAGGATGTTGAAGTAGAAATAAACCCAAATGACTTAAGAATAGATGTTTTCCGTTCTTCAGGAAATGGTGGACAAAGTGTTAACACTACTGACTCTGCAGTAAGGGTTACACATATACCAACAGGAGAAGTTGTATCTTGTCAAGATGGAAAATCTCAATTAAAAAATAAAGAACAAGCTTTAAAGATATTAAAAGCTAGATTATACGATAAAGCAGTTGCTGAACAAAATAAAGAAATATCAGCAGAAAGAAAGAGTCAAGTTGGTACAGGGGATAGATCTGAAAGAATAAGAACTTACAATTTCCCACAAGGAAGAGTAAGTGATCATAGAATAAACTTAACATTATATAAATTAGATGCATTCTTAGATGGAGATTTAACTGAAATGATAGATGCACTAATAACTGTAGATCAAACTGAGAAAATGATGGCTTTATAATTTGAATAATAAAAATCCCTATTACTAAGATAGGGATTTTTTGTAAGTAAAAATGGTTATTCTCTGGTATTGGAATAATGATAATTTGTTGTACATAAAATTAAAACAAGTTAAATAATACTAGGGGGGAGTCATGTTGCTTGAAATAACATTGATAGGACTTATATCTGGAGTTATAGGAACAAGTATAGGTGGTATTATATCTACTGTTTTTAGAAAAAATGTTAATAGGTATTTAAGTTTTTGTATGGGTATTTCTGGAGGAATAATGCTAGCTGTAGTGGTATTTGACCTTCTTAAAGAATCTATGTCAGAGGTAGGGGTTTTTAATACAATTATATTTGTATTTATTGGAGCTATAGCTACAATGTTAATAAAAAACAGACTAGAAGTTAAATCTGACCTTAATTCTGGATACTTAATATTTTTAAGCATATTGCTACATAATTTACCTGAAGGCTTGGCTATAGGTTCTTCATTTATAGCTACAGAAAATTTAGGATTAGCACTAGCTGTTGTAATTGGTATACATAATATACCTGAGGGATTGGCTATGGCATTAAGTTTAGTTGGGAGTAAGATGAGTACTGTTAAAGTTATATTGTTAACTATAATTGCAGGTATTCCTATGGGAATAGGAAGTTTTTTAGGTGCATATTTTGCTGATATGTGTACTTCTTTAATAGGGGTTTTTCTAGCTATAGCAGCAGGAACAATGATGTATGTAGTTTTAGAAGAAATATTTCCAACAACTAAATCTATGTATTCTATAATAGGTTTTTTAGTTGGAATTTTGATAGTAAGCTATATATAAACTAATATGGAAGGAAGGTATACTAATGATAAAGACATTAATAAGTAATATAGATGAACTTAATATAGATAAGGAAGAAATAAAAAAACATGCTGATTTATTAGCAAAAGGAAAAACAGTAATATTTCCTACTGAAACAGTTTATGGTTTAGGTGCTAATGCTTTAGATGAAGAAGCTGTAAAGAAAATATATGAGGCTAAGGGAAGACCTAGTGATAATCCTTTAATTGTACATATATATAATGAAAATGAAATTAATTCACTGGCAACAGATATAAGTGAACAAGCGAAAAAATTAATGGATGAATTTTGGCCAGGGCCATTAACAATGATATTTAAGAAAAAAGATATAGTTCCTCAAAGAACAAGTGGAGGGTTAGATACAGTAGCTATAAGAATGCCATCACATCCTATTGCTAGAGAAATTATAAGACAATCTGGAGTTCCTATAGCAGCTCCATCTGCTAATATATCAGGGAGACCTTCTCCAACTAAAGGCGAGCATGTTTGTGAAGAAATGAATGGAAGAGTTTCTGGAATTATAGTTGGTGGAGACTGCGACTTTGGATTAGAATCTACAGTTATAGATATGACGTCTGAAAAGCCGATGATTTTAAGACCTGGAAGTATAACTAAAGAACAAATAGAAGTTTTAATTGGTGAAGTTCTTATTGATCCATCTATTGAAGGTAAGGCAGATATAAAAAAAGCTAAAGCACCTGGAATGAAGTATACGCATTATTCTCCTAATGGTGATGTATATATAGTAAGTGGAGATGAAGAGAATGTAATAAATAAAATTAATAGCTTGATAGAAAAACAAGAAGCAAATAATCTAAAGTGTGGAGTAATTTGTAAAAATAAAAATATAGATAAATATAAAGGTCAAGTTATAGGATTAGGAAATAATCTTGAAGAAGTCGGAAGTAATTTATTCAATTCATTAATAGAGATGGATAAAAAAAATATAGATGTAATATATTCAGAAGCTTTTTCTAATACTGGAGTAGGACGAGCTATAATGAATAGATTGATGAAATCTGCAGGGTATAAAGTAATAGAAGTATAAATTTAAAATTATATAAAATAATTGAACAGAATTAATGCAAAAAATGTAAAAGTTTAGTATAATATAAAATTAAGTATAAATCTATTCATACAATTTATTGGAGGTATTAGGACCATGAAAATAGGTTTAGGTAGTGATCACGGTGGATACAATTTAAAAGAAGAAATTAAAAAACACTTAGCATCAAAAGGGATTGAAGTTATAGACTTTGGAACTGAAAATGGAGTAGATTCAGTAGATTATCCAATATATGGTGAAAAAGTCGCTAAAGCTGTTATTAGCAAAGATGTAGATTATGGTATATTATGCTGTGGAACTGGGATAGGAATATCATTAGCAGCAAATAAAGTAAAAGGAATTAGATGTGCTGTTGTTTCAGATACATTTTCTGCTAAGATGTCTAAAGCTCATAACAATGCAAACATGCTGTCTTTAGGAGAGAGAGTAATAGGAAAAGGTTTAGCATTAGAAATAGTTGATGCATGGCTAAATACTGAGTTTGAAGGTGAAAGACATTTAAGAAGAGTTAATATGTTAAATGACATAGAACAAAATAATTAGGAGGCTTATACAATGAATAAAGTAGTAGTTGCAGATCATCCATTAATACAACATAAGTTAACTTTAATGAGGGATAAAAATACAGGATCTAAAGATTTTAGAGAACTTTTAACAGAGATAACAATGCTTATGGGATATGAAATAACAAGAGAGTTACCTTTAGAAGAGATAGAGATAGAAACTCCAGTAGTTAGAACTAAAGCTAAAGTTATAGCAGGTAAAAAATTAGGTATAGTGCCTATATTAAGAGCAGGTCTAGGAATGGTAGATGGGCTTGTAAACTTAGTTCCAGCAGCTAAAGTTGGACATGTAGGATTATATAGAGATCCTGAAACTTTACAACCAGTAGAATATTATAGTAAATTCCCACAAGATATACATGAAAGAGAAATGATAGTAGTTGACCCGATGTTAGCAACTGGAGGATCAGCTATTGCTGCAATAGATGTATTAAAAAGAGATGGAGCTAAAGTTATAAAATTAGTTAATCTAGTAGCCTCTCCAGAAGGAATAGCAGAAGTTCATAAATATCATCCAGATGTAGATATATACGTAGCAAGTATAGATGAGAAATTAAATGATCATGGATATATAGTTCCAGGATTAGGGGATGCTGGAGATAGATTATTCGGCACTAAGTAATTAAGTAAAAAGGTATCTATAAAACATATAGATACCTTTTAAATATTTATAAAAAGATTTGGATTTTAAAAAATACTAATTTAAAATGAGGAAGATAATTAAATTATAAATTTTTTTATAAATTTTATTATAAAAAATATTAAAAATTATTTAAAAAAAATGTAATTATTTGTAGAAAAATTTTCATAAAAGGTATAAAATTAATATATACTGTATACAATGAAAATAAAATTTTTATAAGTATGTAATGAAAATATAATATATATTTTGTATGCGAAAATATGCATAAATACTAATATAATGAAGATTATATTAGTATGAAATTGTAATTTTAACTTATAGAATTATATAATTTCATAAAATGAATATTTTGAATAATTCAAAAATATTTATTCAAATTTCACACAAAAACGAAAAAACTGAAATTTAAAAATCTTTATTGGGTATTGATAAAAATATTTAAAAGAAATATAATATTAAAATATAATTTACAATTAAAATATTCAACGTTTCGAACAAAAAAATATTAGATACATATAATTACTTGAAGTAAAGACAAACCATTATGATGAGGTATACTATTTATGGATAAAACTAGAAAATATATGCAAGCTCTTAGTATGCTTTCTTTAATCAGCCAAGTAGGGTTAATGATAATAATACCTATTTTAGGCTGTGCATTTATAGGAAAGTACTTAGATGATAAATTTGGGACAAGTCCGTTCTTATTGCTGGTATTTTTAGTATTAGGAATTGGTGGAGCCTTTAGTGGAGTTTACAAAACTCTAATTGTATATGCTAAAAGGAAGTGATTAAATGAATAATACTTTAACAAATCAAGTAAGATGGGTAATTAAAGGTATGGTCATAATTGATTTAATCGCAGCTATTCTAATTATTTTTTTGTCAAATTCTCCAAAGGAAATGCTTACAGGTCTTTTGTTTGGAAGTATAATAGCAATGCTAAATTTTAGATTGCTAGCTATATCATTACAAAAATCAGTAACATATCCTCCTACTAAAGCTCAAATCTACTCTACAAGTAGGTACATAATAAGGATGTTTATAGTAGGGGTGGTATTATTTGTTTCTGCAAAATCACCACATATAAATATTATTGGAACTGCCATAGGCTTATTGAGCACTAAGTTTGCTATATTAGGAAAATCAATAGTAATAGACAAACTTAAAAGAAAGGAGGCGTAGCTGTGAGTCAAGCTAGATTTATTCTATATCTTGGGAACTTTAAACTAAGTGATACTGTTATAGTAAGTTGGTTAATACTAGCAGGTCTTGCTTTAGCATCTTACTTATTAACTAGAAACTTAAAAAAGGTTCCAACTAGTAAAGTACAAGTATTTTTAGAAATCGCAGTAGGTGGATTTGATAAGTTTGTAAAAACTACCATGGGACCAGCTGCAATAAAAGAATTACCTTTTATGGTACCATATTTAGGAAGTTTATTCCTATTCTTTGCAGTGTCAAACCTTATAGGACTATTAGGATTTAGATCACCTACAACAGATTTAGACACTACTTTAGCATGGGCATTAATAACATTCTTTATGATTTATTATGCAGGTGTTAAGAAGAAGGGTATGGCAACATTTAAAGAATTAATGGAGCCAATACCATTCATGTTACCACTTAATATAATAGGTGAATTAGCAAAACCTATATCATTAAGTTTCCGTCCATTCGGTAACATATTAGGTGGATCTGTTATAATGGCATTGTTATATCAATTCTTAGGATTTGTATCAACGTCATTAACAGGAATCAACATACCTTTTGGACAATTAATAATACCAGTGCCACTACATTTATACTTTGATATGTTTGCAGGGTTATTACAAGCGTTCATATTTATAATGCTTACAATGGTATTTGTATCAAGTGCTACAGAGTAATTGATATGTTAATAAAAAAAATAATATAAAAAGTAATTAAATTTAAGGAGGAAACAATCATGGAAACAGCTATATTATTAGCAGGTTCAGCTATAGGAGCAGGTATCGCAGTTGCGACAGGTATAGGAGCAGGAATAGGACAAGGATTCGCTGCAGGTAAAGCTGCTGAGGCAGTTGGTAACCAACCAGAAGCAAAAGGTGAAATAACTCAAACAATGTTACTAGGAGCTGCAGTTGCAGAGTCTTCAGCAATATATGGTTTAGTTGTAGCTATAATACTTCTATTCGCTAATCCATTCATAGGAAAATTATAAGATAATAAAGTTAAGTCATTATAACTAGGAGGTGGGAAACCATCTCCTAATTACGAATTGCGATTAGTAGAAAGGAGGAATAAGGATGTTTGAATTAAAACCACTAATTGGAGTATCTTATGAACTTATATTCCAATTAATAAATACATTCTTAGTGTTTGTAATTTTAAAGAAACTTTTATTTAAACCTGTTTTAGGGATAATAGAAGCAAGAGAAAAAGAAATTCAAACAAACTTAGCTCAAGGAGAAAGAACTAAAGCTGAGGGTGAAGAATTCAAAAAAGAATACGAAGAAAAGTTAAGTTCTGCTAAAGAACAAGGACAAGAAATAATAAAACAAGCTACTTTAAGAGCAGAACAAAAGTCAGAGGAAATAGTATCTACAGCTAAAAACGAAGCTACAAGCATAAAAGAAAAAGCTAGTAAAGATATAGCACAAGAAAGACAAAAAGTTATGAACGAAGTTAAAGATGATATATCTTCAATAGCTTTACTTGCAGCATCTAAGGTTATAGAAAGTGACCTAGATAAGTCTAAGCATGAAAAGCTAATAAATGACTTTATAAAAGAGGTAGGCGAGGCTCAATGATAAATATAATTGCTAGCAGATACGCTGAAGCCTTATTCCAAGTTGGAGAAGAATCAAACTCAACTGAAAAGCTATATAATGAGCTAAAGGCTGTAGTAGATATAATAAATGTAAATAAAGAATTTTCAAATATATTAAAATCTCCGATTGTATCAAAAGAAGAGAAAAAGACTTTAATAACTAATATATTTGGATCAACATTAGATAATGAAATGTTAAATTTCATGAAAATATTAGCAGATAAAGATAGATTAAATTTATTAGCTAATATGGAAGAAGCGTTTAAAGCTTTATTAAATGATAAAAATAATATCTTAGAAGGAGTTGCTATAACAGCAGTTCCTATGAACGAAGGCGAAGTTAATGAACTTCAAGCTAAACTTTCAGCTAAGTACAATAAAACAGTTGTTTTACAAAATGAAGTAGATAAGTCTATATTAGGAGGAGTACTAGTTAGACTTGGAAACGAAGAGATAGATGGAACAGTTAAAAATCGTTTAGATAAAATGAAAGAACAACTATCTCAAGTAATATCTTAGGAGGGCGGTGAACCCATGAATTTAAGACCAGAAGAAATAAGTGCTATAATAAAAGAGCAAATAAAAAGCTACGAAAATAAAGTAGAGTTAACAGATACAGGAAGTGTTTTAAAAGTTGGGGACGGTATAGCTAGTGTTTACGGACTAGAAAAAGCTATGGCTGGAGAATTATTAGAGTTCCCAGGTAAAGTATACGGAATGGCTCTTAACCTTGAAGAAGAAATGGTAGGGGCTGTTATACTAGGTGATGACTCTGGAATAAAAGAAGGAGACATCGTAAAAAGAACTGGTAATATAGTTCAAGTTCCAGTTGGTGAAGCTATGATAGGTAGAGTTGTAAACTCACTAGGACAACCAGTTGATGGAAAAGGACCTATAAATACAGATAAATTCAGACCAGTAGAATCAGAAGCTACTGGAATAATGGCTAGAAAATCAGTTCATGAGCCATTACAAACAGGAATCAAAGCTATCGATGCCATGATACCAATAGGTAAAGGACAAAGAGAGCTTGTAATAGGTGATAGACAAACAGGTAAAACATCTATATGTGTAGATACTATACTTAACCAAAAAGGTAAAGATGTTATATGTATATATGTTGCAATAGGACAAAAGCGTTCTACTGTTTCTCAAGTTGTTAGTACATTAGAAAAAGGTGGAGCAATGGATTACACAATAGTAGTTTCTGCTACTGCATCTGAATCTGCACCACTTCAATTCTTAGCTCCATATGCAGGTGTTGCAATGGGTGAAGAATTCATGTTCAATGGAAAGCATGTATTAATAGTATATGATGACTTAACTAAGCATGCCGTTGCATACAGAGAAATGTCATTATTACTTAAGAGACCACCAGGACGTGAAGCGTACCCAGGAGACGTATTCTACTTACACTCAAGATTACTAGAAAGAGCTGCTAAGTTATCAGATGAATTAGGAGCAGGATCAATAACTGCATTACCTATAATAGAAACTCAAGGTGGAGACGTTTCTGCTTATATACCAACTAACGTTATATCTATAACAGACGGACAAATATACCTTGTACCAGAATTATTCTATTCAGGAATAAGACCTGCAGTTGACCCTGGTATATCAGTTTCAAGGGTTGGTGGATCTGCTCAAATAAAATCAATGAAAAAAGTTGCTGGACCATTAAAGCTTCTTTATTCTCAATATAAAGAACTTGCTGCATTCTCTCAATTCGGATCTGACTTAGATGAAGATACTAAGAAGAGACTTGCTCAAGGGGAAAGAATAGTTGAGGTTCTAAAACAAGGAGAACATCAACCTATGGAAGTTTCAAACCAAGTAATAATGGTATTTGCAGTTACAAACAACTTATTAGCAGATATACCTGTAGATAATATAAAGAGATTTGAAACAGAATTATTAGAATTCATAGATGCTAATTACCCACAAATAGGAGAAAAAATTCTTGCAAATGAAGATTTCACTCAAGAATTAACAAACGCTATAAACGATTTCAAAAAGAAATTTGTTATAGAAGCGTAATCCTTTTTAAAAAAGGAGGTAACCCAATTGGCAGGAGCTGGAATGAAAGAAATCAAAACTCGTATTGCCAGTGTTGAAAATACTAAACAAATAACTAAGGCTATGGAATTAGTTGCTTCTTCTAAATTTAGAAGAGCTAAGGAAAAGGCTGAAAGTTCTAAAGCATATTTTAACACTTTAAAAGAGGCTGTACAAAATATAGCTAAAAATACGAGTGGCGTAAAAAGTGAATTTCTTAAAGAAAGAGAAGTTAAAAATAGATGTTATATAGTAATCGCTGGAGATAGAGGTCTTGCAGGAGGATACAACTCAAATGTATTTAAATCATTAGTTGCTGAAACTAAAGGATCTGAAAATGTTAAAGTTATTACTATAGGTAAAAAAGCAAAAGAATTTGTTAGCAAAAGAAGTTTTGAATTAATAGGATCGATAGATTCTGTTGAAGGTGCTAGCTATGAAGATATAATGAATATATCAAAATCTATAATGGATTCTTATCAAAAAGGTGATATAGATGAAGTTAAATTAATATATACAGAGTTCGTTTCTGCATTAAGTCAAGAGCCTAGATTAGTTAAATTACTACCAGTTAGTGTAGATGCTAATAAAGGTGAAGAGAAGAAAAAAAGTGGAGCGGCAGTTCAATACTTACCTTCTCCAGACGCTGTGCTTGGATTTATAGTTCCTAAGTATGTTTCAGGAATGATATATGGTGGATTAGCTGAATCTTATGCTTCTGAACAAGCAGCAAGAAGAACAGCTATGGAATCTGCAACAGATAATGCAAATGAAATGATATCTAATTTAGAATTACAATACAATAGAGCAAGACAAGCTGCAGTTACTCAAGAAATATCTGAGATAGTTGCAGGAGCTTCTTCAGCTCAATAAATAAGGAGGTTAGGACATGGCAAACATAGGTAAAATAGTTCAGGTTATCGGGCCAGTAGTTGACGTAAAGTTCAATGATGAAAAAAGCTTACCTAATCTATTAAATGCATTAGAGATAAAGCACGGAGATAAAAAAATAGTTATAGAGGTTGCACAACACGTTGGTGATGATACAGTTAGATGTATATCAATGAGTTCAACTGATGGACTTGTAAGAGGTATGGAAGTTGTTGATACAGGAGCAGCTATAAGTGTACCTGTAGGAGAAGAAACTTTAGGAAGAATATTCAATGTATTAGGTGAGCCAGTTGATGGTAAAGAAGCTCCAAAGAGTGCTCCTAAAAACCCAATACATAGAGAAGCACCAGCATTTGATGAATTAAACCCAGGTGCTGAAATACTAGAAACTGGTATAAAAGTTGTTGACTTATTAGCACCATACTTAAAAGGTGGTAAGATCGGTCTATTCGGTGGAGCCGGAGTTGGTAAAACAGTTCTTATACAAGAGCTTATAAACAATATAGCTACTCAACACGGTGGTATATCAGTATTCGCAGGTGTTGGAGAGAGAACAAGAGAAGGTAATGACTTATTCCATGAAATGAGTGATACAGGAGTTATCAATAAAACAGCTCTAGTATTTGGACAAATGAATGAGCCACCTGGAGCAAGAATGAGAGTTGCTTTAACTGGTCTTACAATGGCTGAATACTTCAGAGATCAAGAAGGACAAGACGTTTTATTATTCGTAGATAATATATTCCGTTTCACTCAAGCAGGATCTGAGGTTTCTGCACTTCTTGGACGTACTCCATCTGCAGTTGGATACCAACCAACATTAGCTACAGAAATGGGTAGATTACAAGAAAGAATAACATCAACAAATAAAGGGTCTATAACATCAGTTCAGGCTGTATATGTACCTGCCGATGACTTAACTGACCCAGCACCAGCTACAACATTCACTCACTTAGATGCTAAAACAGTTTTATCTAGACAAAAAGCTTCTCTAGGTATATTCCCAGCTGTTGACCCATTAGAGTCTACATCTAGAGTTCTTGATCCAGCTATAGTAGGTAAAGAACATTATGAGGTAGCTGTATCAGTTCAATCTATACTTCAAAAGTATAAAGAACTTCAAGATATAATAGCTATACTTGGTATGGACGAATTATCAGATGAAGATAAGATAACTGTTAACAGAGCAAGAAAAATAGAAAGATTCTTATCTCAACCATTCTTCGTTGGTGAGCAATTCACAGGAATACCAGGTAAATATGTACCTGTTAAAGAAACTGTAAGAAGTTTCAAAGAAATATTAGAAGGTAAGCATGATAACTTACCAGAATCAGCTTTCTTATTCGTAGGAAGTATAGAAGAGGCAGTTGAAAAAGCGAAGGAGAGTAGATAATAATGGCAAGCGAATTTGCGGTTAAAATTGTTACTCCTGAAAAAGTCTTCTATGAAGGTCAAACAGAAATGATAATAGTTAGAACAACTCAAGGAGATAGAGGTATATTAAAAAACCATAGACCTTTAGTTGCTGGATTATCAGATGGTACTTTAAAGATAAAAAAAGAAGGCAAATATAAAGAAGCAAAAGTTTCTGGAGGATTCATACAAGTTGAAAAAGAACAAGCTGTTATTTTAACTGAATCTGCAGAATGGTTATAAAAAAAGACTAGAGTTTAACTCTAGTCTTTTTATTTTTGCAATTTAATAACCACAATAAATGAAAATATATATAATAGTGGAACTACCAAAAAAAAATATTATGTAGTAGTATTATATTAAGCTATATAAATAAATTTAATGGTATGAATTGAATATATTTGGGTATTCGTAACAAAATAGTATTATAATAGCGATGGAGGTATCTATGAATATATTGGATATCGGTATAGATATAGTAGAGATAGAAAGAGTAGAAAAAGCTTTACAAAGAAATAAAAAGTTCTTAGATAAGTTATTTACAAAAGAAGAAATTGATTATTTTAAATCAAAAGGTCTTAAGACTGAAACTATTGCTGGTAATTTCTCAGCAAAAGAAGCCATAAGTAAAGCCTTAGGTACAGGTATAAGAAATTTTAATTTTAAAGATATAGAAATACTACGAGATAAAAAGGGTAAACCAATAGTTAAAACTTATAATAATTTAAGAAAAATTTGCATAGATTATAATGTTTTAGAAATAAAAGTATCTATATCTCATAGTAAAAATTATGCTGTAGCAAATGCTATTGTAATGGTTAAGGAGTGATAAAGATGAAAAATAAAAAAGCAAAAGATATAATGACTACTAATGTCAAAGTAGCTAAAGAAACAGATACTATAAGTGATATAGCAAATATTCTTATAACAGAGAAAATAGGTGGAGTGCCTGTAGTAGATAAGGAGAATAGAGTAGTTGGAATTATATCTGAAACAGATATAATGAAAAAAGAAAAATATGTAAATCCTCCAGAATACATAACATTTTTACAAGGTATTATATATCTTAATGATTTTAAGAAAATGGAAGATGATATAAAAGATGTAGCAGCTACACAAGTAAAAGACTTAATGTCTAGAGACGTTATAAAAGTGCATGAAGAAGATACTTTTGATGATGTCGCTAATATAATGATAAAAAAATCTGTAAATAGAGTTCCGGTAGTAGATCAAAACAATAAAATAAAAGGAATCATCTGTAGATACGATATAATAAAATCTATGTATGAAAATTAGATTTTAAAAAATTAGGAGGTGCTTTGTGAAAAATAAGTGGGCTATAATTATAGTTATAGTAATTATATTTATGCCAGTTATAATAGGCTGTGAAAAAAGTAAGTCCACAAAGGAAGAAGTATATAAGGATTTTCAAAATGAAATTTCTAAGATGAAGTCTTATAAATGCAAGGCAGATATAGAAGTTATAGGAAATAAAAATTCACAAAAATATTCTTTAATACATGAATACACTAGTCCTGATAAATTTAAATTAAAAGTAATGGAGCCTAAACATCTAAAGGGAAAAGTAATGGAGTATAAAGGGGATAAAGTAATTGTAAGCAATCCGAACATAAAAGATAAATTAATTCTACCTAATGCAGGGCAGAACAATCAACATTTATTTGTAGGTGATTTTATAAAAAACTATCTTCAAGGGGAGGAAATAGAGGTTGAAATGAAAGGTGGGTATTTAGTACTTACTGTACCGATACCTGGTAACACTAAATATTTCAACAAGCAGAAGCTTTTTGTAGACTCGAAAGTAAATTATCCTGCTAAATTAGAAATATTAGATCAAGAGGGGAATAAACGATTTTTAGTTAATTATTCTAATTTTGAGTACAAGAAATAGCAAGGAGAGACAAAATGGATAAACATATAACAGCTCCTACATGGGCAGAGATAAACCTAGATAACATAAAATATAATTTAAAAAATATAAAAAATATATTAAAAGAAGATACAAAAATTTGTGGAGTAGTTAAGGCTAATGCATATGGACATGGAGCAGTACAAATATCAAAACTATTAGAAAGAGAAAAGGTAGATTATTTAGCGGTATCAAGACTTGAAGAAGGCTTAGAACTTAGACAAAATAATATAAATATACCTATATTGTGTTTAGGATATATACCAGAATGTGCTTTAGAGGAAGCTGTAGCAAATGATATAAGCTTAACTGTATTTTCTTATGAGACAGCTTTATTTATAGATGAACTATCAAAGAAACATGAAAAAATATCTAAAGTTCATATAAAGATAGACACTGGAATGGGAAGGATAGGGTTTCAGGTAAATGAAGATTCTATAAACGAAATATCTAAGATAGATAAGCTTGAGAACATAAATATAGAAGGTATATATACTCATTTTGCTACGGCTGATGAAAAAGACAAAGGGTATATGCTTAATCAAGTAAATAAATACAATATAGTAATTAAGAAATTAGATGAGATAGGTATAGATATTCCAATTAAACATGTCTCAAATAGTGCAGCTACTATGGAATGCAATGATCTAAATTTCAATATGGTTAGATGTGGAATTATACTTTATGGGCATTATCCTTCAGATGAAGTAAATAAAGATATAATTAAGCTTAAGCCAGCTATGACATTAAAAACAAGAATAGCTCATATAAAAGAGTTAGAAAAAGATTCAGGAATAAGTTATGGAATTAAGTATATAACTAATTCTAAAGAGAAAATAGCTACAATACCTATAGGATATGCTGATGGATTTACAAGAATGCAAAAAAATCCTAGGGTTTATATAAAAGGGGAAGAATTTGATGTCGTAGGAAGAATTTGTATGGATCAATGTATGGTAAAAATAGATAAAGATATAGACATAAAAGTCGATGATGAGGTTATAATATTTTCAGAGAACGAAAATCAATGTATAGAAAAAATAGCTGATGACTTAGGGACAATAAATTATGAGATTCTATGCATGATTTCAAGGAGAGTTGAACGTGTTTATATGGAAGGAAATGTAATTGTACAACAATATAATTATTTGGTAAAATAAAGATGATAGTATACCCTAGGAGGCGATTTTGTGCACAATATGAGTAAAGAAAAAATTGTGTTTACTTTACCTGATTCTCTTATTTCCGAAGTAGATCACATAGTTCAAATAGAGAATACTAATAGAGAAGATTTTGCAAAAGCTGCTTTTCAATTCTACATCACACAAAAGAAAAAATTTGACCTAAAAGAAACAATGATAAAAGGGTATAAAGAAATGGGTCAAATAAATTTAACTTTAGCCGAGCTAGGAATGACAAATGAGGTATCTTCTGATGATAACCTTGAAGGGATTATAGCTCAAGGTGAGTTTTAATAATTTAGATATAAAACGCGGACATTTATATTATGCTGATTTAAGCCCTGTTGTTGGATCTGAACAAGGTGGTATAAGACCGGTATTAATTATTCAAAATGATATAGGGAACAAGTACAGTCCAACCGTTATTGTCGCAGCTATAACATCGCAGATAAATAAGGCTAAATTACCTACTCATATAGAAATAAGTTCTAATGAGTACGGGCTTAATAAAGATTCCGTTATTCTCTTGGAGCAAATAAGAACAATAGATAAAAAAAGATTAAGAGAGAAAATAGGTTATCTAGATCAAAGTATGATGGAAAAAGTAAATAATAGTTTACAAATAAGTTTAGGATTATTTCAAATTTAATTAAATTATTGGTATATGTAGTAGATATATCGATAATTTTTTTTTGTAAATTTAAGCAAAAAAAATACAAAAAGTGATATAATAATATGGAATTAGTATGGTACACTTGCAAAGTACATAATATAGAGACAGTAGTTTTACTCATAAATATAAGGAGGTAATTACATGAGAGACCATAAAGTATTAAATGGAATTGCACGTAACATAAGAAAAGATATAGTTACTATGATACATGGTTCTAAGTCTGGACATCCTGGAGGATCATTATCTGCAGTTGAGATATTAACATCACTTTACTTTGATGAAATGAACGTAGATGCAAGAAGTCCAAAAATGGAGGATAGAGATAGATTTGTACTATCAAAAGGCCATGCAGCTCCAGTTTTATATGCAACACTAGCAGAAAAGGGTTACTTTGATAAAAAAGAGTTAAATTCATTAAGAAAAATGGGAGCTATGTTACAAGGGCATCCAGATATGAAAGGTACTCCTGGAGTTGAGATGTCTACTGGTTCTTTAGGACAAGGTTTTTCTGTGGCTTGCGGTATGGCAATGGCATCTAAACTAGATAATGCACCATGGAGAGTTTATACTTTACTTGGAGATGGAGAAGTTCAAGAAGGGATAGTTTGGGAAGCTGCAATGAGTGCTGCTCATTACAAATTAGATAATTTAGTAGCGTTCCTAGATTATAATGGTTTACAAATAGATGGAGAAGTAGAAAAAGTTATGAATATAGGTCCTATAATGGATAAGTTCAAAAGTTTTGGATGGAACGTTATAGAAATAGATGGTCATGACTTTGATCAAATATTTGCAGCTCTTGATATGGCAAGAGAAACAGTAGGTAAACCTACTATGATAATAGCTAAGACTGTAAAAGGTAAAGGTGTATCATTTATGGAGAATAATGCTTCTTGGCATGGAACAGCTCCAACTGATAGTGATTTAGAAAAAGCTTTAGCTGAATTAGGAGGTGCGGATAATGAGTAATATAGCAACTAGAGAAGCATATGGAAAAGCCCTAGTTAAATTAGGACAAGTAAATGATAATGTGGTTGTTTTAGATGCAGATTTATCTAAATCTACGAAGACAAATGACTTCTTAAAAGCATTTCCAGATAGATTCTTTAATATGGGAATAGCAGAACAAAATTTAATAGGTGCCGCTTGTGGTTTTGCAGCAGCAGGGAAAATACCTTTTGCAAGTAGTTTTGCGATGTTTGCAACAGGAAGAGCTTTCGAAATAATAAGAAACTCTGCTTGCTACCCTAAATTAAATGTAAAAGTATGTGCTACACATGCAGGTGTAACAGTTGGTGAAGATGGAGCATCTCATCAAAGTGTTGAAGATATAGCTATAATGAGAGCTATACCTAATATGACTGTTATAGTTCCAGCTGATGGAGTTGAAACTGAACAAGTTATATTTGAAGTAGCTAAGTACAATGGACCAGTATACGTAAGACTTGGTAGATCTGCAGTTCCGACTATATTTGATGAAAACTATAAGTTTGAAATCGGTAAAGGTATAGTTGTAAGAGAAGGAAATGATGCTACTATAATAGCTTGTGGAATAATGGTTAATGAAGCTATAATGGCACATGAACAATTAAAGTCTGAAGGTATAAATGTTAGAGTTATAAATATGCCTACAATAAAACCTATAGACAAAGAATTAATATTAAATGCAGCTAAAGAAACTAAAGTTATAGTTACAGCTGAAGAGCATAATATAATAGGTGGACTTGGATCTGCAGTTAGTGAAGTTGTTTCTGAAGAATGTCCTGTTATAGTTAAAAAAGTTGGAGTTAAGGATGTATTTGGACAATCAGGTACTCCAAAAGAGCTTTTAAAAGCATATGGATTAACTTCTGAAGATATAGTTAATAGTGTAAAAGAAGCTATAGCTAAGAAATAGATTTAATAAAACTGATATACATAGCCGTAAACTTATGAGTATCTAATCTTAGAGAAAATAATGTTTATGGCTTTTTTAATTTTAAAATAAAAATCTTCTATACTTTAAAATAAGTTCATATATTTTATTATATGGGAGGTGATAAATTGAAAGTAAAGTTCAATATTAAAGGAGTAATCTATGGTATTATAGCTTTGATATTAGTATTAGGGGGATTTATTTTTATACCTAAAATGTTTATGGATGAATCAAAGCCAGTAGATTATATTATATTACAAAAAAATGAAATACCTGAAAAGATACTTGATATGATGGGTAAGTATACAGATGAAGAAAGAGCTTTGGCTGTTAAAATAGAAAACAAGATATATGTAGTTGTGACTAGGGGTAAAGATAAAGAGCATGGTATAGAAATAAATTCTATAAAAATAGCTAAAGAAGATGATAAAAATATTATGAAAGTTGAAGTAGTACATAAAAATAAAGAAGAGTCACATCCATACATAGTTGCAGAAACCAATTTAAAAGAGTTACCAGATAGAATAGAACTTAACTCTAAAACAGAGAAGTAAACGCAAAAGATATACATTGCTAATTTAAAAATAAATTTCAATGTATATCTTTTTTTTATTTTTAAAATTTAAAATACATTATTTAAATTATATAGGTAAAGCTAAATAGTAAAAATACATACTATGAGGTGAATGAATGGTTAATTTAGATAAATTTAAGCTAGATGCGAGTGATTTAAAATGTACTTGTAATTTAGATCATATAAAATTTAATTCAACTGAAGATATAGAACCAGTTAGAGATATAATAGGTCAAGAGAGAGGAGTTCAAGCTATAGATTTTGGGTTAAAGATGAAGCAACGAGGATATAATATATATGTTGCTGGGTGTAGTGGGACAGGTAGACGTAGTTATACAAAAACTCTTATAAACAAAATAAAGAAAAATAATATTAATATTAAAGACTGGGCTTATGTATATAATTTTAAAAATCAAAACGAACCAATAGCTCTATCATTTAAATCGGGGCAAGGAAAGCTTTTTAAAAAGGATATAGAAGAAATAGTTGAAAAACTTAAGGCTGAAGTTCCTAAAATATTTAGTACTAAAGAGTATGAATATCATAATAGACTATTAATGACTGAGCTTGAAAATAATATTCAAAATATAGTGAGTAAGTTAAATGAAATTGCAAAACCTAGAGGATTTCGATTTGAAGTTACAGAAAGAGGGTTAATAAGTATACCTATAAAAGAAGATGGAAGTATCCTTGGGGAAGATGAACTTGGAAATTTAACAGCACAACAAATAAAAGTACTAAGAGAAGAAGGATTAAAATTAAATCAAGATAGCAAAGAATATATAAATGAAATAAAACTTTGTGAAGAATCTTACAAAGAAAAGCTAGATGAATTAGATAAATATGTAGGGAAAAGTTTAGTAGGTTTTTACGAGACATACTTAATAGATAAATATGGAGAATATGAAAAAGTAAAAAATTATATAAGTGATTTATGTGATGATATAGTAAAAAATATAGGTAAATTTAAAATTACAGAAGACGAAAATTCACAAAATCCAATGGCTTTATTAGGTCTTATGGGAAATAAGAATGATTCTAAGTTTTTTGTAAGATATGGAGTAAATCTTTTGATTGATAACAGTGACTGTAAAGAATCTATGGTAATAGATGAGAATAATCCTACTTTTTATAATCTATCAGGATCTATTGATTATAAAAATGAAATAGGTGCTCTTACTACAAGCTTTATGGAGATTAAACCTGGAGCATTACATAAAGCTAATGGAGGCTTTATAATAATTAATGCTAAAGATTTAATATCAAGTCCATTTTCATGGGATTATCTAAAAAGATCTCTTAAAACCAATAAAATAACTATTGAATCTTTAAACAAACAATATGGATATTTAGTTACGTCTTCTTTAAAACCAGAGCCTATAGATTTAGATATTAAAGTAATCTTAATTGGAGATAACTATATATATAATATAATGTATTCTTATGATGAAGATTTTAGAAATTTATTTAAAATAATGGCTGATTTTGACCTTGAAATAAATAAAGATGAAGACAATGTATATAAAATTATAAAATTAATATCTAATCAATGTAAAGAGCATAACTTAAAGCACTTTGATAAAAGTGCTATTGAAAGAGTATTAGAATATAGTGCTAGACTTAGTGATGATAAAGCTAAGTTAACTGCAAGATTTAATAAAATTATAGATTTGATATATGAATCTGAGGCACTTAGTGACCATGATTCAAAATATGTAACTAAGCAAGATGTAGAAAAAGCTATAGTACAGAAAAATTATAGAAGCAGTAAATATGAAGAAAAATTAAATGAGATGTTTAAAGATGAAACGCTGTTAATAGATATAACTAAAGAAAAAGTTGGACAAATAAATGGATTAGCTGTCATGGGTAATGGGGAATACAGTTTTGGAAAACCATCAAAAATAACTGCATCAACATATAAAGGAAGAAGCGGAATTATAAATATTGAAAGAGAGATAAAACAAAGTGGAAGTATTCATGATAAAGGAGTTTTAATACTTACTGGTTACTTAGGTGAAAGATATGGTAAGGAAAAACCACTGTCTATATCGACATCTATAACATTTGAACAAAACTATTCAGGTGTTGATGGAGATAGTGCATCTAGTACGGAATTATATGCGGTAATATCAAGTATAGCCCAAATACCTATAAAACAATATATAGCTGTAACTGGTTCTGTAAGTCAAAAAGGAGAAATACAACCAATAGGTGGTATAAATGAAAAAATAGAAGGATTTTTTGATGTCTGTAAAATCAAAGGTCTAAATGGAAAACAAGGTGTAATGATGCCGATACAAAATGTTAAGAACTTAATGCTAAAAGATGAGGTTATAGAAGCTGTGAAACAAGGAGAATTTAGTATATATGCAATATCGACTATAGAAGAAGGTTTAGAAATTTTAACAGGTATGTCTATTGATGAAATTGATAAAAAAGTAAATGAGCAACTAGAAATCTATAGGAAAAGTGATGATGATAAAAAAGAAAAATAACGATTAATACAAAATAGAGTAAAGAGTAATAAATGAAATCTTTACTCTATTTTAAAATTTAATAATATAAATTAGATTTTATTTTATTATTCTTTTTTCTGTTATAACATAGTTCAATTGAGCATCATGACTTTCTTTTGGTATAGAATCAAAAATTTGAAATTCAAATGCTAAACCTATTGTTAGGGTATCGCTTCTAAGTTTTTCTATAAATCTATCATAAAAACCTCCACCATATCCTAATCTATATTTATTAATATCAAATGCTACGGCAGGTACTATAAGAATATCTATAGATTCTATGTTATTTTCTCGGATAAATTTTTTTTTAGGTTCTCTGATACCATAAGTTCCTATTTTAATTTCTGAGTCTAAATTTTTAATTTCAGAAGGTATTAAGGTTTTATTTTCTTTTATTGTTATAGGCACTAATACTTTCTTACCTAAATTTATTAAGGTGTTTACTAAGTAATCTGTTTTTACTTCATTATTGAAATCTAAATATAACATAATTGTAGAAGCTTTTTTAAATTCTTCTAACGATAAAAGAGTAGTTGTTATTTTATTAGAATTTTTAATTATAAAATCATAAGACTTGTTTTTTCTAAGCTCTATGACTTTTTTTCTAAAATCACTTTTCAATGAAAACACCCCTATTCAATATGGTATAATATGGTATATTATTATCTACTAAAAAGTTTAGTATTAAAATTGAGCTATAGCAACAAAAAAGCTTGTAGTAATAAAAATAATATTAAAACATATACTAATATAGTATATTGTATAAAAGGAGATGCATTTAATGATATCTAAAAAAAGAGCAATTATATACTCTATAATACTTGTTATTGCAACGGCTTTAATAACATCTCAAGTTGTAGGGTATAAGTATAAAGATTTTGATAAGGTTATAGGGCTAAAAAAATCAATAGATAAAGATTTTTATAAAAATGTAAACGATGAAGAGTTGGCAACTGGGGCTTTAAAAGGTATGTTTGAAAGTTTAAAAGATCCATACTCTCAGTACTACACTAAGCAAGAATTTGAAAAGCTTAAAGAACAGACATCTGGAACTTATGTAGGTATTGGAGTTGTGATAAGTCCAGTAGAGGATGATGATTTAATAACGATAGTATCTCCTATAGAGGGTTCTCCTGCTGAGAAAAGTGGAATAAAGCCAGGAGATAAAATACTTAAGGTAAATGGGAAAGATGTAAGTTCAAAAGATATGGATAAAGCTATGAGTATGATAAAAGGTAAGGCTGGAACTGATGTTAAGCTTACTGTAAAGAGAGGAAATGAAACTTTAAATATACCTGTAAAAAGACAAGAAATAGTTATGAAAACTGTAGAATCTAAAGTGATGGATAATGATATAGGATATATAAAAATATCATCATTTGATGAACATACATACGATGAATTTAAAAAGGCTCTAGGTAATCTAGATAAAAAAGGTATAAAAGGATTAGTTTTAGATTTAAGAGATAATCCTGGAGGTCTACTGAATATATGTGAAGATATAGCTGATGAAATATTACCTCAAGGAGATACAATAGTATCAGTTAAAGACAATAGTAATAACGCTAAATATCTTAAATCTGATGATAAGAAGCAATTAGATATACCTATAGTAGTATTAATAAATGGAGGAAGTGCATCTGCATCGGAAATACTTACAGGAGCTATAGTTGATAACAATAAAGGTATAGCTATAGGAACTACAACTTTTGGTAAAGGGCTAGTTCAAACTGTGAGAGGTTTAAATGATGGAACAGGATATAAGCTTACAACTGCTCAATATTATACTCCAAATGGAGATTATATAAATAAAAAAGGTATTAAACCTAAGATCGAAGAAAAAGATGAAAGTAAGCAATTAGATGTTGCTATAGATTGGTTAAATAAGCAAATAAATAAATAAAATAAAGCACATGAAGCATTTGAATGTTTCATGTGCTTTTTTATTTATACACAAATTTCTATTTCATAAGAAGCTTTAAATACTTCGCCTATAGATAGTTTATTTATACCGATTTTGGTTTTAAAATCTTTATTGCTATCAACTGAGTCAGCTATACCATACCAGGGCTCTATACAAATAAATGGAGCTATTGAGTTGGTTTCTTCATAATAAGGTGACCAAATACCTACAAATGGGAAATCTTTAAAATTAACCTTTATAGAAGTATTGCTAATTTTAGAACAGATAGAAACTTCATTTATATTATCATATATAATGGCATCATTTTTAAACAATTCGGGTTTTATATCTAAATTATTTAGACAGTTTATCTTAGTTTTTTTAGATACAAATGGACCTTCTAATATATAAGAATTTATAGTGTTTTTTGATAGCAATTTTAAGTAGTATTGGCTAAGATCATTATCATCATCAAAAGGAACGTTAAAAGCAGGGTGCGCGCCTATAGAAAAGTACATAGCTTCATTGCTTTTATTTTTAACTTGCCAACTTACATTGATAGATGAAGTATTAAGTGTGTATTTGATTATTAACTCAAATTCATAAGGGTATTTACTTTTGGTCGTATCATTAGATTCTAATTTATAAGTTAATGAATTTTCATCTTGGCTTATTAAATCAAAGTACATATCACGAGCAAAACCATGTTGAGTCATACTATACACATTTTTATTTATAATAGTCTCATTATCTTTAAGTCTACCGACTATAGGGAATAGAATTGGTGAGTGCCTTCCCCAATATTTATTGTTAGCATTCCATAAAAAATCTATATTTTTAGACTTTGAATATATTCTGGTTAATTCGGCTCCATTGTTTTTGATTTCAATAATTAAATTATTATTTTCTAATTTATTCATTTAAACACTCCTATCAATGATATATATTATAATTAAAATGTTTACGTTTTCCATTATATAATAAATTTAAGTAAATAAAAATAAAATTAAACATAAAAAAGTATTGACTAGTTAAAGTTTAAGTGGTAAAGTATAATTTGTAAGAAACACAAATAAGAACTTTGAAAATTAAACAGTAGGTTAATTATAAAAATTCTTTTTAAAGAATTAAACAACAAACAACCAAGCCAGATATTCAGATAATGATAGCTGAGCGATGGACAACTTTTATTTGAGAGTTTGATCCTGGCTCAGGATGAACGCTGGCGGCGTGCCTAACACATGCAAGTCGAGCGATTCTCTTCGGAGAAGAGCGGCGGACGGGTGAGTAACGCGTGGGTAACCTGCCCTGTACACACGGATAACATACCGAAAGGTATGCTAATACGAGATGATATATTTTTATTGCATGATAAAAATATCAAAGCTTTTGCGGTACAGGATGGACCCGCGTCTGATTAGCTAGTTGGTAAGGTAACGGCTTACCAAGGCGACGATCAGTAGCCGACCTGAGAGGGTGATCGGCCACACTGGAACTGAGACACGGTCCAGACTCCTACGGGAGGCAGCAGTGGGGAATATTGCACAATGGGCGAAAGCCTGATGCAGCAACGCCGCGTGAGCGATGAA
>NZ_JACRWD010000009.1:0-57572 GCF_014306135.1 Paeniclostridium hominis
TCAAATAAAAGTTGTCCATCGCTCAGCTATCATTATCTGAATATCTGGCTTGGTTGTTTGTTGTTTAATTCTTTAAAAAGAATTTTTATAATTAACCTACTGTTTAATTTTCAAAGTTCTTAATTTGTTTTGTCCGTTTCTCAAGGACAAGTAATACTATATCACCTTTTTTTTACATCGTCAACACTTTTTCAAAAACTTTTTTATTTTTTTACTAAAAGTTTAAAAACAACCCATATATGCTTAAATATATAGTTGCGTATATAGGTTGTTTTCTTTAATTTTTTATTAATTATGTACATTAGTTCCAAAATATCTTTGTATACCTGCATATATAGCCCAAGCAATTTTTTCTTGATATTTTTCATCATTTAGTAACTTCGATTCTTTCTCATTAGATAAAAAACCACACTCTATTAGTACTGATGGAATTTCATTATCTTTTAGTAAATATAAATCATCTCTTGGTTTTATTTCTCTATTGTTAGTTTTATCAACTACACGTTTTAATTCGTCTTGAATAAATTTACCTAATAATTTACTATCTTCTTTATCCTTTGGATAAAATGTTTGAGCTCCATAATATTTACTTTCTTCAAATGCATTAAGATGTATAGATACAAATGCATCTACGTTTGATTCCTTCAATAATTTTTTACGGTTTTTTAAATTTTCATTATACTTTTGTCTAATTGTTTTCTTACCATCTTCTTCGTATAAACTAACATCCTCATCTCTAGTTAATAATACTAAACATCCACTTGATTCTAACAACTCCCTTAGCTTCAAAGTTATTTTTAGATTTACATCTTTCTCAAGTATAGTTTTGTCATTATTTAGAGTTCCAGGATCTATACCCCCATGCCCTGCATCTAACATTATAACCCTATTCGTTGTAGGCATATATGACATAACATCTTGAGAGTTCTTTTTAACTTCAAATATAAATATAGAAAGAAAACATAAAAGCGCACCTATAATGCTTACATGCTTAATATATTTCATATAATATCACCCCATATATTATATAAAAAAAGACTTTGGAATATTCCAAAGTCTTTGTATAAGCATATATAATTATCTCTTTGAGAATTGTGGAGCTCTTCTTGCTGCCTTTAATCCGTATTTCTTTCTTTCCTTCATTCTAGCATCTCTAGTTAAGAATCCTTCTTTCTTTAAAGCTGGTCTTAACTCAGCGTCTACTGTTAATAAAGCTCTAGATATACCGTGTCTTATAGCACCAGCTTGTCCAGTGAATCCTCCACCTTCAACCTTTACTATAACATCGTATTTGTTTTCAGTTCCTGTTAAAACTAATGGTTGTTTAACATCTCTTATTAAAGTTTCGTAGTTGAAGTATTCTTCAACTTTTCTTCCATTTACTATTATATTTCCTTCACCTGCAACTAGTCTTACTCTTGCTACAGAGTGCTTTCTTCTTCCTGTTCCGTAGTATTGAACGTTAGCCATGATTAACTCCTCCTTTCACCCGTTATGATTATTTGAAGTTTAAAACTTCTGGATTTTGAGCTTCGTGTCCGTGGTTTGGTCCAGCAAATACTCTTAATCTAGTCATCATTCTGCTTCTTAATTTGTTCTTACATAACATACCGCTAACAGCATGCATAACAACCTCTTCAGGTTTCTTTTCCATCATTTCTCTATAAGTTATTTCCTTTAATCCACCTACATATCCAGTGTGGTATCTGTACATCTTTTGATCTAATTTCTTTCCTGTTAAAACTACTTTATCAGCATTTACAACAACAACGAAATCTCCACCATCAACGTGAGGAGTGAAAGTTGGTTTATGCTTTCCTCTTAATATTGTAGCTATTTCTGTAGCCATACGACCTAATGTTTTTCCTTCAGCATCAACTACGTACCATTTTCTTTGTACGTCAGCTGGCTTAGCTATATAACTTTTCATTACAAGTCCCTCCTTATCTTATTTCCATATGATATTTTACCGTCTATGTCAAGTCCGGGGCAAGTGGACTTATTAACACACTCTTGTATATTTTAATACATGCACCCTGGAGTGTCAAGCTAATAATCAACTTTTTTAAGAAATAATCCATGAGCTGGCGCAGTGTGTCCAGCCATAGATCTTGACTTAGATTCTATTATACTTAGCATGTCAATATCTATTCTTCCTCGGCCAATATCAACTAATGTTCCAACTAAAATCCTTACCATATTATACAAGAATCCATTACCTTCTACTTCTATAATTATTAAGTCTTCTTGTCTTGATATATCTATGTCATAAATAGTCCTTACCGTATCTTTCACTGATGATCCAGAACTCATAAACCCTTTGAAATCATATGTTCCAATTAAAGCTTTAGCTTCTTTTTTCATCTTTTCAAAGTCTAGATCATACTTAACTAAATACGATATATTATTATATATAGGACTTCTATATGCATTATTATATATTAAATATCTATATCTTTTTCCTTTTGCTGAATACCTTGAATGAAAATCTAAATCCATCTCTTGTGCGTCTATTATAGATATATCCTTTGGCAACTTTGAGTTTAGTGCACCTGGTATTTTCTCAACAGGTATATTACAACTTGTATTAAAATTTGCAACTTGACCTAAAGCATGTACTCCTGCATCAGTTCTTCCTGATCCAATTATTTTAACATCTTCTTTAGTTATCTCTTTTATAGCTTTTTCTATAGTTCCTTGTATACCCAAAAAATCATTTTGCTTTTGCCAACCACAATAATTTTTACCATTATATTGAATAGTCAATTTTATATTTCTCATATGATACCTCTTTATATAAACCTAATAACAACTATTACACCTAAATAAATAAATTGAATAGCATATGCTATATAGTCAGCTTTAGTCATTATACTTTGCTTCATCTTAGTTCTATTATATCCACCTCTATAACATCTAGCTTCCATAGCCATAGCTAATTCATCAGCTCTCCTAAATGCACTTATAAATAAAGGTATTAAAAGCGGAACTAAGTTCTTTGCTCTATTTATTATATTTTTACTTTCAAAATCGGCCCCTCTAGACATCTGAGCTTTCATTATTTTATCTGTTTCATCTAATAAAGTAGGTATAAATCTTAATGCAATAGTCATCATCATAGCTAACTCATGCACAGGGAATCCTATCTTTCTTAATGGATTTAATAATTTTTCTATCCCATCTGTAAGTTCTATAGGCGATGTCGTAAGTGTAAGTAATGATGTTCCAACAACTAAGAATATAAGTCTTAGTGCCATAAAAACAGCTTGACTTAACCCCTGGCTAGTGATCTTTATAAAGCCAAATGACCATATAGGATCTCCAGGCAGAAAGAATATATTAATTACAAATGTAAATACTATAATCCATCTCAAAGGTTTAAGCCCTTTTATAATATACTTAGATGGTATTTTAGACATGGCCACTACAGCCATCAAACTTCCTACCACTATTAAATATGGCCAAAATTTATTTATTATAAACAGTGATACCATAAATATAAAAGTTGCTATAAGTTTAACTCTAGCATCTAATTTATGAATAATTGAGTTAGTAGGATAATATTGACCTATAGTTATATCTTTTAACATTTTCCTTTACCTCTCATAACTCTTATTATTTCTTTCTTAGCTTCTTCAATAGTAATTATATCAGGCTTAATATCAAACCCTCTGTCTCTTAATTTAATGCATAATTCTAGTACTTGAGGAATATCTAAACCTATATCTTTTAATCTATTAGAATGATTTTTAAATACTTCTCTAGTAGGTCCCATAAATTCTATTTTTCCTGAATTCATAACTATTATATTTTTAACTAATTTAGCCATATCATCCATACTATGTGATGAAAGTATTATCGTCATATTTTTTTCTTTATGTAATGTCTTTATTAAATTAAATATTTCATCTCTTCCTTTAGGATCTAATCCAGCTGTAGGTTCATCTAATATTAAGACTTCAGGATTCATAGCTATAACTCCAGCTATAGCTACCCTACGCTTTTGTCCGCCTGATAATTCAAATGGAGATTTATCTTTAAATTCATCATAGTCAAGCCCAACAGCCTCCATAGATGCTTTAATCCTATTAGTTATTTCAATATCATCTAAGCCTAAATTTGAAGGTCCAAAGGCTATGTCCTTTGCAACAGTCTCTTCAAATAGTTGATATTCAGGATATTGAAATACCACTCCAACTTTCTTTCTGATATCAGTTAAATTTAAATCTTTATCAGTTATATCAAATCCATTTATTAAAATTTTTCCTGATGAAGGCTTAAGTATACCATTTAAATGCTGAATTAATGTTGATTTACCCGATCCAGTATGACCTATTAACCCAACAAAATCTCCATCTTCTATACTTAAATTTATATTGTCTAATGCTTTACTAGCAAATGGCATGCCTTCATTGTATATATGTGTTAAATTTTCTATTATAATTGACATAATCTCATCACCATCTCATCCACAGTTAATATATCATCCTCTATATGCATACCTTCTTCCTTAAGTTCTTTACTTAATTCAGTCATATAAGGTACATCTAATCCTATACTTTTTAATTTTTCAACTTTAGAGAATACTTGTTTCGGAGTTCCCTCTAATACTTTTTTCCCTTTCTCCATAACTATAACTCTATCTGCACCTACAGCTTCTTCCATAAAGTGAGTTATATGCATTATAGTTATGTTCTCTTCTTTGTTGAGTCTTTTTATAGTATTCATTACTTCTTTTCTTCCAGATGGATCTAACATAGCTGTAGCTTCATCAAAGATTATACACTTAGGCTTCATAGCTATTATACCTGCTATAGCAACTCTTTGCTTTTGTCCACCAGATAATAGATGAGGTTGTCTATCTTTTAGCTCATACATACCAACACTTGTTAATGCTTCTTTTACCCTCTTTCTGATTTCTACAGGCTCTATCCCCAAATTTTCGGGACCAAAAGCTACATCTTCTTCTATTATAGTAGCTACAATTTGGTTATCTGGATTTTGAAATACCATACCTGCTGTCTGTCTAATATCCCATAAATGTTCTTCATCTTTAGTATTTAGACCATCTATATATATATCACCTTTAGTAGGCATTAGAATTGCATTTAAGTTCTTAGAAAGCGTTGACTTACCTGACCCATTATGGCCTATAACTACAACAAATTCACCTTGTTTAACACTTAAAGTTAAATCATCTATGGCCTTAAATGTACTATCTTCAGTTACATATTCAAATGATACATCCTTAACACTTACTATATCCTTCATAAATTTGTTCTCCTTTAATTAGTAGTGTTTATCAATTTGCAATTTATATTGTATTATATCATAATTTAAATTACAGATTAACACAAAAGTTCATCTTCAATTTAGCAATACACTATTAAATTATAGCACCACTATTAACAAATTTGATATTTAATTGAAATAAAAAAAGGATTAGGCTTTGCCTAATCCTTTTACATACTATACTAATTCTATTAGAGCCATTTCAGCAGCGTCGCCTCTTCTTGGTCCCATTTTTATTATTCTAGTATATCCACCGTTTCTCTCAGCATACTTTGGAGCTATATCAGTGAATAAGTTGTTAACTACTGTCTCATCTAAAACATAAGCTAAAACTTGTCTTCTAGCATGAAGATCTCCTCTCTTAGCAAGAGTTATCATCTTTTCTGCCATTCTACGAGTTTCTTTCGCTCTAGTAACTGTAGTTTCTATTTTTCCATTTCTTAGTAAGTCTGTTACTAAGTTTCTTAACATAAGATTTCTGTGAGCAGTTACACGTCCTAATTTACGGTACTTAGCCATGCTTATCCCTCCTTTGCGCTTACTCTTCGCTTGGTTTAAGATTTAATCCAAGTTCCTCTAACTTTTGAATTACTTCTTCTAACGACTTTTTACCTAAGTTTCTAACTTTCATCATGTCTTCTTCAGATCTATTAGCTAATTCTTCAACTGTGTTTATTCCCGCTCTCTTTAAACAGTTGTAAGATCTAACTGATAAGTCAAGTTCTTCTATAGTCATCTCAAGAACTTTCTCTTTTTGATCTTCTTCTTTTTCTACCATTATTTCAACATTGCTTACATGCTCTGTTAAATCTATGAATAGATTTAGATGTTCAACTAGAACCTTAGCTGCAAGTGATATTCCTTCTTGAGGATTTATACTTCCATTAGTCCAAACTTCAAGTATTAATTTATCATAATCTGATTTTTGACCAACTCTAGTATTTTCTACATGGTAGCTAACTTTTTCAACAGGAGTATATATTGAGTCTACAGGAAGAACTCCTATAGGCATATGCTCTGTTTTATTGTCTTCAGAAGATACATATCCTCTTCCTTTATCAACAGATATTTCCATGTTAAACTTAGCATTATCATCTAGCGTAGCTATATGTAAGTCTTTGCTTATTATTTCAACATCTGGAGGACATATTATGTCAGCACCTGTTATTGTACATGGTCCTTGTGCTTCTATTTTAAGTGTTCTATTTCCTTCACCATCTATAGTAGCTGATAATTCTTTTAATGCTAATATTATTTCAGTAACATCTTCTTTAACACCAGGAACTGTTGAGAATTCATGAAGAACTCCATCTATTTTTATAGAGTTAACAGCTACTCCTGGTAAAGAAGATAATAATATTCTTCTTAATGCATTACCTATAGTTATTCCATATCCTCTTTCTAGAGGCTCTATAACGAATTTACCATATCTATGGTCTTCGCTAATTTCAATTATATCTACTCTTGGTTTTTCTATTTCTATCATGGACAAAACCCTCCTTAAAATTTATTAATCCACTGAGGGTAAACAAAATCTTAAAATATTTGTTATAACTATACTTATTACTTAGAGTAAAGCTCTATTATTAAGTGTTCAGCTATTTCAAGATCTATATCTTCTCTTCCTGGATTAGCAACAACAGAAGCTGTCATGTTCTCTAAGTTAGCATCTAACCATTTAGGAGCTATTCTTGAGTTATTTTCTACTAATCCTTTGAATTTTGCAGAAGACTTAGATGTTTCTTTAACAGTTATAACATCTCCATTAGCAACTGTTAAAGAAGGTATATTTACCTTATGTCCGTTTAAAGTGAAATGACCGTGTCTTACTAATTGTCTAGCTTCTTTTCTAGAAGATGCTAATCCCATTCTGTAAACTACGTTATCTAATCTTCTTTCTAATAAGCTTAGTAAGTTTTCCCCTGTTATACCAGGCATTTTTTCAGCACGCTCGTATAAGTTTCTGAATTGAGTTTCTAAAACTCCGTATATTCTCTTAACTTTTTGTTTTTCTCTTAATTGTAATCCATAGTTAGAAACTTTCTTTCTTCCTTGTCCATGTTGTCCTGGAGCATAGTTTCTCTTAACTATAGCACATTTGTCAGTATAACATCTGTCACCTTTAAGGAATAACTTCATTCCTTCTCTACGACATTGTCTACATGATGCACCTGTATATCTTGCCATTTATTTACACCTCCTAAATTACACTCTTCTTCTTTTTGGTGGTCTACATCCGTTGTGTGGTATTGGAGTAACGTCTTTTATCATAGTTACTTCTAAACCAGTTGCTTGTAAAGCTCTTATAGCAGCTTCTCTACCAGAACCTGGTCCTTTAACGAATACTTCTACACTCTTTAATCCGTGTTCCATTGCAGCCTTAGCAGCAGTTTCAGCAGCCATTTGAGATGCAAATGGAGTTGCTTTTCTTGATCCTTTGAATCCTAATTGTCCAGAACTTGCCCAAGATAATGCATTACCATGAACGTCTGTTAAAGTTATTATAGTATTGTTAAAAGTTGATTGTATATGAGCATGTCCACGTTCTATGTTTTTACGCTCTCTTCTTCTAACACGTGTAACTTTCTTTTTTGGTTTAGCCATTATTCTTCCCTCCTCTTCTAACTATTACTTCTTCTTCTTACGAGATACAGTTTTTCTAGGACCTTTTCTAGTTCTAGCGTTAGTCTTAGTTTTTTGTCCTCTTAAAGGAAGACCTTTAGCATGTCTCATACCTCTGTAACACTTTATATCTCTTAATCTCTTTATGTTTAAAGCTATTTCTCTTCTTAAATCTCCTTCAACTAAGAAATCATTGTCTATTATCTTTCTTAAGTCGTTAACTTGATCTTCAGATAAATCTTTGATTCTTACGTTAGGATCTATGTCAGCTTTAGCTAATATTTCGTTAGCAGTTGCCTTACCTATACCATAGATATATGTTAAGCCTATTTCTGCTCTTTTTTCTCTAGGTAAATCTACCCCAGCTATTCTTGCCATACTTTGCACCTCCTACAACTTAACTTTTTAAACTTTTTTCATGATTAAATTTTCTTAAATAATAAGTGAATTCCGATTCATGTTTATATAAAATCCAAAAAAAGTTTGTTAATTATCACAATATAATATTATACTATAATATTTAACAAAATGCTAGCACAATTTATTAACCTTGCTTTTGCTTGTGCTTAGGATTTTCACATATAACCATTACTCTACCTTTTCTCTTTATTACTTTACATTTTTCACATATTGGTTTTACTGATGGTCTTACTTTCATTATTAATCCCTCCTTAGACTAGCATTGATAGTCTACTTCTTACGCCAAGTAATTCTTCCTCTTGTAAGGTCATATGGAGAAAGCTCAACATTAACCTTATCTCCTTCAAGAATCCTTATAAAGTTCATTCTTAGCTTTCCAGAAATGTGACATAAAACTTCATGCCCGTTTTCTAGTTTAACTTTGAACATGGCATTCGGTAAAGCTTCTGAAACTGTACCTTCTATTTCTATAACATCTTTTTTGGCCATTAACTAACCAAACCTCCATTCAATAAGCTAAACATTGTTTAACTTTCCAAGTTCAGCTCTTAAAAAAGCATCTTTAATAGACTCATTAGATTCTATCATATCTTTAACAGCATTGTTAATTATATCATACTTTTGTAAGTGCTTAACTTTTTTTAGTTTAGGTTTTTCAAGTTTTCTTTTCTTTCCATCTGAGATTAAAACATACTCATCATCAACTACTTTTACTACGAAAAATAATCTCCCAGTATCTCTTCCAGATGTATTTCTAACAACTTGCCCTATACATATATCTTTTGATAGCATAAATCTCACCTACTTTTTTTGATTATAACTTTGTTAATATCAAAGGTTCATCTTCAGTAATAGCTATCGTATGCTCATAATGAGCTGACTTTTTAGAGTCAATAGTAACAATCGTCCAACCATCACCTAACATCTTAACATAGTGTGTACCATAGTTAACCATAGGTTCAATTGCAAGTACCATCCCTTCTTTAAGTTTTGGTCCCTTACCTGGTCGTCCATAGTTAGGTATTTGAGGATCTTCATGTAGCTGTGTGCCAACTCCATGACCTACAAGATCTCTAACTACTGAAAAATTGTTTTTTTCTACGTGTGTTTGTATTGCGTGCGAAATATCAGAAAGTCTATATCCTAGTTTAGCAAACTTTAATCCTTCATAGAAGCTTTCTTTTGTTACTTCTATTAATTTCCTATCTTCTTCAGATATTATACCTACTCCATGCGTTTTTGCCGAGTCTGCATGATATCCTTTATAATAAGCACCTATATCGATACTTATAATATCTCCTTCTTTTAAAGTTTTAGGTCCAGGAATTCCATGTACAACCTCTTCATTAATAGAAGCGCATATAGATCCCTTAAAACCATTATATCCTTTAAAAGATGGGATAGCATTATATTTTCTAATATGATTTTCAGCTATTTTATCTAACTCTAAAGTAGATATTCCCGGTTTAATAGCATCTCTTAAAATCTCATGTGTTTCAGCAACAATTTTACCAGATTCTCTCATAAGTTCAATTTGTTGCTTAGATTTTAAAATAATCATTATTTTTCACTTCCTAGAGCATCTACTATATCTGCAAATACCTTATCTATAGATTGTTCACCATTTATATTAGCTATTATACCTTCTTTTGAATAATAATCAACTAAAGGCTTAGTTTCGTCTAGATAAACTTGTATTCTCTTTGATACAGTTTCTTCATTATCATCTGCTCTTTGGTAAAGTTCTCCTCCGCATACATCGCATACGCCATCTGCTTTTGGAGGATTAAACTCAACATGGTAAGTAGCACCGCAAGATTTACATATTCTTCTTCCTACTGCTCTACCAACTAATATATCTTTGTCAACTTCTATGTTAACTACTTTATCTAAAGATATACCAACTTCTTTTAGATATTTATCTAAATGTTGAGCTTGAGCTACATTTCTTGGGAATCCATCTAACATGAATCCTTTTTCGCAGTCTGGTTGAGATATTCTATCAGTAACTAGACCAACTGTTAATTCATCTGGAACTAAAAGACCTTGATCTATAAATCCTTTAGCTTTTTTACCAAGTTCTGTACCTTCTTTTATATTCTTTCTGAATATATCTCCTGTTGATATATGAGGTATATTGTATTTTTCTACTATTCCTGCTGCTTGAGTACCCTTACCCGCACCAGGAGGTCCAAGTAATATTATTCTCATATGATCATCTCCATCTATTTTAAGAAGCCTTGATAACTTCTCATTACTAAGTTTGATTCTAACTGTCTCTTAAGTTCAAGCGCAACTCCAACAACTATAAGTAAAGATGTTCCAGCCATACTTAAATGTACTCCTGTGAATTTACTTATTATAGATGGAATTACTGCTACAACAGCTAAGAATAAAGCTCCTGCTAATGTTAATCTAGATAATATTCTATTTAAGTAATCCATAGTTGGGTTACCTGGTCTTATACCTGGTATAAAACCTCCACTATTTTTCATATTATTAGTTATATCTTCAGTATTGAATGATATAGTAGTATAGAAATAAGAGAAGAATATTATTAAAATAACTTCTATAACTAAATAAATCCAGAATCCTGGTTCTCCACTAGGAGATAAGAATTTAGTTACAAATGCTTGAGCATCTTTTCCCATAAATATTGCTATAGTTTGAGGGAATGCTAACAATGAACTTGCAAATATTACTGGTATAACCCCAGATTGATTTACTTTCATTGGTATATGAGAGTTTTGACCTCCATATGTTTTTCTTCCAACAACTCTTTTAGCATATTGTACAGGTATTTTTCTTGTTGCTTCTTGTATATACGTAACCGCAGCTACTGTAAGAAGCGATACTATAGTCATAACAACTAATACCCATAGTCCAATGCTTCCGCTTTTAAATTGTCCTATAGCTTGTGTTATGTCTGTAGGAATTCTTGATATAATTCCTATAAATATTATTACAGAGCTTCCGTTACCTAATCCTTTTTCAGTAATCTTATCACCCATCCACATCAATAACATACTGGCTGATATTAATGTGACTATAACTGTAACTATAAAAAATACACTATCTGTTTGTAAAGCACGTCTCACTATTCCTAGTGTTATACCGATAGCCTGTATTATAGCTAATCCTAATGCTGTATACTTAGTGTATTTATTTATCTTTTTCTTACCTTCTTCACCAGACTTTTGAAGTTCTTCAAGAGATGGGAATCCGATAGTTAAAAGTTGAATTATTATAGATGCCGTTATATAAGGACTGATTCCTAATGCAAATAAGGTAAAGCTACTGAAAGCTCCTCCTGTAAACATATTATACAGGGAAAGAAGACCGTTTCCGTCAACCATTCCCTTTATAATAGTTCTATTAACTCCAGGAACAGGAATAGTACATCCTATCCTAAAGATAACAATCATCATCAAAGTATATAAAATTTTTCTTCTTACATCTTTTATTTTCCAAGCTTGTTTAAAGTTTGACAGCACGTTAAACTCACCCCTGCCTTATGGCCAAGAGTTAGCAGATTAGATTAAACTAATTCTGCCTTTCCTCCAGCTTTTTCTATTTTTTCTTGCGCTGAAGCAGTAAACTTAGCAGCCTTTACAGTTAAAGCTCTTTCTAAGTTACCTTCACCTAAGATTTTAACGCCGTCTTTTTCTATTTTGCTTATTACTCCAGTTGCCTTAAGTAATTCAGCTGTTATTTCTGTTCCGTTTTCGAATCTATTTAAAGTTTCTACGTTAACTAGTGAGTAAACTTTCTTACAAGGATTTTTGAATCCTCTCTTAGGAAGTCTTCTAGCAAGTGGCATTTGTCCACCTTCGAATCCAACTCTTACTCCACCACCTGAACGAGACTTTTGACCTTTTTGTCCACGTCCTGAAGTTTTACCTTGTCCAGTAGCAGTACCTCTACCTAATCTCTTTTTAGATGAAACTGCACCTTCAGCAGGTCTTAATTCATGTAACTTCATGGATTGCACCTCCCTTAGTATGTTTAAAATTTATTATTCAGCTATTTCAGTTACTTCTACTAAGTGACTAACTTTAGCTATTATACCTCTCATTTGAGCGTTGTCTTCTTTAACAACTACTTGCTCTCTTTTTCTTAATCCTAACGCTTCTACGTTCTTTCTTTGGTTAGGAGTAGTTCCTATTGTACTTCTAACTAATTTTATTTGTAATTTAGCCATTCTTTACTACCTCCTTACCCTAGAAGATCTTCTACTTTTTTACCTCTAAGTTTAGCTATATCTTCAGCTGTTCTTAAAGATTTTAAACCTTCTATTGTAGCATTTACCATGTTTCTTGGGTTGTTAGTTCCTAAAGATTTAGCTCTAACATCCTTTAATCCAGCTAACTCAAGTACGGCTCTAGCAGGTCCCCCAGCTATAACTCCTGTACCTTGACTAGCAGGCATTATTAATATTTTACCAGCACCAAAGTGTCCGTTTGTTTGGTGAGGTATAGTTGTACCAACCATAGGTACAGTTATTAAATTCTTCTTAGCATCTTCAACTGCTTTTCTTATAGCATCTGGTACTTCCATAGCTTTACCAGTACCTATACCAACGTGTCCGTTTTCATCTCCAACAACTACTAAAGCTGCAAATCTAAAGTTTCTACCACCTTTAACAACCTTAGTAACACGTCTTACTTCGATAACTTTCTCTTGAAGATCAAGTTGTCTTGCATCTATTGGCTTACGACGTAGCATTATTTTCCCTCCTTTGTATTAGAACTTAAGTCCAGCTTCTCTAGCACCTTCAGCTAATTCTTGAACTCTTCCGTGATATAAGTATCCACCTCTGTCAAATACAACTTCAGTTATACCTTTTTCTACAGCTCTCTTAGCAACAAGTTCTCCAACTTTTCTAGCTGCATCTTTATTTCCACAGTGATTAACAGCACCTTTTATTTCAGCTTCTAAAGAAGATGCAGAAACAACAGTTACTCTGTTAGTATCATCTATTATTTGAGCATATATGTTATTAGAACTTCTGAATACACATAATCTTGGTCTTTGAGTAGTTCCAGTTATTTTTCTACGAACTCTCTTATGTCTTTGAAGTCTATTTGCGTTTTTGTTAGCTTTTTTAAACACAGAGATCACTCCTTTCTAGCGTTTATCTTTTGGTATTATTTCTTACCAGTTTTACCTTCTTTACGTCTTACAACTTCACCAGCGTATCTTATACCTTTACCTTTGTATGGCTCTGGCTCTCTCCAAGCTCTTATCTTAGCAGCATAGTTACCTACTAATTGCTTGTCTATACCTTTAACAACTAATTCAGTTTGGTTTGGAGCTTCAACAGTTATTCCTTCTGGATCTACCATCTCAACTGGATGAGAGAATCCTAAGTTCATAACTAACTTGTTTCCTTGCTTTTGAGCTCTGTACCCAACACCAACTAACTCTAACTTCTTCTCGAAACCAGCAGTAACACCTACTACCATGTTATCTATTAAAGTTCTAGTTAATCCGTGTAAAGATCTATGTTTCTTATTATTAGTTGGTCTCTCAACTAATATAGTATTCTCTTCTTTTTTTATAGCTAATTCATTGTTGAATTGCTTAGTTAAAGTTCCTTTTGGTCCTTTTACTGTAACTAAGTTGTTTTCAGCTATAGTTACTTCAACACCTGCAGGAACAGTTATTGGTTTAACACCTATTCTTGACATAGTTGCACCTCCTTACATTGTTCGTTTTTATTACCAAACGTAGCAGATTACTTCTCCACCAACGCCTTCATTTCTAGCTTGCTTGTCAGTTAATATTCCTTTTGAAGTAGATATTATTGATATACCTAATCCGTTTAATACTTTTGGTAATTCTTCTTTAGCAGCGTAAACTCTCATACCAGGCTTAGATATTCTCTTTAATCCTGTTATAACTTTCTCTCCTGCTTGTCCGTACTTTAATTGTATTCTTATTATTCCTTGTTTTCCATCTTCTATAACATCGTACCCTCTTATGAAACCTTCTTCTAATAAGATTCTAGCTAATTCTTTCTTCATATTAGAAGCAGGAACATCAACAGTTTCATGCTTAACTGTGTTAGCATTTCTTATACGAGTTAGCATATCTGCTATTGGATCTGTCATTGTCATATTGTAACCCTCCTTCCATTTTAACCAAGTCTTACCAACTTGCTTTTCTTACACCAGGTATTTGACCTTTATAAGCTAATTCTCTAAAGCATATACGGCATATACCGAATTTTCTTAATACAGAATGTGGTCTACCACATATTGTACATCTAGTATACTCTCTAGTTGCGTACTTTTGCTTTTTTTGTTGTTTTACAACCATCGCTTTTCTAGCCACTGGAATCCCTCCTTTATTTACTTAGAATATGGCATTCCTAATAATTTTAATAACTCACTAGCTTCTTCATCAGTTTTAGCTGTAGTTACAAATATTACATCCATTCCTCTTACTTTATCAACTTTATCGTACTCTATTTCAGGGAATATAAATTGTTCTTTTAATCCTAAAGCGTAGTTACCTCTTCCGTCAAATGCGTTAGCATTAACTCCTCTGAAGTCTCTAACTCTTGGTAAAGATATATTAACTAACTTGTCCATGAAGTAGTACATTTTGTCAGCTCTTAAAGTAACTTTAGTTCCAACAGGCATACCTTCTCTTAATTTGAAGTTAGCTACTGATTTTCTAGCCTTAGTTATAACAGGCTTTTGACCAGATATCATTTCTAATTCTGCAACTGCAGCTTCTAATCCTTTTGGATTTTCTCTTGCATCACCTATACCCATGTTTATTACTATTTTCTCTAACTTAGGTATTTCCATAACGTTTTTGTATCCAAATTTCTCCATTAAAGCTGGAGCAACTTCTTTAACATATTTTTCTTGTAATCTAGAAGTCATTTGTAGTCCCTCCTTTCAAGCTTATTATAATTCTTTTCCGCTCTTTACTGATACTCTAACTTTTTTCCCATCTTTAACTTCAAATCTAACTCTTGTACCTTTTCCTGTTTCAGGATCAACTGGCATTACGTTAGATATGTGTATTGGGGCTTCTTTATTTATTATTCCACCTTGTGGGTTAACAGCAGTTGGTTTTTGGTGCTTAGTTATTACGTTAACACCTTCAACTAATACTCTATTAGCTTTAGTGAAAACCTTAGTAACTGTACCTTTTTTACCTTTATCTTTACCTGCTATAACTACAACAGTGTCACCTTTTTTAACACGCATCATGTCCTATTGCACCTCCTTATTATAGTACTTCTGGAGCAAGAGATACTATTTTCATAAAGTCGTTGTCTCTTAACTCTCTAGCAACAGGCCCGAATATACGAGTTCCTACTGGAGTTTTATCATCTTTTATGATAACTGCAGCATTCTCGTCAAATGATATATAACTACCATCTTTACGTCTTACGCCTTGCTTAGTTCTTACTATAACAGCTTTAACTACTTTACCTTTTTTTACAACTCCACCTGGTGTTGCACTTTTAACAGTTGCAACTATAACGTCACCTATGTTACCATATCTTCTTTTACTTCCGCCTAATACACGAATAGTTAAAAGTTCTTTAGCTCCTGAGTTATCAGCAACTCTTAGACGTGATTCTTGTTGTATCATATCGTAATCCCTCCTTCTTCAAAAACTACTTAACCTTCTCTATAACGTCAACTAGTCTGAATCTCTTATCCTTAGATAAAGGTCTAGTTTCCATTATTCTTACTCTATCTCCGATGCTACATACGTTGTTTTCATCGTGAGCCTTAAATTTCTTAGTTCTCTTAACTGGCTTGTTATATAATGGATGACGTACGAAATCTTCAACAGAAACAACTATTGTTTTATCCATTTTATTACTAACAACACGGCCTACTCTTACTTTTCTTCTTCCTCTTTCCATGTTTGACAGCCTCCTTTCCAAAATTAAGCTCTAGTTTCGTTTAACTTTCTTTCAGCAAGTATAGTTTTAACTCTAGCTATATCTTTCTTAACGAATTTGATTCTTGCTGTGTTTTCTAATTGACCAGTAGCTAATTGGAATCTTAAGCTAAATAATTCACTTTTAAAACCATTTAACTTGTTCATTAATTCTTCGCTTGTTAAATCTCTTAGTTCTTTAGCTTTCATCCTATTCACCACCCTTTACTTCTAAATCTTCACGCTTCACAAACTTACATTTAACTGGAAGTTTATGCATCGCAAGTCTCATTGCTTCTCTAGCTTTATCTTCAGAAACACCTGCTAATTCGAACATTACTCTTCCTGGTTTTACTACTGCTACCCAGTATTCTGGTGAACCTTTACCAGCACCCATACGAGTTTCTGCAGGTTTTCTTGTTACTGGTTTATGAGGGAATATCTTTATCCAAACTTTTCCCCCTCTTTTTATATATCTAGTCATAGCTATTCTGGCAGCTTCTATTTGGTTAGAAGTTATCCAAGATGGCTCTAAAGCAACTAAACCGAACTCTCCGTAAGTAACTTTGTTACCTTTGTGAGCTTTTCCAGCTAAGCTACCTCTGTGTACTCTACGACGTTTTACTCTTTTTGGCATTAACATGAGTATTTTCCTCCTTCCTTAACTGTGCTTTAATTAAGCTTGTTTGTTTTCAGTTCTTTGAGGTCTTTGTCCTCTGTTGTTTCTTCTGTTGTTGTCTCTTCTATCGTTTCTTCTATCGTTTCTTCTGTTATCTCTTCTATCTCTTCTGTTGTTATCTCTTCTATCTTCTCTTGGATTTACACCGTTTCTAGTTGGTAAAACTTCTCCGTTGCATATCCAAACTTTGATACCAGTTTTTCCATAAGTAGTATTTGCTTCAGCAAATCCAAACTCTATGTCAGATCTTATAGTTTGAAGAGGTACATTTCCTTCGCTGTATCCTTCAGTTCTAGCCATTTCAGCTCCACCTAATCTACCAGAAGCAGATACCTTTATACCTTTAACTCCTGACTTCATAGCTCTTTGTATAGCTTGCTTCATAGCTCTTCTGAAAGCAACCCTTCTTTCTATAGCTAAAGCTATATTTTCTGCTACTAATTGAGCATCTTTATCTGGGTTTCTAACTTCTACTATGTTAACTATAACATTTTTCTTAGTCATTTTTTCTAACTCAGCTTTAAGAGCTTCTATTCCAGCTCCACCTTTACCTATAACTACACCTGGCTTAGCAACGTGTAAGTCTAGCTTTAATTTGTTTGCTGATCTTTCTATTTCTATTTTAGCAACACCAGCTGAGTATAATTTATTCTTTAAGAATTTACGTACATTATGGTCTTCTAATAATAAGTTTCCGAACTCTTTTTTATCAGTAGCGAACCATCTTGAGTCCCAGTCCTTTATAACACCGACTCTTAAACCGTGTGGATTAACCTTTTGACCCATTTGTTTCCCTCCTATCTGTTATTATTTTCTTTCTTTAAGAACTACCTCTATGTGAGAAGTTCTCTTTCTTATCATAGTTGCACGACCCATAGCTCTAGGCATGAATCTCTTCATAGTTGGCCCTTGATTAGCAACTATTGAAGCTATATATAATTTTTCAACATCCATTTCGTGATTGTTTTCTGCATTAGCTTTTGCTGACTTTACAACCTTAGCTATTATTGAAGCAGCTCCTCTTGGAGTGTACTTTAATATTGCTAAAGCTTCGTCAACATTCTTTCCTCTAACAAGGCCGCATATTTGACCTGCTTTTCTAGGTGATACACGTACGTATTTAGCAGTAGCTTTTGCTTCCATTACAAATTCCTCCTTCCTCAGTTAGATCTTAATTATTTTCTCTTATTAGATTTTTCGTCGTCCTTGTGCCCTTTGAAAGTTCTTGTAGGAACGAATTCACCTAATTTGTGTCCAACCATATCTTCTGTTATATAAACTGGCACATGCTTTCTTCCATCATGTACAGCTATTGTATGTTCAACCATTTGTGGGAATATAGTTGAAGATCTTGACCAAGTTTTTATAACTTCTTTATTTCCAGAAGCGTTCATATCTTCTATCTTCTTTAAAAGTCTTGCATGTATAAAAGGTCCTTTTTTAGTTGATCTTGACATTTTATTTCCTCCTTTCGAGCAAAAGTAAATCTATTACTTAGTTCTTCTTGATACTATTAACTTATCAGAAGCTTTATTTTTCTTTCTAGTTTTGTATCCAAGTGCTGGTTTACCCCAAGGAGTAACTGGATTAGCTCTACCTATTGGAGATCTACCTTCCCCTCCACCGTGTGGATGGTCACAAGGGTTCATTACAGAACCTCTAACTGTAGGTCTTATACCCATATGTCTTTTTCTACCAGCTTTACCTATAACAACATTACCGTGTTCTAAGTTTCCAACTTGTCCTATAGTAGCTTTACAGTTTATGCTTACTAATCTCATCTCTCCAGATGGTAATCTTAATAATGCATTTTTGCCTTCTTTAGCCATTAATTGAGCAGATGCTCCAGCAGATCTAACTAACTGAGCTCCTTTTCCTGGCTTTAATTCTACGTTGTGTACTACTGTACCAACTGGCATATCTTTTAATGCCATTGCGTTACCTGGCTTTATGTCTGCTTCAGGTCCTGATAATAAAGTATCTCCAACTTGTATTCCAACTGGAGCTAATATATATCTCTTTTCACCATCAGCATAGTTTAATAATGCTATGTTAGCAGTTCTATTTGGATCATACTCAACAGTAGCAACTTTTGCAGGTATTCCATCTTTATTTCTCTTGAAATCTATTATTCTATATTTTCTTCTGTTTCCTCCACCTCTGTGACGAACAGTTATTTTACCATGTACGTTTCTACCAGAATTTTTCTTTAATGAAACTAAAAGAGATTTTTCTGGTTCGTTACAAGTTATTTCATCAGAAACTAAAACTGTCATTTGTCTTAAGGCAGGAGAAGTTGGTCTAAACTTTTTTATAGCCATCTGTTTTCCCTCCTTCGTTTATTAAGGTCAATTACATACCTTGGAAGAATTCTATTTCTTTGCTATCAGCAGCTAATTTAACTACTGCTTTCTTGAAACTTGCAGTTCTTCCTTCGTATCTACCCATTCTCTTAACTTTTCCATCGTAGTTTAAAGTATTTACTCTGTCAACTTTAACTCCGAATATGCTTTCTACAGCTTTCTTTATTTCAGTTTTGTTTGCGCTTTTAGCAACAACAAAAGTATATTTCTTTTCAACCATTTCAGTCATACTTTGCTCAGTTACAACTGGCTTTATTATTATATCATGTGGATTAGTCATTATGCGTACACCTCCTCCACTTTCTTAACCGCATCTGTAGTTATTACGAAAGTATCGTACTTTAATATGTCATAAACATTTATAGTGTTAACTGTAGCAGCTTGAACACCTTCTATGTTTCTAGCTGACTTTACAACGTTCTCGTCTTTTTCAGCTGTTACTACTAAAGCTTTCTTAGAAGCGTTTATGTTCTTTAATATTTGAGCGAACTCTTTAGTTTTTGGAGCTTCCATAGTTAAAGCATCTAAAACTATTATTTCGTTGTTTTGAACTTTAGATGATAAAGCTGATTTCATAGCTAATCTTCTAACTTTCTTTGGTAAAGTGTATCTGTAGTTTCTTGGCTTAGGTGCAAAAGCAACTCCTCCACCAACCCATTGTACAGCTCTTATAGAACCTTGTCTAGCTCTACCAGTTCCTTTTTGTTTCCAAGGTTTTCTTCCGCCACCTCTAACTTCTGCTCTAGTTTTAGCAGATTGAGTACCTTGTCTCTTGTTTGCTAATTGATTTTTAACTACTTCGTATAATACGTGCTCGTTAACTTCAACACCGAATATAGCTTCTGCTAATTCGATTTCTCCAACATTTTGTCCATTAACATTTAATATATTTAATTTTGGCATTGTGCTTCCTCCTTTCTTAGGTTAGTTATTATTTAGAAGCCTTTACTGCTTCTTTTATAGTTACTATTGAACCTTTAGCTCCTGGTATAGCACCTTTAACTAATATAAGGTTCTTTTCAGCATCTACTCTAACTACTTCTAAGTTTTGAACAGTTACTGTAACGCTACCCATGTGACCAGCTAGTTTTTTGTTTTTGAAAACTCTACCTGGGAAAGAACATGCTCCCATTGAACCTGGTCTTCTGTGGTATCTAGAACCGTGAGATTCAGGACCTCTAGATTGTCCATGTCTCTTTATAGGACCTTGGAATCCCTTACCTTTACTTGTTCCAGTAACATCTATTACTTCTCCAGCTGCAAATATGTCAGCTTTTATTTCTTGTCCTACTGAAAACTCTTCAACAGAATCCATTCTGAATTCTTTTAAGTGTTTCTTTAATACGTTAGCAGCAGCAAGATGTCCTTTTTGAGGCTTGTTTAAAGATTTCTCTTTAGCATCTACAAAACCTACTTGAACTGCATTGTATCCTTCTTTTTCTGTTGTTTTTATTTGAGTAACCACTACTGGTCCAGCTTCAACAACAGTTACAGGTACTACATTCCCTGCTTCAGTGAATATTTGAGTCATTCCTAACTTCTTACCTAATATTCCTTTCATATCGCACCTCCTATAATCTTACAGCGGATTATGTTTTATCATAATCATTCTAAGATAGTTGCCTTATAGGATCGTATCTTAGAGGCTTATCTTATAACTTTATTTCTATATCAACACCAGCTGGTAAGTCTAACTTCATTAATGAGTCAACTGTCTTAGGTGTTGGGTTTGCTATGTCTATTAATCTCTTGTGAGTTCTTATTTCGAATTGCTCTCTAGAGTCCTTATACTTGTGTACAGCTCTTAATATAGTTACAACTTGCTTTTCAGTTGGTAGTGGCACAGGTCCTGAAACTTGTGATCCAGCTTTTTTAGCAGTTTCAACTATTTTCCCAGCTGAAAAATCTAATAATTTGTGATCATATGACTTTAATCTTATTCTTATTTTTCCATTGTTAGCCATTTTAGTTTCCCTCCTTTATCGTACGTTTAATTTTTTTAGTTACGCACGACTGATACCGATACACAGTTCCGGGTGTGTTGTGTTTTTATCAAATCGGCATCTCGTCGCCTATCTCTAGGATATTACTTTACTTTTTCTTACATTTCGCATCTCTCAAGCACACTATTATATTTTATATTATTTTTTACTGTTTTTCAAGTTTTTTTTATAATTTTACAAAATATTTTTTGTATGTAAATCTTACTACAAAACTTGTGTTGAGAATCTTAACGGGTACTAGGTTAGTATATCTTTTTTAAGTACTTTTGTCAACAAGTTTTATCCTTCCAATGTTTAGTTAAATATTTTTCTTTATATAAATATCTCCTATAAGCTTTTTACAAATAAAAAAGAGAAAGATGAATTTCATCTTTCTCTTTATTTATATTAGAATAAGAGATTACTCTATTATAGAAGCAACAACACCTGATGCTACTGTTCTTCCACCTTCTCTTATTGCGAATCTTAATCCTTCTTCTATTGCTATTGAGTTTATTAACTCTATAGTCATTTGGATGTTATCTCCAGGCATAACCATTTCAGTTCCTTCTGGTAACTTACAAGCTCCTGTTACGTCAGTTGTTCTGAAGTAGAATTGTGGTCTATATCCATCGAAGAATGGAGTATGTCTTCCACCTTCTTCTTTCTTTAATACGTATACTTCTGCATTGAACTTAGTGTGAGGCTTAACAGTTCCTGGCTTAGCTAAAACTTGTCCTCTTTCTATTTCATTTCTTTGTATACCTCTTATTAATGCTCCTATGTTATCTCCAGCTTGTGCTTGGTCTAATAACTTTCTAAACATTTCTACTCCTGTTACTACTAACTTTCTTGGCTCGTCAGCTAATCCAACTAACTCAACTTCGTCTTGTACTTTTAATACTCCTCTTTCAACTCTACCTGTAGCAACTGTTCCTCTTCCTGTTATAGAGAATACGTCTTCTACTGGCATTAAGAAGTCTTTATCTACATCTCTCTCTGGAGCTGGTATATATTCGTCTATTTGCTCGAATAATTCAACTATTCTGTCTCCCCACTCTGAAGAAGAATCTTGTAATGCCATTAAAGCAGATCCTCTTACTATTGGAGTGTCATCTCCTGGGAATTCGTACTCGTTTAATAAGTCTCTAACTTCCATTTCAACTAACTCTAATAATTCTTCGTCGTCTACCATATCACATTTGTTTAAGAATACTACTATGTATGGTACACCAACTTGTCTTGATAATAATATATGCTCTCTTGTTTGAGGCATTGGTCCATCTGTTGCTGAACATACTAATATAGCACCGTCCATTTGAGCAGCACCTGTTATCATGTTCTTAACGTAGTCAGCGTGTCCTGGGCAGTCAACGTGAGCGTAGTGTCTGTTTGGAGTTTCGTATTCAACGTGTGCAGTTGATATTGTGATTCCTCTTTCTCTTTCTTCTGGAGCTTTATCTATGTTAGCGAAATCTACTGCTTCTCCTAATTGATATCTATCGTATAATGTTTTTGTTATAGCTGCAGTTAATGTAGTTTTACCGTGGTCAACGTGACCTATTGTTCCTATATTAACGTGTGGCTTATTTCTTTCAAATTTAGCTTTAGCCATTTTGAATTCCTCCCTTTAATATTGGTTTATTTTGTGTAAGACGAGGAATTCCTCGTCTTACTTATTTATTATATACAAAATTAATTAAAATTAATTAATTATTTACCTTCAGCTATTTTCTTAGCAACTGAAGCTGGAACTTGCTCATAGTGGTCGAATATCATAGTGTATGTTGCACGACCTTGAGTAGTTGATCTTAACTCTGTAGAGTATCCAAACATTTCAGAAAGTGGAACGAATGCATTTATAACTTGTGCACCAGATCTAGCTTCCATACCTTGGATTAATCCTCTCTTAGAGTTTAATCCACCCATAACGTCTCCCATGTATTCTTCTGGAGTAACAACTTCAACTTTGAAGTATGGCTCAAGTAATACAGCATTACCTTTCTTAAGAGCGTCCTTCATAGCCATTGATCCTGCCATCTTGAATGCCATTTCTGAAGAGTCAACCTCATGGTAAGAACCATCGTATAACTCAACAGCAACGTCAACAACTGGGTATCCAGCAACTATACCTGAAGCCATAGCTCCTTGTATACCTGCATCAGTTGGTCCAACGTACTCTTTTGGTACAGATCCACCAACAGTTTTGTTTTCAAACTTGTAACCAGCACCTGGCTCTTGAGGAGTAACTCTGATCTTAACGTGACCGTATTGTCCTCTACCACCTGATTGCTTAGAGTACTTGTACTCAACGTCAACTGGTTGAGTTATAGTTTCTCTGTAAGCAACTTGTGGAGCACCAACGTTAGCTTCAACTTTGAATTCTCTTAATAATCTATCTACTATTATCTCTAAGTGTAATTCACCCATACCAGATATTATAGTTTGTCCTGTTTCTTCATCAGTCTTAACTCTGAAAGTTGGATCCTCTTCAGCTAATTTTTGAAGAGCTATACCCATTTTTTCTTGAGCAGCTTTTGATTTAGGCTCTATAGCAACAGATATAACTGGCTCTGGGAATTCCATAGATTCAAGTATTATCGGAGCAGCTGGATCACATAAAGTATCTCCAGTAGTAGTATCTTTTAATCCTACTGCTGCAGCTATATCTCCAGCATATACTTCTGTTATTTCTTCTCTTGTGTTAGCATGCATTTGTAGTATACGACCTATTCTCTCTCTCTTACCTTTTGTAGAGTTAAGAACATAAGATCCACCTTGCATTATTCCTGAGTAAACTCTGAAGAATGCTAACTTACCAACGAATGGGTCAGTCATTATTTTGAATGCTAAAGCTGAGAATGGCTCTTCATCAGATGAATGTCTTTCAGCTTCCTCTCCGTTTTCTAATATACCTTTTATAGCTGGTATATCAGTTGGAGCTGGTAAGTAGTCTATAACAGCATCTAGTAATAATTGAACACCTTTATTTCTGTAAGCAGATCCACAGAATACTGGGTTCATTTCACAAGCTATTGTAGCCTTTCTTATAGCAACTTTTAATTCTTCTATAGTTGGCTCTTCACCTTCAAGATATTTCATCATTAGATCTTCATCAGTTTCAGCTACTGCTTCAACCATTTTTTCTCTCCACTCTTGAGCTAATTCTTTCATATCTTCAGGTATTTCAGTTATTTCTATTTCTTTTCCTAAGTCGTCTTTATAGATATGAGCTTTCATTTCTAATAAGTCAACTTCACCTTCTAACCAATCTTCTTTACCTATTGGTAATTGCATTGGTACTGCATTTGCATTTAATCTTTCTTTCATCATTTCTACAACATTGTAGAAGTCTGCACCCATGATGTCCATTTTATTTACAAATGCTATTCTAGGTACACCGTAGTTGTCAGCTTGTCTCCATACGTTCTCAGATTGAGGCTCAACCCCACCTTTAGCACAGAATACAGCAACAGATCCGTCAAGAACTCTTAGAGATCTTTCAACCTCAACTGTAAAGTCGACGTGTCCTGGTGTATCTATTATGTTTATTCTATGGTCTTTCCATGCAGCAGTAGTAGCAGCAGAAGTTATTGTTATACCTCTCTCCTTCTCTTGCTCCATCCAGTCCATTTGAGAAGCTCCTTCATGAGTTTCTCCTATTTTATGAGTTTGCCCTGTATAGAATAGGATTCTTTCTGTAGTAGTAGTTTTCCCAGCATCTATATGAGCCATGATTCCTATATTTCTAGTTCTTTCTAAAGGAAACTTTCTAGACATGATTCTCCTCCTTACGATATCCTTTTAATAGGATATCAAATATATCCTATTATTAGAATCTGTAGTGAGCAAATGCTTTATTAGCCTCTGCCATTTTATGAGTATCTTCTTTCTTCTTAACAGAAGCTCCTGTATTGTTAGCAGCATCCATTATTTCTTTAGCTAGCTTTTCAACCATACCTTTTTCACCACGAGCTCTAGTATAGTTTACTAACCATCTTAAACCTAAAGTTTGTCTTCTTTCAGGTCTAACTTCAACTGGAACTTGGTAGTTAGCTCCACCAACTCTTCTAGCTTTAACTTCTAAAACAGGCATTATGTTGTTCATAGCTGTTTCGAAAACTTCTAAAGCATTTTCTCCAGTTTTTTCAGCGATCATCTCGAAAGCATCATATACTATCTTTTGAGATTTTCCTTTTTTTCCATCTATCATTAAATTGTTTATTAACTTAGTTACTACCTTACTTCCGTATACTGGATCTGGTAAAACTTCTCTCTTTGGAACATTACCTTTTCTTGGCATTTTGCTTCCCTCCTTAATTATTTAATCTTAAATCATAGGTACTCGACATTCAATAAAATGCCGTGATGCCATAAATATATATATATTTAAAGCACCGAACTATAATTGATTTTTAATTGCTTATTTCTTTGCAGCTTTAGGTCTCTTAGCACCGTACTTAGATCTAGCTTGCATTCTCTTATCAACACCAGCTGTATCTAATGTACCTCTTAATATGTGGTATCTAACCCCTGGAAGGTCTTTAACTCTTCCTCCTCTTATAAGAACAACACTATGCTCTTGTAAGTTGTGTCCTTCTCCTGGTATATAAGCAGAAACTTCTATACCGTTAGTTAATCTAACTCTGGCAACTTTTCTTAAAGCTGAGTTAGGTTTCTTAGGAGTAAATGTTTTAACTGAAGTACAAACTCCTCTTTTTTGTGGAGCACTAGCATCAGTTGATTTCTTGTGTAAAGAATCGTATCCTTTTTGTAATGCTGGAGCAGTAGATTTTTTTTCTATCGCTTTTCTTTTCTTACGAACTAATTGGTTAATTGTTGGCATCATCTGCACCTCCTTCCAAAATTTTCGATCTTAAAAATGACCGCCAACTACATCAATATGCGTACATATTGATATCATATGTAGCTTAAGCTACATCGCAATAAATGTCTATAACACACAATTGTGGTTTTAGCACTTTTAGTTTGGTGCATATTATTATGCTTTTTAAAGTAAAAATAAAGTATATTTTAAATATTACTAAGGGTTTTAACCCCTTAGTAATATTTGATATCTTTATTTTACATACCTTTACATTTTAGCATCAGAGATGCTTTATGTCAAGTTATGTTTAATTTATATAGTAAAGTAAAATTACTCTTCTATCTTTTCAACAGCTATATTTTTATATCTCTTCATTCCTGTACCTGCTGGTATTAACTTACCTATTATAACATTTTCTTTAAGACCTATTAAGTGATCTTCTTTTCCTTTTATAGCAGCTTCTGTTAATACTCTTGTAGTTTCTTGGAATGATGCAGCTGATAAGAATGATTCTGTTGCAAGAGATGCCTTAGTTATACCAAGTAACACTCTAGTAGCTGATGCAGGCTTTAATCCTTGAGCTACAGCTTCTTCATTAGTTTGATTGAATGTAAGAACATCTTCATATCCTCCTGGTAATAAATCTGTATCACCTGGATCTTCAACTTTAACTTTAGATAGCATTTGTCTAACAATTACTTCTATATGCTTATCGTTGATGTCAACCCCTTGCATTCTATAAACTCTTTGAACCTCTTTAACAACATAATCTTGAACACCTTCAATACCTTTAACTCTTACTATATCATGAGGATTTATAGATCCTTGAGTTAAAGCCTCTCCAGCTTCAACAAATTGTCCATTCTTAACTCTTAATCTTGAACCATAAGGTATAGCATATACTTGTGATTCACCTTGTTCTGGAATTACAGTAACTTCTTTTCTCTTACCAGTCTCATCTATTTCTATTCTACCTGATATTTCAGTTATAGTAGCAAGACCTTTTGGTTTTCTAGCTTCAAATAATTCCTCAACCCTTGGAAGACCTTGTGTTATATCTCCTCCGGCAACCCCACCTGTATGGAAAGTACGCATTGTAAGCTGTGTACCTGGTTCACCGATTGATTGAGCAGCTATTATACCAACAGCTTCTCCGATATTTACTTCTTTACCAGTAGCTAAGTTTCTACCGTAACACTTAGAACATACTCCATGGTTAGTTTTACAGTTAAGAACTGTTCTTATTTTAACTATCTCGATTCCAGCTTCTATAATTTTTTCAGCTTGATCTTCTTGTATCATTGCATCAGCTTCAACTATTACTTCACCAGTAGTAGGATGTACTATAGCTTCTAAAGTATATCTTCCTACTATTCTATCGTATAGTTCTTCTATAACTTCATTTCCATCTTTTATTGCAAAGATTTCTGTATCTTCTGTAGTTCCACAGTCTATATCTCTAACTATAACATCTTGACTGACATCAACAAGTCTTCTTGTTAAGTATCCTGAGTCAGCTGTACGTAGAGCTGTATCGGCAAGACCCTTTCTAGCCCCGTGTGAAGATGTGAAGTATTCAAGTACTGATAAACCTTCACGGAAGTTAGATTTAACTGGGATTTCAACTGTTTGCCCAGATGCATTGGCCATCAGACCACGCATACCTGCTAACTGTCTTATCTGGTTCTTAGAACCTCTGGCTCCAGAGTGGGCCATTATGAATATATTATTTAATCTGTCTAGATTAGCCATAAGAGCATCTGTAACTTTTTCAGTAGTTTCTGTCCAAGTTTCTATTACTCTTTCATATCTTTCTTCATCAGATATAAGACCTCTTCTAAACGCCTTTTCATACTTATCAACTTTAGCTTCAGCCTCAGCTAAGTAACCTTTCTTAGCTTCTGGTATTTTCATATCTGCAACGGCAACAGTTATACCACCTCTTGTAGAGTATTTAAATCCTAAAGATTTTATATGGTCTAACATTTGAGCTGTTACTGTATTTCCATGCTTTCTGAAGCATTTATCTATTATCTTACCTAAAGACTTTTTATCAGCTAAGAAGTCTACTTCAAGTGCAAATTTATCTTTTTCTCTGTCAACAAATCCTAAGTCTTGAGGGATATTTTCATTGAATATAAATCTACCAACAGTAGCTTCAACTAATTTAGTTCCAACACCTTCAATAGTTCTTCTTACTTTAACTAATGAATGTAATGTAACTGCTTTATTGTCATAAGCAAGCATCATTTCATTGTAGTCTTTGAAGATCATTCCAGTACCTTTAGCACCTTCTTGAGCTTCTATAGTTAGGTAATAACATCCTAAAACCATATCCTGAGAAGGAGTAGTTATAGGTGAACCATCTTTAGGAGCAAGTATGTTATTTATAGATAACATTAAGAATCTTGCTTCAGCTTGAGCTTCAACAGATAATGGTACGTGTACCGCCATTTGGTCACCGTCGAAGTCAGCGTTGTATGCTGTACATACTAGAGGGTGTAGCTTTATAGCTTTACCTTCAACTAAAACTGGTTCAAATGCTTGTATACCTAGTCTGTGTAGAGTCGGAGCACGGTTAAGCATTACTGGATGTCCTTTTATAACATCTTCTAATACATCCCATACTTCTGGTTTAACTTTCTCTACTATAGATTTTGCACTCTTTATGTTGTGTGCATATCCTTCTTTAACTAATCTATCCATAACAAATGGTTTGAATAATTCAAGAGCCATTTTCTTTGGAAGACCACATTGATAGAATTTAAGTTCTGGTCCAACAACTATAACTGAACGTCCTGAGTAGTCAACACGCTTACCAAGTAAGTTTTGACGGAAACGTCCTTGCTTACCTTTAAGCATATCTGATAATGATTTTAATGGTCTATTACCAGGTCCAGTTACTGGTCTACCTCTTCTACCATTGTCGATTAAAGCATCTACAGCCTCTTGAAGCATTCTTTTTTCGTTTCTTACTATTATATCAGGAGCTCCAAGCTCTAATAATCTCTTTAATCTGTTATTTCTATTTATAACTCTTCTGTATAAGTCATTTAAGTCAGATGTAGCAAATCTTCCTCCATCTAATTGAACCATTGGTCTTAAGTCAGGTGGTATAACTGGAATTGCATCTAATATCATCCATTCTGGCTTATTTCCAGATTTCTTAAATGCTTCTACAACTTCTAATCTTCTTATAGTTCTAACTCTTTTTTGACCTGTACTGTCTTTTAAGTCAGCTCTTAATTCTTTACTTTGTTGCTCTAAGTCTATATTTTGTAAAAGTTTCTTAACAGCTTCAGCACCCATACCTACTTCGAAAGTATTGTATCCATACTTTTCTACAGCAGTTCTGTATTCTTTTTCTGTTAATAATTGTTTTTCGTTTAATCCAGTTTCTCCTGGATTAGTTACTACATAAGATGCAAAATATAGTATTTTTTCTAATGATCTAGGAGACATATCAAGTAAAAGTCCCATTCTACTTGGTATACCTTTGAAGTACCAGATATGAGACATAGGAGCTGCTAGCTCTATATGTCCCATTCTTTCTCTTCTTACCTTTGCCTTAGTTACTTCTACTCCACATCTATCACAAACAACACCTTTGTATCTTACTCTTCTGTACTTACCACAGTGACACTCCCAGTCCTTTTGAGGTCCAAATATTCTTTCACAGAAAAGACCATCTTTTTCTGGCTTAAGTGTACGGTAGTTTATTGTTTCTGGCTTTTTTACTTCTCCTCTAGACCATTGTCTTATTTTTTCCGGAGAAGCCAATGCTATTTTTATTGACTCGAAATTGTTTAGTTCAAACAAGGAGTTCTCTCCCTTCTATTTGAGATTTACTTAAAATAAGAAACTATATATCAAAGTCTTCATCTTCATAGTTTAATTCTTCATAAACTACGTCTTCTTCAAAATCTAATTCTTCTATATCTTCTTCATTTGATTCAAAGTCATCTATTTCTTCTACTATGCTATTTTCTTCAAGTTCATTTATGTTTTCCATAACATCTAATTCGAACTCTTTAGCATCTTCGTCGATGTCTATTGATTCTCTAACTTCTATTTCTTGATCTTCTTCTGTTAATACTTTTACATCTAAGCATAAACTTTGAAGTTCTTTTATTAGAACCTTAAATGATTCTGGTATACCTGGTTCAGGTATATTCTCACCTTTAACTATAGCTTCGTAAGTTCTAACACGTCCTACAACGTCGTCAGACTTAACAGTAAGTATTTCTTGAAGTATGTGTGCAGCACCGTATGCTTCTAGTGCCCAAACCTCCATCTCTCCGAATCTCTGACCACCAAATTGTGCTTTACCACCAAGAGGTTGTTGAGTTACTAAAGAGTATGGTCCTGTACTTCTTGCATGTAACTTATCATCAACTAAGTGATGTAGTTTTAACATGTACATGTATCCTACTGTAATTCTATTGTCAAATACTTCTCCAGTTCTACCATCATATAAAGTTAATTTACCATCTTCTGGGTATCCTGCTTTAACTAAAGCTTCTCTGATGTTTTCTTCTTTCGCTCCATCAAATACAGATGTTGCAACATGCCATCCTAGAGTTTTAGCTGCAAGTCCTAAGTGAACTTCAAGAACCTGTCCGATGTTCATACGTGATGGTATACCTTGTGGGTTAAGTACTATATCAAGTGGTTGTCCGTTTTCCATGAATGGCATATCTTCTTCTGGTAATACTCTTGATATAACCCCTTTGTTACCATGACGTCCGGCCATTTTATCTCCGACTCTTATCTTTCTCTTCTTAGCTATATAACATCTAACTAATTCATTAACTCCTGGAGATAAATCATCACCATTTTCTCTAGTGAATACTTTTACGTCAACTATTATACCAGATTCTCCATGAGGAACTTTTAATGAAGTATCTCTAACTTCTCTAGCTTTTTCTCCGAATATTGCACGAAGTAATCTTTCTTCTGCTGTAAGTTCAGTTTCTCCCTTAGGAGTTACTTTACCTACTAATATGTCTCCAGAATCAACTTCAGCACCTATTCTGATTATACCTCTTTCGTCTAAGTTCTTAGTAGCACTTTCTCCAACATTAGGTATATCTCTAGTTATTTCCTCTGGTCCTAGTTTAGTATCTCTTGCTTCACATTCATATTCTTCTATATGAATTGTAGATAATCTATCTTCTTTAACAAGTCTTTCGTTTATTAATATAGCATCCTCGTAGTTATATCCTTCCCATGTCATGAATGCGATAAAGCAGTTTCTTCCTAATGCTACTTCTCCCATTTCAGTAGATGGTCCATCAGCTATAACATCTCCAGCTTCAATCTTATCACCTTTATTTATTATAGGTGTTTGATTTATACAAGTACCTTGGTTAGAACGCTTAAACTTAAGAAGCTTGTATCTATCTTTGTTTCCATCTTCTCTTTTTATTATTATTTCATCTGCAGTTACTCTTTCAGCTATACCAGAATTTTTAGCTACTACAACTACTCCAGAGTCTTTAGCTGCTCTATATTCAACACCTGTCCCTATGATAGGTGCTTCTCTTCTTACTAGTGGCACTGCTTGACGTTGCATGTTTGATCCCATAAGCGCACGGTTGGCGTCATCATTCTCTAAGAATGGTATCATAGCTGTTGCTATAGATACAACTTGCTTAGGAGATATATCCATGTAATCAACTTTGTCAGTTGGAACTAATTCCATTGCACCATTTACAGTTCTACATACAACTCTGTTGTTTACGAATGCATCATTCTCATCTAAAGGCTCGTTAGCTTGAGCTCTTATAAATAAGTCTTCTTCGTCAGCAGTTAAGTAATGAATTTCATCTGTAACTCTCTTGTTTTCTTTGTCAACTTTTCTATAAGGAGACTCTATAAATCCAAATTCATTTATCTTAGCATAAGTTCCTAAAGAGTTTATAAGACCGATGTTTGGTCCCTCTGGAGTCTCTATCGGACACATTCTTCCGTAGTGAGAATGGTGAACGTCACGAACTTCGAATCCAGCTCTTTCTCTTGAAAGACCTCCTGGTCCAAGTGCTGATAATCTTCTTTTGTGAGTTAACTCTGATAGTGGGTTTGTTTGATCCATGAATTGTGATAACTGTGAACTACCAAAGAACTCTTTTATAGCAGCTGACACAGGTCTTATGTTTACTAATGCTTGTGGAGTTATAGCTTCCATGTCTTGAACAGTCATTCTTTCTTTTATAACTCTTTCCATTCTTGAAAGACCTATTCTAACTTGGTTTTGTAATAATTCACCAACTGATCTTATTCTTCTGTTTCCTAAATGATCTATATCATCTATACTACCTATTCCATAGAATATATTGAATTGGTAGCTTATTGAAGCTATTATGTCATCTAGTAATATGTGCTTTGGTATAAGCTCTTTCATTCTTGATTTTATAGCTTCTTTTATTTCTTCTTCATCACTATACTCATCTAAAATTTCTTTTAATGTTGGATAGTGAACTTTTTCTTTTATCTTTAAGTCATCTATATCAAAGCTTATATGTGATTTTATATCTACAAAGTTATTTCCTATAACTTTAACAACTTTTTCATCTTCAGTTAATAACTCAACAACATTTATTCCTGAGTTTTGTATAGCTATTGCTACATCTAAAGATATCTTTTCTTCAGCTTTAACAAAAACTTCTCCAGTTTCTGGATTTATAATATCATTAGCTGATATTTTATTCATTATTCTGTAGCATAATGCAAGTTTTTTATTAAACTTGTATCTACCAACTTTAGCTAAATCATATCTCTTAGCATCAAAGAATAATGCATTTAATAATGATGATGCACTTTCAACTGTTGGTGGTTCACCTGGTCTTAATTTTTTGTATATTTCTATAAGACCTTCTTCAACTGTTTTAGTGTTATCTTTTTCTAATGTAGCCATTAGTCTTTCATCTTCGCCTAATAACTCTATTATTTCTGCATCTGAACCTATTCCAAATGCTCTTAATAAGACTGTCACAGGTTGTTTTCTAGTTCTATCAACCCTTACAGATATTACATCATTAGAATCTGTTTCGTATTCTAACCATGCACCTCTGTTCGGTATAACAGTAGATGATATAAGTCTTTTACCTGACTTATCCATTTCTTGAGCATAGTAAACACCAGGAGATCTAACTAACTGACTTACTATAACTCTTTCTGCTCCATTTATTATGAAAGTTCCCTTTTCTGTCATTAAAGGGAAATCACCCATAAATACTTCTTGCTCTTTTATTTCACCTGTTTCTTTATTTATAAGTCTTACTTTAACTTTTAGAGGTGCACAATATGTAGCATCTCTTTCTTTACATTCTTCTATGTCATACTTTGGTTTCTCATCTAAAGAATAATCAACAAATTCTAATATAAGATTACCTGTATAATCTTCTATAGGTGAAATGTCTTCAAACACTTCTTTTAAACCTTCTTTTAAAAACCACTCATAGGAATCACATTGTATTTCTATAAGATTTGGTACATCAGCTATCTCTTTTATTTTTGAGTAGCTCATTCTAGTTCTCTTACCTATCGTGACAGGATGTGGCATTCACTTTTCACCTCTCAATAATTAAAAATAAAACCATAGTTTATTCTAACGCATCTAATAATTTTAACATAATTGAAAGCTTATTTCAATATATAACTTTTATGTATATGTATAATATTATGTTTTTTTGTTCGACACAAAATATGCATTATTTATTATGTTCAAAAATTAAGTCTCTAATTCTTATTTTTCTAAAATATACAGTTATTTTTTGTAATTTAGAAAAAAAAAAGATGTCCAAAGGACATCTTCTTTAAAAGAAAACTACTTAACTTCTACTGAAGCTCCAGCAGCTTCTAATTTTTCTTTCATTTGGTCAGCTTCTTCTTTAGAAACTCCTTCTTTTAATGTCTTAGGAGCGTTGTCAACTAATTCTTTAGCTTCTTTTAATCCTAATCCAGTTATTTCTCTAACTGCTTTTATAACTCCAACTTTTGAAGAACCAGCGTTTGCTAATACTACATCAAACTCAGTTTTTTCTTCAGCAGCTCCACCAGCAACTGCACCAGCCATCATAACTGGAGCTGAAGCAGATACTCCGAATTTCTCTTCTGCAGCTTTAACTAATTCATTTAATTCTAAAACTTTCATATTTTCTATAGCTTCTAATATTTGTTCTATTGTCATTGTTAGCACCTCCGAATTATATTCTTTTCAATTAATAATTGTTAATTAATCTTTTTTCTTACGTTTAAGCTATTATTAAGCTTCTTGTCCTTCTTGTTTTTTGATCATTGCATCTAATAAGTATGCGAAGTTTGACATTGGAGCTTTTAAGCTTCCAAGTAATTTTGCAAGAAGTACTTCTCTTGATGGTATGTTAGCGAATGCAACGATATCTTCTTTACCGTAGAATTCTCCTTCAACAACACCCATTTTTAAATCCATATTAGGATGAGAATCCATAAACTCTTTTATTATTCTAGCTGGAGCAACTGGATCTTCGTATCCGAATGCTATCGCATTTGTTCCTACTAATAATTCATCGTTGAATTGTTCTATACCAACTTCTTTAGCTGCTTTTCTAACTAAAGTGTTTTTGTATACTTTGTATTCAACACCAGCTTCTCTCATTTTCTTTCTTAATTCAGTTACTTCTTCAACTGTTAATCCTTTGTAATCAACAACTATAGCAGAAGAAGAGTTTTGTAACTTCTCAACTATTTCAGCAACCACTTGTGATTTTACTTCTATAGCTTTTCTCATCTAGTCAGCACCTCCTTCATCCGATAGGTTCATCTGCCGTAAATATCAAAAGCTTTTGCAATCCTTATAGACATACAAAAGCTTTAGTATCAAAATTTATCTAAAACCTCGGTAGGATATTAAGCTTAAAGCCCCTACTGTCTACGGCAAATCTATTCTTTTTTATTTATTAACGAATATTATTTTAACATCGTTATTTACACATGTCAAGCTTTTTATTATTCAGCTATTTTAGCAGGGTTAACTTTAACTCCTGGTCCCATAGTTGAAGTAACAGCTACGCTCTTTAAGTATTGTCCTTTAGCAGCAGCTGGCTTAGCTTTAACTATAGCATCCATTAATGCAGCAAAGTTTTCAGTTAACTTTTCTCCACCGAAAGATACTTTTCCAACTGGAACGTGTATTATGTTAGTTTTGTCTAATCTATATTCAACTTTACCAGCTTTTATTTCTTCTATAGCCTTAGCTACGTCGAAAGTAACTGTTCCTGATTTAGGGTTTGGCATTAAACCTTTAGGTCCTAATACTCTACCTAATCTACCAACTACACCCATCATATCTGGAGTAGCAACAACTACATCAAATTCAAACCAGTTTTCACCTTGTATTTTTTGTACTAATTCTTCAGCACCTACAAAGTCAGCACCAGCATTTGTAGCTTCTTCAGCTTTTGCACCTTTAGCAAAAACTAAAACTCTCTTAGTTTTACCAGTTCCGTGTGGTAATACAACCGCACCTCTTACTTGTTGGTCAGCGTGTCTTGAGTCAACACCTAATTTTATATGAGCTTCTACAGTCTCATCAAACTTAGCACTAGCAACTTCTGCAACTAAAGCTAAAGCTTCTGAAGCATCATATAATCTAGTTCTATCTATTTTATTTAAAGCTTCTACGTACTTTTTACCTTTTTTAGCCATTTTCATGTCCTCCTTGTGGTTATATTGGTTTTTTACCTCCCACTTTTTCAAGCGAAGATAACTAATTTAATATTAATTAGTCTTCAACAACGATACCCATACTTCTAGCAGTACCAGCTATCATTCTCATAGCAGATTCTACAGAAGCAGCGTTTAAGTCAGGCATTTTTAACTCAGCTATTTCTCTTATCTTAGCTGAAGATAAAGTTGCAACCTTCTTCTTGTTTGGTTCTCCTGAAGCAGTATCTAATCCAGCAGCTTTCTTTAATAATACTGCAGCTGGAGGAGTTTTTGTTATGAAGCTGAAAGATCTATCTTGATATACAGTTATAACAACTGGTATTATCATTCCAGCTTGATCTGCAGTCTTAGCATTGAATTCCTTAGTGAATCCCATTATATTAACCCCGTGTTGTCCTAATGCTGGCCCAACTGGTGGAGCTGGTGTAGCTTTACCTGCAGGTATTTGTAATTTTATTTGACCTATAACTTTTTTAGCCATTGAGCGCACCTCCTCAGATTATTTATTCTCTAGTTATATTTTTCTATGCCTTTGTAGTCTATTGCAAATAGAGTTTTTTTACCAAAAGCATCTATACACACTTTTACTTCTTTTGTTTCCAGGTCTATTTCTTCTATAGTTCCTATTTGACCTTCAAAAGGACCATTAGCAACTTTTATTACTTCGCCAATTTCAAAATTTATGTCTCCGCTTACTAATTTAGGAACAGCTGTATCTATGCCCATAGCTATTACTTCTTCTTCACTTAAAGGAACTGGCTTAGAACCTGGTCCTACAAACCCAGTAACCCCTTTAGTATTTCTTACGACATACCAAGATTCATCAGTAATAACCATTTTCACTAGCACGTACCCTGGAAATACCTTACGTTGTCTAGTTTTTTCTTTCCCAGTTTTTGTAGTTTCAACTACATCTTCAGTAGGGACAACTACTTGAGTTATGCAATCTTCCATACCTCTTGTTTTAACAGCTTTTTCAATTGTTGCTTTAACTTTATTTTCATGACCTGAATACGTATGTACTACATACCATCTAGCCTCTTGTAATTCCGACATTCTGATTCTTCCTTTCTATTTTAGTATTAGATTTAGTGCACCAGATAATACACTATCTAAAGCCCATACTAAGATAGTAGCCGAAACAACAACAGTTAAAACAACTCCTGTGTTTTTTAAAAGCTCTTTCTTTGTTGGCCACGTAACTCTTTTTAATTCTTGCTTAGTTTCTTTAACATATCTAAAAAAACTAAACTTTTTTTTAGTTCTTGGACTTTCATTTAATTGGGCAGCCATTCCACACTCACATCCTTAATAAAACTATTTTGTTTCTTTATGAGCAGTATGCTTCTTGCAGAATCTACAGTATTTTTGTAGTTCTATTCTATCTGGGTTATTCTTTTTGTTTTTAGTAGTGTTGTAGTTTCTTTGCTTACACTCTGTACATGCTAAAGTTACTTTAACTCTCATCTGCTACACCTCCAACTCGTAAATACAATATATATATTGTTAACTTTATTGCCTACTCTGTATAATAGGTTCAATATCTCATTTTTGAATCATCACCTCATATAAATTATCACAAATTAGTAGGCATGTCAATGTTTTTGTTGATTTCAAGTTAAAAAAAGAGGAGGTTATCCCCCTCTTTTTTTTAGTTTTAAAATTTATATTAGGAATAAGAGAATTACTCTATTATAGAAGCAACAACACCTGATGCTACTGTTCTTCCACCTTCTCTTATTGCGAATCTTAATCCTTCTTCTATTGCTATTGAGTTTATTAACTCTATAGTCATTTGGATGTTATCTCCAGGCATAACCATTTCAGTTCCTTCTGGTAACTTACAAGCTCCTGTTACGTCAGTTGTTCTGAAGTAGAATTGTGGTCTATATCCATCGAAGAATGGAGTATGTCTTCCACCTTCTTCTTTCTTTAATACGTATACTTCTGCATTGAACTTAGTGTGAGGCTTAACAGTTCCTGGCTTAGCTAAAACTTGTCCTCTTTCTATTTCATTTCTTTGTATACCTCTTATTAATGCTCCTATGTTATCTCCAGCTTGTGCTTGGTCTAATAACTTTCTAAACATTTCTACTCCTGTTACTACTAACTTTCTTGGCTCGTCAGCTAATCCAACTAACTCAACTTCGTCTTGTACTTTTAATACTCCTCTTTCAACTCTACCTGTAGCAACTGTTCCTCTTCCTGTTATAGAGAATACGTCTTCTACTGGCATTAAGAAGTCTTTATCTACATCTCTCTCTGGAGCTGGTATATATTCGTCTATTTGCTCGAATAATTCAACTATTCTGTCTCCCCACTCTGAAGAAGAATCTTGTAATGCCATTAAAGCAGATCCTCTTACTATTGGAGTGTCATCTCCTGGGAATTCGTACTCGTTTAATAAGTCTCTAACTTCCATTTCAACTAACTCTAATAATTCTTCGTCGTCTACCATATCACATTTGTTTAAGAATACTACTATGTATGGTACACCAACTTGTCTTGATAATAATATATGCTCTCTTGTTTGAGGCATTGGTCCATCTGTTGCTGAACATACTAATATAGCACCGTCCATTTGAGCAGCACCTGTTATCATGTTCTTAACGTAGTCAGCGTGTCCTGGGCAGTCAACGTGAGCGTAGTGTCTGTTTGGAGTTTCGTATTCAACGTGTGCAGTTGATATTGTGATTCCTCTTTCTCTTTCTTCTGGAGCTTTATCTATGTTAGCGAAATCTACTGCTTCTCCTAATTGATATCTATCGTATAATGTTTTTGTTATAGCTGCAGTTAATGTAGTTTTACCGTGGTCAACGTGACCTATTGTTCCTATATTAACGTGTGGCTTATTTCTTTCAAATTTAGCTTTAGCCATTTTGAATTCCTCCCTTATTTTTATATTTGTTAATGCTTACATTAAGCTTATGCTAAGTATTTTACTATTAATTATTTCTGTTTTCAAGATATTTTTCCAATTTTCTCTTCACTCTTTGAAGTGCATTATCAATTGATTTAACATCTCTATCTAATCTATCAGCTATATACTGATAAGACTTGCCATTTAAGTATAGTTCTAAAACTTCTAATTCTAATTTACTTAAAATTTCATTCATCTTTGATTCTATATTTTTAAGCTCTTCTTTGCTTATTATTAACTCTTCTGGATCAGTTATTATACTTGTCGCTATTATATCTAATAATGTTCTTTCTGATTCTTCATCATATATAGGCTTATTTAAAGATACATATGAATTAAGAGGTATGTGCTTTTGTCTTGTTGCAGTTTTTATTGCCGTTATAATCTGTCTAGTTATACATATCTCTGCAAAACACTTAAATGAGTTTGTCTTACTTCCGTCAAAATCCCTTATTGCCTTATAAAGACCTATCATACCTTCTTGAATTATATCTTCCTTATCTGCACCAACTAAAAAATATGACTTTGCTTTTGATTTAACAAAGTTTTTATATTTGGTAATTATATACTCTAATGCTAGTGTATCCCCTTTATTAGCTTTTAATACTATCTCATATTCATCTTGTTGAGAATTATTTACAAATTCAAAACCATTTTCTTTAGCTACTAACATTTTACTCCCCCCATTACTTAACTTAATAGGTATATTATAATTTATAAAACTTAGTATTTTCAACGGTTTCTACGAATGTTCTCAAGTTTCGACAAAGTTTCTTTATCTAACCTATCTTCTAACCAATTTCTCTGTATTTTTCGTTCTGAGTTTACTTGTTTACTTTTAATCTTAGTTTTAGCTTCTTCAATATCCAACTTAAGCTCTCTAGCAGATACTCTGCTAGCACCTTTTCCTAATACTATTTGTTGTTCTGCATAATCATTTGTTGCTACTTTCACAATATCATACTTAGATAAAGATGTTATAAATTTTTCAATATAGCTATCTGCCGTTTGGTGTTCTTTTGTGTAAACCACAGTTATATATTTTCTTTTCTCAACTTTTTCCATAGAGTTTTTAACATTATATGCATCAAAAACTACTATAGCTTTTTGTCCCGAAAACTCAGCATATTCTATTATGATATCAATTAACTTTTCTCTTGCTCCATCTAAGTCATCTACTGAAATTTTCTTTAAGTCTCCCCATGCATTTATAATATTATATCCATCAATTATTAGATAATGGTTAATTTTTCTTATCATTACCTATTTAGAACCCATTCTTTGTTTGAATATTTCATATAAAAGAATGCTTCCTGCTACTGATGCATTTAAAGATGTAACATTTCCTACCATAGGCATCTTAACTGTAAAATCACAGTTCTTTTTAACTAGTCTTGATATACCAAAACCTTCACTTCCTATTACTAATCCTATTGGTCCTGTTAAGTTTTGTTCATAAAATGTTTGTCCATCCATATCCGCTGCTGCAATCCATAATCCATGCTCTTTTAATGTTTTTATTGTATTTACAATATTAGTTACTTTGCATACAGGAACATATTCAACTGCACCAGCAGATGCTTTAGCAACTGTTGGAGTTATGTGTACAGATCTTCTCTTTGGTATTATAACACCATGTGCTCCTACAGCATCAGCAGTTCTTATTATTGATCCTAAATTGTGAGGATCTGTTATTTCATCTAATATTATAAAAAATGGGTCTTCACCTTTATCTTTTACGCTATGAATTAACTCATCTAATTCATAGTATTTGTATTCACTTACATTAGCTATTACACCTTGATGTGAATGGCTTGTACTTATTTCATCTAATTTATTTCTGTCTACATATTGAATTACAATATTTTTTTCTTTCGCCATAGCTATAATCTTTTTTATAGAGCCTTCCTTTGCTCCATTAGCTATCATTATCTTATCTATCTCTCTGTCATTTTTTATAGCTTCTATAACTGGATTTCTTCCTTCTATATTTGCCAAACTCTTCACCGCCTATAAATTATTAAACTTTTCTCTTACTTGTGTAATGTTTCCACACGTCATTTTTCCTTCTGGACAAGGTCCTTTTATGCACTTAGGTCCTATATTCTTAAATAATATAGGTGCTATTTCTCTCACCTGTCTTAGCATTTCTACAGATAAATCTCTTATTTCCCATTGAGCTCTTTCACAACATCTATGGTTAAAGAAGTTATATAAACTTCTAGTATTCATAGTAAATACCATTTTCGTCTCACATGCATTAGGGAATACATATCTTGCATCTTCTATTGCTTTTTTCTCTGCATTTCTTTTAGCTTCTTTCTCATTTTTCCCACATTTTACTAAATTATTATAATGTTTCTCAAATAAGATATCTACTAACTTATCATAAGCTTCTTGATCTTTATTCATAGCATCTATAAATAATGCTTTTGCTTCCTCTATTTGTTCTATTTCAGGAGGAACTATATATTCAAATTGATTAAGTTTAACATATCTTTGACTTTGCTGTGAAAAGCTTGCTATACGATGTCTAACAATTTGATGAGAGCAACTTCTTGATATCCCCTCTACAGCAAATGTAAATGTAACATGTTCTAATGGAGATTCATGTCCTATATTTATTAACATATTTAAAAACTTCTCTACACTCTCGTCTGTTAAATTTTGTTCTATTTCATCTACTCCTACTGATGAGTAGCATAGCTTTGCAGCCATTGATATCACCTTTTCTGGGTCTGGTGTATGTGCTATTACTTTAACTTTCATAAGTATACCTCCTTAATAGTTTATTATATTATTATACCTTATTTTGTCTAAAAATGTAGTGTATCAAATAAATAGAATTGTTTGGCAATAAAAAGGAGCTATCCTCACTTAGAGATAGCTCCTTTTAATTACATACTCTCTTCTGTTATTTCAATTGCCTTTTGAATTACTTCCTTAAGTCTATCATAGTCTTTCTTCATATGAAGGTACCCTATTAAAGCCTCAAATCCTGTAGCATTTTTATAATCTATAATATCTGCATTTTTAGGTGTAGTATGAGATTTTTGGTTACGACCTCTTTTATATATCCTATGTTCTTCTTCTGTTAAGGAATCTTCTATCGTAAGAATTACATTAGCTTGTGCCTTAGCTTTAACATACTTTATTGCTGTCTTATGTAAATCATTAACTTTTTTATTTACATTCTTATTTATAAGATACTCTCTTATATATGATTCATATACAGTATCTCCTAAATAAGCAAGTACTAATGGTGATACTGTAGCTAAGTTTATATTTTCCATTATTACACCCTTTTCCATTTAGTTCCTTGTCTAGTATCTTCTAAAACAATACCCATATCTAATAATTTATTTCTTATTTCATCTGCTAAAGCAAAGTTTTTATTTTTCTTTGCATCAGTTCTATCTTGTATTAATTTTTCTATATCTGCATCTAAAACTTCATCTTGTTTTTTATTAACTATGTTTAATACATTAGTTAATTCTTCAAACTCTGATAAGCATTTTTTAGCAAATTCAATTGATGATTCTTCACTTACATTTGAATTTATAAATCTCGCTAATTCAAATATAGCACTTATAGCATCTGCTGTATTTATATCGTCATCCATAGCATCTATAAATTTATCTCTATATGAATCTAATTCTTTAACTAAAGCTTTTTCATTTTCTTTTATATTCTCATCTTTTAAATTACTTAAAGTAAATTCTAATTTTTCTTTAGTATTATATAATCTTTCAAGACCTGCTTTTGCTTGTGATAACATTTCATCGCTAAAGTTTACTGGATTTCTATAATGAGCAGATAGCATAAAGAATCTTACTACTTCTAAATCATATTTGTCAGCAATATCTCTTACTGTAAAGAAATTGCCTTTAGACTTACTCATTTTTTCATTATTTATATTTATATATCCATTATGTATCCAGTAATTAGAGAATGTTTTTCCACTTCTTGCTTCACTTTGAGCTATTTCATTTTCATGATGTGGGAATGCTAAATCTTGTCCTCCAGCATGTATATCTATAGTATCTCCTAAATATCTCTTAGACATTACTGAACATTCAATATGCCAACCTGGTCTACCTACACTCCATGGACTTTCCCATCCTGGCTCTCCTTCTTTTCTTGGTTTCCATAAAACGAAATCCATTGGATGTCTTTTTTGAGAGTTTACTTCTATTCTTGCTCCAGCTTCTAAATCTTCTTGATTTTGCTTAGAAAGTTTTCCATACCCTTCAAATTTTTGAGTATCAAAATATACTTCTCCATTTACTTCATAAGCATATCCTTTTTCTTCTAACTCTTTTATGAACTCTATTATTTCATTTATATTTTCTGTAACTCTTGGATGTACTGTAGCTCTTTTTATCCCTAAACCATCTGCATCCTTGAAATATTCATCTATGTACTTATTAGCAACTTGTTCAGGAGTTATTCCTTCTTCATTACTTCTTTTTATTATTTTATCATCAACATCTGTAAAGTTTTGAATATATGTTACATCATATCCTCTATACTCTAAGTATCTTCTAAATGTATCAAATATTATAAATGGTCTAGCATTTCCTATGTGGAAAAAGTTATAAACTGTAGGTCCACAAACATACATCTTTACCTTTCCTTCTTCTATTGGAACAAATTCTTCTTTTGTTCTAGTTAACGTATTGTATAACTTCATACTATTCACCTCACTATTTTATTTATATTCTAAATCTAACTATTATAATCTATTATAATTTATATTCTCTTTAATTAATAGTACTACTATTATACCCGCTTGTATTCCTAAAGAAACTATTTATATTTTATAGTTTTTTAGTTATTTCTAAAAAATTCATTTTATTTAATACACATTTTTGATACAAATCTTTATTGATAATTTTATCATCTTTCATCTTATTAAGTATATTTATATAGTCTTCACAAAGTTGACTTAACTCCCCCTTTATATCTTTAATATCTATACTCATACAATCCTCCTAAAAATATACATTTAAAATATAACTATTTAACATATATTAAGTTTATATATATAAAATCCCTCTATTTTTGTATGTATAATCTTTCTTCAAAAACTTACATAAATAAAACCCATCTTTTATTAAGACGGGTTTTTATAATTATAATAAGTTTTCTTTTACATATTTTATTCTATTTAAACAAGTTTCTTTACCTATAACAGCAGCTGCCTTTGGTAAATCTGGACCATGCATTTGTCCTGTTAATATAACTCTTGTTCCCATGAATAAGTTTTTACCTTTTATTCCATGCTCTTTTTGTATTTCTTTGAACATAGCCTTAAAGAACTCTTCACTTATTTCATCTGCAGCAGTTATTTTTTCTTCTAAAGCATTTATTAAAGTTGGTATATGCTCTAATTTTAAGAATTCAGCACACTCTTCAGTTTCCAATTTAACTTCATCACCAAAGAATATATTAACATGATCTGTTATTTCTTTTACATATTGTAATTTTTCTTTAACAACAGAAACCATACCTTTTACAAAATCATATCTATTTGTAACATCTTCTTCTGTTATATATCCAGCTTCTATTAAAAATGGTATAGCTAAATCTGTTATATACTCATCTGAAGCTTCTTTTATATAGTGTTGGTTAACCCAGTTTAATTTATCTGTATCAAATACTCCACCACTCTTAGACACTCTTTCAACTGAGAAATGCTCTTCTAATTCTTTCATTGTGAATAACTCTTGGTTATCTTCTGGTGACCATCCAACTAGTGCAACATAGTTAACTAGACCTTCTGGTAAGTATCCTTTTTTCTTGAAGTCTTCTACTGCAACATCTCCATGTCTTTTACTTAATTTTTTCTTTTCCTTATTAAGTATGTTTGGAAGGTGTACAAAAGTAGGAGCTTCCCATCCAAATGCTTCATATAAGTATACATGCTTTGGAGTTGATGATATCCATTCTTCTCCTCTTATAACGTGTGTTATTTTCATCATATGGTCGTCCACTACAACTGCAAAGTGATATGTAGGGAACCCATCTGTTTTTATTAATACTTGATCATCTAACTCATCAGTATTAAATTCAGTTTCTCCTCTTACTAAATCAGTGAACTTTATCACATGATTTTCTGGTAATTTTAATCTTATTACATATTCTTCACCAGCAGCTAATTTAGCTTCAACCTCTTCTTTTGATAAGTTTCTACAATGACCATCATATTTTGGAGTTTCTCCAGCTTCTTTTTGCTTTTCTCTTACTTCATCTAATCTTTCTTTTGAACAGAAGCAATAGTATGCTTTTCCACTATCTAGTAATTGTTGTATATAATCTTTGTATATATCTAATCTTTCTGATTGTATATATGGTCCATATTCTCCAACTTGAGTTACTTCTTTATTCTCGTCTAATATAACACCTTCTGTATGGTTAACACCAGCCCATGCCATAGCTTCTAACATGTTTTCTATTGCACCATCAACAAGTCTTGTTCTATCAGTATCTTCAACTCTTAATATGTATTCTCCACCCATTCTCTTTGCAAATAAGTAGTTATATAAAGCCGTTCTTAAACTACCTATATGTACAAATCCAGTAGGACTTGGAGCAAATCTTACTCTAACACTCATAATCTTACCTCCTAAGTTTTGTTCTATTTATTATAATACCAAATTTATCCCATATTTATAATATAATTTTGCACAATTATATTTTTAAATACTATAATTTATTTTAATTTTTTCCTGTGGATAATTTGATTTTTATATAAAATTAAATAGTATATATATCCACATTTTATTAAAAATGTTAATAATTTAGTGGATTATATATACTATCTAAGTTTTAAACTATCCTAATTTAACTTCATTCTTTACAAATTCAGCTTTTATCTTGTCAGTTATTTCATCTAAAGATATTAATTCTTTTTCTGATTCACTTCTTAATTTAAATTCTACTTTTCCATCAGTTATATCTTTACCTACTGTAATTCTCATAGGTATACCTATTAATTCAGAGTCCTTAAACTTAACTCCTACTCTTTCATCTCTATCATCTAGTAATACTTCTACTCCCATAGAAAGTAATTCATTGTATATCTTTTCAGCGGCTTCCATTTGCTCTGCTTTCTTAACATTTACTGGAACTACAACTACATGATATGGAGCTATAGCTAAAGGCCATATTATACCATTTTCATCATTGTGTTGTTCTATTACAGCCGCGGCAGTTCTTTCAACTCCTATACCATAACATCCCATAACTATTGGTTTACTTTTTCCGTCTTTGTCTATGAAGTTTGCACCCATAGTTTCAGAATACTTAGTTCCTAATTTGAATATATGACCAACTTCAACTCCTCTAGCTATTTCAAGTGGAGCTCCACAACATGTACACTTATCTCCTTCTTGTACATTTCTGAAATCTCCAACTACACCATCAAAGTCTCTACCAAAGTTAGCATTTCTTATATGATAGTCTGTTTTATTTCCACCTACACCGATATTGCTTTGTTCTGCTACTTCTTTATCTATGAATATATAGTCAGCTTTCATTCCTATAGGTCCTGCAAATCCAACTTCTGCATTAGTTAACTCTTTTACAACTTCTTCTCTAGCTAAGTCAAATTCTATAACTTCACCTATAGCATTAGCTACTTTAACTTCATTAACATCTCTATCTCCTCTTACTAAAACAACAACTGTTTTTCCGTCAGCTTCATATATTAAAGTTTTAGCAAAAGTATCTGCTGTAGTGTTAAAGAATTCGCATAATTGTTCTATAGTAGTTACTCCTGGAGTATGAACTGGCTCTAATTCTCTCATTTCTTCTTTAGCTTTTAAATCATTCACTGAATGAGCTTTTTCTATATTAGCTGCATAATCACATCCACTACAGAATACTATTTCATCTTCTCCAACAGGAGACTTAACCATAAATTCTGCTGAAGTAGATCCACCTATAGCTCCTGAATCAGCTTGAACAGGGCTGTTCTCTAAGTCACATCTTCTAAATATTTCTGTATATGCATCATACATATCTTGATATGACTTGTCTAATCCTGCTTCATCAACGTCAAAGCTGTATGCATCCTTCATTGTGAAAGATTTAGTTCTCATAACTCCAAATCTTGGTCTTCTTTCATCTCTATATTTAGTTTGTATTTGATATAAGTTTAAAGGTAATTGCTTATATGATGTAACATCTTGTCTTATTATATCTGTGAAAACTTCCTCATGTGTTGGTCCTAAGCAGTAATCTCTATTATTTCTGTCTTTTAATCTAAACATTTCTGCTCCCATTACATCCCATCTTCCAGACTCTTGCCATAATTCAGCTGGGATTAATGCTGAACATAATATCTCTTGACATCCTTTTTTATTTAACTCTTCTCTTATTATGTTTTCTATTTTTTTGAAAACTCTTATTCCCATAGGTAATTGATTATATACCCCTGATGACATTTTCTTTATCATACCAGCCCTCATCATTAATTGATGACTTGTTATTTCTGCATCTGCTGGAACCTCTCTTAAAGTAGGCATAAACATCTTTGACATTTTCATAATATTGTTCCTCCTATTTTTATAATAAAAAAACCTTTCATCTCTATTATAGAGACGAAAGGTTATATTTCCGCGGTACCACTCTAGTTAATCAATATACTTTTTATATTGATTCTCTTTATAGGATATAACGGTCCTTACCGTAAGAACTTTTTACCGTTCTTAAGCTCTGAGATTGGTTCAAAAACTTATTTTTAGAAGCTCTCACCTAATACTTCTTCTCTGTAAAAAACTCTATTTTTTACTATTTCTCTTCTTAGCTTTTTAATTCTAAAATTTATTTATTATAATTTTATAGTAATTATTTAATATTGTCAATCTTAACTAATAAACATATACTTTGTGCTGATATACCTTCTTTGTTTCCTGTGAAACCAAGCCCTTCTTCTGTAGTTGCTTTAACATTTATATTGTCTATATCTGTATTTAATACTTTTGCTATATTAGCTCTCATAGTTTGTATATGAGGTGCCATCTTTGGTGCTTGAGCTATTATCGTAGCATCTAAATTTCCTATAGCATATCCCTTTTCTTTTATTAAATTATATACAAATTCTAATAATTTCATACTATCTGCACCTTTATATTTTTCATCTGTGTCAGGGAAGTGCTTACCTATATCTCCAAGAGCTAATGCTCCTAATATTGAGTCCATTATTGCATGAAGTAATACATCTGCATCAGAGTGACCTAACAAACCTTTTTCATGTTGTATTTCAACTCCACCTAATATTAGCTTTCTATTTTCAACTAACTTATGAACATCATAACCCATTCCAACTCTCATAATTATCCTCCGTTAATTTTTATTTTTTAATATTTGTTCTCCAACTTTTAAATCTTCTGGTGTCGTTATTTTTATATTATCATATGACCCTTCTACCATCTTAACATTATATCCTATTCGTTCTACTAACATTGCATCATCTGTACCGTAATAATTACCATTATATGCATCTTCATATGCTTTTGCTATAATATCATACTTAAAAACTTGAGGAGTTTGCACAGACCATAAAAAATTTCTATTTGGAGTATCTATAATATTTCCATCTTCACTAACCATTTTTATAGTATCTTTAACTTTAACCCCTACAACCACTGCATTATGTTTTTTAGCTTCTTCTATAGAATTTTTTATTATATCACCTGTTACAAAAGGTCTTGCTCCATCATGAACAAGAATTACATCACAATTATTATTAAGCTTCTTTATTCCATTATAAACAGAATCTTGTCTCTCATTTCCTCCATATGCAATTTTTATATTATCAAATCCATATTTATTTATAACATTATCTATGAAGTACTTCTCCTCTTCTTCTTTTATAACTACAACTATATCATCTATATTATCATTATTGTAAAACTTATCTATAGTATGTGCTATAATTTCCTTGCCATTTAACTTTATAAACTGTTTATTTATATCTTTTTTCATTCTACTTCCAGTTCCTGCAGCTACAACTATAACCCCATTCATATTATCACCTCTTTAGTAACCTAAACTAATTTATATATATTTTAACATATGGGATTAAATAAATATTTATTAAAATTAAAAAGCCTTCAGATTTGACTTCTGAAGACTTTTTTTTAATCTACTTTAGGTTTTCCAAATATCATTCTTCCTGCTGGTGTTTGTAATACAGATGTAACTAAAACTCTTATAGTTTCTCCCATATATTTCTTTCCACCATCAACTACAATCATAGTACCATCATCTAGGTATGCAATTCCTTGATTTGATTCTTTACCTTCTTTAACAACTTGTACTATCATATGTTCACCTGGTATTGCTACTGGTTTAATTGCATTAGCTAATTCGTTTATATTAAGAACTTCAACACCTTGAACTTGAGCTACTTTATTTAAGTTATAATCATTAGTAACAACTTTACCTCCAAGAGTTTCCGCTAACTTTAATAATTTTGCATCAACTTCTGCTATATCATCAAAATCTTTATTGCTTATTTCAACTTCTATGTTTAATTCTTTTTGTATTATGTTAAGTATATCTAAACCTCGTCTACCTCTAACTCTCTTTAAGTCATCAGACGAATCTGCTATATGTCTTAACTCATCTAATACAAAAGTTGGAATTACAATTTTACCTTCTATAAATCCAGTTTGGCATATTTCAGCAATTCTACCATCTATAATAACACTAGTGTCTAAAACCTTAGGTGGTATACTTTTTTCCTTCTTAATGTTTTTATCTTTAATTGGTGCTAATTTTGTTAGTTTATTTAAGTTAAATATGTCATCTTTACTCTTTAATGCAACTCTAATTCCTAGATATCCTAAGAATACATATGTAAATAATGATAATAAATTACCTACTATAGGTATCTTAAGTGATAGTATCAATTGACTTACTAAATAAGCTATAACAAGTCCCACTATTAACCCTATAGTCCCTAATATTATATCAGTTTGAGGATATTTAGATATTTCTCTATCCATATCTTTAGCTAATTTCCTAGATCTATTCATAATCCAAGGTCCCATCATATAGAAAATGCAACCTAGTACTAAACCAACAACTATAGAAATTATAAAGGTGTATAGTTCAGATCCAAAAGAAAGATTAGGAAAGTTTTGAGCTGCTGATATGTATGTTGTCATACCTACTGCAAATCCTAAGATTCCTATTATTGCTCTTATTATCTTCGATAACAAATTTTCACCCCCTATATTTTTTCCTTAATATTTTTTTATTATAATCAAACTACTAATTATATTCAAGAACAAACTTATATCAATATTTTATATATGTCTATCTATAAGTGATAATTCTTGCATTTTTATAAGTCCATTTTTTATATATTTTGCCCTTATTTCTCCTATTCCCTCAACATCATCTAAATCTTCTATTGAGGCATTAAGTATATCTTGAAAATCTTCAAAATAGTTCACTAAATTTTCTATTATAGTGCTAGGTAATCTATGTATTTTATTTAAAATTCTATAACCTCTAGGTCTTATTGGCATATCCATACTTTCTGAGAATCCAGTATATCCAATCATTTTAGCTATATTAGCTAAATCTAATAACTCTTCTGATGACAATGATATAATTTTTTTCTTAAATTCACTTAAAGTCATATCATTTCTTTGATAATCTTTTAGTATTTGGTTTTGATCTATTTTGGTAGTTCCCATTAGTTCATCAACCTGCATACTTATAAGCATACCTTCAACACCTAGTTCTACTATATACTTTTCGATTATATTTGTAACTCTCATAACCATTTCTATTTTTTGAACTACAAGTACAACATCATATAAAGTTACCAAATCTTTAAATTCCAATGCATTTAAACTTATGATAGCTTGGTCTAAAACTGATTTGTATTTTTCTAAGGTTTGTAATGCTTGATTAGCTTTAGTAAAAATCTTTGATATGTCATCAATTACATATTTTTTATCACCTTGATACACAGTTATTACATTTCTTCTTTGTGATATTGCAATTACTATACCACCAGTTTGTTTAGCAACTCTTTCAGCTGTTCTATGTCTAGTTCCTGTTTCTCCAGTTTCAATCGAATAATCTGGTATAAGCTGAGCATTTGCATATAGTATCTTTTTTATATCTCCACTTAATACTATAGCTCCATCCATTTTTGCAAGCTCATATAAATATGCAGGTGAGTAATCTGCATTTATGTTAAAGCCTCCATCTACAATTTTCATAACTTCATCACTATCAGCTATAACTATAAGTCCTCCTGTTTTAGCTTTTAATACATGGTCTATTCCTATTCTAAGACTTGTACCAGGAGATATCATTTTTAATGTGGTAATTGCTTTTTTTCCACTAAAAAAATCATCCATTATTATCTATTCCCCCCTAATACTATATTTATAGCTTGTCTTACACTATCTACTGGACAAATTTCTATATCTTTTATATCTTTAACTGCTTCATAATTACTCTTTGGTATAACAATTTTAGTAAATCCTAATTTCTTGCATTCTGCTATTCTTTTTTCTATAAAACTTACAGCTCTTATTTCTCCAGTTAGTCCAACTTCCCCAGTTATAGCCACAGTACCATCTATTGGTATATTTCTGAAACTAGAAGCTATAGACATAACAATTCCTAAGTCTATAGATGGTTCATTAACTTTTAGTCCTCCAACAACATTTATATATACATCCTGATTTTGTATTTGCATACCAACACGTTTTTCTAGAACTGCCATAAGTAAAGATACTCTATTATAATCTACTCCTGTTGCTGTTCTTTTTGGTATACCAAAACTAGTTGGTGAAACTAAAGCTTGAAGTTCTAATAGCATTGGTCTGGTCCCTTCAACTGTAGATATAATTACTGATCCTGCAACATCTTTTGGTTTTTCAGCTATAAGTATTTTTGATGGATTTTCTAACTCTATTAATCCAAGTTCTCTCATCTCAAAGACTCCTAGTTCATTTGTAGATCCAAATCTATTTTTTACAGCTCTTATTAATCTATATGTATTAAATCTTTCTCCTTCAAAATACAGGACTGTATCGACCATATGCTCTAAAACTTTAGGTCCTGCCAATGAACCTTCCTTAGTTACATGTCCAACCACAAAGGTAGATATACCCATTTTTTTAGAAATTTTCATAAATCTTGATGTACCTTCTTTTATTTGACTTACAGTACCTGGAGCAGATGTAATCTCGGGACTAAAAACAGTTTGTATAGAGTCAACAATTATTAAATCTGGATTAACACTTTCTAAGTGAGCTTCTATTATACTTAGATTATTTTCAGCGAATATATATAAATTATCGGACTGTATTCCTAGCCTTTGAGCCCTCATTTTTATTTGAGATGCAGATTCTTCCCCTGATATGTATAAAACTTTTTTCCCACTATTAGCTACGTTACTTGCAACTTGTATAAGTAATGTAGATTTCCCTATACCAGGATCTCCACCAACTAAAACTAAAGATCCTTTAACTACTCCTCCACCTAAAACTCTATCTAATTCATTTATACAAGTTGAGAATCTTTGTTCCTTTATCGTTTCTATAGAATTTATATTTAAAGGTCTAGATGATGATTTATCTATAACAAATACTTCTTTGTTAGACTTAGAACGTTTATCTTCTATTTCTTCAACAAAAGTATTCCATTTACTACACTCTGGACATTTTCCTAGCCATTTGCTATTTTCATATCCACATTCTTGACACACATATTTAGTTTTTATTTTCGCCATTTATAAACTCACCCTTATGTAATTTTTTATTCTAATATTAATTTTAACATATATAATACTTAATATGTTAAATTTATAGTGTAAAGGAGCTTATTTAAGCTCCTTTGTTATCTATTCTTTAAATTAGGTTCAAATACTATCTTTTCATTTACCATCTTCGCAATAATATAATCACCTTTTTTTATATTTTCACTCAAAATATTCTCTGATAAACTATCTTCTAATTCTTTTTGTATAACTCTCTTTAATGGTCTAGCTCCATATTCCAAATCTATTCCATATTTAGCTATAAATTTTATCACAGTTTCTTCTATATCTAATTCTATATCCATTTTTTTTAGTCTTTTTATTAAATCTTTAGTCATGATTTTTACTATATCATATAAATTATCTAAACTTAGTTTGTGGAATACTACTATATCATCTATTCTATTTATAAATTCTGGTCTAAATCTAATTTTGACTTCTTCCATTATTTTATCTTTCATATCATTATAATTTTCTTCTTTTATTTTGCTTTCATTATTTCCAATTGAAAAGCCTGTTTTTCTTTGATTTGATATAGATGTAGCTCCTAAATTTGATGTCATTATTATTATGGTATTTTTAAAATCTACAGTTCTTCCTTTAGAATCAGTTAATCTTCCTTCATCTAGTATCTGTAATAATATATTAAATATATCTTCATGAGCTTTTTCTATCTCATCAAATAAAACTACTGAATATGGATGACTTCTTACGCTTTCAGTTAACTGACCTCCGTCATCATGCCCTATATATCCTGGAGGAGATCCTATTAATCTTGATACGGAATGTTTCTCCATATACTCTGACATATCTATTCTAACTATTTTATCTTCATTTCCAAAGTGACTTTCAGCTAAAGCTTTACACAATTCAGTTTTTCCAACACCGGTTGGCCCTAAGAATAAAAATGAACCTATTGGTTTTTTAGGATCTTTAATTCCTGATCTAGATCTTCTTATAGCTTTTGATATAGCTTTTATAGCTTCATTTTGACCTATAACTCTCTCTTGTAATATATCTTCTAAATTTAATAACTTGTTACCTTCAGATTTAACTATTTTACTTATAGGTATACCAGTCCATAATTCTACTACTTCTGAAACTATATTACTATCAACTATTCTTTTACCTTTTTTCGATTTAAATTTATTAATGCTAACCCTTGATGCAGATTCATCTATAATATCTACAGCTTTATCTGGTAAGTATCTATCAGTTATATATCTACTTGATAATTCTACAGCTTGTTTTATTGCATCATCTGTTATTTTTACATTATGGTGTTTTTCGTATTTATTCTTCAAACCATTTAATATTTTTATAGCATCCTCTTTTGTTGGCTCTTCAACTATTATTGGTTGTAGTCTTCTTTCTAATGCTACATCTTTTTCTATATTTTTTCTATATTCATCTATAGTTGTAGCTCCTATAACCTGAATATCACCTCTAGATAATACTGGTTTCAGTATATTAGATGCATCCATAGGATTTTCACCTGTAGCTCCAGCTCCTACTATAGTGTGTATTTCATCTATAAATAATATAATTTCTTTGGCATTAATAGCCTCATCAATTATTTTTTTTATTCTTTCTTCAAATTCACCTCTATATTTAGCTCCTGCAAGTACTCCTGATATATCTAAGTTGTATATAATCTTGTTTTCTAATGATTTTGGCACATCTTTTTCTTCTATTTTTATAGCTAATCCCTCAATTATTGCTGTTTTACCAACTCCTGGATCTCCAATTACTACAGGATTATTCTTTGTTCTTCTACTTAAAACTTGAATTATTCTTTGAACTTCTTTTTCTCTGCCAATTAAAGGATCAATTTTATTATTCTTTGCATTATCATTTAAATTTATAGCATACTTTTCTAATGTAGATATTTTAAGTTTATCCTTTTTCTTGTCTTCAATATCTATTTGATTTACTATTAATTCTATACTATCATCTATATCTATATACTCTTTTATAGATTTCTCTAATAGTTGTTTATCTATACCGCTTTTCTTCAATATCTTAATTGCTATACTATCTTCTTCTTGTGAAAGTGCTAATAGTATATGTTCAGTATCTATCAGTTTATTTTTTGATTTATTTAGAAAAATAATTGATTTATCTAATATACTTCTGCTTCTAGGACTTAAAAAAATATCATCTGTATTATCATTTATGCCTATTCCGTATATATCTACAATCTGTTTACTTACTACTTCTGATTCAATACCTAGTCTAATTAAAATCTTAGAAGCTATACCTTCTTCCACTTTAATTAGGCCTAATAGTATATGTTCAGTTCCTACAACACTATGCCCTAAATCCTTTGCACACTTTATAGATATATCTATTACTTTTTGAGCTTTTTTAGTAAATTTATCAAAATACAATATCGTCCCCCCTTGCCTAAAAATATTAGATATATATTTATACTATATGCACCATTAGACTTTATTGCTTCATTGTATTAATTTTTATACTTAATTTTTTAAGGCTGAATAAATAATAAGTAAAAAATAAGGTTCTAGATATATATCTAGAACCTTATTTTTTACTTATTATTTGCACTTAATATTATTTTTTGTGCAATTTGTGTAGGTACTTCTTCATACTTATCTAATTCCATTTCAAAATAACCTCTTCCTTGTGTCATTGCTCTTAAATCTATAGCATATTTAAAAGTTTCTGCTTGAGGTGCATTTGCATATATAATTTGTTTTCCATTTTCAATTGGCTCCATACCCAATATTCTTCCACGCTTTTTATTTATATCACCCATTACATCACCCATATATTCATCTGGGACAACTATTGTTAATTTCATTATAGGTTCTAATAATATAGGATTAGCTTGTTCCATACCTTTTTTAAAGGCTATGCTAGCTGCTAATTTAAATGCCATTTCAGATGAATCTACATCATGATAAGAACCATCATAAAGAGTAACTTTTATATTTGTAACTGGATATCCTGCAAGTATACCTTTATTCATAGATTCCCTTATACCTTTTTCTACTGCAGGTATATACTGTTTAGGTACAGAACCTCCAAATATATCTTCTTCAAATTCAAAATCCTTTTGAGATCTTTCAAACTTTATCTTAACATCGCCATATTGTCCATGTCCGCCAGATTGTTTTTTATGTTTTCCTTGAACATCAGAACTTCCTTTTATCGTTTCTCTATATGCTACTTTTAAATCATATAATTCAACGTCCAGACCAAATTTTTCTTTCATTTTGGATTTAGCTATATTTATATGAAGTTCACCTTGCCCTCCAATTAAAACTTGCTTAGTTTCTACATTTCTACTCCAAGTTATGGTTGGGTCTTCTTCAGATATTTTATTTAATACAATACTAATCTTATCTTCATCACCTTTATTTTTAGGCTGTACTGCAAAATATATTTGTGGTTTTGGAAGATTTATAAAATTATCTGCATTTTCATTTTGATTCGTTGATATACTATCTCCTGTCTGAAGAGAATTAACTTTAGTTATAATTACAACATCACCAGCTTTTGCTGTCTTTAATTCTATCAACTCTCCATTTTTCATAGTATATATATTATAAATTTTTTCTTTTATAGACTTATTGAGATTGTAAATATCCATATCTTTATTTAATTCACCTTGTAAAATCTTAACATATGACATTTTGCCTATAAAAGGATCTACCATAGTTTTAAATATAGAACCTTTTAGATTCTTGCTATCATCAATATATTTAGGTTTTAAATATGTTGATAAAATATTTAAAATTTCCACAGTACCTATATTATTTATAGTTGATCCACACACAACAGGTATTATATCTCCATTTTGTATTCCTAATGTTATACCTTTTTGTATATCTTCATTCGTTAATTCTTCTCCACTAAAATACTTTTCCAACAACTCATCATCTGATTCAGCTATTAGTTCCATCAAACTTTCTTTTATGTTTTCTGCTTCGATTTTAAAATCATTACATAAACCTGACATATCCTCAAATATGTTATGTAATTTTATAAACTTGTTGTCTTCATATACTGGCATATACATAGGTACTATCTTGTTACTATATTTTTGTCTTAGCTCTTCTATTAAATTTTTATATATAGATTTTTCACTATCTATTTTATTAATAAATATAAGTTTAGGTATAGATTTTTCGGTAAGTTCTAAAGCTTTCTCTGTTCCTACTTGAATGCTAGTAGTAGCATCAATTACAATTATAGCTGCATCACTTGCACTTATTGATGATATAACATCCCCTGTAAAATCAGAGTACCCTGGAGTATCTAATAAGTTATATTTGTAATCTTTGAATTCTATAGGAACTAAATTCATGCTATATGTCATATTAATCTTATCAGTTAATTTAGGCATTTTATTTGTAGTTTTAGAAGTATAAGCCATTGCGTCAATTAAGTTTGTCTTTCCACACCCGCTATGACCTAATATAGCTACACTTCTCAGCATATTACTATTATATACCTTCATATTTAAGCACCTACCTCATATCATTTTTATAATTTATATGCAACTAATATAAGGCTTTATGTGCGATTATTTTAAAAATATTAATACTTAATTTATAAACCCCTCATTGTTTAACGTGAAACATTAATTAGAAATTATATCAAATTAATAATTTACATTAAAATAAAAATAGTTCTAACTATTATTTTATTTTAAAATAATAGTTAGAACTATCTTAAAAATAAAAAAGATTACGTGGCTACGTCCTACTCTCCCAGGCAGCTTCCCACCAAGTACCATCGGCGCTAAAGAGCTTAACTTCTGTGTTCGGAATGGGAACAGGTGTATCCTCTTTGCTATAATAACCACATAATCTTTAAGAGATTAATATCTATTTAGTTAGAGTTAGTACTCTAAAAACTGAATAACATTTGTAAGATTAAATAATCTTGGTCAAGTCCTCGATCTATTAGTATCAATAAGCTACATACATTACTGTACTTCCACCTTTGACCTATCAACCAGGTAGTCTTCCTGGGATCTTACCCTTACGGTGGGAAATCTTATCTTGAAGTTGG
>NZ_JACRWD010000010.1:0-46854 GCF_014306135.1 Paeniclostridium hominis
CAGAATATTCAAAAGGAAAAATAAACCTAGATCATAGTGGAGCTTATGTTGCTCAGTTTGATGTATCTTGGGATGAAGTTTCATATGATAAAGATGGTAATGAAATTTTAACTCATAAACTAGCTCAAAGGAATCGCTTAATATATTTTTAGCTTTTATATTATTTCTAATTTTATATTTATCAAGTATTTCTTGAATTGTATTTAAATTAACTTCTTTCCCTCTTATAACTAGTAATAATTTATTTCCACACTTACTTTCTTTTCCTGTAACAATCATAAATAAAGCTATTAAACAAGAGCTTACTAGGCATAAAAAAAGATTTTGTGTAGCTGATGCAATACCTACTGACATACTCCAAAAAATAAATCCTATATCTCTATAGTCTTTTATATTTGTTCTAAATCTAACTATTGATAATGATCCTAACATTCCTAAGGATATAGCTAAATTACTTTGAATTAAATCCATAAGAACAGTACTTATAAATGCTATCATAACAAGTGTTATGTTAAATTTTTTATTATAATTTAACGTATCATATGAAAGCTTATATGTATAATAAATTATTGTAGAAAAAACAATAGTCATAATAATACTTTGTATAATAAATTTTGGTGTTTGTGCATTTTGGATTATTGAGTTTAAATCCATACTTCCTTTTAATATTTGATTCATATTAACATCTCCTGTCTAATAATAATATTTATTTAATAATTGTCTTGATGTTCCATACTTGCTTGGAGGTTTTCCAATAAAGTTACACTTTGACAAAATTTCTTGTATCTGATAAAACAAAAATCTATCATATTTAACTTCAAGAATAGTTTGATCCTTAGGCATAGCTTGCTTAAAGTTTATATCTTCATTAAATAAATCATAATTAAAGTTGGTATACCTTAAATTGTTATCAAGAGTTATTCTTGTATTGAAATTTTCATGTGTAAATGCTCTCCTATCATATTCAACCATAGAAACTGGTCTATAATTATGAGTTTTCATTAAGTTAAATGCATAATTAGAAAGAGGATTATTGTTATAGTTTAATAATATGGAATAATCTCCATTGATTAACCTTATTGCATCTTCTTTAGAAATTGTTATGCTTTCTTTTAATTCTCTGTCTAAATGTTTTCGCTTAATTTCAAATTTAGCAAAAGTATCTGTAGTGTTGTATATTCTCAATCTTACACGTTTTCTTTTTTCAGTTTTTACTAGTTTTTGTGTAAAATCTTCATTATCAATACTATCAAAATATACACTTCTTGTTTTATAGCCATTATAGTCACCATATTTATCTGGAATTAATATTTTACTTAAAGAATTTAGCAAGTAAATTCTATCTGTAAGAGAAACTAAAAATTTTACTTCTTTTCTTGATACAGATAACATGCCAATTTTACTCATAGTTTCACCTCCTAAATAATTTTTCACTATATAATACAAAGCTGTTTTAATTTTTAGGGACTTTTTTTATAAAATTTGAAAAATATATTAAATAAATATATATCTAATATTTTGAATAAAGTTAAAGCCATTAAAATCTAAATAAATAGATTCTGATGGCTTTTTTACTGTTATCCTTAAATAAATTTTTAAAGAAATGCTAAAAACTTTATTTTTTTTATAAAGTTGCAAGTTTTTGCTTTTCGTTTACGAATTAATAAGTGTAAAAGCTTTTACAGTAAGGAGGAAGTAATTTGCAAGATAAATTAATTATCAAATATATAAAAAAGAAAAATCAAAAAGGAATGGAAATTTTAATAGATCAATACAACTCTCTTATTACATCAGTTATTAGATTTCATTTAGGAAAATTAAGTAACTATGAGGAAGAATGTGTTAGTGATACTTTACTAGCCATTTGGGATAACATAGAAGGTTTTGAAAAAGATAAAAATACTTTTAAAAACTGGATATGTGCAATAGCTAAATATAAGGCAATCGACTACAAAAGAAAGTATTTAAGCAAAATAGAAACTTCAAATTTAGAAGATCAGACTTATTATATAGACAAAAATCTATTAAAAATAGAGATTCAAGAAGAATTGAATGAAACTCTAAACCACTTATCAAAAGAGGATAGAGAAATTTTCACACGATATTACATACATGATGAAAGCATAGTTGATATAGCTAATGATAAACAGATAGCCATTTCAAGTGTATATAGCAAGATATCAAGGGGAAAGGCAAAGATAAGAAAATCTTTATTGAGAGAGGGAGGAAAGTAAATTGATAGATAAATATAAGGTATTAAATAATGAAAAAATTCAATTTGATAAATATAGTGAAGTAGAAACTGATAATGAAAAAATGAAGAATCTAATGAAATCTAAGATAAAATCAAGAAAAAAAGCCCATAAAAAGCTACTTATAGCAAGTATAACTGCAGCACTTGTTCTAGGTTCTGCAACTTTAACTACTCAGACAACTTGGGCTTATATCAATAGATTAGTAACCCATATTGAGTCATTTTTGGGTAAGGAATATAGTGAATTTGATAAGTATAAGTTTGAAGGAAATCAATCAATAGAAAATGATGGTTTAGTTCTTAATCTAGGAGATGTAATGTTAGATGATAAGCAACTAATTATAAGTTTAGGTATAGACTATAGCAATTTTGACTTAGAAAAGCATGGGTTTAATAAAAAGGATTTCAAACCAGATTTGCCACTTATTACAATAGGGGATATATCTTTCCCTGGTCAAGGTGGAATTATTCATCAAAGAGATGTGAGAGGGGAAGATAAAAAAGAGCTTTTATATATCGTTTCTTTAACTAATATTGATACTGATGGCGATGGTGTGGTAGACTCTGATTTTGATATACTTAATGCTCTTGAAAAAGATAAAGATTATAATATAAAAATTCAATTTAAAGATTTTGATATCGGAGAGTCAAAAACTGAAAAAGGAAGATGGTTAAGTAAAAGCCTTGGGAATTGGGATTTTAATACAACTATAAATACTTCTAACATATCAAATGATGTAAAAATCATTAAAATTAACAAGGTTATTGATATAAATGAAGAAGGTATAAAACATAAATTAAAAATTGATGATATAAGGATATCTCCAGTATCAGCAAAAATCAAAATGAATGTAGAGGAGAATAACTCTGATAGTACTTATTTTTTATCAGCAAAAGATGAAAATGGAAATACTTTAAGTAGTGACAATAATGCTATGTCTGATGATGAAAATACAGTCTATAGTAATTTTGAACTTAATGGAACTGAAGAAAAAATAATAATAACACCTATTATTTATTCTAATAATAAAGAAAAGATTTTTGAGAGTGAAAAAATAGAAATAGATCTTCCTTAGAATCTAAGTAAATGGATTCTAAGGTTACAATTTTTGATGAATAAGAAAAAACTAGTATCAAAAAACTAATAAATGCATATAATGATATATGTAGTAAAATACAAATAATTTAAAAGAGACCTAGAGATAGGTTATAGGAGTATTTTTAATGATAAATGGAATAGTAAAATGGTTTAACAATGAAAAAGGATTTGGCTTTATATCAGTAGAAGGTGGAGATGATGTATTCGTACATTTTTCAGCTATACAAACTGATGGGTTTAAATCATTAGAAGAAGGTCAACATGTAAACTTTAATATAGTTAAAGGTGCTAGAGGTCCTCAAGCAGAGAATGTAACTATATTATAATATATATATGTTCGAGAGAAAGACACATTGTGTGTCTTTTTTTTATTCTAATTAATTATAATAACCTCTAATAAACTAACTAGTAATTAATTTTCAATTTATAAATTACTAGATCTCTTTAAACAAATTTTAGTTAATTTTTAATTATTAAGTTGATATATGAAATCTTTTAAACTACACTTTATAGCAAATTATTTTAAGGGGTGTATCTACTTATGAGTAAAGAGGGAATGAATAAAGTATTAGAATTTTATAATTCAGTATCTGAAAAAGGGAGACTTGAAAGAGGGCTTGGTATTATTGAATTTCATAGAACAAAACAAATTTTAAGTAAATACATAAACAAGGATTCCAATGTAATATACGACATTGGTGGAGGTGTTGGAGTTTATTCTGATTGGTTAGCACGTAAAAATAATAATGTTCATTTACTAGAACTCTCACCAAATGCTGTAGAGTATGCTAAATCAAATTATAATACTTTTATTTCTGAAGTATGTGATGCCAGAGATATTAATAAAGATAATGAAAGTGCTGATATTATATTACTCATGGGACCTTTATATCATCTACAAAATATAGCTGATCGATTAAAAGTATTAGATGAATGTTATAGAGTTTTAAAAAAAGGTGGGCTTTTATTTTCAGTAGGTATATCTAAATTTAGTACAACAACTTGGGCATTATCTACGTTTGGCACTAGAAATGAGTTACTAACGGAAAAACCATTTATGAATATGATAGAAATGGAATTGAAAGAAGGTATTCATGATAGACCACAAGATTATCCATATTTACTTACACATGCTTATTTCCATACTCCATTACAACTCCAAAATGAAATTGAAACAGTAGGATTTAAAACATTAAATAAACATGCCATAGAGGGGACTATATGGTTTACCCCAGATTTAAATAAAAAATGGGAAGATATTGAAACTAGAGATATATTGTTAAATATATTAGAAATAACAGAACATGAAATAGAAATAATGGGAATGAGTCCTCACTTTATGGTTGTTTCTCAAAAATAACAATATTTAAAATTTTACTTTAAGGACTAGTTATGTAAGATAAAATTAAAGCCCTTAAAATCCAAATAAATGGATTCTAAGGGCTTTTTTACTAGACATCTTTAAACCAGTTTTTAGGTAATTGTAATTTTAAAATACATATTTATTTTTTATATAACATATCTATATGTGGTATATTATCTTCTAAATATACATTTGAAATTTCATTAAATCCTAGACTCTTATAAAAGTTAAGTAAGTATGATTGTGCTTGAATTTTTATTTCATTTTCATTTAAATTATTTTCTATAAAATCTATAGCTTTTATCATCATCTCTCTTGAAATTCCTTTACCACGATAATTCTTATTAACTACTACTCTTCCGATTGACACTTCATCATAAGAAACTCCTTTTTCTAAAATTCTTAGATATGCAATTATTTCTCCATTTTTTTGAGCAAATAGATGATATGAGTTTTTATCTTTACTATCACAGTCTAGATATGCACACTCTTGCTCTACAATAAACACCTCATTTCTTAATGCTAAAATTTTGTATACTTCTTCAACATTTAATTCTTTAAATTTTTTAATGCTCCAATTCATTTGTTTACCTCCTATTTAATTTTAATAATAAATTTAAATAATGCTAATTTACCCCTAATAAACATAAAAGCACTGAATCTCATTCCTCCTTAAAAAAGGCCCTAGTGGAATAAGACTCAGTGCTTTTTAACATTCTTACCCGGGGATAAGAATAAGCATCATATTATTTAGTTATTAAAATAATATCATAAAAGTAATGTTTATACAATATTAATAAAAAGTTTCTAATTTTTACTAGAGTTCTTTAAACCAGTTTTTAAAAACTAGTTAATTAACATAAATAATTCTAGCGAATTATAAAATATTCCCCCTTTAATATCTTTTCTATAAGAAAGGCAAGATTCTCTTGTTCTATATTCTCTCCCTCTCTTATATACCTAGCCACAATTTCAACTAAGGCACCAGACATAAATGCCATTGCATATTCATACATGTATTTACTATCAGCATTTAATGTATTTCCTATTTCAATAAGATATTGCTCAAATTTCAGTGTCATTATATATGTTAGATTATTATTAACAAGTAATTTTATAAAATCTTTATCGCTTTCGATATATGTTACAAATTCAAAACATATATCGCTTATCGTATTGATCTTCTTTCTAGTGAATCTTTCTATAAATAAGTCAAACATTTTATCAAAATGAAGTTCCAATACTTCTTCTTTAGAGTTGAAAAGTGAATAAAATGTTTGTCGTGATACAAGTGAATGTTCACATATACTTTTTATTGTTATTGATTCAAATGATTTGGTTTCCATTATAGAAAGAATCCCTTTAATAATCATCTCTTGTGATTGCAGGGCTGTCGGATTATTTCCTTTATACATAGACATAACCTCCTTAAATGTCTAACTTATCTCAATAATATTGACATATGTAAATGTTATTGAGATAATCATAGCATAACTTAGACATATGTCAATTTTTTTAATTATTATGGAGGAAGAACTTATGGAGATGTTTTTAACTCTTATTAGTGGTATAGGATGGATTATTGTTTATGAAGAATGTATTAGATTAGGTTTTAAAGAAAAGACATATGCAATGCCTTTATTCGCATTAGGACTAAACTTTGCATGGGAGGCTACTTATAGTTTTTCAGATATATTTCTAGCTGCTCATGGTCCTTTAGAGGGTCTAAATTTAATTCAAGCATATGTCAATGCGTCATGGGCAATTCTAGATATAGTTATATTATTTACCTATTTTAAATATGGGAAAAATGAGTTTCCTAAATCAATAAATCAAAAACATTTCCCTGCATGGATTATATTAGTTATAATATGCTGTTTTGCTTTACAGTACGTATTCATAAAAGAATTTGGATTTATAATGGGAGCAAAATACTCTGCTTTTTTACAAAATTTACTTATGTCAGTAATGTTTATAAATATGTATGTAAAAAGGGAAAATATGAATGGACAATCTTTATTACTAGCTTATGCTAAGTGGATTGGAACATTAGCTCCGACTATTCTTTTTGGAATATTAGACTATAATATACTTGTTTTAGTTTGTGGTATTTTTTGTTCAGTATTTGATATTATCTACATTCATCTTTTAAGTAAATATAAAAAAACAAAACTATATAACGAAACTCAAAATGATATTCCTATTGGATATAGAGGTTAATTATGATTTATTATTTTTCAGGAACAGGAAATTCAAAATGGGTAGCCAAGCAAATAGGAAAAGAAATATCAGATAAAGTTGTATCTATTTCAGAAATGAATAAGAATGGAGAAATGCCAAATGAAGTTAAAGAAGGGGAGATACTAGGGATTGTATTTCCATCTCATATATCCTTAGCTCCTAAGCCAGTAATGGAGTTTGTAAAAAGAATTAAGGTAGATAAAAATGCTTTTGTATTTGTAGTTTCTACTTGTGGAGATTCATCAGGATATGCTGTAAAAGTTCTACAAAAGCATATTAATATAGATAGTGGATACTCTGTAATTATGCCTAATAATCATATTACAATGATTGGTTCAGATAGTAATGAAGTTATTAGAAATAAAATAAAAAATGCCAAAATAAAAATTTCATCTATATGTGAAGATATAAAAAATAGGAAGAAAGAACTTCAATATGATGAGGGGATTGTATCAATGCTTAAATCATATGTAATTGCGCCTATTGTATTATCTAAATTGAATGATAAAAAATTTTATGTAGAAGATTCTTGTATTGGATGTAAGTTATGTGAAAGAGCTTGTCCAGTTCAGAATATAGAAGTTGCCAAGGGATATCCAATATGGAAAAATAATTGTATACATTGTATGGCTTGTATTCAGCATTGTCCTAAAAAAGCAATCCAATATGGAAAATCAACCAAGAATAGAAAAAGATTTGTTATGAAAGATAATTTTGATATATGAAATAATATCCAAACTACACAAGAAATAAAAACAAACTTTTTATGTACAATTATCTCAAATACTCTAACAAGTCCTAAAATTTCACTTTAGAGGATAGTTAAGCATTTGAAATAAAGTTAATGCCCTTAAAATCCAAATAAATGGATTTTAAGGGCTTTTTTACTATGTATCTTTGAATATTTTTAAACCAAATATAAAACTCTATTAGAGTATATATTATCATAAATATAAGTGAGACTTTCTCCACTAATTTTTCTCAATTAAAATTGATAATATAAAAATCCATATTAATATTAATAGTACCTTAAAAGGCAAGTCAAAATAATATTTATTTAAAGATATTCCACTTCTATAGGTATTATTTATTCAACTCTATTTTTATGGCTTTATCTTTTAATAATTCCACATTATTTACATAAGAAACAGAAATTTTGCTTATACTTTTTATTTTTTCCTCATTATGTTTATATCCATTTAAATCAATAGTTTCAGTATATTTTCCAGTTTTTCTATTAACGTATGTATCTTTTAATCCACAAAAATCTACTTTATTTCCATTTTTATCGAAATATTCTAAGTAAATCTCATGGTCTACAAGTCCTTCTTTATAATAAGTGTATTCTATTTTATCACCTGTTACCTTGAAACTGTCTATCTTTATCTTTCCAACTTCACTTGTCTTAAATGTTAAAGGAAGACTATTTATGCTCTTTGGTTCAGACATTTTATCTTCTGCAAAATGTATATATTTTATCGGTATAACTTGTAAATATTTTGTATTACTATTTGCACCTATAAACTCAAATGAGTTTGTTGCAATTCCAGTTTTTTCATCTGGACCATAACTTCCATTATCTATTTTATTTAAAATTTTCCCTTTATCATCCATAAGTTCAAATCCAGCTAAAAGTTCATTTTCTTCATTTGATTTATTTGAATCCTTTAATTCACTAGTTTGAAGAAGCATCTTATTTCCTAATGGAGAAATTATAACTTCTTTTATATCATAATTAATTTCTCCTATTGTAAATTTTTTATTAACCTTATAAATATGGCTATCTATGTTAATTTTAGATTTATCTAAATTAGTAGCTACATTCCAGTTACCATCTATATCAAAAATATTATCTATCTTTAATTCTACCTTATCATTTGCTTTTATATCTATACCACTCATATCAAATCTATAAATACCTTCTAATTTATTACTTCCTACATACTTAGACTCTGATTCTGGATTACTGTATGGATTGACTTCTTTTCCATTTATGTATAAATCAATAAATGGCTCAGCAAATAAAGGATTTTCATCTGCCTTATAATTTTCTTTTATATTTTTATCTGTTTTTATAGTATAAAATACAGTCATACAACTTTCATCATAAGACATACTGTTTACTTTAAATTCTATACCCTTATCTTTAACAAATAAATTTAAACTCTTAGAAGTTTTCTCTAGTTCATGTTTATCACCTTTAAACCTAGAATCTTTATTGCTATCAAAATAATTTACTATATTTTTCACTATAGGTATAGAGTCTGCTAGTGAAGGATTTATAACACCCATCACTCCACCTCCAACAACTAATGTGGCTATTGATGCAACCATTACATTTTTGTACTTTCTTATATTCTTTTGCTTTCTTCCTTTTGATATAGCATTCTTAGTTATATCATCTATATTATCTGGCATTTTTATATCATCATATTTACTCATTATGCTTCCTCCCTCAGCAAATCATATAACTTTTTCTTTCCTCGTCTTATATATGACTTTACTGTATTTTCATTACAATCCATTATTTTAGATATTTGACTTACTGTTAAATCCTGAAAATATTGTAGTATTATAGGTGTTTTATACTTTTCATCTAATATATCTATTGCATCATATAAATCTATTTTTTCCTCTATAGTTGAATATTCTATTTCACCTATATAATCTTCTACTTCCACATCTTTAAACCTATTTACGTGTCTATTTTTCATATTCACATTATTTATAAGTATTCTTGTTATCCAAGTTTTAAAATAATTTGAATCTTTAAGTTTATCGATATTTAAATAGCCCTTATACACTGTTTCTTGATAAATGTCTAATGCATCGTGCTCATTTTTTGTATAAATAAATGCCATTTTATAAAGATATTCTTTATATATATTTATAAGCTCTTCAAAAGCTTGATCTGAACCTTTTTTAGCATCCCTTACTAAATCTATTTCTTCTGTTGATTTATTTTTTTTACTAAAAAGCCTCGCTCTTTTTAGTACTATATTTTCTGTCATATTGTCCTCCCTATAATCATGATTACGCATATTAGATTCAGTAAATATTCATTTAGTTGCATATTTTTACAATTTTTTTAATTTATATTTAAATATTTAACTACAAAAAACTAAAAAAGCTATCCTCAAATGTGAGAATAACTTTATATTTTCATAAATCTTTTTCTTTTAATTAACTTCTAATATCCGCATGATATTATCTTATAATCTCCATCTTTATTCTTGACTAAAGTATATTTTAGGTAATTTATACCTGACTTGTCAGGTTTATTATCAAATAAATATTTAACTTTATATTTAACATCCAGAGATTTACCATTTTTAAAATAAATATATTTTCCATTTTTCAATCTACCTTCAACAGTTCTAAATGGAACTTCTTCTGAATCTATGTACTTAATATATATCATATCATAAGGCTCTTCAGCCTCACCGTCAAAACCTATATAACTGTAATCATAACCATCCATTTTAAATATACACTCATTTATAAGATCTTTATCTTTTGTATTAATTGCATTTATATATACTTCCATAACAGATTTGGCGTCTTTTTTCCAATCTACAGGTAAATTTTCCTTATCAAAACTTTTATATTTTACCTTAAAAAATATAAACCCAGCTAAAAATATAAAACATATTAAAAAAAACTTTGTTCTATTTTTCATAAAATACCTCTCTCATTATTGTCCTCCTTTACTGCCTTTTATATTATAGCAAATATATAAATTTACTTTTTAAATTTGGAGTAAACTATGTAATTTATGGACTAAACTTTATATATTTTACATAAAGTTAAAGCCCTTAGAATCTGAATAAATGGATTTTAAGGGCATACCTTTAAATAAGTTTTTAAGGAGTAGTTGCAATTAATATATAATTTAAGTAAGTAAAAAAATAAGGAGGTATAAAATGACAGAGGAAATATTGAGACTAAATCTATTACAAATAAAAAAAAATAATTACGAAGTTAATAATAAAAACTTATATTATTCATACGCATTAGATATGCTAAAATACATTGGAACAACTGATGCAACATTACGTGATGATTTAATTTATGATATTTTCTCAAAATGGATTAATCAGAATATATTTTCTGATGAACAAATGCAATCTTTTTTAACTATTTGTATAGATGACCAACATTTAATGAAAAGTATTGGTGCTATAAATGACGATACAGTTTTCACTCGTACATTTTCTGCACTTATTATTGCCTTAATACTACACTCTAATAATCAAAAGAGTTTTTTACATCATCATGTAATTATTGAAACAACAAACATAGTAATTGATTACTATACTAAAGAAATGGATTTAAGAGGCTATATAGACTATAAAGGTTGGTCTCACTCAATAGCACATGGAGCAGATGTAATTGATGAATTAGCACAATGTAGTATTTTGGATAAAGAGAATTTAGAAAATTTACTGATTACATTGCAATTGAAAATATGTCAGGGTAAGTATGTGTACATTGATGGTGAACCTGGACGTATAAGTATTGCAGTAAAAAGTATCTTAATGAGAAATGAAATTAATGATAATGATATAATTTTGTGGTTAAAAAGGTTTGAAAAACACACCTCTGAGAGTAATTCGTCAATAGAATACTATCATAAAAAGATTAATATCTCTAATTTTTTAAAGAGTTTATATTTTACTTTAGAAGGTGATTTTAAAGATTCTATGATAATGGATAAAATTCACAATTTAATCACTACTTTAGGAGAATAAAGTTATAGAATCTTTCATAGAAAGGGAAGAAGATATCTGTAGATGATCACAATATCCCAACCAACACTAAATAAAAACTAAAATCTATATAACTTTCTACTTCCCTAACATAATTATTTCATTTTAATTCCTCCTAATTAATCATTTTAAAAACAATTCTTTTGTATGATTAAATTCTTCTATTGTATTTGCAGATATTATTTCATACTTCTCTTTATCATTTATTAAAAAAATTGATTTAAAATCATTAGATAAAAAAATTGTAAATACTTTTATATCATTTTTATCTTCAAATGCATTTCCAAAATATACATTATCTTCAGTTATACCTAAGTTTATATTATATGTTTTTTGACCTATTTTTAATGTTCCTTCTAAAGTTTTGAATAGCTTAATTCCTTTTCCAAATATCAAATTTTTTTCTATAATTCCATTTATACTTAAATTAACTTTTGAATTACTAATTTGTTTGTTTTGTACTAAAATTCCATTTTTATAAAAATGTACTACTTTTTCAGATTTTGTAATATGGTATCCATATACATATACTGCTACTAAAATAGAAATAATTAAATAAATATATTTTTTCAAACATATTACCTCCTTATCTATTTAAATACTTTAATTTATTAGATCTTATCTTTTCATAGTAACCTTATGAAAGGATATTTATCTATATTTTCATTATATTTAGAAAACTTTACCAATAAAAGTCTTTGATTGACAAAATTTTCATGTTATTCTAAAAATAACGGTGCTATTTAAATTTTAATAGTAAAAAGTAACTAGCATTAAAATTTCACTTTTATGTATTTAAGACAAAATTAAAGCTCTTAGAATTCAAATAATTAGACTTTAAGGACTTTTTTACTAAATATCTTTAAATGTGTTTTTAGCGAATAGTATTTTTTAGAAATTCCACTAAAATATCTATTTTAATGGACATTTTAATATTTTAAAATTATAATTTTTTAAGAAGATATTGGGAGAGTGATAGTATGGACGGAACAAACCAAATAAAAGAAGAACTTAGCTTTATACAGAGTACAATAGATAGTTTATCTGCTAATTTGAATGAGATAAATAATACACTTTTAAATAATAAAAGTGGAATGGAATATATATTAATTATAATTGTATTGCTTTGTATAAATAGCAATATTAAGAAGTTAACGCAAGCAATTAGAGAAAATAAAAATTAATTTAAATTAATAATTTATGATTTTATATATAATTTTTTATATATAAAATAAATATTAAAATAACTAGCTTTAAAATTTCACTTTATTAGAGGATAGTTAGTTGTTTGAAATAAAAAAGTGCTAATAATAGCACTTTTTTATTTCTTATATTGTAAATTTGTAGTTTTTTCCACTATTCCACTCGTAAATTTTGCTCCATTTAAATGAGTAAAATAGTATTGAGTATTTGTTTTTCCATATGACTTTTTGTTATAGGCATCCCTTCCATATAACAAACTATAGTATCATCGCTTGCTTCTAAAAACTACTTTGTAAAATTACTACTTTTCTCTGATGCAAATATATTTCCTACATTACCAATATTAATCATGGTTATTGTGCAAACTAAAATTCTTGCAACTATCTTTTTATTTAATATAATTAATATCACTTCTTTTTAAATATATATCCTTTTTTCAGTGCTGTATATTTAACTAAAAAATTTAAAATCCAAAATATTAACACTATAAGTAAAAAATAACTATTATTTACATTATATTTTTTAAAACATATAGATATTGACATAATTAAAATAAATATAATTATACTTCCCCTAAATTGATATTTAAAAAATTTATCATCTCTAATTTGTATATTTCCTTCTAGCCATGGTGAAATTTTATTTTCTTTTGAGTTTTTCCAAGTAATAAATATATATATCGAACTAATAATAAAAATTAAAAATATCATAATTCCATTCTCCTAAAAAATATTTATATTTAAATTTTATTAGGAAAACCCTTCTGATGAAAGTCTTTATTTTTCAGAATATTTATGCTATTTTAAAAGTAATGGTGTAAAAAAACTTATTTATATCAAGTATAACTAGTTCTAAAATTTTACTTTAAAGACTAGTTATAAATTAAAGCCCTTAGTATCCAAACAAATGGATTCTAAGGGCTTTTTTGATAGATCCCTTTAAACAAGTTTTTTTAGTATAGTTAAATTCTATATAACTTAGTGATATAATAATATATAATTATTCAAAAAATTTCGGAAATTTTCAAAATGGGGGAAAACTATGAACGAATTACATTTACACGTTCCATCATTTAAAGAGCTTGAATATAGACAAAATTTTTTATCACAGGAAGAAACCATGTCTTACAATAAAGGATATAATCTCGGCACAGAAAACTATAATAACAAAACTGGGTGTATTGATTTTTCTGAAAAGTATTGGGATGAGTGGTATTCTAAGTGGATTTCTAAAAGAAACGATAGATACTATGCTTATATTGTAAATAGTGCTACTGGTGATTTTCTAGGAGAAGTATGTTTTTATTACGATGAAAAAAAAGACTTACATCGTATAGGTATAGTTGTAGAAAATAAACATAGAGGAAATGGATATTGTTCAAAAGCATTAATTAAGCTTGCAGATACAGCCTTCCATGATTTTGATGTAAAAAAACTACGAAATGTTATTCCTCTAGATAGAGAAGCTGCTATAAGAGGACATAAAAAAGCAGGATTTAAAGAAATTGAAATTAAAGAAAATGAATCTATTCTTGATTTATCAAAGTCAGATTATTTATCCCAAATATAGTATTATTAAAATTTTACTTTAAGGACTAGTTAGATATTTTATATAAAGTTAAAGCAATTAAAATCCAAATAAATGGATTTTAATTGCTTTTTTATTAGATATTTTTAAATAATTTTAAGGTTTAGTTAATTATTATCAACTTTTGTTATTTTTAGCTTTCCAAAAAAATACATAGCGCCTCCGAAAAAAGCACCTCCTAAAGTCCATGTAATAACCGAAATTAAATCTATCCTAATTTGTTCACCCTCAAGTCCTGGAAAAATGTAATCCATCATTATAAGCATCCCAAGACCCCATTGTGTTCCAGCCATAATTGCTTGTTTTTTTAATTTTTTTAATTGCAGTAGGTATGTAGTATTGTCATAAAATTTTGTTGCATCAACACCACTTTTTCTTAATTTTATTGAAATATAATATGCATTGAATTGCTGAATAAAAAATAACGCAACAGTACCAAATGTAAACCTATGATTAACAGAATCAAAAATAAGGCTACCCATCATTAAAATCGAAATTAAATAGAATGAATACATATTTACTTTTGCAAGAGTCTTATAGATTACACTTTGTTGATACTCATCTCTTTCATCTAAATAACCTATGTAGTGTTTAAAAAGTTTTTCTTCTAATCTTTTCATAATTTTTAATCATCCTCCATATTAATCCAAAACAATGTATTTAAGTCAGTTCTTAGAGCATTATCAATCTTGATACATAGCGCTAGAGACGAATTATATTTTTATTTTCAATTAAAGTTATAGTTTAAGTTTAGCATTAGTATATTTTTTTTAAAGTTAAATGGACTGAAATCTATAAATTTGGAACTAAAATATAACATTTCATTATATATCTAATATAAAACTTGTGCCCTTATACTATAGATAAATGGATTATAAGGGCATAAGTTTTTAGAAAATAGTATTTTGAGAGTAACCACGAAAACATCTGTTATTGTGAACACACTTAAATTAAAAGTTCTGATATAATTTAGTTAGAAAATGCTTCAAGATGAATGATAAAAATGCTAGGGGGAGAATTATGTTTAAGATTATAGAAATACATGATATTGAGCTTAAGTCTAATGTTACTGATTGCATATTAAGAAAACTTCCTGAGTGGTTTGATATTGAAGATGCTATAGTTGAATATGTAGAAGGTGTAAAAGATACTAAGTTTTATGTAGCTTATGACGTAGAGAAACCTATTGGATTTATAAGTATAAAGCATAATAATGAGTATACATCAGAAATATATGTTATAGGAGTATTAAAAGAATATCAAGGTAAGCATGTAGGAAAATCATTAGTTGAGGTTGCTAATAATACATTAGCCAACATGGGTAGTAAATTTCTTCAGGTTAAAACACTAGGCCCATCAAATTCAAATAAGTACTATGCAGATACAAGGAAATTCTATCAAAGTGTCGGTTTTTATCCATTGGAAGAAATAAAAGAACTTTGGGATGAAATAAATATATGTTTAATAATGATAAAAAATATTTAATTAAAAAGTAGTCATAAATTTTAATAAGCTGTTCAATAAAACATATGATTTTATGTGCAGTTTTTTTATATTAAAACAACAAGTCTTAAAATTTTACTTTAGGAACTAGTTACATAGTTAGAACAAAGTTAAAGCCCTTAAAATCCATTTATTTGGATTCTAAGGGCTTTTTGCTACAACTCTTTAAATAAGTTTTTAAAGACTAGTACTTTTTAGGGGAACCTTCGTTTTTTCTTCAATTTGGCACCAAAGTTTATTTGATCAAGTAATGTAAACTATATATGATATGATATAATTAAATAATTTTTAAAATTATTTAATTAATAAATAGGTGGGTAAATTATGAAAAAAGCTAAAAAATTCTTTGATAAACATAAAAAACTATCTTATTTAGGAAATTTTATTATAAGCTTATTAGGCATAATCATTTTTCCATATCTGTTTATGCCTAATTTTAAGGGTTTTATATTAGGTTTAATTTTAACCATAATAGTACTAAACATATTAGGATTAAGATGGGGATCATTATTATTTAAACCCAAAAATAATTAACGTCTTAATGTGAATATTGGGGGAGGACCATATCCGTCAATCTAAAAGATAACTATTCATTAAATTTCACTTTAAGGACTAGTTACATATTTCGAATAAAGTTAATGCCCTTAGAATCCAAATAAATGGATTCTAAGGGCATTTTTACTAGTACTCTTTAAACAAGTTTTTAAAGAGTAGTTGAGTATAAACAATTAATAACTTAGAATAATTTTTTTAAATACATAATAAGTGAAGTGATTAAGGAAATTATAACCGTAATTATTACTACTAAAAAAAATCCTTCTTTATTATGTTCAAAAGGTATTCCAGAAACATTCATCCCGAATAATCCTGATATAATTGTAGGTATAGAAAGTACAAAAGTAATCGTAGTTAAAAATTGCATTACACTATTTTGATTGTTATCGATAATAGCACTAAAAGCATCCATAACTCTACTTAATATATCTCCATAGATACCTGCCATTTCAACTGCCTGCTTATTTTCAATTAATACATCTTCTAATAAATCCATATCTTTTATATATTTTTTTATATGGCTACTATTAGCAATTTTTTTTAAAACAACTTCATTAGACTTTAAAGATGTTGAAAAATAAATTAAAGACTTCTCCAACTCTAAAATTTGTAAAAGTTCTTTATTTTTTAGAGACTTATGTACTTCTCTTTCTAGTTGATTAGTTCTTTTACTTATTTGTTTTAAATAACTTAAATAGTATTTGGCGTTTATTAATAGAATTTTTAATAAAAAGTCATCCTTTTCATATGTATTAAAATTTTTTATGTTTCCATTTATAAAACCATTTATAATATCAGTTTGAACTGTACTTATAGTTATTATATTAGTCTTCGTTATTATAATTCCAAGTGGAACTGTTGTATAATATGAAGAGTTTGAACTACTTTCATTTAATGGGATGTCTACTATTACTAAAATATAATCATCCCCAACTTCAACTCTAGATTGCTCTTCTTCATCTAATAAATAATTTAAAGTTTCAATATCTATATTAGTAATTTCAGATACCTTATGTATTTCATCTGATTTTGGATTACTTAACTCTATCCAACAATCATGTTCAAAATTTTTTAGAGTTTCTAATTTTGAGTTTATAGATTTATAGAATTTTAACATGTTGTACTCCTATTTTATTGGTTATGCTTATATTCTTTATCTTTAAGCGTTAACTATATTTTAAATATTGAAAAGACGTAGAATCGATTCTACGCCTTATTTTATATAATTTTAACTAAGATACTTTAAATAGTTTTTATAAAATAACTAAGCCACTACCTCTAAAACTAGTCTCTTTTAGGAATAACTGGTACTAATAAGTGAGAGTCATATTTTCCACCTGTATAGAACTTATGAACTCCTTTGTTAACTGTATCAAGGTTTGAATAACGTGGTAATCCTACACCTTCAGCAATAACTTCACTTCCTTTAATAACAATTACCAATGATTCTCCTGCTTTAAACAAAGCACTTGTAGGCCAAATTTCAATTTCTACAGGAACTATTTCATCTTTTGATAACTTAAGTTCTCTTTTATGCTTTAAGTATGGTTGATATGGTGTTGATTTTTCTTTATCTAATTCACGATGTGAAACTCTTAGCCATCCAGCACTTACTTGACCATTTTCAATATGATTATAGTCTGCAAAATACACTTCCTTATTGTGTTTATCAAATTTTTTCACTCCTACAAAAAGGTCCATATCATCTGCATCTTGAGCAGAAACCCAAAGCTTAAGTTTCATATAACCTGTAATTTCTGTATTTTCTTTAAACTCTATTTTAAATCTTACTTCATCATTTTCTGTATTTTCTGTACTATAAGATACAACGCTCTCTTCTTTAGCAGGTGTATCTTGAAGTGACATATCTTCACCATTTAAATATAACTCTGTATATTTAGTGTCTGGTAATGGCCACTCAGTTGTAAATTTATTTTGTCCTTGATAGAATTTCTCTCTTAATTCATAACGAACTCTAGGAGTATCCATCCAACCATTATCTATTCCTTTTAGGTAATAATCAAAGAATGATTTTTGTAACTCTAAAGACTCTCTACTGTAGTAAGTTTCCCATTCTTTACGACCATGAACTACTAACCATTTATCTTTAGATGATGCTTTTTTAAATCCTTCAAATGAGCCACGGTTGTGAAGTCCAACAGTTGCCCAACCTGCACACACAAGCATTGGAGTTTTTATGTCTGATAAGTTAGGCATATTTTTTTCCCAATATTCATCCATAAGTGGATGTGATTTTTGAGTTTCAGTCATATTTTCTACAACTTTACCTGGCCATCTAGCTATTAATCCTTTTGCCCATGAATCAAAGAAACTTGTTTCTGGAATTCCACCATGATACGCTGCTTCTCTATAAACGTCATTTAGACCTTCCCATGGAATCATTGCTTTTAAATGTGGTGGATTTAAAGATGCCATCTTCCATTGAACAACTGCAAGATACGATACACCATTTGTACCTACATTTCCATTACTCCATTCTTGAACTCCTGCCCATTCTACAACTTCAGCAAAATCCTCTGCTTCTGCCATTGTCCATGGATGAAGTTCTCCTTCAGATGTTGCACTTCCTCTTAACGCTACTTTAATTAAAACATAATCATTTGGTACCCAAAATCCTGGATCTGGAGATTCAAATACAGCAAAGTCAGAAGAAGGTAATGTACCTAAAGTTGGTGGTGTCGCTTTTTTAAACATACAAAATGTATCTTTTCCATAACCGTCAGCAGACATTACAACGGGATATTTACCTGGTTTTTTTGGTCGAAATACATTAACATAAAGAGTCACACCATCTTTCATTTTAACAGGTACATCTTTTTCCATTATCATCTCTTGATGACCATAGTGTGTAGTGGCTACTACTATATTGTTAAGACCTGGCTTTGGTTCATCAAATTTTGTTGGTGTTAAATTTGGATTTCCTAAAAATTTATTCATATCTTTTGTTCTCCTTTTCGTTTTTTATATTATTTAATGTTTTTTAAGTCAAAATTTATATTTCTTAAAAGAATTTTTATTGTTTTGCTTGTCCTTAATTGAAATATACTCTCATTTACACTCTAAAACAACCATCAAGTATTTAATAAAGTGTTTGATAAACAACAAAATCAGGTCAAATGTTGCGTATGTATATAAATTTAAAAATATTGTATGCGTTTATTCATATACTATGTTGGATTATTTATTTCGGATATAATATATACATAAATATAATAGATTATGAGGTGCTTTATGGAACTTAAAAATGATTTAAGAGTAATTAAGACAAATAACAATATAAAAAGTTCATTTATTCAACTATTAAACGAAAAAGACTTCAACTCTATAACTGTTAAAGACATATTGGATAGGGCTTTGATTAATCGTTCAACTTTTTATAAGTACTACACTGATAAATACAATTTGGCAGAGATAATCTCTCATGATTTTTTAGATAAATTTAAATCTTTAGTTAGTCTTATCTTCGTAAATGGAAAAGATCTTAAAGATATATTAAATCTTAAAGCTGAATTGCTTGAAGAACTTTATGCTCAAAAGATGACTATTTTAGGGCTATGGAAAATTAGAACAGAAAAAATTCATGTATATGATGATATGCAAGAAATTATAAAACATAGTTATATCAATCTTATAGAAGATGACAATAAAGAAAATCGTGATATTGAATATGAATCATATATTTGTGCTGCAATTATATTAGCAACACTTAAGTTTATTTTGGAAAGTAATAAGGTTTATACAGTTCAGGAAGTAGCACAAAGACTAGAAAACTTTTACAATACTTTTTTTAGTAATAATAGTTTAACTAGTCATTAAATTTAGATTTAGGGAATAGTCATAAATAAAAAGAGTGTATCTATTGAAATTACTTACTTTTATTAGATACACTCTTTTTATAATAATTATATTTAAAAAAATTTATTTTTTAAAGTTTAGTTAAAATAGATAAATTTTAATTAAATCAGCCATTTACTTTATTTGTATAAAGTTTTTTAAAATTTTGATACCTATTACTTTATATAAATCTCAAATATAATTGAACCTAATAGTTACTATATAATAGTTGCATCTGATGCAAAATTGTTCAAATAGAAACTACAAAATTTAGAAATAGCGTAACACATGAAACATTAAATAGTAAAAACTAAAAGAGATACACATCTAAAATTAGATATGTATCTCTTTTGTAGTTTTGTTAAAAATCTAGAATTTACACTATTATAGGTTAACCAGCCTTTTTCTGACGTATAATTGCTCTAATATAACTTTCAGACATATTATACTTACTAGCTAACTCTTTTATATTAAATCCATTAAACTCATTAAAAATCTCTCTATCACGAGATTCTTTGTATATCATCTTTTTAGTAGGAAAGTACACAGATGTTCCTCCAAATTCTTCAAATAGCCATTTAACTTTTTCGATACCTAATCTATTAGCTATATTCTCAAATTGTGGAGGTAAGTCACTTATTTTTAAATCCATTAAATATCCTCCTATAAATTACTTTATATTGGATATTCTACAAATAATTTAAATAACCTACTTTAAAACATGATAAATATTTTAGAATATTTATTTCTTTTTTTGTTTCTTTGACTTCTTTTTGTACTTTTCCTCATAAGCCATTAGAGCCTCTTCATTTAATTCAACTGAAGCAAACATCTTACTTACTATATCCTCTAATACTTCTGATACTGTCATATTATTTTCATAAGAAAAAGACTTAACCTTATCTGCAACCTCTTTTTTAAGCTTAATTCCAAGCATTACTTTTTCTTCTTTTGCTTTAGGTTTATTTATTAAATCCAATACATTTATTTCATTATTTTTTGCTTCAATAAATTCTTGTCCTGTTGATTTTTCATCTATTTTTTGCTTTATATTTAGCAAACTACTTTTCTTGTTTAACATTGGATTTTCAATGTTCATACCTTACCTCCAATTATTAAATAAAGATTTAATCTATATTTAATATTAATTAAATAATCATTAAATACTTATTAAATAGTTATTAAATAGTTATTAAATAGTTATTATTCCATCTTCTATGTATTCATTAATTAAATCAGTCATCTCATTAGTTATGTCTGTTTTTATCTTTCTTTCTTTAACATTAACATACTCACTTATTGCTTCATTGTATAATATTGAATTTTCATAATGAACTGATTTTCTCATTGTTTGTTTAAAAGTATTTCCTAAAATTCCTTTTTCAGTTGCACACTCAAGCCACATTCTGATTTTATTATTTTCTTGTTTTTCAAACTTAGTTATAACCGGTTTTCTTATATCGTCTTTATCAACTCTAAGTGCCTTTTTTATATCTCCATAAGTTTTTAATAATAAATCATATCCTGTTAAAGTACTATAACAACCATAATTTATTATAGGAATTATATCTGTACAACATATAAATACATTTGTATTTAAAACTGATATGGCAGGATTTAAATCAAATACTACTAAATCATATTCTGATAAAACATCTATATTTTTATCTTCTGTTAAATAGTTTAATAACGTATATTCTTTTCCTGGCTTTGTATTAAGTATTAATTCAAGCGTAACCATATCTATATTGCTTGCTATTATATCTAAATTTTTAAACTTATCTAATGGAGATTTTATAATTAATTTACTAATCTCAACATCATTTTCAAGTCCATCTTTTAAAGTATATATATCAGATTGAATTACTTCTTCACCTAATAAAAAAACTGATGCATTAGATTGAGGATCTGCATCTATAAATAGTACTTTTTTATCAGGATAATTTGTACAAAATTGATGTATAAAATTTAAATTTAAACAAGTCTTAGAACTTCCGCCTTTAAAACTCATGTGTGTTAGAATTGTTTGATTTTTAGCCAATTTCCTTACTCCTTTTTTAGATTAAATTTAGATTTAATCTTTATTTAATAACTATTTTACTATATTTTTAATACTTTTTAAATAGTTGTTTAATCTTTATTTAATAACTATTTAAAAAGTATTAAATAAAGCTACATAATCTATAAATTAGATATGTATCTCCTCTATTTTATAAGTCATAATACACTTCCTATTTGTCATATTTAAAACATTCAAGATAAGTTTTCAAATACTTCTAAATATGTCTAAATAGTTTTAAATAATACATTAAATAAAAATAAGAAAGATTATTTTATATTCTAATCTTTCTTATTTTTATAACATCCTAATATCAATTATAGACATTAAAATTTCTCATTTTTATTTTCTTCAAGTATCTTTGAAAAAAATATCTTTTATTTAATACAAAGTATAGTTTTTCAATTTATAGTCTATAAATAAGAAATTTAATATGACATCTAAAAATAGTAACCTAATTTTTAAAAATAATTTTTGTTTTTTAATAAATTTACAGTTTATAACACAAACTTAAACTAATATTTTTAATAGATTTAAAAAATATTTACAATATAAATTGAATAAAGCTTTGTATTTCAAGTGTTCATGGTATAATAAAAATAAAAAAAGTCAAATAAATGCCAATTTATTTGACCTTTAGATATAATAAAACTATAAATTTATAAAACGATAAGGAGGAAATTAATAAAAATGAGTAAAAATTTTATAAATATGTTACTAGAAACAAAGGATCTTAAAAACTCCTTATATAGCATTTTAAAACACAGCTTTTTATACCACTCAAATAAAATAGAAGGAAGTACATTTACAACAGAGGCCTTAGCCCTTTTATTAGATAAAAATGTAGTTACAGGAAAACATACTTTGGATGATGTTCAAGAAACAGTAAACTCAAGTTATGTATTTGATAGAATAATAGAAACTTTAGGAAAGAAAATTGATGACCAATTTTTAAAAGACCTTCATGCAAGACTTATGTTTAACACTACAATGCATCAAAGAGGCTATGCAGGAATATACAAAACAATTCCTAATATGATAATCGGTACTAAAGCAAAAATAGCACAACCATTTGAAGTTCAATCAAAATTAGATGAATTACTTGAATGGTACTATAGTTTAGAAAATGTAACATTAGCAGATATAGCAGCATTTCATCATAGATTTGAACTTATTCATCCATTTCAAGATGGTAATGGACGTATAGGAAGATTTCTTATGCTAAAACAAATGCTTGAAAATAATCTACCTATAAAAATAGTATCTTGGGATAGTGAAGACTTATATAGAGAAAGTCTAAATTTATGTGATGTAGACTACTATGAGCCATTAACAAAATACTTAGAAAGTCTACCAGACTTTAGAGAAGAATATAAACAACTTTGGGATTTTGAATAATTTTTAAAATGAAAAAAGTAGTAAGTTACCTTAGAATATCTAGTGCATCACAAATTGACAATACCTCTATAGAAATGCAGCATGAAAAAATAGAGCTTTACTGCAAGTTAAACAATATAGAGTTAGTAAATACCTATATTGATGAAGGTTTATCAGCAAAGGATTCTAATAGACCTTCTTATAATAAAATGATTGAATTTGTATCAAACAAAGAAAATGAAATAGATGCAATCATCGTTTACAAAGCAGATAGAATTCATAGAAGCCTTAAAAATCTAATGATAATGGTAGATTATCTACAAGAAATAGATGTTGGATTTATATCAATAACTGAACAATTTAATACAAATACAGCTCAAGGACTTTTGTTTCTTCAAATGATAGGAAGTTTCTCAGAATTTGAAAGAAAACTAATTTCTGAAAGAACTCACTCGGGGAGAGTTTCTAAAGGAAATAAAAACTTATTCCCTGGGGGTAGGATTCCTCTTGGCTATAATTTAATAGATAATGATATTTTATCAATAAATGATAATGAGGCCGAGATAGTAAAAAATATATTCAAACTTAGAAGTAAGGGGCTTTCCTATGAAAAAATAGGGCTTAAATATAACTTCACAAAACAACGAGTAGCATATATTCTTTCTAACCCAATATATATAGGAAAATATGTTTATGATGGAAAAGTAGAAAAAAATAAAATTAATCTTCAAGTCCCACCTATAGTTAGTCGCTATATTTGGAATAAGGTTAATTCAAAAGGTAATTAAATATGTTTTATTGAAAATAATTTAAATAAAATATATTTGTAAGCTATATTATTACATTGTGCTTATAAATATATTACAATTAACTTACAAGCATATTTTTGTATGCTTACAAAATGTAAGCTACTAAAAAGCTTTCTATAAGCTTATTGTAAGCAGCCTGTAACTTTTAATAGGGGTGATTGATTTGAATAAGGATGATTTTAATAAACTAGATATAAATAAACAAATAGATTATTTAAATACTCAGTTAAAAAAAGGAATTTCTTTAACTGTACTTTGTAAAAACATTGGAATTGCAAGAAGTACAGTAGGGGGAAGAGCAAAAAAACAAGGTTATATATTTGATAAGGAAATAAATCAATATATATTAGAAAATGAAAATTCTAACGGACGAGCTTACAATAAGCTTACTGTAAGCGATATGCTTACAAATGAAAAATCTGATTCAAAGTTTGAAAGTAAAGTTGAATCTAAAAGTGAGAAAACAACACCTGTAAGCAATAATCTTACAAGCAGTAATAATGAAAATACTAACCTTATACTAAGTTCGTCTGACTCTGATAATCTTAGCTATTTACTAAAAAATATAGATATATTAAAAAACTTTATAGAAAACAGCAAAAAATCTTCTTCACCTAATGAAGTTAATAGTTTAGAAGATATAATAAATGATATTTATAAGTTTAAGCAAGAAAAGAGAAATTATAAGGTTAAAAGTTTAAGAATTGATTGTGATATATTAAATGATTTTGAATCTATTGCTAATGATTTATCTAGTAAAGGTATTAATCAGCAAGAATTTTTAAATTTTATACTAAAATCGTATATAGACTTTTATAAAAAAATAAAGTAGCCTTTGTATACGGGCTACTTTATTTTTTGTTTAGTAAAAATATGTTTTTTAAACTACTTTCCATCTAATGGTAAAATTCAGTTTTATATGAATTTATTGTTATAAAATCTAATTTTCTAGTCTTCTTATTGTAATATAATTTTGAGTCAAGTGGAAGTTTATCCCCTTTTTTAGAGAATATATATAAATTAGAATCTTCTATACTTAAAGCATGATTTTTATATGTTAAATCAACATATCTTCCAGACTTTAATTTGTGAAATCCAGACACTTCATAAACAATAGTTTTTTCAACTATTTCATCCGTTTTTTGTATATTATTTTCATTTATTTTAGTGTAAGTAAAAAATACTAATGCAATGGTTATTATTATGTATTTTGAAACACTAAATATAGTTTTTAGATTATTAATCATTATTATCTCCCCCAACCCTTTTAACCCAAGAATACTATACTTTCTTAACTTTTTGGGGAATATGGACTAAAATTTATAAATTTTGGACTAAAACCTAATTAGTTTTAAAATAAGTTTTTAGAGTATAGCTTAATTTTTAGCATTTCACTCCCAAATAAACTCATTTTAGTCCAATTTCAAAATTGTTTTAATTTTATATGCTAAAATAAATTTGAGTTTGCTTAACACATATGGGGTGAAAATAATGAAAAAAGAAACATTCATAGTGTTGACTTCAATCATACCAATTCTACTATTTTTTAATGTAATAATTTTTAAAAAAATTTTAATAGCTAATATAATAATCTCTCTCACTCTAGTAATAATTTCTGGTAGGCTATTATCAGAAATTATTAAATTTTAAAATACTACTAATTAAAATTAAATTTTTACTTTAGGAAATAGTTTTGGTTAATGCAATTAGAATCTATTTATTTAGATTCTAATTGCATTTTTACTATATATCTTTAAATAAATTTTTAATATTATTATTTAATTTGAACCAAAAACTTTCGAATTATATAACAAAATACTTAGCGATTATTACAAACTATAAACATAAATACTTAATTAGAGGAGAATTTTATATGAAAAAAAATAAGTTAATAATTTTAATTATATCTTTATCTATATTTTTAGTAATAGGTCTTTTATTAATAAGGGTTATTCTAAGCGATTCTCGTTCATATCATCAGACTTTTACAAAATCAACAGACTTAAGTAATGAAAATATTGAAGGGTTATATTTAAATGACAATATTAATAGTGAAAAAGTAGTATCTAAATACGGTGAAATATCTAAACCTAGTCAAGATAATAATCAATATAATTATTATTATTTAACAAAAAATATTGAAATAGCAACTAATAAAAATGATTCTAAGATAATTAGATTTTGTGTAGATGATAAAAACTTAAGAACTGAAAAGGGAGTACGCATTGGGGATAGTAAAGAAAAGGCAATAAATTTGTATGGGAAAAATTATTATACTCGCATAGAACAAGGCGTTGAGATTATTGGATATGTAGACAAAGAAAAAGATTGTTCTATCGAGTTTTGGTTAAATGAAAAAGGTATTTTTTATATTAGGTTTGATTACAACTATATGGTATAAGTTTAAGTTAGAATAATATTTTGTAATTTATTATATTGTTAATCAATAGAGCATTAAATTTAGTGCTCTATTTTAGTTTCAAAAAACATTCATTTTCGTTAATATATTTAAACTTTAATAATCAAAAATGTATCTCATTTGTAACCACATAAATAAATTTATAACTTACAATTATCATAAATTACATTTTAAAAATTTACACGAAATGAGGGGTATCTATTATGGATTTGTATTATAGTGATCCAACGTTTGATTTGTTTTCACTCATGTTTTTTATAATCTTTTTTCTTATTTTAGGTACAATTGTAATTAATATTATTAGGGGTATTAATCAATGGTCTTATAATAATAAACAACCTATATTAGATGTAAAATGTAAAGTTGTATCTAAAAGAAGTGAAGTTATAAGGCACGCTGGGCATACTGATGCAAATGGAATACATCATAGTGGCGGTTCATCTACCAAGTATTATATTACATTCGAGGTTGAAAGTACTGATAGAATGGAGTTTAGTGTTTCAGGAAAAGAATTTGGTATGATTGCAAAAGGGGATATAGGAATTTTGAAATTTCAGGGTAGTAGATATCTAGAGTTTAAAAGGGATATTTAAATCTCCGTTTAAGGTTTAGATTACATAGAATAAAGTTAAAGCCCTTAAAATCCAAATAAATGGATATTAAGGGCTATTTTACTAAATATCTTTGAATAAGTTTTTAGAGAATAGTGTAAAAAATAACTTATTTATTCAATTTCGTTATGCTATATCCCAAATTTTCTAGATAAGTTATTACAGTATCATCTCCAAAAAAGTGTCCTACTCCTATCGCTACTGCATATGTTTTGTTTTCTTTTAATAATGAATTAATTCTATTGGCCATATTTTCATTTCTGTCTTTGACAATTTTAGTATAGGCATTCATATCTAACTCATCTTTACCATTTTCTAAATGACTTTTAAAAAATAGTGTATCTCCATTTATAAATGCATTCATAAAATCTTTTCTATCTTTCAATTCATTTTTTATATAATCAACATCTAAAAATTCATCTAACATATAATTAATATTATACGAAGTATCATCTAGTGTTTCCAATGAAATAGAATCCTTCTTTGATTTTCTATACAAATTTTCTAAATATGCATCAAGACCTTCATCTTCAAATCCATCAATTGAATCTATATAATTTTGAATTAATGCATTTAACCCAACTTTTGATAAATTAGATACATCATCGTATTTCAAATCTAAATATTTTAATATATCTTTTAATTGATTTTGTTCTTCTTTATTTAAAAAGTCTTTTAACTCACCACTAGTTAAATAAATTTTATCCTGTAATTTTTTTATATACTCTGGATCTATATCTTTACTGTTTGTTTCAGTTGCAAGTGCTTGAGTATTATTTAGAATATAGTTTAAATTATTGTTTAAGTAATTTAATCTTTTTTCTCCTAGATGAACCGTTCCAATTAAATATATACTCTTATTATCTTTTTTTGCTTCCCAATAAAAACCGTTTACATTATTCTTAGAACTACCCTTAGTAATAAAGATAAATATTGAAATTACCAATATAATTAGTATTAAAATTTTAAATATATTTTTCAGTATATCTCAATCCCCCTTAACATTAATTTATATCATTTTAAACCAAGTATTTTAATTAATTTCATAATATTTTTGATATAAATTAATGTAAAACTTAATGAAAAACACTATAAAAATTAATTCTTTAACTGACATTAAATACTCTCTAATCTAAAATAATATTTATACATTCAGAAATAGAATTGACTAGATATTTTGCATTATCTTTTACAATTGTTGGAGAGTTAAAAAAAGTATAACTATTAGTGGTGCTTTGGAACATAGAGATATCGTTGTAAGAATCTCCAATAACATGTATGTCATTTTCATCAACATTGAAAAACTCTCTTAATTCAGCTATTGCAACTCCCTTACTGCACTCTTTTCTAGAAATATCTAGGCTATTTTTATTTCGATGAGTAGAAATGTAATCTCCGAAATTATCATTTAGTAAATTTTTTACATTTTCTAGTTCTTTACAATCATTAAAACCAAGTGCGAATGTAGTAAATTCTTCTTCAGGAATTTCATAAAAATCATTAAATCTAACAGCATTACTAGATGTATATTCTGTTGGACCTTTAAAATAAAAGTATTTATCAGTTGTAAATTGAATTTCACAATTATTAGATGATATACAATTATATATTTGTTCAACAATATTTCTTTCCATAGTTAGCTTTTTAACTATATTTTCTTCATTATTTAGTATAATAGCCCCACTAGCAAGAATCATAAAGTCTAGATTTATATCAAAATTCTCAATAGCAAGTTTTACCCCAGAATATGATCTTCCTGTGCAAACTCCAAAAAGATGTCCATTACTCTGAAGTTTTTTAATACTTTCTAAATCACTAGGCATTATCTTATCCTTTTTATCTTCAAAATACAATGTTCCATCAATATCACTAATTAATATTTTCATGCTTATACCTCTTTTTCTACTTCAGTTATCATATTTTGTAACTCTTGCATCCACTTTTTGTAAAATGGCAATGTTGCATTTTTATCTTGGAGAAACAAAGATACTAAATGTGAATTATTCAATAACAGATATTGATAAAAATCACTTTTTACTTGATTATATTCATTGTGTTGTATTAGAAGATTTTTCACTTTTTCTATTGCAAATATATAATCTGTAACTTGTTTACTGTCTACTGATGTGAATGAAGAATTATCTCTTCTCATATAATTATAAATTGGTTTATTAATGAAGCAAATTAAATCTGAATATAGTGCAGTTTCAAAAGCGTACACCATATCTTCATATTGATAACAAGCAATAAATTCAATCTTATTATTTATCAATAATTCTCTTTTGAATAGTTTATTAACAATAATATGAGCTCCATCTTTTAAAGTTAATATTTTACCTATATATTCATTTCTATTACAAGTATAATTAGTCTTAGATATTAAAGTATTTTGGTAAATATTATTATAAAATATTGACATTCCACCAACTACAATATCTGCATTAGTAGTTTTCATTGATGTAACTAACAATTTGCAATAATCTTTAGTTACATAGTCATCACTATCAACAAAACATACATATTCTCCATTGGCAATCTTAACTCCATAATTTCTAGCTACACTTTGACCAGCATGATTAATACTAACAAGACGTATAAAATCAAATTTTTTTTGATAGTTTTTTATAATTTCTATTGATTTATCTGTAGATTCATCATCAACAAAAATTAATTCTATATTTTTATACGTTTGTGTTACTAAACTTTCAATACATCTGTCTAGCCATTTTTCAGAATTATAAACTGGAATAATTATGCTTACTAAACTCATTGTCTCTATCCCCCTAATAGTGCGTGCATTCTTACACTTTATATATTATTAAAGTTTTGTTTTTACAATTATATCACCCATATATTAACAAAAATATATTTTTTATTCTAAAAATTACGACAATTTCTGATATCTCTTAAATTAATAACAAGTCTTAAAACTTAGATTTGGTAAATCATTTAGATAAAAAACTGTAATAACGAAACTGGTTGTATTGATTTTTCTAAAAATGATTTACCTAATTTATATAATTTAAAATCAATTTTTAAAAATTTTTCAGAAATTAATCAAAATTTTCAAAAAACTATTTTATATTGTAAAAAATTATGTATAATTAATTATAGATGACTAAAAATTACATATTAGCAAATCTAGGGAAATCTAGAGACGCAAAGCTAAAGGGGCTAAGGTCAAATTAGACTATGCCAGCCAGTTGCCGAAGAATTAATATTCTTTGTTTTTATAGAGTTATTTTATGATGTAATCGTAAGATTATTTTATAATGTTTACTTTAGATAGCAACTACCCTTTAGACACAGGGTAGTTTTTTTATTTCATATAAAATAACCATAACTCTATAACAAGACTATATTTTAAAATTTGGGGTAAAATGTTTAGTTATTGTAAATTCATATGCATATCAGAGGGAGGATATTATGAGGAAAAAAATATCAGCAGTATTGGCCATGTCTATAATAGCTACAAACGTTTCACCGGCAATAAATGTATACGCTAATGAAGTAGTAAAAAAGAAAGCAGTAGCAATAGAGAAACAAGTATCTAAAAACATGACTGTTACTGATTTCAAAATTAAGAACAATCCTAATTTTGCTAAGTACAATGAATTGTATAGAGTTGGGGTACAATCTATATCAAACAATGGAAGGAGTTATCCAGGAACTAAAATAGAAAATGCTATAGATGGGAAACTTGAAACACATTGGGAGACATTCACTAAAAATGATGAAACATTTAAAAATGAAGTGACTGTGGAATTTAAAGACATAGCCGAGATAAACAGATTAGCTTACGCTACAAGACAAGATGGGGCTAAAGGTAAGGGATACCCTACTAGTGCAGAGATATACGTTTCAGAAAGTGAGACAGGGGAAGACTTTAAACTAGCAGGAAAAGTAGAAGGAAGTAAAGCAACAGGTGGAATGGTAGAATTTAAATTTGACACTGTACGTGCAAAGAGAGTTAAATTCAAATTCGTAGAAGCGCATAACGAGTGGGCAAGTGCCGCAGAGTTTTGGTTCTACAAAGAAGATAAAACTCTAGACAAGATGGAAAGATTATTTACTAATGCAAATATGAATGAGGTAAGTAAAGAGTTTGCAACTACTGAAGCATTAAACGCTTTAGAGAAAGAAACTGAAAGTCATCCATTCCGCGAAAGCTTTAAAGAGTATATAGATAATGCAAGACTTGTTTTAGAAAATAAAGAAGTAAACTTTAGTGAAACTAAAGTATCTAAATTGTTAGGGTATGGAACCCCTAACCAACAAGCTTATGATGAAAAGTTTAAATTAGGTAATGAGCATATAGCAAATACAGAAGTTAACGGTGGAATGTACCCTTCAACTAAAATAGAATATATGTATGATAATAATCCTAATACACATTGGGAAACAAACAGAAGTAATGGAAATGACTTCACTAACGAAGTAACATTTACTTTTGATGAAGTGCAAGAGTTAGATAGAATAGCATTATTGCCTAGAAGTGGAAACCAAAAGGGATTCCCAACTAAGTACGAAATATATGCTTCTGATACTACTAAGGGAGATACATTTAAATTAGTATCTAGCGGTACTGCAAAGGTTACCACTGACTTTATGCAATTTAAATTTAACCCTACAAGTTTTAAGAGATTGAAGTTTGTATTTAAAGAGTGTCATATGGGTAGACCATTTATATCTGAAGCTAGATTTTATAAGCAAGATGCTTTATCCGAAAAGATGGAAACATTATTTACTGATAGCAATAAGAACAAAGTAAATCCTGACTTCGGAACTTTAGATAAACTTACTGTTTTAGAGAACGAAGCAAAGGTACATCCTTTATATAGTCAATTCAAAGAGGATTTAGATGACGCTAGACAAGTATTAGAAGGTAACGAAGTAACTTATACAGAAGCAAAAGTTTCTAAGTTCAAGGCTTTTGGAACTGAAGAGTTAGCTAAATATGATAAGTTATATAAGATAGATAATAGTCATATAAAGAAGATAACTACTAATGGTAGTCATTGGGCAGACAGTACTATAGGTAAAGCTATAGACGGTAACCCAAATACTAACTGGCATTCTAATGCTAGAAACAATGAGAACCATACAAACGAAGTTATAATGACTTTAGACCAAATAAGAACGTTAGATAGAATAGTTTATTATTCTCCTAGAGATAGAGGTTTCGCAGAGAAATTTGACATATATACTTCTAAGACTACTGCAGGTGATACATTCACTAAAGTAACTAGTGGTAGTGCTACAAGAACTAGAGACTCTATATCTATAAAGTTTAACCCAACTCAAGCTAAGAGAATTAAGTTTGTTTATAAGCAAGGATACGAAGGTTGGGCTTTAGCGTCAGAGTTTGGACTTTATAAACAAGATGAAACTATGGATAAGATAGATAGATTATTTACTGATGCTAGTATGAGCGAGTTAAGTGAGGAATTTAGAAGCACTGAAGCACTTAACACTTTAGAAGAAGCCTGTAAGAAACATCCATTCTATAATGACTTTAAAGAGGATTTAGAGAATGCTAGAAATATTTTAGAGCAAGAAGAGATAATAAGTGGAGGTGCGACTACTAAGTCATTTAAGCATTTAGATAATAAAAAGTATATAGAAAAATTTAGAATTCCTTATAGTAACATAAAGAGGATAACTAATAATACTGGTCAATATGCAAATCAGACTATAGATAAAGCGGCAGACAATGACATAAGTACTTATTGGGAAACTAATAAGCATAACGATGAAAATTGGAGCAATGAGGTAACAGTTGAGTTTGTTAACCCAATAACTATAGATAGATTGGTTTATGGTGCTAGACAAAGTGATGCTAAAGGTTTCGCACAAGAGTTTGAGATTTACGGTTCTACAACTAGCAAAGGTGAAACATTTAAGTTAGTTGCTACAGGTAAAGCCGACAAAACTAAGGACTTAATAGAAGCGAAATTCCAACCTACTAAGTTTAAGAGAATAAAACTAAAGTGGACTAAGGGTGACCAAAACTGGGCTACTTTAAATGAAATAATGTTCTTTAGAAAAGATACAGTTTCAGATAAGGTTAACAGTATATTCACAAATGAATTAAAGAATGAGTTAACTCCAGAATATAATAACTTACCAGCTATTGAGGAATTAGAAAAAGAAGTTAACACACATCCATTAAAAGCAGAACTTATGGAAAGTATAAACATGGCTAAAGAGTTAATCAAGAATCCTGAGAGTAATAAAGGTCATGTTTATGAATTAGAAAGCAGAGGAGACGCTATAAAGGAAAGTCAAAAGAGAAAAGTATGGAACTTTAGAGATTGGCAACCTACAGGCTTAGCAGTTAAGTCAGGAGAGAAAATAACTGTTTATGTTGACACAGAGCCAGGTGAACCTGTACCTAATTTAGTTTATAAGCAAATGGATAGTAGACATAATGGTTTAAGAGATATCAGATTAAACAGAGGTAAAAACGAAATAGTGATACCTGAAGTCGAAGCAGGGGACTTAAGACCTGGAACACCATTAGCAGGAGTTCTATACGCTTACAACCCTTATACTCCAGACCAACAATCTAGAAAACCTAAGATAAGAATAGTAGGTGGTGTAAGTTATCCTCAATTCATAAAAGGTGTAACTACTGATGAACAAGTAATGAAAGATTTACGTGAATACAATAAGAAGTTAGAGAAAGACCCTAAGTTACCTGATGTATTTGAAGTGGTTAGTGATAAAGCTTTTGTAAACGTTAAAGCGACATACGCTTTAAACTGGTATACTGAGCATAATAAATTACCTAGCTATACTGCAGATAAATCTGATGAAGTAATAAAGGAAGCAATGAAATTCTGGGGATTTGATGGTTCTAAAGACATACACTCAGACTTTAACTTTAGATATGTAACTATGCTTAAGAACTTAGATGGTGGAGCATTCATGAATGCAGGAAACGGTATAACTGGATATAACTTTAACGAACAGAATGGAGCTTTAAATGTAAATACTGGTTGGGGATTCATGCATGAATTAGGACACAACCTTGATACAAATAATAGATCAATGCCTGAGATAACTAATAATATTTTACCTCTTCATTTCCAAATGATTAAAGGTGAAGCTAGTAAGATATCTCAACAAAATTTATGGGAGAGTAAAATATTCCCTAAAGTAAGTAAAGAAGATTATTCTAACAATGAGTGGTACCCTGCAAGTGACACTAGTTCATTAACTCATATGGCACCATTATGGCAATTACAACTATATGATAATACATTCTGGCCTCGTTTCGAGCAACAATTTAGAGAAAGAAACATAGGTGGCGGTGACTGGAATAACAAGCATGAAGCTTGGGCAGTTGTTGCATCAGATGTTCTTCAATTAGACTTAAAAGAACATTTTGCTAGACACGGTTTCTACGTTAATGAAGAAACTGCTAAGCATATGGCTCAGTACAAAAAGCCAGATAAGAAGTTATGGTATATAAATGACAATAAGTATCTGAACAAAGGTGAAGGTTTCAATAATGAGCTAGATTGCAAAGTTAAAGTTAAGACACAAGAGAATTCTGTTAAATTAGATATATCAATAGATAAAACTAATGCTAATAGTCTTCTTGGATATGAGATACTTAGAGATGGTAAAGTGATAGGATTTACTACTAAAGATACTTTCACTGACACTAACATAAATTCAGGTACTAATCACGAGTATAAAGTAGTTGCTTACGATACTCAATTAAATCCTTCTGAAGGTGTAGGCGTTAAGGCACATCAACCTGTATTAGAAACAGTGGGAGGGCTTACATTAGCTTTAGGAGAAAATTTCAATGCTTTAGATTATGTTAAGGCAACTGATTACAATGGTAATAAGTTAAAAGACATTAAGGTAACAAGTGATGTTAATACTACTAAAAAGGGTAACTACACAGTAACTTATGAGGTAACTGACAATGATGCAACTTCTAAAGAAACAATGAACGTTAATGTTGTTAGTAAATATGATTACTTATCAGATAGTGAGTGGAAGAGTGAACATGCCGATTGGGGTAAACCTTCACGTAATAACTCTATAAAAGGAAGAACTTTAGGAGAGATTAAAAACTACGATAAGGGTATAAGATTACATGCTAACGGAAATGTTGTTTATGATTTAGGTGAGCATAACTATGATAACTTTGAAGTTAAAGTTGGAGTAGACATGAATATTGAGGCTCAAAATAATTCAAGTATAACTTTCAAGATTGTAGGCGATGGAAAGACTTTAGCAACAACTAAAGTATTAAAGCATGCGGATAATATGCAGTATATAAATGTTCCTGTAAAAGGAGTTAAAGAACTTAGATTAGAAGTTAATAATGGTGGAAACGGAAATACTTCAGACCACGGTATATTTGTAGAACCTAAATTAACAACTAATAATGCTAAACCTGAATTAACTATACCTAAATCTCAAACTGTTAAAATTGGGCAAACTTTAGAAGATGTGGTTGGAACTTATAAAGCTATAGATGCAGAGGATGGCGATATAACTGGTAATGTAGTTGTTACTGGACAAGACAAAGTTAACTTTAATAGAGTTGGTAACTATACTATAACTTATTCTATAACTGATAAGGATGGTAACAAAACTGAAAAGAGCAGAGTTATAAGTGTTGTAAATCCTGAAGACTTTAGATATCTATCTGATTATGAGTGGAAGTCTGCTACTAAAGGTTGGGGTACTATAGGTATAGATAAGTCAATAGATAAACGTGAAATAACTCTTACTGGAGAAGATAACCAACCAGTAGTATATAAGAAGGGTATAGGTACTCATGCACATTCTGAGATAGTTTACGACTTAACAGATAAGAACGTTAATATGTTCAGTTCATTTGTTGGTATAGACCGTGAGATGTATAACGGGCCTGCAAGTGTAGAATTTAAAGTTTATGTTGATGGAGACTTAGCTTATGATAGTGGTGTAATGCATGCTAGAGATGCTCAGAAGTTTGTACAAGTAGATTTAGCAGGTGCTAAAGAGTTGAAATTAGTAGTAACTAACGGTGGGGACGGAATAGGTTCAGACCATGCAGACTGGGCAGATGCTAAGTTATACTTCGTAAATAATGATAGAGTAGATAAATCAGATTTAACTAAGACTATCGAAGATGCTAAGAAAATAGAGAAAGATAATTATACTGACGAAAGCGTTAAAGCTTTAGATGGAAAGATAGCAGAAGCAGAAGCTTTATTAAAAGAAGAAAAACCTAGTCAAGAAGCAATAGACAATATGACTAGTGCATTACAAGAAGCAGTTAAGGCTTTAGTAGAGATAAACTTAGAAGAAGTTGTTAGCATACCTGATAAATATCTGGTTAAATCTTTAAGTAGTACTTTAGGTAAAGAGGGTAACTTTACAGTAGGTGATATGCGTAAGTTAACTAAACTTGATATTGGTTATGGTGTAGAAAGTCTTGAAGGATTACAACATGCTAAGAACCTTGAAAGTATAGTTGGTGAACGTAACGAAGTAAGAGACCTTAGACCACTATCTGGGTTAACTAAATTAAAAGAGGTTAATTTCAGAGAGCAGTATGTTGCAGTAGGTGAGTTAACAGTTGTTGACGGTAAGCTTAAAGTTAACACAGAAGCATATAATAGACAAGGTAAGAATATAACAACTAAAGTATCTTTAGTAGCTAAAGATGGAACTATTGTTAAAGAGCAAGGTTTAGATGGAACAACTAAAGAAGTTGATTTAGATGTTTCTGGTGTAGAACCAGGATACTATGGAGTTCATGTTGCTTACGAAGACAGTGAAATAAGTGGTATATTAATATACATGACAGGAATTAAATAAATATTAACAAGGGGGATCTAGTGAATAATATCTAGATCCTCCTTAAATATAATTTTTTTCTGATTTTAACTTAAATTTTTTTATTAAATTCAGCATATTAATTTCATAATTTCATCTTATATTTAATAAACTGCTTATGTTACTTAATATTGTATTTTCAAGGTTTATACATTATTTAATAAACATTAAATATATATTTAATGTTTATTAAATAATAATTAAATATTTTTTTAATGTATTTTTAATAATTATTTAATAGTTTATATATTTTTTATCTTCTTTATTAAACCTAGTAAAAATAGCATTCATTAAATACTTTTACAACTAAATTATATATGCATCTAAAAAGCCTTTATCTTTGGCTAATTTAACTTGATTCATAGCATTATTTTTATCTTTATATGCACCAATACAAACTTTATATAAAGTATCATTTGTAGGTAATTCTAATTCAAGTAACTTTATTAAATTATTTCTAATTGCTAAAGCTATAGCTTTGATATTATCATTAACATTTAAACCTTTTTCTGCATCTATATTAGATATAAAATCCACTTCAATTAAAGATGCTGGCATTTTAGTATTTTTTAAAACTGAAAGCTCTTTGCTTAATTTAACTCCTCTATTTTTAGTATTAAAAATCTTTGAAATATCTTCACATACTCCACTAGAAAACTTATTTAATTTATCATTTTCATTTGAATACTGCCAAACCTCAGCACCCCTAACACTCTTGTTTTTACTTGAATTAATATGAATAGATAGAAAGTAATCTGCTTTAAAATCATTTGCAATTTTTGCTCTTTCATTAAGTGAAATATGTCTATCTGATAATCTAGTAAACTTAAAATCTAAATCATAACTTTTTAGTAATTCATTAAGAACCTTTCCTATAGCTAAAACTATATCTGCTTCATTAGTTTTGTTTTGTCCAACTGCTCCTGGATCACTTCCTCCATGACCTAAATCAATAACTAGTTTTTTCATAAAATCCCCTTTCTACTTATCTCCCAATTTATTCAATTTATATTTGTAAGTTAATTATAAAATTTAAAAAGTGATTTTTTTAATAAAAAGTAAAATATCTTGATTTTGTAAATAAAAAATTGAAAAAAATAATTTTTCTATAAAAATAGCCAAAAATATAAGGACTGTAAAATAAAAATTTTACAGTCCCTATTTCTAAACTTTATTTAACTTATGTATTTGTCCTACCAATACTTATCCATCTCATGTTTATGTTTTAAATCTTCTTTTTCCTCTAACTTATACTCTTTTATCTTATTATCCAAAGTACTTTTAAAAAATTTATATGAAGTAGCTTTTATAGTTTCTACATCATCTTTGTCAAGAGTTATCATAACAGCATCATCAAAAGCTTTTTCCATATACTTATTTTTAAAATCAATATCTTTAAAGTCTTTTTTGAAACTTCTTAAAGTTCCCTTTGTAAACAAACTCTCATCAGGTACAAAAACATCAATTGAAACTTTATCGTCACTATTGTCTTTAGATTTAACTTCATTATAATCAACCTCTTCTATAGTAACTGCACTTTCCTCTAAGTCAATGTCTTTTGAAATATCTTTAATAATCTCAATATCTTTAGTAAAATACTTTCTCTTATCCAAATCTTTAACAATAAAATCAATAGAATCAACTTTTCTACCAACCTTATTTTCTTTTATATCTATTTCAAAAAGCTCTGTGTCGTTAAGTTCCTTTATAGCAGGAAGTATAACCCTTCTTTTAAAGTTAGCATACTGAGGATAACTATTTTCAAGCATAAGATACATCTTAATATCATCAACTGTGTAGTTAATAACTTGCTTAGTTCCTGACCAAATTCTAATTAAATCATATAATCTTTGAGCATTGTAATTTTTTAAACTAAACAACAATGCCAAATTGGCAGGAGTGTACCCTGTTTTTAAATATTGATCTAATAAATCATAGATTTTCTTAGGACTATCAATTCTAAATATTTGAGTTTCCTCGTCAAATTGATATCCAGATATAAAATTATACTGACCCCAAACTAATTTATCATTTTTCTTTTTTTCCATAAAAAATATACTCTTTTGCATAAGCCCAGATAAATATTCACTTATCTTTTTTACAGTCCTATCATTAGTTCTTTTTATTATGTCTTTAAACTCATCATAGTGTATGTAACAACTCATAGAACCATCATAATCCTTTTGAAGTTTGTATAATATCAATAAAAATATTCTATTTTCATTTAAAGATAAACTATATTTTGATTGAATTAATACATTATTTTTCATTAGTATCTTAGGATTTTTAGTATCAGTTAAATTATTCATATTCTCCCCCAAATATTAAGTTCTTAAATCAAAATATATCATGTCAAAATAAAAGTGTCAATTTTATCAATCTGACACTTTTGTTGCTATCAAAGTGACACATTTGATTATCAAGTTGACATATTTAATTATCAAGTTGACACATTTAAATTATCAAGTTGACACATTTAATTATCAAAGTGACACATTTCGTTATCAAGTTGACACATTTAAACAACCCAACATTAGTATTTCCAATACTTTAAACCATGTCTAAATACTATTAAATACTTATAAATACTTTTTTTAAATACTAGTAAAGACTAGTAAAGGTCTTTTTTCTTATCTAATCTGACCTATTTTTATAGATAAACATCAAATAAATATACATATAAAAATTTTATAAAATTGATACTGTTATCAAAGTGTTATATTTAATAGTTCCATATATATTTAACTAACAGAAAATATCATTTTAGAAAATAAAAGAATTATAATTGCCAAATCCATTTAATACCTATCAAATAAACACACAAAAATACCCCGTAAATTAGCTTGTACGAGGTTTAATTGTTATTTTTGACCATTTATATTAAAAGATAATTTTTTTACCTTTATAGCGCTAATATTTTCTTAATCTAACACAAAAGATTTGATTTATATTTGAACTTTATCTTGTTTTTAATATTAGAATATATTTTTTTGAAAAATAATCCTCAAATATATTTTAGGACTTAAAAGAATTAAATTACTACAATGAAATTAATCAATTGATTAAAAGTAAAATTAAAAGGGGGTTATACTATGGCAGATAATAGATTATCTACAGAAGTATCAGAAACAAAAAATTACTCAACACTAAAAATTAAATTTGATTGTGGTTTAAATGATGATGGAAAAACAATAGTAAAATCAAGAAGTTACTCAAATGTAAAAGCAAGTGCAGCATCTCTTGATGTGTTAAACGTAGCAGAAACACTAATATCACTACAACAGCATGATAAACTTTCAATAATAAAGTTAGATAATACTGAGTTAAATTAATATAAACTATAGGAGGAATAGAAAATGGGAGAAATAGAAACTAAACTAGTAATGACTTTTTTAAATACATTAGGCAAAAAAGTAAGCTTATTTGTAACAGATCCAAGAGAAGATTTAACAGAAGAAGAAATAAAAAATGCTATGGATGTAATAATAGAGAAAAATATATTTGAACCTAATGGAGTTGATATAGTTGCTTCAGTAGATGCAAGAATTGTTCAAACAGAAACTACAGAATTTGATTTGGAAGTAGCGTAATACATATTACATTTAAGAAAGCCCCTCTGAGCTAATGAGGGGCTTTCTTAGCAATTTAAAAGATTATTTGGAGGAATATATTGATGGAGTTGGATTTAATGCAATTGGTGTCAAATTTAGGGTTTCCTGCTATCGTTACAATGTATTTATTAATACGTATAGAAGGAAAACTAGAAGGCCTAAGTACAAGTATAAATTCTTTAAGCCAAAATATTTATGAATTAAATAATAAAAAGAGCTGAGATATAAAATTTATCTCGGCTCTTTTATTTATAAATAACTATACTACTTGATGGTTTTTAAAAATTCGATATGCAAAAGGCACACAAATAATACTAAGTATTAAGTAAAGCGCCATTCTCATTGTAATCACATCCATTGTAAAACCAGGGAATGGATATGAGAAATAATTTGTAATATCCATATCAAAGACGGGTTGACATGATGTATAAGGGAGAATCATATAAATATGATTCCAAATACCATTAGTTTGACTAACATTAAAGAATAATGGAATAATTATTATACAAATCATAACAATTAAAACTGGAAATGGTGTTTTCATTTTTGATGATAATAATAATGTAATAGATACCATTGCAAGCATTATCAAATATAAAGTTACAACACAAATAATAGTTGCTTGTAAAAATGTTAAAGAATATGGTGTTGTAGAATTTATAATTTGTATAGGTAGATTCCATCCATCTATTCCAAATGAAAATAATACAATTCCCAATCCTACAAAAACATTTATTGTATATATAATAAGTGCAAAAATAAATGATGCTAATATTTTTGATGCTATTAACTTTGATTTTCCATATCTAGAAGAGAGTATTATATTATCAGCACCAGATTGATACTCTCCCGAAAATACAGGTGCAATGCAAATACAAACTGCTAATATTGGAAGGACCATTAGTTCAATACACAGAAATATAGCCTCCCATCCCTCATGATATCCATACTCATATGGTTTTGCTACTTCTTTATTTTTTTCATACCAAAATTCTTTTTCATTATCAGAGTAATTCCAATCTTCATAATTAGCATTTAAAATATGAGATATTTTTTTCTCTCTTTGTTCATAAAAGTTTGCTCCATTTTCTAGAGGTAAATTCTCAATTTCTGAAAAAGAACGATCAGAAAACTTTGAATTTATATAGTTATTATTAATAAACCATAAGTAAGATAATTTAGGGTTTATATATTTGTTAAAAGTTGAATTATTTAGTTCTTTTTTACCATCATTAATAACAAAATTATCAGGATTATTAAATAGCTCTTGATATTTTAAAATATCATTTGTAATTCTTTCCTCTGTTAATGTCCCTTCAAGTTCTTTTTGTGACCTTTTTTCTAATTCAATAGCATCAAAACCTCGTCTTTGGTTACCATCCTTATCAAATGACAAAAATTGTATAGGTTGAAGTAAAAATAGCATTACTGTTAAAGCTAAACTGCCTAGAATCACAATTATATTTAGTTTTTTTCTTATAATTTTTTTAAGTTCAAATACTAATAAATCTTTCATACTATACCCCCTATTGTGATACCATATCATCAAAATGGTATAAATATAAATCTTCAAGTGTAGGTTCAACATTGGTTGCATTTTCAGTAGGCTTTATATTACTTACGATTCTAAGTAAAACCTTATCCTCACTATCATGCTGTAGGTTTACGACACGATACTTTCCACTAATCATATCTACATTGTTTTTTGGGATAGTACATTTCCATACCTTTTTGTCTATTTCTTTGGTTGCACCTTCTCTTAAGCTATTAAGAATTATCTGACCACTCTTCATCATTATTATTTTATCTGAAATATAATCAATATCTGAAACAATATGAGTTGAAAGAATAACTATTTTATCCTTTGAAAAATTAGAAATTAAATTTCTAAAACGTATACGTTCTTTTGGATCAAGACCTGCTGTTGGCTCATCTAGTATCAAAATTTTAGGGTCATTTAATACTGCTTGTGCAATTCCTAATCTTTGTTTCATACCACCTGAAAAAGTCCTGATTTTTTTATTACAAACATCTGATAATCCAACTAATTGTAAAAGTTCTTTTGTTTTTATCTTTGCATTTTGTTTGTTTATTCCTTTTAAGGCTGCTATGTAATACATAAATTCCTTAGCTGTAAAATCAGGGTAATATCCAAAGTCTTGTGGTAAGTATCCAATAAGTTTTCGATAATTTTCACCTAAAGAATTTATACTAGATCCATTTAGTAGTATATCTCCTGATGTTGGGTTAAGAATACCACATATCATTCTCATAAGAGTTGTTTTTCCAGATCCATTGGCTCCAAGTAACCCATAAATTCCTGGCTCTAAAGTAACACTAATTCGGTCAACTGCAATTTTATTGCTAAATTGTTTTGTCAATCTATCAAACTTTAATTCCATATTAAACCTCCTAAATGTGATTTAAGTTCATACAATCATATTTTTTATTACAATTAATAACTAACTTGTAAAGTTGTATAGCTACTCCAATTATTGCAATAACAAGCATAACAATCCAAATCCATAATGAAGATGAAATATATAATTTAGGTAAATATGATGTAGATATTGAGACAATCACCATTATAAAGACTCCAAAAGCAAAGCTATAATAGTTACTTTCTTTATTCTTAAATTTATTTAATATCCATAAGCACCCAAAGCAAGTTACCATAAATGGTACACAAATATATAAAAATATTTCATAAGTATAAAGTGATGTCTTAATTCCAACAAAAATACCTAAAATTGTTATGCTTAAGATATTCATAAGTCCTAGTATGCTTATACGTGATAACATTACTTGACTTAGTGTATATTGGGTAGATAATTCAAGTTCAACAGTTTTATATGTGTAAGCTCTTGAAAGTTCTGTAAATGTAGATATATAAATTAATGGAGCTATAGATGAAATTAAGTTAATTACTTGCATTGATGCTGGATAAGAATATAGCCTTAAACCACAAAATAATAAAATTGCAAATTGAATGACCCATACCTTTTTACGTATAAATCCAAATTGTTGGAAATAAAACTCCCAAAATGTTAATCTCCTACATTGAGTTTCATTTACTATTTCACGTACCTTTAAGATAGTATCTTGAATACTACTAGATTTTGGTGGAGGTACATTTTTATATAATTTATGTAAGTCTTTTTCTAAGTTTTTCTTCAATATAATCACTCCCACTTAATTTACTTTTAATTGCTAATAAGGCTAAATTTATCCTATATCTAACTGTAAAACGCGACTTGCCTATAATCGTTGCAATTTCATTAATTTTTAAATCATGGCCGTATTTTAAAACTATGACTTCTTGTTGTTCTTTTGGGAGATTATCAATAATGTGTTTAAGTGTTATTTTATCTGTGATACTGTCAATATGTTCTGAGGCAGAAATATCTATAATTTCTTTTGTTGATTCTAAATACTCTGTTTTATTCTTTTTAATCCAATTAATACATAGATTTTTAGCTATTGTATAAAGAAATGCTCTTGGTTTTCCTCTATCCGAATATGTATTTATATTTCTTACAAAATTCAAGAAAACTTCTTGTGTAATATCTTGTGCATCTTCACTATTTCCAACTTTGAAGTAGCAGTATTTATAAATAGCATCATAATTTTCACTAACAATTTGTTCAGCTATATTTGAATCACCATTTTTAATTTTCCTAATAGGATTTACCAACACATCACCTCCTCATAATGTTTAACAATATTAAAATCAAAAATGTGCAGAAATAATTTAATTATTTTTTACAAAGTCTAAATAAATGTATTTTAAATATGTTTTTAAAATATAGTTCAAAATTTACTATTTCACTCCAAATTAAAATCATTTTAGTCCAATTTTATCATTATATAAGTTTTAAATGTTAAGATAGATTTAAAATTTTATGGGAGGTTTATTTTGATTCAAATAAGGAGGTAACACAATATGTTTGATATTTTTAATATAATAGGCGAAATTTTAGTTTTAGTTTTTTTATACTTAACTTCTAATAGATATCATAGATTAGTTAAACTAGAGCGCCTTGAAAATACTGGAATCTCAGCTGAAAAATATAATACTTATGATAAACGTTTAAGGCTAGAGTGTGTTTTATTTGTTGTTGTAATTGGAAGTGCTACTATTTTAAATAAATTTACAAATGTTTTAATAGTTGTTTTCTTTATGCTTATATTAGGGCTTACACTTAAGGCACTTATAAATAAGTGTTTTTCTATTCCTGAATAATTAATTAAAATTAGTAAGTTAATACCCTTAAAATCCAAATAAATGGACTTTAAGGGTATTTTTATACTTAAATGGATTAACATTGTATTTATTTGGAGTAAAATAACCAATTCACCATAAAAAATTAAGTAATTTATCCGTATTAATAATTAAAGAGAGGAGGCGTTTAAATATGAAAATTAAAAAAATAACAAAGTCATTAGCTTGTGCTACAATAGCATTAGGAATGAGTACTTGTACATTCACAAGTTTTGCTCAAGGACCTAATAGTGAAGATATAGATAACGGCATAGCTAACTTAAAGTACAACAAAAATGAAATACTAGCTAGAAATGGAGATACTATTGAAAATGTTGTTCCTAAAGAGGGGATAAAAACAAATAATAAATTTATTGTAGTAGAGCGTAAGAAAAAAACACTTACAACATCTCCAGTAGATATATCAATTGTAGATTCTGTAACAGATCGTACATACCCAGGGGCACTACAAACTGCAGATGATTCTTTTGTTGAAAATAGACCAAATATTTTAATGTGCAAAAGAAAGCCAATAAATATTAGTATTGATTTACCTGGTATGAAAAAGGATAATACAGTTACAGTTCAAAATCCAACTTATGGGAATGTATCTGGAGCAATAGATGAATTAGTATCTAATTGGAGCGATAAAAACTCACAAACACATACATTACCTGCTAGAACTCAATATTTAGAGTCTATGGTATATAGTAAATCTCAAATTTCAAATGCACTTAACGTTAATGCAAAAGTTCTTGATAATTCACTTGGAATAGACTTTAATGCAATTTCAAATGGAGAAAAAAAAGTTATGATAGCAGCGTATAAGCAAATATTTTATACTGTAAGTGCTCAACTTCCAAATAATCCATCTGATTTATTTGATGATAGTGTAACTTTTAAAGAGCTAGTTAGAAAAGGTGTAAGCAATGAAGCACCACCACTTATGGTTTCTAATGTAGCTTATGGTAGAACTATTTATGTAAAGTTAGAAACAAATTCTAAGAGCAAAGATGTACAAGCAGCATTTAAAGCTTTAATAAAGAACAATGGTGCAAGCAACAGTTCTCAATACAAAGATATATTTGAGAATAGTTCATTTACAGCCGTTGTTTTAGGTGGAGATGCTCAAGCTCATAATAAAGTTGTAACTAAAGACTTTGATGAGATAAGAAATGTAATAAAAGATAATGCAACTTTTAGCTTAAAAAATCCTGCATATCCAATTTCTTATACAAGCACATTCTTAAAAGATAATTCAATAGCTGCAGTACATAATAAAACAGATTATATAGAAACTACATCTACAGAATATTCAAAAGGAAAAATAAACCTAGATCATAGTGGAGCTTATGTTGCTCAGTTTGATGTATCTTGGGATGAAGTTTCATATGATAAAGATGGTAATGAAATTTTAACTCATAAA
>NZ_JACRWD010000011.1:0-37748 GCF_014306135.1 Paeniclostridium hominis
TTATAGCAAAGAGGATACACCTGTTCCCATTCCGAACACAGAAGTTAAGCTCTTTAGCGCCGATGGTACTTGGTGGGAAGCTGCCTGGGAGAGTAGGACGTAGCCGCGTAATCTTTTTTTATTCTAATAAAAAAAGAAGTGCTTTTGCACTTCTTTTTTATACTTCTCTTCTTGGAATTTCCATTTCAATAGCATCTTCTATTTCTTTTAATGTATTGTAGTCTTTTGGGTCTACAAACATGCATGTATAACCTTCTTCTCCAGCTCTTCCTGTTCTCCCGATTCTATGAATATATGTTTCTGCATTCTCCGGTATGTCGTAGTTATATACATGAGATACTCCACTTATGTCTAATCCTCTAGATGCAACATCTGTTGCTATTAAGTATTGTATATCTGCATTTCTAAATGATTTCATGATTCTTTCCCTATGGGATTGTTTTATATCACTGTGAAGTTTAGCACAGTTATATTTTCTCCTATGAAGAACTTCTTCTAGCTTATCAACTCTAGCTTTAGTTCTACAGAAAATTATTCCCATGAATGGGTTATCTTTATCTAACACTGAACATAATGCATCTTGTTTTTTTCTATCTGTAGTTTCAACTACGTTTTGTTTTATATTAGTTAATGTTATTTCTTCTTTTTCTACACTAACTACTGTTGGATTATTCATATATTTATATGCTAATTTTTTTACAGCAGAATCCATAGTTGCAGAGAAGCATAACATTTGACGATTTTTAGAAGTATATCTAAGTATAGTCTCAACTTCATTTCTAAATCCCATAAATAGCATTTGGTCTGCTTCATCTAAAACTAAGACTTTCAATTTACTAAGATCTACAGTTTCTCTGTCTATATGATCTAGTAGTCTACCAGGAGTTGCTATAACTAAGTGTATATTTCTTTTTAACTTTTTTAACTGAGCGCCAATATCTTTCCCGCCATACATAGCTAGTAAGCTAATATCAGTATTTTCACTAAGTTTTTCTGCTTCTTTAGTTATTTGTATTGCAAGTTCTCTAGTTGGTGAAATTATAAGAGCTTGTATATGATTACCTTCAGATGATAAATTCTCAAATATAGGAAGTAAAAATGCCAATGTTTTTCCTGTTCCTGTTTGAGCTTCAGCTATTACGTCTTTACCTGATTTTATTATACCTATACTTTGTTCTTGTATAGGTGTTGGATTTGTTATTCCCATTTTTTTTAGGGTTTTTATTGTATTATCATTAATTCCTAATTCTTTAAAATTCATATTATTTACCTCACAAATATTGCTAATTTAATTACTGACAACTTAATTAATAATATCATAATAAGTATATTAATACTAATTATATTATTGATTATTAGCAAAAAAATGTAAATATATCAAAAAATTATAGAATAAAATATTTTTATAAAATGTTTTTTATTGAAAAACTTTTTTCTAAAAGTATTAAATATATTTAAATTAAATAAGAAAAATATTAAGATTAAATTATAAGAATACTAATCTATATTACTTATAAAACATTCGAATAGTAACAATACTTCGGAAAAGAATGTATTTGGAGTATTCTTTAAATTAGGGAATTTTTCATAACCCTTTAAAACTATTGGTATATCTGAAAGATTAGCAAGTGTAGAGTTTTTATTTCCAACAAAGCTAATTACTTGTATACCACTATTTTTAGCAGTTTGTGCTACTTCTAATATACTAGCACTTTCGCCTGAATTTGAGATAGCTATTAATAAAACTTCATCTTTATGGGATTTGGTTAACAATTGTAAATGTGTGTTTGCAATACACTTGAATCCATGTATTACAAATCGCTCACTCATATAGTTTGCAATCATTTGTGAGTATCCAACACCAAGTAGCATTATCAATTTATTTTTAGAGTTTTTTAGTATATTAGATAAAGGAACTAAGTTTGAATTAATTTGATTATAAGCATTTGTAAATATATCTACAGAAGAATCTATTTCATCAATTTTATTAGAGTAGGATATATTATAAATCATATCAGAATAACCTTCAAAACCTAGTTTTTTACAAAGTTTATATATAATGGTTGTAGAAGTAAAATTGTCTTTAGCAACTTTACGTATACCAATTTTTTTCAAGTTATCAATATTATTATATAAATATTTTAATATATTCTGTTCTACGGTAGATAGTTGATATTTATCACTAAGATATTCAAAATTCATATTTAACCACCTCAAAGGCTATTATATATGAATTTCAAAAAAATATAAATATAAAATATATGGAGGTAGACATCATGGCTGAAAAATTTATAAAAGACCCATGGGCAAGAATAAAAACTCGTAATGGACTAAATGGAGATGAAGTTATATCAGCACTTCAAAAATCTATAAGAAGAGGGCTTGAAGAGCAAGCTTGTGAATTTGCTTATGAAATGTATATAACATCTCCTCAAATGGAAGAAAAGTTATGGAGAAGATTATTAACTATGACTGTAGAAGATATAGGTATGGGAGAACCAACAGCTTGTATAATTGTTAATAACTTATATGAAATGAGAAAACAATTTTCTTATGCAGATGGAGATAGACCTATATATTTCATACATGCTATAAGATATTTATGTAATTGTGAGAAAGATCGTTCAAGTGACTTGTTAAAAAATATTATTATAAAAGGATTTGCAATGGGAAGAGTTCCAGAAATACCTGACTATGCACTTGATAAGCACACGGTAAGAGGAGCTGAAATGGGAAGAGATTCATTCCACTTCTTAAATGAAGCAAGTAAGGTTATACCTCAAATGAAAGTTGATAATGATTATAAAGAGCGTTATAGAAAAATATTAGAAGTGTACAAGCCAGAAGAAGCAATAGAAAGTGCATTCCAATATAATCCTTGGCAAGAATAATACAAAATATAAAAAGGGAGATTAGTTAAATGGGACAAAGTAAGTTTTTAGAAAAACTAGATAAAGTACTATCACCTATTGGAGATAAGCTTGGAAGACAAAGACATTTGAATGCTATTTCAACGGGAATGATGATGACATTGCCACTTATTGTGGTAGGTTCGTTATTTTTAATAATAGCAAATCCCCCTATAAATCCAGAGTTAGTTGATCCTAACAACGCAAATGTATTTGTAAAGTTTTTATTATCATGGAAGGAATTTGCAGTAGCAAATTATGCAACTATAACAGCACCGTTTGATATGACTATGGGATTACTAGGAGTAATGTCAGCATTTGCAATAGCGTACACGTTAGCTAGTGATTATAAGATGAATGCTTCTATGTCAGGACTTATATCTACAGCTTTATTCTTTATGATATGTGCACCGAGCAATGAAGGTAATATACCTATGTCATTTTTAGGAGCAGATGGATTATTTGTAGCTATAATAATAGGAATAGCTTCAGTTGAGATAACAAGATTTGTTGATAAAATGGAGTGGAAGTTTAATTTACCAGATTCAGTTCCATCAGCTGTTTCATCTTTTATAAATACATTGGTACCTTTAATTTTAAATATAGGAATTTTATATGGACTAAATGTTATTATAATAGCTAACACAGGAATGAGTTTACCTCAGTCAATAATGAGTATACTAACACCTGCACTTAATATAGCTGATAATTTATGGGGGTATTTATTACTTATAACTTTTGGAAATCTATTATGGTTATTTGGGGTAAACGGAACATCTATAATATTCCCAATAGCATTTACATTAGGGCTTAGCAATACGGGATTAAATTCAGATTTGGTTGCAGCTGGACAAGACCCTAACGTATTAATGAATTTACAAATGTTTAGAATTGCGATATTAGGTGGAGCAGGTAATACACTAGGATTAGTTTTATTAATGGCAAGAAGTAAATCTGCACACCTAAAGTCATTAGGAAGGTTATCTATTGTTCCTGGAATATGCGGAATTAATGAACCAGTAATATTTGGAGGACCTATAGTATTTAACCCTATATTAGCTATACCATTTATAGTAACTCCAATTATATCTGTATCATTAACATATTTTGCTCAAAAGATAGGGTTTATAACTTGTGGTTATATAGTTGACCCATCTTTTACACCATTCTTTGCACAAGCATACTTATCATCTATGGATATAAGAAATGTATTGTTTGTATTCATATTAGTGTTAATTAGCATAGTGACTTATTATCCATTTTTCAAAGTTTATGAAGGTAATATGATAAAAAAAGAGCAAGAAGAAAGTGATTTAGATGACGATTTTAGCTTTGATGACTTTGATTTAGCTTAAAAAAAGAGAAGTTTGTATTTTACAAACTTCTCTTTTTTTATATAAATCTTATTATAGCTAGTAAAATAAGCATAGAACCAGAAAGCCAAGAAAGATTTATATCTATTTTCTCAATGAATTTTTTACCAAAGTATACTCCAAGAAACAAAGACATTACACCTATGAAAAATGATAACACCAAAACTTGAAAATAGTTTATAGATATCAAGCTACTACCAAATCCAACTGCTATACTATCTAAAGAAAGGGCTACAGCTAAGTATATAGCTTCTTTTATGGTAAGATTTTTAGATTTATCATAATCAGCTTTAGTTTCACTGGCATATATCTCTAATACAAACTTAAAGTCAAATAATTTAAAAGTCAAGGGTGCTCCTATATTAGAAAACTTTTGAATGTAGGTTTTAAAAAAAGATTCAAATAGTCTAAGGACACCAAGTGATAATAATAAAAAGAAACTAAGAGTAGAAGCTACAGTAGGTGGTAAAATTTCTTTGAACAAGCCCCCTAAAGATAATGAAATTCCTAAAAATAATGAGCATACAAGATTAATTACTATATTTGAAGTAAATGGAATCTTTATTCTATCTGTTCCATAAGCCATACTAGCAACAAAAGTATCTATACATAAAGATAAAACTAAGATTAAAGCTTCTATCAATATATCCCCTCCTAACATAAGATGACTAGTATATATTATTAAGTAAGGGACAAATTAGTTACTGTAAGTATTAAAGACACCAAAGTTAGGTGCCTTTAATTAATATTCATAATTATTATAAGACCTTTTTTTAAATGTTTCACAAGTATTATTTAAAAAATTAACTTGTATATCAGATGATTTGCAAGAACCACTAAAATTATATGTGCAGTTATATGCACTGCATATTATATTTTTAGATGAGGTCTCGTTATTATCCATAGTACTATTTGTTATTTTAGATGAATTTAAAGAGTCTATGAAAGTTTTGCAATAAGTTTCTGGAGTTATATTTGCATCAAAACCTTCTATATTAACTACAGATGTACTACATAAACCAGAAACATTAAAAACGCAATTTATAGATAAACATTTAATCAAAAAAACACCTCCAACTAATATATAGATATAGTATTAATTTCAATTGGAAAAAATATACTGAAAATTTAAATAGAAATTAAAAAAATATATTGCAAATAGTCTTCAAATGATTTAGAATAGTAAGTCCTAAGATAAATAGATTAAATATTTAGTAGATATTTCGATTGCGCTAACTCAATGAGTTAGCTTTTTTTTATGTAGATTTTAAAAAATGTACTAGAAAAATATAAAAATATATGATATTATTTTACTTTAAATTGGGTTATAGTTATATATGATATTATAATTTTAGTTATAGTAAATATAGACTTAATCTATTTAAATTTACTTTTTTTATTTAATTTTTAATTTTTTGAAGAAATATCTACTAAATTTATATTTTATCTAGGAGGAATTACAATGAAGATAGGATTTGACCACAAGAAATATTTAGAAGAACAATCTAAGTATATTTTAGAGAGAGTTAATAATTATGATAAGTTATACTTAGAATTTGGTGGGAAGTTAATGTTTGACCTTCATGCAAAGAGGGTTTTACCAGGATTTGATGAAAATGCAAAAATAAAAGTATTACAAAACTTAAAAGATAAATTAGAAGTTGTAATATGTGTTTATGCGGGGGATATCGAAAGAAATAAAATAAGAGGAGATTTCGGTATCACTTATGATATGGAAGTTTTAAGACTTATAGATGATTTAAGAGCATATGAACTTGATGTTAACAGTGTTGTTATAACAAGATATGAAGGACAACCTGCAACAACAGTTTTTATAAATAAATTAGAGCGTAGAGGTATAAAAGTATATAAACATGCTCCAACTAAAGGATATCCAAGTGATGTAGATACTATAGTAAGTGATGAAGGATATGGAGCTAATCCATATATAGAAACAACTAAACCTATAGTAGTTGTAACAGCACCAGGACCAAATAGTGGTAAATTAGGAACTTGTTTAAGTCAATTATATCATGAAAATAAAAGAGGAAATGAAGTTGGATACTCTAAATTCGAAACATTCCCAGTATGGAATGTTCCATTAAAGCATCCTTTAAATATAGCATATGAAGCTGCAACAGTTGACTTAAAAGATGTTAACATGATAGATTCATTCCATCTTGAAAAATATGGAGTACAATCAGTTAATTACAACCGTGACTTAGAACTATTCCCTGTTTTAAAGAAAATAATAGAAAAAATAACAGGAAAAGAATCTGTATATCAATCACCAACAGATATGGGAGTTAATAGAGTTGGATATGGTATAATAGATGATGAAGTAGTTCAAGAAGCTTCAAGACAAGAGATAATAAGAAGATACTTTAAAACAGCTTGTGAATATAAAAAAGGACAAGTTGATAAAGGTGCTTATGATAGAATGAATTTAATAATGGAAGAATTAAACTTAAAGCCAGAAGATAGAAAAGTAGTAATGCCTGCTAGAGAATATAGTGCTAAGTTAAAAGAAGCTTCTAATACACCAAATGATATATGTCCTGTAGTTGCATTAGAACTTTGTGATGGAACTATACTTACAGGAAAAGCATCTGAAACAATGAATGCGACAGCGGCTGCTGTATTAAATGCTGTTAAGCATTTTGCTGATATAAATGATGATATGCATTTAATATCACCAGTTGTTTTAGAACCAATTATTAATTTAAAAGCCAACACTTTAGGAAATAGAAATGTTGCATTAAGCTGTGAAGAAGTATTAACTGCATTAAGTATATGTGCTGTAACTAATCCAACAGCTCAAGCTGCAATGGAAAAATTACCTATGCTTAAAGGAGCTCAAGCTCATTCAACAACTATGTTAAATGTAAATGATGAGCAAACATTTAGAAAATTAGGTATGGATACAACTTCTGATCCAGAATATCCATCAGCTAACTTATATCAAAACTAATATTGTATATAACCGTATTGTAAAGCATTTTGCAATACGGTTTTTTAATTAAAAATAGATAAGGAGAATATATATTGTATAGCAATAGAAAGATAATTCATATAGATATGGATGCTTTTTATGCATCTGTAGAACAAAGAGACAACAAAGAACTTAGAGGAAAGCCAGTTATAGTTGGAGGAAGTCCTGAAAGTAGAGGAGTGGTTGCTACTTGTTCGTATGAAGCAAGGAAATTTGGGATACATTCAGCTATGCCATCTAAAGTTGCTTATGTAAGGTGTCCACATGCTATATTCGTTCCTCCTAGATTTGATGTATATCACAAGGTTTCATGTCAAATAAGAGAAATTTTTAAAAGATATACTGACATTATAGAACCACTATCTTTAGATGAAGCATACTTAGATGTTACTGAGAATAAAAAGGGTATAGAGTATGCAAGTGTAATTGCGAAAAGAATTAAACATGATATATATAAAGAAATAGGTATAACTTCATTTGCTGGGGTTTCTTACAATAAATTTTTAGCTAAAATAGCATCTGATTATCAAAAACCTAATGGATTGACGGTTATAACTCCTGAAAAAGCTCAAGAATTCATAGATAAACTGCCTATAAAAAAGTTTTTTGGTATTGGAAAAGTCACAGAAAAAACACTTAAAATGATGGGAATAAACAATGGGTATGATTTAAGAAATATGGAGTTAATTCAATTAGAAACAATATTTAAGAAAAAAGGATACGATATGTATAACTTTGCTAGGGGGATTGATCATAGACCTGTAAAGGTTAGTAGAGAAAGAAAATCAGTAGGTGCAGAGAGTACATTTATTTCTAATGTGAATTTTGATTCAGATGAATTAAATGAGCATATAAAAGAAGTTGTAAAAGATGTATATATGAGATTAAATTCTATTAATAAATCTGGAAAAACAATAACTGTAAAAGTTAAGTATGAAGATTTTCAACAAGTAACTAAAAGACATACTTTAAAAACTCCTATACATACATATGATGATATATTAGGAAATACTAATATTTTAATAGAGAAAATCAAAGATAAGAATAAACAAATTCGATTAATAGGTGTAAGTATATCAAACTTATCAGATAAAGAAAAAGAAATGTATACTACTATATCGTTGTTTGATAAGTTATAACTTAATTATAGTAACAAAAATTATTTATTAGAATAAATTATAAACAATAAAAATATTTTAAATTAAAATATTTAATTTTATTTAGGAATATGCTATCATAGGATTTAATTGTATTTTAATAAGGAGGTTAATATGTCAAAGCAAGCTACAGATTTGGGGAAAGGTAGTGTTTCTAAGTTATTATTTCAATTGGCACTACCTGCTATAATAGCTCAGATAGTGAATGTATTATACAATATAGTGGATAGAATTTTTATAGGAAGAATACCAAGTGGAGAAATTGCTATGGCAGGTGTTGGAGTAGCTTTTCCAATAATAATGATAGTATCAGCTTTTAGCGCTTTAGTTGGTATGGGGGGAGCTCCACTAGCAGCTATAAAAATGGGAGAAAAAGATAATGATGGTGCAGAAAAAATAATGACTAATAGTTTTTCTACATTATTAATAATATCATTTGTATTAACAATATCGTTTTTGATATTTAAAGAAGATATACTTTGGGCATTTGGAGCAAGTGATAAAACGATAGGATATGCTAATGACTATATAGGGATTTATCTTATAGGAACTATATTTGTACAAATAGGATTAGGAATGAATCCATTTATAAATACTCAAGGATTTGCTAAAACTGGAATGATGACAGTTATGATAGGTGCAATTATAAATATAATACTAGATCCTATATTTATATTTGGATTAAATATGGGAGTGAAAGGAGCTGCATTAGCTACGATAACAGCTCAATTTGTTTCTGCTATTTGGGTATTAAAATTCTTAGTTGGTAAAAAAAGTGTACTAAAAATAAAGAAAAAATATATTGTACCAAGTGTTAAAGTAGTTGTTCCTATATTACTTTTAGGTATATCACCATTTATAATGAATGCTACCGAAAGTTTAGTTATAATAACTATGAATAATAGCCTTGCAAAATATGGAGGAGATTTAGCAGTAGGAGCTATGACTATAATAAGTAGTGTCATGCAAATAATACTTCTACCTATGATGGGATTAACTCAAGGGGCGCAACCTATAATGAGTTTTAACTACGGAGCAGGCCAACTAGATAGGGTTAGAAAGACATTTAAGTTATTAATTATATGTTGTTTTACATATGCAACTATAATGTGTGTAAGTATAATTGCATTTCCACAAATTTATGTATCTATATTTAATAGTAATCCAGAACTTGTGTCAATAACAGCATGGAGTATGAGAATTTATTTTGCTGGAATATTTATGTTTGGAGCTCAGATTGCTTGTCAACAAACATTCCTTGCATTAGGTCAAGCAAAAATATCTATGATATTAGCATTACTTAGAAAAATAATATTATTAATACCATTAATATTTATATTACCTATGTTTATTGAAAATAAATTACAAGGAGTATTAATGGCAGAGCCTGTTGCAGACGTGTTAGCTGCGATTACTACTGTAGTATGCTTTATTGTATTTTATAAAAAGACATTATCAGTTAATCATTTAGGCCAAGTAAATGTGGAAATAGCTAAAACTAAAGCTGAAGAATAAAAAAATTTACATAAGCTATCATAATAAGTAGTGTTTGCTCATTATGATAGCTTATTTTGCATATTAGTACTAAATAAAATTTTGATAAAAAGAAATTAATTATTATATAATTAAAAATATAAACTATAAATAGGAGGCTTAAATATGAAACCAATTATAGATTTACATTGTCATACTATAGCTAGTGGACATGCATATAGTACATTAAAAGAAAACATAGATGAAGCAAAAGAAAAAGGATTAAAATATTTAGGTGTTTCAGATCATGCTCCAGAGATGCCAGGGAGTACACATCCTTTCTATTTTGGGAATTTAGGAGTTATAAAAGAAGAAATAAATGGAATAAAGATGTTAAAAGGAATAGAAGCAAATATAATGGATTTTGATGGAAATTTAGATATACCAGAAGATGTAGTTGGAAAGTTAGATTATGTAATAGCTAGTTTACATCCACCGTGCATATCTCCCGGAAGTAAAGAAGAAAATACCAAAGCTGTTTTATGTGCTATGGAAAATGAAGAAGTTAAAATAATAGGGCATCTGGATGATAGTAGATATCCAGTAGATTATGAAACAGTTGTAAAAAAAGCTAAAGAAACTAATACATTATTAGAAATAAATAATTCATCGTTAAGACCAAATAGTTTTAGGGTTGGAGCTACTAAAAACGCACAAGAATTATTAAATTTATGTAAAAAATATAATGTCAAAGTTATATTAGGAAGTGATGCTCATATTTATTATCAAGTTGGAGCATTTGAAAATTGTGAAAGAATATTAAAAGAAGTAGATTTCCCAGGAAATTTAGTGGTGAATTATAGCGAAGACTGCATAAAAGAAATATTTTTTACAAAGTAAATTAATTAATAATATAAAGAATTAAATGTTAGTGATATAATAATAGGTAAATATATGAAATTATAAACGTTTACATAGAAAGGAATGGAATTTAATGGATAACAATCAAACTATGCAAGAACTTTTAGAACAACAAGAAAAAGAAATGAGTAATCTAAAAGTTGGTCAGATAATAACTGGAAAAATAACTAAAATATTATATGATGAGATTCGTATAGAACTAAACTATGGATTTGATGGAATTATACCATCTTCTGAGCTTTTACTAGCTAAAGATGAGGAGATATCAGATAAATATAAAATAGGGGAAGAAGTAAGTGTAGAAATAACTAAGATACAACGTAAAGATGGAGTTATATATTTATCAGTAAAAAAAGCTTTTGTAGAAGCTACTAGAAAAGAACTTAAAGAAGCTTTAGATAATCATACTATACTAACAGTACACGTAGAAAGAAGTATAGAAAAAGGATTATTTACAAGTTATAAAACAGAAACTGTATTTATACCATTATCTCAAATAGATGTAAAATTTGTAAACAATACTGCTGCATATGTTGGTCGTGATTTAGAAGTTTACATGTTAGAAATGGATTTAAGAAGAAACAGAATAGTAGCATCTCATAGAGAAGTAGCTCAAGAAAGATTAGATGCAGAAAAAGCAGAAAAAAGAGCTAGAATAAAAGCAGAAAAAGAAGCAGAAAGAGCTAGAGTTAAAAAAGCTAAAGAAGATTTATTTAACTCACTTGAAGTAGGTCAAAAAAGAACTGGTAAAGTAAGTAAGATAATGAGTTATGGAGCATTTATAGATTTAGGTGGAATAGAAGGTTTAGCTCATATAAATGAATTAGCTTGGCATAGAATAAATTCTGTTGAAGAAGTTGTTAAAGAAGGTCAAGAAGTAGATGTGTATGTTATAAATGTAGATAAAGAAAACAAAAGAATAGGATTAGCTATAAAAGATATAAACAATGACCCATGGAATTCTATAAAAGAAGAAATGCAAGTTGGAGATATAATAAATGTTAAGGTATTAAAATTAATAGAAAGAGGAGCATTTGTTGAAGTTAAACTTGGAGTAGAAGCCTTCTTACCAATATCTGAATTAAGTGAAGATAGAGTAATGAAAGTATCTAACGTTGTAAACGTTGGAGATGAAATAGATGTTATGATAATAGATATAAAAAATAAAGATAAAAAAATGGTAGTTTCATTAAAAGAAGCTACAAAAGAGCCAGAAGAAGACTATTCTGAATTCTTAGAAACAGAAGATTCTTTAGGTTCTATAGGTGAATTATTTAAAGAAAAATTTAAAGACTTAAAATAATTTATTAAAAAGAGTATCTCAAAATAAAAAAGAGATACTCTTTTTTATTTGCTATTTTAAAATCATAAATAATATATGAGAAACTAGTTTGTGTTTTACAGTATGATAACTTAGCAAATATATTAAAAATGAACATTATTTTTAAACTTGAATACTATTAAATAAGAAGTATAATTGCTACTTTTATATATTTTTATATGGGGGGAAGGGAATGTATAGACAAGAAATCAATTACAGACACATGTTTGATGGGGTAGATTTAACAATAAAATTATCAGATGGAGCATATGCTACTCCTATATGTTTTGATAATGGTGCAACGACACCTCCTTTTAAATGTGTGGATAAAGAAATTTTTAAGCATATGCAAATGTATGGTTCTATAGGAAGAGGAAAGGGGCCAAAATCTGAGTATTCAAGTAAGATATATGAAAAGTGTAGAGATTATGTGAAAACATTTTTTAATTTAGACAATGATGATAGATACACAGTTATATTTACAAAAAATACCACAGAAGGTATAAATTTACTTGCAAATACATTATTAAATAGTAAGTATGATAAAGTAATTACAACTAGAATGGAACATCATGCAAATGACCTTCCATGGAGATATAATGCAAATTTAATATATATTGAAGTAGATGAAAAGGGAAGATTAAATATAGATGATATAGAGGAAGAATTAATTAAACATAATGGAGATGTAAAGTTTGTAACTGTAACGGGAGCATCAAATGTTACAGGTCATATTAATCCAATAAATCATATAGCTAAAATAGCTCATAAATATGGAGCTAAAATTATTGTTGATGCAGCTCAACTAGCACCTCATAGAGAGATAAATATGAAAGGAACAGGAAATGATGATTCTATAGATTTTTTAGCTTTATCTGGGCATAAAATGTATGCGCCATATGGGTCTGGATTAGTTATTGGACTTAAAGAAGATTTAGAAAAAAAAGAGCCATTTATAAAAGGTGGAGGAGCTGTAGATTTAGTATTTGATTATGATATTTATTGGAGTAATGCGCCAGAGAGATTTGAAGCAGGAACACCAAATTACTTGGGTGTTGTAGCACTATATACAGCTATGAATAAATTAAAAGAAATAGGATTTGATAAAGTAAAAGAACATGAAGACCTTCTTAAAGATAGGTTAATAAAAGGCCTTAAAGATATAGATAGAGTAAAATTATATGGTGATTTAAATTGTGAAGATAGATTAGGTGTTATACCTTTTAATGTAGATGGAATAAACTTTGATTCTGTTGCAGATAAGTTATCATATATTAGAGGAATAGCAGTTAGGCAAGGAGCATTTTGTGCGCATACTTATGTAAGAAGATTACTAGGAATAACAGATGAGGCAGCTCAAGATTTATTAAAACGAGATTGTAAAGCAGCTGGTATGGTTAGAGCAAGTTTAGGATTATATAATACATGTGAAGAAGTAGATGAATTTTTAAATACTATGGAATTTATAATAAATAGATCTAGAAAATTTGTAAACAATATATTTTAGGAATGTATGAATAATCTAACTGTTTATAAGGAAACTAATGATGAGGTGATAAAATGGATAAACATGATGAATTAATAAAAGAATTAAATAAATTTTTAAGAGGAATTCATATGGGAGCGGACTCATTTAGGGTTTATCAAGACAAAGCTAAAAGCCAGGATATAAAAAATGAATTAACTAAAATTATGCTTATATTTAGAGAGCAAGATGAAAAAGTAAGTTCATATATAAAAAAACTTGGAGGAGAACCTAGTAATTCATTAGGAGTAGCTGGAGAAATGGCAAGCATGTTTGAAAAATTAAAAGATATTTTTATAGATAATGATAAAGAAGTTATAGACCATGCAATAAATGCTATAGATATGGGTATAAAAGGTGGAAGTAGTTTAATCAATTCATATAAAGATGAGAAGTTAGATAAAGGTATTTTCCAACATCTAAATGAAATGGTTAGTGAATACAAATCCATAAATAATAGGCTAGAGAAATTATATAAATCTTTATAAAAACTTAAGGTATGATTTAGATGATTTAAATAATCTATATCATACCTATTTTTAAGTAAAAGTTACTGAAATATAAAATTAGATTTATTTTGTGATATTGCTTCTTAAATAATAAGTTAAAATTATAAATTTTTATAGAAATATTTAGAAGGTATAGCTATTATTAATATAGCGAATAGGTAAATTCGGAAAATTCTATAAAAAAGAGGTGGTAAATTTGCAGGGAAGAATAGATTTAACAGAAGGAAAAATAATAGATAAACTAATAAAACTAGCACTTCCTATAATGGGAACATCATTTATACAAATGGCCTATAATATGGTAGATATGGTATGGGTAGGAAAAGCGGGAAGTAGTGCTGTAGCAGCTGTTGGTACAGCTGGATTTTTTCCATGGCTGGCAATGGCATTTGTTGCTATATCTAGAGTAGGTGGAGAAGTTCAAGTAGCACAAAGTATGGGGAAAAATGATGCAGAAGAAACTAAATCTTATATAAAGGCTGCTATAGAGGTAAATATCATATTATCTTTAATATATACATTAGTACTATTAATATTTAAAGATAGTTTAATAGGTTTTTTTAATTTAGGAGATGCAAATGTTATATCAATGTCTAAAAAATATTTAGTTATAGTTGCATTAGGAATGATATTTTATTTTATAAATCCGATATTTACAGCTATATTTAATGGTATGGGTAATAGTAAAGATCCATTTAGAATAAACACAGTAGGACTTATAACTAATATAATATTAGACCCATTACTTATACTTGGCATAGGGCCATTTCCAAAGCTTGGTGTAGAAGGAGCTGCTATAGCTACAGTATTTTCACAATTTATAGTTACTATGTGTTTTATAGTTATGATTATGAAAAGAAATAATGAGTATTTTAAGGTGAAATTATTTAGAAAAATAAGTTTAGAATACTATAAATCATTATGTAAATTAGGTATGCCTGTAGCTATACAAAGTGGTATGTTTACCATATTCTCAATGTTACTTGGAGTGATAGTAGCGTCATGGGGACCAGTAGCTATAGCTGCACAAAAAGTAGGATCTCAAATAGAGGCTATATCATGGATGACTGCTGATGGAATTGCTGTGGCACTAAGTAGTTTTGTAGGGCAAAACTATGGAGCAACTAAATATGACAGGATAAATAAAGGATTTAAAATAACTTTAGGTATTGCAACTGTCTTAGGAATAATAACGACTTCGATTTTAATATTTGCTGGTAAACAAATATTTACTATATTTATAAATGAAGCTGATGCTATAAAAGAAGGTGCTAGTTATTTAAAAATTTTAGGGTATTCTCAGCTTTTTATGTGTGTAGAGATAATAACAGCAGGAGCATTTAAGGGTATAGGTAGAACTTATATACCATCAATTATATTGACAGTATTAACAGGAGCAAGGGTACCTATGGCATATTTTTTATCAAGACCAGAGTTATTAGGATTAAGTGGTGTTTGGTGGAGTATAAGTATATCGAGTATATTAAAAGGTATACTGATGATAAGTGTATACGTATATTTATTAAAAACCAATAAACTTTATAAAAACTCTAGCCATGATATAGATAGAAAAACTGTATTAAGATAAGTATATAAATTAAGTGCTAATTAAGATAATTGGCACTTTTTGTTTTGGAAATAAAAAATCATATAAATAGTAGGCAAGTTAATGGTATAATAGAATCTTAAGTAGTAAATTTGATTTTACTTATTCAAAATAGTTAATAATAAATATATATGACATATAAGTAGGTGATTAAATGACAAATAAATTTTTACCAGTATGTAAACAAGATATGATTGATAGAGGATGGGAACAATTAGATTTCGTATTAGTAACAGGAGATGCGTATGTAGACCATCATAGTTTCGGAACAGCTATAATATCTAGAGTATTAGAAAATGCAGGATACAAAGTTGGTATAATAGCACAGCCAAATTGGAAAAGTACAGATGACTTTATGAAATTAGGTGAACCAAGATTAGGCTTTTTAGTTAACTCTGGAAATATGGACTCTATGGTTAACCACTACTCAGTAAGTAAAAAAAGAAGAGATAAAGATTTATATTCTCCAGGAGCTAAGATGGGTCTTAGACCGGATAGAGCAGTTATAGTTTACTGTAATAAAATAAGAGAAGCATATAAAGATGCAAAAATAATAATAGGTGGTTTAGAAGCTAGTTTAAGAAGATTTGCACATTATGACTATTGGAGTGATAGAGTAAGAAAGTCTATACTTTTAGATAGTCAAGCAGATTTATTAGTTTATGGTATGAGTGAAAGACAAATTGTAGAAGTAGCTAATGCATTAAATGATGGATTTGAACCAAAGTATATAAGACATGTAAATGGGACTTGTTATGTTGCAGATAGCAAGGATGAAATATATGATGATTATGTAGAAATACCATCATTTAAAGAGGTTTCTTCAAATAAAGAACTTTATGCTAAGGCATTTAAAATACAATATGATGAACAAGACCCATATAGAGGAAAAGTTATAATACAAAGACATGGAGATAAATATTTAGTTCAAAATAAACCAGAACCACCACTAAATAGAGAAGAGTTAGATGCAGTTTATGCACTTCCTTATGCTAAAGATTACCACCCAATGTATAAAGCTATGGGTGGAATACCAGCAATAGAAGAAGTTAAGTTTGGAATAGTTAGTTCAAGAGGATGTTTTGGTAGTTGTTCATTCTGTGCAATAACATTCCATCAAGGAAGAGCTGTACAAAGTAGAAGTCATGAATCTATATTAGAAGAAGCTAAATATATAACAGAATTAGAAGACTTTAAAGGATATATACATGATGTAGGTGGACCTACAGCAAACTTTAGGGATGCTGCTTGTGAAAAACAAATAACTAAAGGTGCTTGTAAAAATAAACAATGTCTACATCCAAAGCCATGTAAAAACTTAAAAGTAGATCATACTGACTTTTTAGAGCTTCTTAGAAAGGTAAGAAGTTTACCTAAAGTTAAAAAGGTGTTTGTACGTTCAGGTATTAGATATGATTATGTAATGGCAGATAAAAATGATAAATTCTTTAAAGAACTTGTTGAACATCATGTAAGTGGACAGTTAAAAGTTGCTCCAGAACATATAGCAGAAGAAGTATTACAATATATGCAAAAGCCAGCAGGAAATACTTATGATAAATTTAGAGAAAAGTTTTTTAGATTAAGTGAAAGAGCTGGTAAGAAGCAATACATTATACCGTATTTAATGTCTTCTCATCCAGGGTCAACACTAAATTCAGCTATAGAACTTGCAGAGTATTTAAGAGATACTAAGTATCAGCCAGAACAAGTTCAAGACTTCTATCCAACACCTGGAACATTATCAACTACAATGTTTTATACAGGATTAGATCCGTTAACTATGGAACCTGTATATGTTCCAAAATCTAAACGTGAGAAAGCTATGCAAAGAGCATTACTTCAATATAGAGCTCCAAGAAATTATGAATTAGTTCATGCAGCTTTAGTTGAAGCAGGAAGAGAAGATTTAATAGGATTTGGACCAAAATGCTTAATAAAGCCTAAAGGAGAATATTCTAGAAATAATCACTACAATAAAGGAAAATCTTCTTCAACAAAATCTTCAGGTAGAAAAAATAACAGAAATGATAATAAAGGTAAACGTGGAACTAAAAACAATCGAGATAATAAATCTAGAAATGATAGAAATAATAATTCAAACAAACAAAGAAGAAAGAAAAGATAGATATAAAAGCCTGTTTAATCAAACAGGCTTTTATTTATATAAAATTGAGTATAATATATTTAAAATATAATTGAAAAAGTTTTCTTATATTCAACTTAAAGAGTTGAAAATTGACATTTTTTGATACATTACTTATAATAAAAATTATGACTAAAAATGAAAAAATAAAAAAATATAGAGAATATTATACTATATAAACAAGTATAAAATTTCAACTTAAATCTATAGAAATATAAAAACTTAATAGAAAAGGAGGTTGATTGAATGGGAAATAAGCTTACCATAAAAACAATAGTTGCTATAGGAATTGGATCGGCGGTATTTATGATATTAGGGCGTTTTGGTTCTATACCAACAGGAATACCAAATACAAATATAGAAACTGCATATGCATTTTTAGCTTTAATGGCACTTATGTATGGTCCACTTGCAGGTTTTTTAATAGGTTTTATAGGACATTGTTTAAAAGATGCTATATTTTACGGATCACCATGGTTTAGTTGGGTTATAGCATCAGCTGTAGTTGGATTAGTAATAGGTCTTATATATAAGAAAATTAATATTAGTGGAGGCGAATTTAATAAAAAGGAAATAATAATATTTAATATTACTCAAATTATTGCAAATGCACTAGCATGGTTTGTAGTAGCACCAACACTAGATATATTAATTTATGCAGAACCTGCATCTAAGGTATATTTACAAGGTATTTTAGGTGGAATTGGAAATATACTAACAGTAGCAGTTTTAGGAACTATTATAATAAAGAGCTATGCAAAAACTAAGATACCAACGGGTAGTTTAGATAGAGAACTATAAAAGGAGATTCGTATGAAAAAGAAAATAATAGAATTTAAAGATTTTACTTTTAAATATAGAGTTCAAGCTAAACCTACTTTAAAAAATATAAATCTTACAATATACGAAGGTGAGAAAGTATTAATAGTAGGTCCGTCGGGTTCTGGTAAAAGTACTTTAGCTCATTGCATAAATGGACTTACACCTTTTTACTATCAAGGAACTAGTACGGGTAGCTTAAAAATAATGGAAAAAGAAGCAAAAGATATGGGTATCTTTGAGGTATCAAAGATGGTAGGAACAGTGCTTCAAGACCCTGATAGTCAATTTATAGGTTTAACGGTAGCGGAAGATATAGCTTTTAAATTAGAAAATGATTGTACGCCTCAAAGTAAGATGAAATCTATGGTGAAAAAAGTGTCAAAATTAGTTGGTATAGATAAACAATTAGATTCATCTCCATATAGTTTATCTGGAGGTCAAAAACAAAGAGTTACTTTAGCTGGGGTTACAGTAGATGATGTAGATATATTATTATTTGATGAGCCTTTAGCGAGTTTAGATCCGGCAACAGGTAAAAATGCTATAAAACTTATAGATAAGATAAAACATGAAACTGATAAAACAATAATTATAATAGAGCATAGATTAGAGGATGTTCTTCATTGTGATGTTGATAGAATAATAGTTATGGATGAAGGTATGATAATTGCTGATATGAGTGCAGACGAATTGATTTCATCTGATGTATTAAAGAAAAGTGGTATTCGTGAACCACTTTATATTACAGCTCTTAAGTATGCAGGTGTGAATATAACTCCAGATATAAAACCTGGACATATAAATACTATAGATACAAGTAAGTGTAAAGAAAGCCTTGAAAAATGGAATAATCATAGTGAAGTTGATAAAGTTAAAAAGGAAAGCGAAACTTTACTAGAATTAAAAAATGTATCTTTTAAATATGAAAAAGATAAACCTATTTTAAATGATATATCATTTAAAATAAATAAAGGTGAAATGGTAAGTATAGTAGGTAAGAATGGAGCAGGTAAATCTACTATATCTAAATTGATTTGTGGTTTTTATAAGCAAACTAGTGGAGAAATACTTTTAAATAATAGAGATATTACTAATGATTCTATTAAAGAGCGTGCGGAAAAAATTGGAATAGTTATGCAAAATCCTAATCAAATGATATCTAAAACTATGATATTTGATGAAGTTGCATTAGGTCTTAAATTTAGAGGCTTCAAAGACGAGGATATAAAAGAAAGAGTATATGAAACATTAAAGGTATGTGGATTATATGAGTATCGTAATTGGCCAATATCAGCACTTAGCTATGGTCAGAAAAAACGTGTTACAATAGCTTCTATATTAGTATTAAATCCAGAAATAATAATTCTTGATGAGCCAACAGCTGGACAAGATTTTAGACATTATAATGAAATAATGGAGTTTTTAGTTGAATTAAATAAAAAAGGCGTAACTATAATAATGATTACACACGATATGCATTTAATGCTTGAATACACTAATAGAGCTATAGTTTTAGCTGATGGAAAGAAATTAGCTGATGACACTTCAGCTAGTATATTAACTAATAATGAAGTTATTAAACAAGCTAATTTAAAAGAAACTTCTGTTTATGAGCTAGCAGTTAGGTGTGAATTAGATAATCCGCGAAATTTTGTAAATAAATTTATTGAATATGATAGGAGGATTAGAAGAGTATGAAAACAACAATGCTATCATATATAAAAGAAAATTCACCTATCCATAATTTAACAGGTGCCACAAAATTAATATTTTTCATAGCTTGGTCGATTGCATCTATGGTAACTTATGATACAAGAGTTCTTATAGGTATGTTAATTTTAAGTCTTATAATATTTAAAATATCAAAGATAAAATTTAAAGATGTGGCATTCGTTGTATATTTTATTTTTTTCTTTATGATATTAAATAATATTGCAATATTTATATTAGGACCTTATCAAGGTGTTGAAATTTATGGAACTAGAACTAATTTATTAAAATTAATAGGTCCATATACTATAACTGCAGAGCAGTTATTTTATCAGTTAAACTTTAACTTAAAGATACTAGCAACAATACCTATGGCCTTATTATTTATAGTAACTACAGACCCTAGTGAATTTGCAGCATCATTAAATAAATTAGGTATAAATTATAAAATTGCATATTCAGTAGCAATAGCCTTAAGATATATACCTGATATACAAAGAGATTATCATGATATATCTTATGCACAACAGGCTAGAGGTATAGATATGTCTAGGAAAGAAAAACTAAGTAAACGTCTTAAAAATATTTCATCTATACTTATGCCTTTAATATTTTCGAGTTTAGAGAGAATAGAAGTTATAAGTTGCGCTATGGAACTTAGAGGATTTGGAAATAGAAGAAAACGTACTTGGTATAATTCAAGAAAGTTTAAATTAAGTGATTATATAGCTATATTTTTAGCTATATTAATCTTGGTAGGATCTTTATATATAACATTTAAAAATGGAAATAGATTTTATAATCCATTTATATAAAAAAAGCTAACTCAAAGTAATTTATTAATTACTTATGAGTTAGCTTTTTTATTTGTATTTGTTAGAATTATAATTATCAGAATTTATAGGAAATTACTGAATTAATAAAATTAATATACTACTATTATAGCGATAATATATTTAAGGGGGGAAAGGTATTGGGGAAAAAAGTATTGAAGAGTTTAACTATGCTTATATGTGTAGTATTTATAGTTGGATGTAGCAATACAAGTGTATACAAGGAACAAAAAGTATATAACGTTAAAGATGTTAAAGTTATTATGCCAGATGGATTGCCAGCTGTATCCATGGCAAAGATGATTAAGGAAAAACCAATTATAAAAGATGGATATAATGTAGTTTATAACATAGAAAAAACACCAGATACGCTTGCTACAACTGTTATGAAACAAGATGCTGATATAGCAATAGTACCATCAAATATGGCAGCTATTGCTTATAATAAAACAAAAAATTATCAGATTGCAGGAACTACTGGATTAGGTTCTTTTTATCTTGTATCTAATAAAGATATACAAAGTTTTAATGATTTAAAAGGTGATAAAGTTGCTAATACTGGAAAAGGGCTAACTCCAGATATAACAACTAAATTTATATTAAAAGAAAGTGGAATTAATGAAAAAAATATTGATTTTACATATGTTAGTTCTGCAAATGAACTAGTTCCTATTATAGCAACAGGAAAAGTTGATACAGCTATAGTTCCAGAACCAGTATTAAGTGCATTACTAAGTAAAAATGAAAATATAAATTTGATTAAAAACTTAAATGAAGAATATAAAAGTATAACTAATTCAAAATTTGGATATCCCCAAGCTACAATAATCGTAAAGTCAGATTTTGCAAAAGAAAATAAAGAATTTGTAAAAAGTTTTTTAAATAAAGTAAATGAAAGTGTAAAATTTGCAAATGAAAATCCAAATAAAGTAGGAGAGTGTGCAAATGAAGTTGGTGTAAGTACGAAAAAAGAAATAATTAGTAAATCTATAAAAAATGCAAACTTAAAATTCATAAAAGCTAAAGATTATATGAAAGATTATTTAGATTATTATAAAATGCTATCAGAATTTGATATTAATACATTAGGAGGAAAACTACCAGATGAAAAAATCTTTTTTAAAGAGTAAATTAGAGGTATTTTCATCTTGTATATTACTTTTTATTATGTGGGAACTTTTAGCAATTAAAATAGATAATGATATATACCTGCCTACCTTAGGGGAGGTTTTAAAAAATTTATATGAAATTATAAGAGGGGAATACTTTTTAATAAATATAAGTTCTACAGCAATAAGAGTTTTAGTAAGTTTTTCTTTAGCTTTTTTTATATCTATAGTATTAGGCTCTTTATCTTATATAAGTAGTAGTTTTAAAAATTTTATAAAACCTATAAATTCGATACTTCAATCTGTACCAACAATGATTTTAGTAGTATTAGCTTTGATATGGTTTGATAAAAATAAGGCACCTTTTATAATTGGAATCTCTGTAGTATTTCCAATTTTGTATGAAAGTGTTCTAGGAGCTTTAAATAATATAGATAAAAATATAATTGAGATGGTAGATATATATAATTTACGAATAATAGATAAAATAAAATACATATATATACCATCTATAAATATAAAGTTAATACCCATTTTTCTATCTACACTTTCTTTAGCACTAAAAGTAGTTATAGCAGGTGAAATATATGGTCAACCAAGTTTTGGGATAGGAAGTATTATTCAAGTAGAAAAAACTAATTTTAATACACCAGCTATATTTGCATGGATTGTAATAATAGTAATAATATCTATAGGATTAGATTATATTCAAAAGTATATATCTAAGTACAATTATAAATGGAGAAGAATATAAGTATGAAAATAAGTAACTTAAATAAATGTTATGAAGATAAGGTTATATATAAAGACTTTGATATAGAATTTGAAAGTAAAAAAGTTAACTGTATATTAGGTAAATCTGGATGTGGTAAAAGTACATTATTAAATTTGATTACAGGTATACTTACAAGCGATAATGAAGAATTTAAATCTATTCCTAAAGATAATATAAGTTATATATTTCAAGAGGATAGACTTATAGAGTGGATAACTCTAGAAGAAAATATAAAATTAGTGGGTAAAAAATTTTATGATAAAGATAAACTTAATATCGTGGTTGATAAGTATTTAAAGCTTGTAGGAATTGAAGATTATAAACATTCATATCCACAAATGTTAAGTGGAGGAATACGACAAAGGGGAAATATAGCAAGAGCTTTTATTAAGCCAGCTAAATATATAATTATGGATGAACCATTTAAATCTATAGATGTTAAGTTGAAATATGAGATTATGCAAAAAATAAAAAAAATTTTAAAGAAAGATTCTAAAACTGTTATATTTGTTACTCATGATATAGATGAAGCTCTATTTTTAGCAGATAAAATATTTATATTAGGAGGAAATCCAGTAACTATAAAAGGAAGATTTGATAACTTAAAAGATATAAAAAAAGAAAATATTATAAACCTTATATAATAAAAAAATAATTTGATTAAGGAGAAAAGCAATAAAATTATTTTTTATAAGTCATATATATTAATACATCGGTAATATAAAATAAAAAGCCTATTAAAGTAATAAATTATTTTAGTAGGCTTTTTATTTTATATCAAATTTAATAGAGAATAAAGAGAAAATAAGTATATAATAAGTTATATGGTTTATTATAAGGAGAGTGGTAAATATGGCAAAGGTAAAAACTAATGCTATGAGAATTTTAGATTCTAAGAAAGTTAAATATAATATGCTTTCATATGATGTATCAGATGATAATATAGATGGAGTATCAGTGGCAAATAAAATAGGACGAGATGTAAATGAAGTTTATAAAACTTTAGTTACACATGGAACTAGTAAGAATATTTATGTTTATGTAATTCCTGTACATGAAAATTTAGATTTAAAAAAAGCAGCTAAAGTATCAGGAGAAAAGAAGATTGAAATGATACATGTAAGTGATATTAACAAACTAACAGGATATATTAGAGGTGGATGTTCTCCTGTTGGAATGAAAAAATTATATAAAACTTTTATAAATGAAACTGCAAAAAATTTAGATACTATAATAGTAAGTGCTGGAAAAATAGGATATCAAATAGAGATAAATCCTATAGATTTACAAAGTGTTATAAATTGTAGTTTTGAAGATATAATATAACTTTTATATAAATTAAGGAAAGTTGGGATAATATGAATATAGAATTTTTTAGACAAGATGCTATAACTGTGGCTAGAAACTTGTTGGGTAAATATCTTGTTAGAGAATATGATGATAAAAAAATTATTACTAAAATAGTTGAAACAGAGGCATATATGGGCATCGAAGATAAAGCAGCGCATGTGTTTGGAGATAGAAGAACTGAAAGGACAGAGCCATTATATCAAGATGGTGGGCACATATATGTTTATTTGATATATGGAATGTATCATTGCTTAAATATTTCGGCTAATATAGAAGGAATACCTGAGTGTGTATTGATTAGAGCAGTTGAACCTATAAGTGAAATTGATGAAATATCTCAAAATAGATACTCAAAAGATTATAAGGATTTAAGTTCATATCAAAGAAAGAATATTTGTAATGGGCCAGGAAAACTATGTAAAGCTCTTAAAATTGATAAAAATTTAAATTTTGAAAGTATATTAGGAAATAAACTTTATATAATAGATAATGTTAATTTAGACAATGAAAGTAATCAATTTGAAATAATTGAAAGTAAACGTGTAAATATTGATTATGCTGAAGAAGCAAAAGATTATTTATGGAGATATTACATAAAAGATAATAAGCATGTATCTAAAAAATAAAATAAAAAATTATAATAAGATGTATATAAATCAAAATTTGGTCCATACTTATAATATAAGAGGTAATTAATCTCCCCCAAAACTTAAAATATCTCTTACAACCATAAAAACTCATATATCCCCAAGAAAGCATATACTTACGGACAGTATGTGCTTTTTTATTGTTAAAATAAATAAAAAATGATAAAGTTTATATATAGTCGAATATAAAGTGGGAAAGTAGGGGTTAAGTTCGTGAGAATTATTAAATCATCAAAAATCACTGAAATAGTAAAAGATCTTTGTATAAAAGCGAATATATACTTGGGTGAAGATGTAAAAAAGTCTATAAAAGAATATGAGTCAAAAGAAAATAATGATTTGGGGAAAAATATTTTGAACATATTAATTAAAAATTGTGAAGTTGCAGAAGAAAAACAGATGCCTATATGTCAAGATACAGGTATGGCAGTGTTTTTTGTACAAATAGGTCAAGATGTACATATTGAAGGTCAAAATTTAACTGAAGCTATAAATGAGGGTGTAAGACAAGGGTATAATGAAGGGTATTTAAGAAAATCTGTAGTAACTCCTATAAGTAGACAAAATACAAAAGATAATACTCCAGCTATAATACACTATGACATAGTTAAAGGAGATAATATAATTATAGAGTTTGCGCCAAAAGGTTTTGGAAGCGAAAATATGAGTAGCTTAAAAATGTTAAAGCCTTCAGATGGTGTAAATGGTATAAAAAACTTTATAATTGAAACGGTAAAGCAAGCAGGACCAAATCCATGTCCTCCTATAGTAGTTGGAGTTGGAATTGGTGGTACAGTTGAAAAATGTGCTCAGATAGCTAAAAAATCTTTACTAAGAGATATAGGATTACACAATGAAGATGAAGATATTAGAAACTTAGAAGTAGAAATTTTAGAGGAAGTAAATAAATTGGGGATAGGACCTCAAGGATTGGGAGGAAACACAACAGCACTTGCAGTAAACATAGAAACATTTCCTACACATATAGCAGGGCTACCTGTAGTTGTTAATATAAATTGTCATGCATCAAGACATAAAAAAGTCATAATTTAAGGGGAAAAACAATGAAAAGGATAACGATTCCAATGGAGGATGAAACTATAAAATCACTTAAATGTGGAGATATGATTAGTTTAAGTGGTGTAATTTATACAGCTAGAGATGCTGCTCATCAAAGATTAATAAATTGTATAAATGAAGAAAAAAAGTTGCCATTTGATTTAAGAGGACAAGCTATATATTATGTTGGCCCAACTCCTAATAAAGAAGGACAAGTTATTGGATCAGCAGGACCTACAACAAGTTATAGAATGGATGATTTAACAAACCCTTTACTAGATAGGGGATTAAAATTAATGATAGGTAAAGGTAAAAGGAATCAATCTGTTATAGAATCAATGAAGAAAAATAAATGTGTATACTTAGCAGCTATAGGTGGTGCAGGAGCTTATATATCAAACTCTATAAAAAAATCAGAAATAATAGCATATGAAGATTTAGGGGCTGAGGCTATTAGAAAGCTAGAAGTAAAAGATTTATTATTAATAGTTGCTATAGATTGTAATGGTAACAATATTTATGAATTAAATAAATAACTTAAAATCAATATATGAAAGAGGGCATTATAATGAGTAAAAATTATTCAGAATTAGCACTAGAAGTACATGAGAAGAACAAAGGAAAGATTACTGTTTGTAGTAAATTAAAAGTGGAAAATAAAGATGATTTATCAATAGCATACACTCCAGGGGTTGCAGCACCTTGTGTTGAAATATCTAAAAATGAAAGTTTAGCATATAAATATACTTCTAAGGGTAATATGGTAGCTGTAGTAAGTGATGGAACAGCAGTACTTGGATTGGGGGATATAGGTGCTAGTGCATCTATACCTGTAATGGAAGGTAAAGCTATATTATTTAAAGAGTTTGCTGGAGTTGATGCATTTCCTATATGTTTAAATACTAAGAATGTTGATGAAATAGTACATACTGTAAAATTAATGGAACCAGTATTTGGAGGTGTAAACTTAGAAGATATAAGTGCTCCAAGATGTTTTGAAATAGAAGAAAAGTTAAAAAAAGAATTAAATATTCCTGTATTTCATGATGACCAACATGGTACAGCTATAGTGTTAGCAGCAGCTATAATAAATTCATTAAAACTAATAAATAAAAAAATAGAAGAACTTGAAATAGTAATAAATGGACCAGGAGCAGCTGGATTGGCTATAACTAAAATGTTACTTAGTATGGGAGTTAAAAATATTGTTTTATGTGGATTAGATGGAGCGCTAGAAGAAAATATGAAAGATTTAAACTGGGCTCAAAGAGATATGATGAAAGTAACTAATATACATAATGAAAAAGGATTATTATCAGATGTTATAAAAAATAAAGATGTATTTATAGGGGTTTCTGGACCTAATTGCGTTACAAAAGAAATGGTTAAGTCAATGAATGAAAAATCTATAATATTAGCTATGGCTAATCCTACTCCAGAGATAATGCCAGATTTAGCTAAAGAAGCAGGAGCTTATATAGTAGGTACAGGTAGAAGTGATTTTCCAAATCAAGTAAATAATGTATTAGCTTTTCCTGGAATATTTAGAGGAGCATTAGATGTTAGAGCTAGTGAAATAAATGAAGAAATGAAAATAGCAGCAGCTAAAGCCATAGCCGATTCTATAAAAGAAGAAGATTTAAACACAGAAAATATTTTACCTAAATCATTTAACAAAGATGTAGCCAAAAATGTAGCTGAAGCTGTAAAAGAAGCTGCAATAAAAACTGGTGTAGCTAGAATGTAAAAAAATCTATTATATAGTCATTAATACAACACTAATGGCTAAGTAGAACTATTTTTATATTATAATCAAATGTGGTATACTTTAAACATCTTAAAAAATAATTTTAAATAATTATGGAGAAAGTTATGAATAGAAGACATTTGATTTTATTGTTAATTTTTATTATTTTAGGATTGATAATATTTTCTATAAGTAAAAATAAAGAAAATGAAATTAAAACTAATGAAGATACAAAATATAGTAAAAATATAGAGCCTATATCAAAAGAAACAGCACTTAAAGTTTTAAAATCACAGTATGGAAATCGAGTAGTCAATACTAAAGAAGATATAAAGCAAGTTGGAGATGAATATGTAGTAGATGTGCGTGTAAGATTAGATGAGCATGAAGACGAATCCTTAGAAAAAGATCATCATTCTCATGAGCAAAGTATGGGTAAGTATCAAATAAATATTTTTACAGGAGAATTAACAAAATCTAATTAAAAATAATTTATTTAAATTAAAATATAAAAAGAGTATGGATATCCATACTCTTTTTATATTAAACTAAACGAGTTCCTTCTTCATCTTGAGTAATTAGCCCTTTTTTCATAAGTATACCTAATGTACGCTTGAAATTTTTCTTACTACAGTTAAATACAGATGCTATATCAGATGGATCAGATTTATCATTGTAAGGCATGAAACCTCTAGATGTATTATTTAAATGATTTATGATTTTCTCTTCTAATTCACTTAATTCTTGAGCTCTTTCTTGTCTTGGAGTAAGACCTAATTTTCCATCTTCGTAAACTTTGATTACTTTTAAGTTTAATTTATCTCCTATGTTAAGTTTTGTAAAGTATTCATTGTGAAGTATAACTCCATCAAACTTATTATCTACACAAACCATAGCACTGTCATTAGTTTGGAAACCATAAACAACACCTGTAACTGAATCGCCAACTTTATAGTCAGAATCAGTAGTTAAACGATCTTCTATTTTAGTAGTAGCAGCAATTCTATCAGACTTATCTAAGTATAAATAGAATAAATATTTACCACCTTTTTTGATTTCATAGTGTTTAGCACTAAAAGGTACTAATATATCTTTTTCTAAACCAATATTTATAAAGTAACCTATTTTAGTTGCATCTACAACTTCAAAATAACCTATTTCATTTACTTTACCTAAAGGAGGATTTAAAGTAGCAGCTAATTTATCTTTTGAATCTCTATATACAAACGCATTAACCTCATCTCCAGGTATTAAAACTTCATAATTAGTAAATTTTCTATGCATGAAAATATCATCTTTAGTATTTCCTGTTTTAGCATCTAAAAAAAATCCGAACTCAGCTTTTCTAGCTATAGTTAATTTATTGAAATCACCTATTTTTATCAATATAATTCACCTCTTTATTTAATATTACAAAATATATATTCTATTATAATACCATATTTATGGGTATCTTATAAATAAATTGTAATATATATGAATTTTTATAACAAAAGAATACAAGATGTTGAAGTGATAAGTAAATAATAGTATAATTGGTATATACCAAAAATTGGTATATACCATAAATAAAAGAGTGGTGAACTATATGAAATTAGTAGATAAAAATAGTCAAACTCCACTTCATATACAGCTTATGAATATAATAAGGGATATGATTGATTCAGGAGAACTTAAGTCTGGAGATTCTATAATGCCAGAACGTGAGTTATGTACTATTCAAAATGTAAGTAGAATGACAGTAAATAAGGCTATAGTAAATTTAGTTAATGAAGGTTTCTTGTATAGAGTACAAGGTAAGGGAACTTTCGTATCTGTTATAAAACAGAGGAATAGGTTTTCTAGCATGCAAGGATTTACTGAAGTAATGAAAGAAAAAGGGATTCATATAAAAACAGATATACTATTCTTTGAAGAAGCTAAGCAAGATGAGTACATAAGAAAAGAATTAAAAATAGAAAATGAAAATGAAATGATATATAAAGTTGGGAGATTAAGGTATATAGAAGATGACCCATTTGGTTTGGAGATAAGTTATATACCAAAGAGTATGTGTAAAAATTTGAAAAAAGATTTAGAAGCTAATAACTCACTATATTCAATACTTAGTGAAAATTATAATTATAAGATGAAAAGAGCTGAACAAATAATAGAGCCAATAATGCTTACAAAGCAAGAGGCAAACCTTTTAAAGCAAATTAAAGGAACTTTAGCTCTTAAATTAAAAAGAACTTCTTATATAGAGGAGGATATACCTATTGAATATACTATATCTATATTTAGAAGTGATAAGTATCAATATGAAATATCATTAAATGCATAGGGGGTATAAAAATGAAAGCCATAATTAATGGAAAAATACTTTTAAGAAATGAGATATTAGAAAATAAAGTATTAATATTTGATGAAAAAATATTAGATATAGCTGATGAGGTACCAAAAAATTGTGAAATTATAGATGCAAATCAAAAGCTAGTATCGCCAGGCTTAATAGATATACACATACATGGGAATATGGGAAAAGATACTATGGAAGGCACAGATGAAGCCATAGATACTATATCTAAGTCAGTTGCTAGACATGGAGTTACTTCATATTTACCTACGACTATGACAATGGATGAAGAATCTATAGTTAAAGCACTTGATTCAATAAAAAGGGGAATGAATAGAAAAATAAACGGTGCAAAGATATTAGGGGCTCATTTAGAGGGACCTTTTATAAATAAAATTTACAAAGGTGCTCAAAATGAAAGTTATATAGTAAATCCTAGTTATGAATTTGTAAAAAAATATGAAGATGTAATAAAAGTTATAACATATGCTCCAGAAGAAGATAAAGATTTTAAATTTACTAAAGATATAAAGAAAAATACAAATATTGTTTTATCTATAGGACATAGTGCTGCAACATTTATAGAAGCAAGAGATGCTATAAGACTAGGTGCTACAAACATAACACATACATTTAACGGAATGACTGGTTTAAATCATAGAGATCCAGGTGTTGTAGGAGCTGCGCTTACTACAGATGCTTATTGTGAATTTATATGTGACACTATACACATAACAAAAGATTTATTCCAATTTATATTAGATAGTAAAAGTAAAGATAAAGTTATATTAATAACTGATTCTATGGAAGCCGGTGGATTAGAAGATGGAACTTACAGTCTAGGAGGTCAAGCGGTTATAGTAAAAGATGGAGCTGCAAGATTAGAAAGTGGATCATTAGCAGGAAGTGTTTCTAGTTTAAATAATATGGTTAGAAATTTCTATGAAAATACTAACTTAAAAATAAATGAAGCTATACATTTAGCTTCACTAAACCCAGCAAAATCTTTAGGGATAGATGATAGGAAGGGAAGTTTAGATATAGGTAAAGATGCAGATATATCTATATTTGATGAAAATTTAAACTGTCATATGACTATTTCAAGTGGGGAAATAATATTTAAGTAAAATATGCATAAAAAGTGGAGGGTGAATATGAGAATATTAGTTTGTAAAAATTATGATGAAATGAGTAAAAAGGCTGCTCAAATAATTTCAAGTCAAGTTATATTAAAATCAGATTCTATATTAGGGTTGGCTACAGGTAGTACTCCTATAGGAATGTATAAAAACTTAGTTGATATGTACAATAAAGGGGAAATAGATTTTAGTGAAGTAAAAACGTTTAACTTAGATGAATACTATCAATTACCAAAAGATAACATTCAGAGTTATTATTATTTTATGCATAAAAATCTATTTAATCATATAAACATTAAAAAAGAAAATATAAATATACCAAATGGTATGAATGGAGATGTGGAAATTGAATGTGCTAGTTATGATGAAGCCATAAAAAACATTGGTGGAGTAGATATACAGGTATTAGGAATAGGAAATAATGCACATATAGGATTTAATGAACCAAATGATGCATTTATAAAAAATACACATTTAGTTGATTTAAAAGAATCTACAATAGAAGCTAATTCAAGATTTTTTGATTCTATTGATGATGTTCCTAAAAAAGCTGTCACAATGGGAATAGGGTCAATATTTGCATCTAAAAAAATAATGTTATTAGCATCAGGAGAATGTAAAGCAGAAGCTGTTTATAATACTGTATATGGAGATGTTACTCCTCAAGTTCCATCATCTATATTAAAATTCCATAATGATGTAATTTTAATAATAGATGAAGCTGCTGCTACAAAATTAAATAAAGAAGATTATAAGTTAATATAATTTTAAATAATAAAAACCTGCTATGTAGTAGGTTTTTATTATTTTGTAAATTAAAAAACTAAATAAAATTTAAAAATTAGAGATACTAAACTTTATAAATATTAATATAAACATCAAAAAAATAAAAAATCTATGAAAGGTTTGAAATCTTAGGCTTTTAAAGTTATAAAAAGAAGTGAAAAAATTCAAAAAAAGTATTGAAATATATATATGGATTTTATATAATATGATTTGTTGTTTAGAAATTTTAAACAAAAGGTTTAGTAAAAATGAGTGAAATTAGGAGGTGGACCATGGATATAGGTGAAAAAATAAAGAGATTAAGAATTGAAAAACAGCTAACTCAAGAAGAATTAGCAAACAGATGTGAACTTTCTAAAGGATTTATATCTCAATTAGAAAACAATTTAACATCACCATCCATTGCTACACTTATAGATATATTAGAAATTTTGGGGACTAACCTTAAAGAGTTTTTTAATGAAATGGACAATGAAAAAATTTGTTTCACTAAAGAAGATATGTTTGAAACAGAAGATGAAGATTTGAAATATACTTTCAAGTGGTTGGTTCCAAACTCTCAAAAAAATGAGATGGAACCAATAATAATAACTTTATCGCCAGGAGGACAATATAAAGAAGAAAAGCCTCATGAAGGTGAAGAGTTTGGATACGTACTAGCAGGTTCTATATATTTACATATAGGAGATAAAAAGAATAAGGTTAGAAAAGGTGAGAGTTTTTATTTTAAACCTAGAGCTAATCACTATATATCAAATGCTGGAAAAACGGAAGCTAGAGTTATTTGGGTGAGTACACCACCATCATTTTAATTGAAAGAGGTGATATATTTGTTAGAAAATATAATAGAGCTAAGAAACTTATCTAAAAGATATGGAGATAATCAAGTTTTAGATAATTTAAGTTTGGATATAAAAAAGAATGAATTTTTAACATTATTAGGACCAAGTGGGTGTGGAAAAACTACAACACTTAAAATAATAGCAGGATTTGAATATGCCGATGAAGGTAAGGTGTTATTTGAAGAACATGATATTACAGATATACCGCCTTATGAAAGACAAATAAACACAGTATTCCAAAAGTATGCATTATTCCCTCATATGAATATATATGAAAATATTGCTTTTGGTCTTAAAATAAAAAAAATGCCTAAAGATGAAATAGATAAAAAGGTAAAAGAAATGCTAAAACTAGTTGCACTTGAGGGATTTGAAAACAGACAAGTAGAATCTTTAAGTGGAGGACAACAACAAAGAGTAGCAATAGCAAGAGCTTTAGTAAATGAACCAAAAGTTTTATTATTAGATGAACCATTAGGGGCTCTAGATTTAAAACTAAGAAAAGAAATGCAAATTGAACTTAAAAAAATACAAAAGAAACTAGGAATAACATTTATATTTGTAACTCATGACCAAGAAGAAGCTCTTACTATGTCTGACAAGATAATAGTAATGAACAAAGGTAAGATACAACAAATGGGTACGCCACAAGATATTTACAATGAACCTGAAAATGCATTTGTAGCAAGATTTATAGGTGAAAGTAATATATTTGATGGAGTTATGATAGATGATTATTTAGTTGAATTTTGTTCAAAGAAATTTAAATGTGTAGATAAAGATTTTGAAAAGAACGAAAATATTGAAGTTGTTATAAGACCGGAAGATATAAAAATGGTAGAACCAGAAAAAGGAATGTTAAAAGGAAAAGTTACATCTGTATTATTTAAAGGTGTTCATTATGAAATTGAAGTCAATGAAAACGGAAGAAAATGGATATTACACAATACGCAAAGTGCTCAAGTTGGAAGTGAGCTAGGATTAGATATATATCCTGAAGATATTCATATAATGAGAAAAGTGAGTGAATAGATATGAAGAAAAATAAATCTTTTCTTGCTTATCCATATATAATATGGAGTGCATTATTCATAGTAATACCTTTAATACTTATGGTGGCTTTTAGTTTTACTACAGAAGATGGAAATAAACTTGTATTTTCTTTAAATAACTATCAAAGATTAATGAATCCTATTTATTTAAAGGTATTTTTACGTTCAATAATTTTAGCTGGAGCATCTACTATAATATGTTTATTAGTAGGTTATCCTGTTGCGTATATAATATCTAAAGCTCATTTAAGTAAAAGAAACACGTTAATATTATTATTTATACTTCCAATGTGGATGAACTTCCTTTTAAGAACTTATGCATGGGTTGCTATTTTAGGTAAAAATGGAATACTAAATTCTTTCTTAGGATTATTTGGAATAGAGCCTGTAACATTACTTTATACAAATTTTGCAATATTACTTGGAATGGTTTATAACTTTTTACCATTTATGGTACTGCCTATATATACATCATTATCAAAGATGGATAATGATTTAATAAATGCAGCTAAAGATTTAGGAGCAAATAGCTTTCAAGTGTTTACTAAAGTTATATTTCCATTAAGTATACCTGGAGTTGTATCAGGGATAACTATGGTATTTATGCCAGCAGTAACTACATTTGCTATATCTAGATTACTAGGTGGTGGTAAGTTTATGTTACTAGGTGATTTAATAGAACAACAATTTACAGTAGTTGGAGACTGGAACTTTGGATCTGCTATATCTATATTTATGATGATAATAATTTTAATTTCTATGGCTATTATGTCTAGATTTGAAGATGACAGTGATAAGGAAGGCGGTGGGTTATTATTTTAAAGAAGTTAGCATCTAATATATATCTAACGCTAGTATTTTTATTCTTATATGCTCCAATAATGGCGTTAGCAGTATTTTCATTTAATGATTCTAAATCTATGGCCCACTGGGGTGGATTTACATTTAAGTGGTATAAACAACTTATTCATAATGATAGTATAATGAATGCGCTATATTACACAATAGTAGTAGCTATAATATCTTCTATAATAGCTACTATAGTAGGAACTATAAGTGCAATTGGGATATACAAAATGAGAGGTAAAAGAAGAAAATTAATTTTAAATATAAATTATTTACCTGTATTAAATCCAGATATAGTTACAGCTGTAGCATTAATGAGTTTATTTGTGTTTTTAAATTTAGAATTTGGATTTATAACTATGTTATTATCTCATATAATGTTTAGTATACCTTATGTAATATTATCAGTACTTCCTAAGATAAAACAACTTCCTCAAAATATTGAAGAAGCAGCAATGGATTTAGGTGCAACACCGATGTATGCACTAAGAAAAGTTGTATTACCTCAAATAAAACCAGGTATAGTATCAGGTTTTTTAATTGCATTTACTATGTCAATAGATGATTTTATAATAAGTTTCTTTAATACAGGAAATGGAGTTAGTAATCTTTCAATAGAGATATACGGAATGGCAAGAAGAGGTATAAAACCAGAAATAAATGCATTATCTACAATAATGTTTACTGTGGTATTAATATTATTATTAATATCAAATAAGAAACAATCTATAGTAAGGGGTGATAAATAATATGAAATTAAAAAAAATATCAGTACTAATTACTATAGGAGCTTTAGTAACGTCTATGCTTACTGGATGTGGAGCTACGGATTCTAAAAAAGTTTTAAATGTATATAATGTCGGAGATTATATAGATGAAAGTCTTATACCTATATTTGAAAAAAGAACAGGTATAAAAGTACAATATGAAACTTATGACACAAATGAGATGATGTATCAAAAAGTTAAAAGCGGAAGTACAAACTATGACTTAATATTTCCATCAGATTATATGGTGGAAAAAATGAAAAAAGAAGGTCTACTTCAAAAAATAGATTTTAAAAATATACCTAATATAAAATATATAGATAAAAGTTTCATGAGTCCTGTATATGATAAAGATAGTGCATATAGTGTACCTTATATGTGGGGAACTTTTGGAATTTTATACAATAAAAAGCTAGTACATGAAAAAGTTGATAGTTGGGATATATTGTGGAATCCAAAATATAAAGGTAATATAATGATGCTTGACTCAGTAAGAGATACACTGGGAATAGCACTAAAAAAACTTGGATACAGTATGAATACAACTAATCCTAAAGAAATAAAAGAAGCTATGAAAGAATTAATGAAACAAAAAGATTTAGTACTAGCATATGTAAATGATGAAGGTAAAGATAGACTTTTAGGAGAAGAAGCTGCTATGGGTATAATATATTCAGGAGATGCAGTTACATTAATGGAGCAAAATCCTAATTTAGCGTATGCAATTCCAAAAGAAGGAACTAATAAGTGGGTTGATGCGATGGCAATACCTAAAACAGCTGAAAATAAAAAGGAAGCTGAAATGTTTATAAATTTCTTATTAGATCCAGAGATTGCAAAAATAAATGCTGAATATATTGGATATTCTACTCCTAATATAGGTGCGTTAGAATTATTAGACCCAGAAGTTACAAAAAATCAAGTAGCATATCCTTCTAAGGATGTAATGAAAAAAACTGAAACTTTTAGAGATCTAGGAAACAAGATAAGACTATATGATGAAGCATGGATACAGTTAAAATCAAAATAGATGAAAATAAAAACTCACTTATTTAAAGTGAGTTTTTATTTTTGTAAAAATGATTGATTATTTAAAATAAAACATATAATTAATGTTATATAATATTAATTATTAAAGAGGAGGAGAATATGGGAAAAATAAGAAAAAATTTTATTAAAAGAAAACTAAGGCTTAAGCCTAGAACCAGAAAAAAGTTAGTTAAGAAGTTTAAAAAAATAATTATAATAACTTGTATAATTTTAAGTGTTTATATATGTATAGATATCAATAAGTATGAAGAGGGAACTATAACTAGAGAAGATATATCGGTAGATAAAGAAAAATTTGAATTTGTAAAAACTATTGAAAATGAGGCAAAAAAGAGTTACAAAAAGTATGGAATATTACCGTCTATAACAGTAGCTCAAGCTATACTTGAATCAGGTTGGGGGCAATCAGAATTAACGAAAAATAGCAATAATTTATTTGGAATAAAGTCAGATGAAAGTTGGAAAGGAAAGAGTGTTGAAGTTAATACTACAGAAAATTACAGTGATATAGTAAAAGCTAAATTTAGAAAATATGATTCTATAGAAGAATCTATAACAGATCATGCTAGATTTTTAAAAGAAAATAAAAGATATAAACAGCATGGTTTATTTGAAGGTAATGATTACAAGGAACAAGCACAATCATTAGAAAATGCAGGGTATAGTACTAAAAAAAATCAAAATGGAGAGTTAATATATGCAGATATGTTAATTGGTTTAATCGAAAGGTATAATTTATTTTTAATGGATAAATAAAATTTATAAAAAAGTGTTGACTTATAAAAATTATAATGATATTATTATACATGTGCTTAAGATAAGCACGAAGAACTTTGAAAATTAAACAGTAGGTTAATTATAAAAATTCTTTTTAAAGAATTAAACAACAAACAACCAAGCCAGATATTCAGATAATGATAGCTGAGCGATGGACAACTTTTATTTGA
>NZ_JACRWD010000012.1:0-25612 GCF_014306135.1 Paeniclostridium hominis
CCAACTTCAAGATAAGATTTCCCACCGTAAGGGTAAGATCCCAGGAAGACTACCTGGTTGATAGGTCAAAGGTGGAAGTACAGTAATGTATGTAGCTTATTGATACTAATAGATCGAGGACTTGACCAAGATTATTTGAGCAACGGGATAAATATGAATGTATATGAATATTTAGACGTTGGCGAAATGATCATAGTGAATTTTAATCTTACAAATGTTATTCAGTTTTTAAAGTATTAATAATATGCTAGTGTGGCTCAACGGTAGAGCAGCTGACTTGTAATCAGCAGGTTGTAGGTTCGATTCCTATCACTAGCTCCAACAAAGATTATGTGGTTATTATAGCAAAGAGGATACACCTGTTCCCATTCCGAACACAGAAGTTAAGCTCTTTAGCGCCGATGGTACTTGGTGGGAAGCCGCCTGGGAGAGTAGGACGTAGCCACGTAATCTTTTTTTATTTATTTTTAATATTTATTAGATATTAAAGGATTTTGTATACTCATGTAGAATTTATTTTATATGGGGTAAAACTTTTACATCAAAAAATTTCAAAACTAAATAAATTTAGATATATTTAGGTTCTTATATTTAAGATTAATAGGGAAAGAGGTGTAAATCCTCTACAGTCCCCGCTACTGTAATGCAGACGAACTCTATTTACCACTGTTTTATACGGGAAGGTTAGAGTAAGGTTGAAGCTAAGTCAGGAGACCTGCCTTGTATATTATAGCTAGGTTCTCGGGGTTATAGAATTTAAATGTCAAAAATTTTTATTAAATTATAATGCACTTAAAGACTTAACTCTAAAGTTAAGTCTTTTTTTATATCGAAATATAAGGAGGTAGTTATGCAACTTTTAAAAAATACAGTTGAAAATATACATCCACTAAGCGAATTACATATGAAAGCTTCAAAAGAAAGGTTAGATAGATTAATAAAACCGGTTGGTAGTTTAGGTAAATTAGAAGATATATGCATACAGTTGTCAGGTATAACTAAAAAGAAATACTTTGATACTGATAAAAAAGTGATCATAGCATTTGCAGGAGATCATGGAGTTTATGAAGAAGGGGTTGCACCAGATCCCCAAATAATAACTAAACTGCAATTTCCTAATTTCACAAAGGGGTTATGTGGTGTAGGTGCAATATCTAAATTCGTTAACTCAGATGTGATAGCAGTAGACCTAGGTATAAACACGGATGATAATTTAGAAGGAGTCCTAAATTATAAAATTAGAAAAGGAACTTCAAATATGGCTAAAGGTCCAGCTATGACTAGGGAAGAAGCTATTAAATGCTTAGAAATAGGGATAGAGATAACAAATGATTGTATATCTAAAGGTTATAATCTTATAGGTATTGGAGAAATGGGAATTTGTAATACTACTCCGAGTAGTGCGATAGTTTCCGTGATAAGTGAATGTGATCCAACAGATGTTACAGGAATTGGAGCTGGACTTAGAAAAGATAGATTAGAGCATAAAGCAAATACTATAAGAAAAGCTATAGAATTAAACAAACCAGATAAATTTGACGGAATTGATATACTAGCTAAAGTCGGAGGATTTGAAATAGGTGGTATGGCAGGAGTTATATTAGCTTGTGCTGCAAATAAGGTTCCAATTGTTATTGATGGCTTTATATCTTATGCAGCAGCCCTTATAGCTTATACTATAAGCCCTATGACTAAAGAGTATATGATAGCTTCACATACTTCGGCAGAATCAGGAACTAAAAAAGCATTAGAAGTGTTAAAGTTAGATCCAATGCTTAATATGGATATGAGATTAGGTGAAGGAAGTGGAGCTGCTTTAGCATTTAATATTATAGAGGCAGCTAACTTTGCATATAAAAATATGGCAACTATTGATGAAGTAGATATAGGTAAATAAGAAGGTGAATCTATGAGCAAATTAATTTTAGTAACTGGAGGATCTAGGTCAGGAAAAAGCAATTTTGCTGAAAGTTTGTGTATTAATAGAAGAAACTCCACTGCTTATATAGCAACTTCTATTCCATTTGATGATGAAATGAAAGATAGAGTTAGGAAACACAAAGAAAGTAGACCTAGCAACTGGAAAACTTATGAAATTTATAAGGATATATACTCTATAATTAGTGATATAAATAAAAAGCATAAGACGGTTATACTAGATTGTGTAACTTTATTAGTCAATAATTTAATGTTTGAATACAAACTAGATTTTGATAATTGTACGCCACAAGAAACTAATGAAATGGAATCTTACATAAAAGATCAAATATATAAACTTATAAGAGAAGTAGAAAAAACAGATTTATACTTTGTAATGGTAACTAATGAGCTAGGTATGAGTTTAGTTCCAGATAATAAACTTTGTAGAGTATACTCTGATATAGTAGGTAGGATAAATCAGTATATAGCTAAATGTGCTGATGAAGTCTATTTTGTAGTTAGTGGTATACCTATGAAGATTAAGGAGTAACTTATGAAAAGATTTATAGGTATATTACAATTTTTTACTAGAATTCCAATAAGGGTAAATATAGGTTTTGATGAAGAGTTTCATAAAACAATGTATTACTTTCCTTTAGTAGGGTTTGTATTAGGAATTTTATATTTTATAATTGGATTAGTATCAAGTTTTTTATTTGATAGCTATATAACTTCTGTAAATATTTTGATATCTACAGTGATATTAACTGGAGGTCTTCATTTAGATGGTGTAGGAGATACATTTGACGGTATATATAGTTATAGAGATAAAGAAAAAATATTAGAGATAATGAAAGATTCACGATTAGGAACAAATGCAATGCTATCAGTATTATTTTTAATGTTGATGAAACTTGGATTAATATATTCAATTGTACAATCAGGACAATTATATAATTTAATATTTATGCCTGTATTTGCGAGAATGGCAATTGTAATAGCTTGCTATAAAAGTGTCACTCCGAGAAAAAATGGAATGGGTAATGTATTTATAGGCAAACCTTCTTTAAAAATGATATTAACTGGAATAGTGTATACAGTTATATTAATAATAATTATGGGTATTACTTTATTTAACTTAAATTCATTAGATTTAATTAAAGTAATAGCGTTCATACCTATAATGATTATATTATCAAGATGTTTTGTAAGATATATATATTCTAAAATAGATGGGATAACAGGAGATATACTTGGATGTATTTCTGAGCTTATGGAAGTAATGTATTTAATCTATATATATTTAATTTTTGGATTAAAGTAAGAGGTGAATAGATGTCTAGATTAATACTAGTAAGGCATGCAACAACTAATGATAATATAGATGGGAATTTATCAGGTCATATAGATAGCGAACTAAGTGATTTAGGGAAATTACAGATAGCTAAATTAAATGAATTTCTTGAAAAAGAAAAAATAGATTCTATATATACAACTACATCGACTAGAACAAAACAAACTGTACTAGAAATATCAAAATCTAGAGGAATAAATATTATAGAAAAAGAAAATTTAAAAGAAATTAGTTTTGGAGATTTCGAAGGGTTTAATTTTGACATTATACAAAAAAATTACCCAGAAGAATTTGAAAAGTTAATTTCACAAGGATTTAATTATAGATATCCTAATGGAGAAAGTTTAATAGACTCATATAATAGAGTACGTGAAGAAATAGATAAAATAATAAGTTGCAATAAAGATAAGACTATTTTAATATGTTCTCATGCAGGAACTATAAGAAATATTATATCTTACTTAATTGGGAAAACTTATGAATTTCATTGGAATTTTAAAATAAATAATGCATCAGTGAGTATTATTGATATAGTTGATGGATTTCCAGTGATTCAAACACTAAATAATACATCTCATTTAACTTAGAATAAATAAGAATACATAAAAATATTATAAAATTAACATAAATTAGGTTCTTCATTGAAGATTAATAGGGAAGAAGGTAAAAATCCTTCGCAGCCCCCGCTACTGTGATACTGACGAAACTATTAGACACCACTGTGACGATTTACGGGAAGGAATAGAAGTAGGTTGAAGTTTAGCCAGGAGACCTGCCTAGTTTATGAATATAAAATCTTCGGGGTGAAGGATTTTAAAAATTGGTGAAGTATGTGCATTTTTAAAAACCTATCCTTTAGAGGATAGGTTTTTATGTTTCTATAAATTTAAATCTTCAATTTATAGATAAAAATAATTATCAAATCACATATCTGAATAATGTAGAGTATTTTAAACGTTGTTAAAAGATTAAAGAAGTGAATTTTTTGTTGTTTAAGGAGATTAATAATATGAGTAAATCGTTAATGTTTTTAGGAACAGCTTCTAATGTTGGTAAGAGTACTTTATCGGCAGGGTTATGTAGAATTTTAAAACAAGATGGATATAGAGTCGTACCTTTTAAATCTCAGAATATGGCACTAAATTCATATATAACTAAAGATGGATTAGAAATGGGGAGAGCTCAAGTTACTCAAGCCGAAGCTTGTGGTATTGAACCAGATGTTAGAATGAATCCTATTTTATTAAAGCCTGCTGGGAAAAATAGATGTCAGGTAATTGTTAAAGGCAAAGTCTTAGACCATGTGAGTGCTAGTACTTATCATGGGTATAAGGATGAATTAGCGTCTATGCTTAAAAGTATATATGGAGATCTAAGTAGTGAATATGATGTAGTTATTTTAGAGGGTGCGGGTAGTTGTGCAGAAATAAATTTAAAAGATAAAGATATAGCTAATATGGGAATGGCTGAAATTGCAGATGCTCCAGTAATTTTAGTAGCTGATATTGATAGAGGTGGAGTTTTTGCTTCAATCGCAGGAACTATGCTTTTATTAGAAGAAAAAGAAAGAGCTAGAGTTAAAGGAGTAATCATAAATAAATTTAGAGGAACTGTAGAACTTTTACAATCTGGTATAGATATGCTAGAGGATATTATAAAAGTTCCAGTATTAGGAGTTGTTCCTTATAGTGATTTAAATATAGAAGATGAAGATAGTGTGACGGATAGATTTAATAAACAATTTAGACAAAATGATATAAATATTGAAATTATAAGAACTCCTTATATGTCTAATTTCACAGATGCTCATATGCTAGAAATACAAGAGGATGTAAGTATTAGATATGTAGAAAAAGGACAATCTTTATCAAATCCAGATATGGTTATTATACCAGGAAGCAAAAATACAATAGAAGATTTAATTTATATAAGAGAGAGCGGATTAGAAAAGCAAATAAAAGACTTAGAAAGACAAGGTAAATTAATATTTGGAATTTGTGGAGGATATCAACTTCTAGGTAAAAAAATATATGATCCAGATGGAGTTGAAGGGTCTATAAAAGAAATAGATGGACTTGGTCTTTTAGAGATAGAAACTATATTTGAAAAAGAAAAAGTAACTACTCAAGTAGAAGCTGTAATAAATGAGAATTTAGGGGGTTACTTAAATTTATTAGGAAATAAAAGTGTTAGAGGGTATGAAATTCATATGGGAATAAGTAAAGGAATTAATAAACCTTTAAATACTATAGTAAAAAAATTAAATGAAGAAACTTCATATGTTGAAGGATGTGTAAATGAAAAAGGAAATGTAGTTGGGACTTATCTTCATGGAATATTTGATGATGTTGAGTTTACAAGAAGTTTACTAAATTCAGTTAGAGAGAAAAAGGGATTAGAGGGTGTAGAGAGTTCTATAAATTCTTTTGAAGAATTTAAGAATAAAGAATATGACAAATTAGCAGATATATTAAGACAATGTCTAGATATAGATAAAATATATGAAATTATAAATGGTTAGGTGAAATTATGAAAAAAATATTAATAGCAGGAACGAGTAGTGGAGTAGGTAAAACTACTATATCACTAGGAATAATGCAAGCACTAACTAATAGAAAGTTAAAAGTACAACCTTATAAAGTTGGACCAGATTATATAGATCCATCTTACCATACTTTTATAACTAAAAGAGATTCAAGAAACTTAGATTCTTATATGTTAGATGATGAAAAAATTAAATATATAGTAAATAATGCTTCTAAAGATGCAGATATATCAGTAATTGAAGGTGTAATGGGTCTTTATGATGGATTTGGAATTGACTTAAATGCTTGTACAAGTTCATACACTTCAAAATTACTAAAAGCTCCAGTTATATTAGTTATAAATGGAAAGGCTATGTCATCATCAGCAGCTGCTATGGTATTAGGATATAAAGAACTTGATAAAAATGTAAATATAAAAGGTGTAATAGTGAATAACGTAAAAACTCAAAGACACTATGAACTTATAAAAGAAGCTATAGAAATATATTGTAAAATTGAAGTCTTAGGATATTTTCCACCTAATGAAAAATTTTCATTAGAATCAAGGCATTTAGGATTAGTTCCAAGTGTAGAAATAGATTCTTTAACAGAGAAGTTTAATAATTTAGGAAATGAGATTGAAAAATACATAAATATAGACAGATTAATTGAGATATCAGAAGGTGAAGAAATTGAAAGTAACTTTGATATAAGTGATCTACCAAAGTTTAAAAATAAAAAAATAGCTATAGCTTATGATAAGGCTTTTAATTTCTATTACAAAGAAAATTTAGAACTATTAAAACAGATGGGTGTACAAATATTAAAATTTAGTCCCCTTAATGATAAGCATTTGCCTAAAGCGGATTGTATATATATAGGAGGAGGCTTTCCAGAATTGTTTGCAAAAGAACTAGATGCAAATCAAAGTATGAGAAAGTCTATAAAAGAAGCTCATGAAAAGAATATACCTATATATGCTGAGTGTGGAGGGTTAATGTATTTAGGAGAAAAGCTTAAAGATTCAAATGATGATGAATTTAACATGGTTGGAATTTTTAAAGGAACTAGTGAAATGACTAAGTCTCTAAAAAGATTTGGGTATTGCGATGGAATTGCTAAAATAGATACAATACTTTCTAAAAAAGGAGATGTAATAAAAGGTCACGAGTTTCATCATTCAGTATTTAATAGTGAAGAACCATGTGCATATAAAATGATTAAAAAAAGAGGAAATAAAGTATTAGATGAATGGGATGGAGGATATTCAAAAGGTAATACTTTAGCTACATATTTACATACCCACTTTTATAATAACTTAGATGCCATAATTAAATTTGTAGGTGGTAGAGATGAATAGTTTAACTGTAATTATAATGACATTAGCCTACATACTGGATTTAATAATAGGGGATCCGTATTCTTTTCCTCATCCAGTTAGATTTATTGGAAATTTAATAAGATTTGTAGAAAATAAAATACGAAGTATATCAAAGACATCAGGACAATTAAAAATGGGCGGATTTGTATTGTGGATTATAACTGTAGGAACTACATTTATAGTAACTAATTTAATAATTAGTGTATTTACATTTAGTAAAATATCTTATGTTATAGTAGCATCAATAATACTATATACAACTTTATCTACAAAATGCTTAGCAGATGAAGCTAAGAAGATATATAAGGTTTTAAAAACTGGAGATATAGAAAAATCAAGAAAACAGTTGTCTTATATAGTAGGTAGAGATACAACTAATTTAAATGAACAAGAGATAATAAGAGCTACAGTTGAAACGGTAGCAGAAAATACTGTAGATGGAATAATATCTCCTATGATGTATGGATTTATAGGTGGGCCTGTACTTGCGATGGTCTATAAAGCCATAAATACTTTAGATTCAATGGTAGGATATAAAAATGAAAAGTATAAAGATATAGGATTTGCATCTGCAAAAATTGATGATATTGCAAATTTTATACCTGCAAGGATAACTCCATTTTTTATGATTATAGCAAGTTTAATGCTTCGACTAAATGCTAAAGAAAGTATACGAATAGCCATAAGAGATAGAAAAAATCATAAAAGTCCAAATTGTGCGTATCCAGAAGGTTCAGTAGCAGGTGCACTTGGAGTTCAATTAGGTGGTACTAATATATATTTTGGGAAAGAAGTTTATAAACCTACTATAGGTGATAAACACAGAGAATTAGAAATAGAAGATATTTTAAAAACTAATAGAATAATGTATGTTACATCTTTTGTGGCATTAGTGATATTTTCTATTATAATTTATTTAATTAGATAGAAGGTGAAAAAATGAATGATCTTGGACATGGAGCTAATGTAGAGATTATGTGTAAAACTTACAATAAAGATTCAAAAAATATAATTGATTTTAGCTCTAACATAAACCCATATTTAATAAATAATTTAGAAAATTATATATTAGATGGATTAAGAGAATGTGTTAAATATCCAGATATAAATTATACCAATTTAAGAAAAAACATAGCTAATTATCTTAATGTTAAAAGTTCATTTATAATACCAGGCAACGGTGCAACAGAGATAATATATCTCTTAATGAAAAGTATAAATAAAAGATTAGCTATATTAAATCCTACATTTTCAGAATATGAAAGAGGCGCATTACTAAACAATGTAGATGTAATAAACTTATATCTAGATAAGGATAAAGATTTTGAAATAGATATAAATAATATAAAAGAAAATATAGATAAATTCGATAGTTTATTTATATGCAATCCATCCAATCCAATAGGTAGAGTATATGATTTGAGTGAATTATTAGAAATTTTAACTAAACATAATAAGCTACTTATAATTGATGAGACTTTTATGGAATTTGTAGAAAAAGAAGAAAAATATAGTTTAGTAAAATATATAGAAAATAACCCGAATATATTTATAATCAAAGCAGTAACTAAATTTTTTGGCCTGCCAGGTTTAAGATTAGGATATGGTGTTTGTAGCGATGAAAAGTTATTGGAAAATATGTATAAAATAAAAGAGCCATGGTCTATAAACACTTTTGCAGATGTACTTTCAAATTACCTATTTAAAGAAGAGGGATATATAAAGGCAAGTAAAAAGTATTTTATAAAAGAAAGAAATTTTATGCTTAAAAATTTAAATGAAATTAAAGAAATTAAAGCCTATAAAACAGATACTAATTTTATATTAATTAAATTAAAAAATAAAACGGCGAAAGAATTAAAAGAAGAATTGTTCATAAAAGGCGATATTCTTATAAGAGATGCATCTAACTTTAGAAATCTAGATGAAAATTATATAAGAGTAGCTATAAAGAGCCATGAAGAAAATTTAGAGTTAATAAATCAATTAACTAAAATTCTAGGAGAATAGAATGAAATCACGTGGAATATGTCCAGCTTCTTGTGGGGAATTTGTTCAAGGTATTGTAAAGGATAAAGAGTATTTATCATCTTATGCTATAGATAGATACTCAATAGTTACTTTAGAAGAAAGAATAGAGGATGTAAAAAAAGGTCCTTTAAAAGCTAGAAAGGCTATAGAAGAAGTTTTTAAATACTTTAATTTACCTAAAAAAGAATTAAAACATATATCTATAGATATAAATAGTGAAATACCTATAAGTAAAGGCATGGCAAGCTCAACTGCTGATATAGGAGCTACTATAAAAGCAACTTTAAATCTTATAGGAAAAAATTTAGATGAATATGAAATATCTAGGCTTGCAACAAAGATAGAGCCCACAGATTCTATTTATATTAAAGAAAATACAATTTTTAATCCTTTAGATGCAAATGTAATAAAAAAATTAGGTGTTTTAGATACTGGAAAAGTATTAATATTAGAACCTAATGAAACTCTAAGTACAAAATACATAAGAAAAAAAGAAAATTACAATAAGTTAAAAAAGCAAAATAAATACATAATAGAATATGCTTTTAAGCTTCTAGAAGAAGGTATAAAAAAGAAAGATTTAAATTTAATAGGACAAGCTTGTAATATAAGTAGTATTGCAAATGAAAACATACATAAAAAGAAATATTTAAATGAAATAATGGATATATCGAAAGAGTATGGAGCCTATGGAGTCAACATTGCGCATAGTGGAACTGTGGTAGGAATACTTTTAGAATCTGATATGAATGAAGAAATAATTAAAACTAAGCTTATAGATAGAAAGATAAATAAAAAATATAAAAAAATATACACAGCAAATATAATAGCTGGGGGACTTAGGAGTGATTAAACATGGAATACATTAAAAACCCTATGATGATAGAAAATAAAAGTTTTGAAATAATACAAGGAATAATTGATGAAATAAGACCAGATTATAAATTTAAAAATGATTTAGAAGAAAAAATTATAAAAAGAGCTATACATACAACGGCAGACTTTGAATATTTAGATATATTAAAAATATCTGAAACAGCGGTAGAAAAAATATCAAATGCATTAAAAAACAAAGCTACTATTTATACAGATACAAATATGGCATTAAGCGGTATAAACAAAAGAAAGTTAGATGCTCTAGAATGCAAATATAAATGTTTTGTAAGTGATGAAGAAGTAGCTAAACTAGCAAAAGAAAAAGGAATAACTAGATCTATGGCAGCAGTAGAAGTTGCATCAAAAGAAGAAGGAAAAAAAGTTTTTGTACTTGGAAATGCTCCAACAGCTTTATATAAAGTCATAGAGATGCATAATACAAAACAATTAGAAGTAGAAGCAGTAGTTGGTGTGCCAGTTGGATTTGTAGGAGCAGAAGAATCAAAGGATGAGTTAGAAAAAACAGATATTCCTTTCATAATATCAAAAGGTAGAAAAGGTGGAAGTAATTTAGCAGCAGCTATAATAAATGCGATATTATATGCGATGTAAGGTGATATCATGGAAGAATATGTTTATATAGATGGTAAGAAATATAAAAGAGGATATACTACAGGTTCTTGTGCTACAGCAGCAGCTAAAGCAGCATCTTATATGCTACTTACGAAACTTCCGATAGAAGTCATAAATATAGATACTCCTAAAGGAATACCTCTTAATTTAAAAGTAGAAAACATAAACATACAAGATGATTATGTAGAGTGTTCTATACGAAAAGATGGTGGAGATGATATAGATGCAACTCATAATATGCATATATATGCAAGAGCTGAATTTATAGATTCAAAAGAAATTATAATAACTGGAGGTAATGGAGTAGGTAGAGTTACTAAGAAAGGTTTAGGTATAGAAATTGGAGAATCTGCAATAAATAAAACTCCAAGAAATATGATAAACAATGAAGTTAGAAAAGTTATAGGCGAAGATAAAGGAGTGAAAATAACTATATTCGCACCTGAAGGAGAACTTATAGCTAAGAAAACTTTTAATCCACGACTTGGAATAGTAGGTGGGATATCTATAATTGGAACTACAGGAATAGTAGAACCAATGAGTGATGAAGGGTGGAAGAAATCTTTATCTATAGAACTTGAAATGAAAAAGGCTCAAGGAATGGACAAGATAATTTTAGTTCCAGGAAATCATGGAGAAATGTTTATAAAAGAAACATTAGGAATTGATATAAAGTATATAGTTAGAACTAGTAATTTTATAGGTTATATGTTGAAAGAAGCTCAAAGAATTGGGTTTAAAAAAATACTTATGGCTGGACATCTTGGAAAATATGTAAAGGTAGCAGGTGGGATATTTAATACTCATAGTAAAGTAGCAGATGCTAGAAATGAAATATTATTGGCAAATTTAGCTCTTATGAATGCACCTTTCGAACTTATTAAGAAAGTAAATGAATGTTTAACGACTGAAGAATTTATTGAAATTATTAATTCTAAAGAATATGAAGGATACAAAGAAATATATAATATACTTTCAAATAAATGTAGAGAAAGAATAGATATATACCTTAATGATGAAGAAATAGATGTTGAAGTAATGATATTTTCAATGGAAAAAGAATTACTTGGGCAATCAGAAAAAGCTAGTGATTTAAAGGAGATATTTTATGATTAACATTATAGGACTGGGGCCAGGTAACATAGGATACTGCACGAAATTAGGTGAAAAGTTAATATATAACTCTGACATAATTATTGGTGGAAGAAGAAATTTAGAGACCATAACTAATTTTAAAGGAAAAAAAATTGAACTAAATACTAATTTAAAAGAAATAGTAGAATATATAAAAAACAATAAAGAACAAAATATCTCAGTTATAGCTTCAGGAGATCCATCTATATATGGAATAGGTAAGTATTTATCAAATAATTTTGATAAGAGTGACTTAAACATAGTTTCAGGAATAAGTTCAATGCAGTACATATTCTCCAAGATATGTGTTGATATGAATGATTTGTATATCACAAGTAGTCATGGAAAATCTCCAGATTTTGACTATATACTTAACCATAAAAAAGTTTGTATGGTAACAGATAGCAAAATTGGACCAAAAGAGATTGCAAAAGAAATACTAAAAAGGAACTTAGATAGAGTTATGATAGTTGGAGAAAATTTATCTTATGATAATGAAAAAATTACTATAGCAAAGCCAAGTGAGATTATAGAAATAGAAAAATTTGATATGAATGTTGTGGTGATATTAGATGAAAAATAGTGAGTTTATAACAGGCGATGTGCCTATAACTAAAGAAGAAGTTAGGGCTATATCTATAAATAAACTTAATCTAAAGGATAAAAAAACATTCTTAGATATTGGGGCGGGGACAGGAAGTGTCAGTATCGAAGTAGCATATAATTACCCTAATATTGAAGTAATATCTATAGAATGCAAGGATAAAGCGATTGATTTAATAAATCAAAATATAGAAAAGTTTAATTTAGATAATGTTAAAGTACTTAAAGGATATGCACCATTAGATATAGGTAAAAAAGTAGATTCTATATTTATTGGAGGAAGTGGTCCAAATCTAAAGGAAATATTAGAATGGTCTAAAATGAATTTAAATGAAAATGGAACTTTAGTTGCAAATTTTATAATAATAGATACTTTTTATAAAACTTTGAACTTATTAAAAGAATTAGGATTTAAAAACATAGAAGCTACAATGTTAAATGTAGCTAAGTTAGAGAAATTAGGTAAAGGTGAGTACTTCAAACCTTTAAATCCAATATATATAATATCTTGTAAAAAGGGAGATGAAGATTATGAATAAGGTACATTTTGTAGGGGCAGGACCAGGAGATAAAGATTTAATAACATTAAAAGGATATAAATTATTAAGTGAAGCTGATGTAGTTATCTATGCAGGTTCATTAGTAAATCCAGCTTTACTAGATTATTGTAAAGATGGTTGTGAAATACATAATAGTGCATCTATGGACCTTAACCAGATAATAGATGTTATGGAAAAAGGAATAAAAAGTAATAAGCAAGTAGTAAGGCTTCAAACTGGAGATTTCTCTATATATGGGTCTATAAGAGAACAAGTAGAAGAACTAGTGAAATTAGGTATAGATTATGATTGTACTCCTGGAGTAAGTTCATTCTTAGGAGCAGCATCGGCGTTAGGAGTTGAATATACTGTTCCTGAAATATCTCAAAGTGTTGTGATAACTAGAATGGAAGGAAGAACTCCAGTACCTGAAAAAGAAAGTATTGAATCTTTTGCTAAGCACCAAACATCTATGGCTATATTCTTGTCGATTCACGATATAGAGAAAGTAGTAAAAAGATTACACGAAGGTGGTTATCCAATGAATACTCCTATAGCTATTGTATATAAAGCTACTTGGCCAGAGGAAAAAATAGTAAAAGGTACTTTAGAAGATATAGCTGAAAAAGTAAAAGAAAATAAAATAAATAAGACTGCTTTAATTTTAGTGGGAAGATTCTTAGGCGAAGAGTATAAAAATTCAAAGCTATATGATAAGGACTTCAAACATGAGTACAGAAAATAAAATTGCTTTTATAGCAGTAACGCAAAATGGTAAAGATTTAGCTGTTAATATAAAAGAAATATTAGGTGAAGGTGATATTTATATTACTGATAAATTATCTAATAAAACCAATAAAGAAATCTATAAAATTATTGAAGGAAGGTTATCAGATTTTACAGCTAAACTATTTAAAGAATATGAGATTTTAATATTCATAATGGCAACTGGAATAGTAGTAAGATCTATAGCAAGTCATATAAAAAGTAAATTTGAAGACCCAGCCATTTTAGTAATAGATGAAAAAGGAAAAAATGTAATAAGCTTACTAAGTGGTCATATGGGTGGAGCGAATGAAATGACAACACATATAAGTAATCTTATAGATGCTAATCCTGTAATAACTACAGCAACAGATGTTAATAGCAAAAGTTCACTAGATATAATAGCTAAAAATTTAAATGCACATATAGATAATTTTAGAGAAAATGTAAAAGATGTTAACTATTTATTAGTTAATAAAGGAAAAGTAGGATTATATATAGATGGCAATTATAAAGTTGATACTAGAGGTTTTATAACCATTAAAAATATTGATGAATTCCATAGTCTAAATGATTTAGATAAAATTGTTTATATAACTAATAAAGATAATATAAATGTAGAAGATTCAAGATTAATAAAAGTAGTTCCAAAGGATATTGTAATAGGGATGGGATGTAGAAGAAATACACCTTACGAGAATATTAATAATGCATTAGAAGATATCTTGAAAAAATACAATATAGATAAAAAAGCTATACGTAAAATAGGAAGTGTTGAAGTAAAAAAGGATGAACAAGGAATTATAAAATTATCAGAAATTTTAAAAGTTCCATTTGAAACTATTAGTATAGAAGAAATAAAAAAAATAGAAGATAAATTTGAAAAATCTGAATTTGTAAAAAAGAGTATAGGGGTTTATTGTGTAGCAGAGCCGGTAGCTTATATACTCAGTGATAAAAACCTTATAGTAACAAAGCATAAGTATAAGGGAATAACTTTTTCGATAGGGAGAATAGATATATGATTTATGTAATAGGCATAGGACCTGGAAGTAAAGAAATGATGACTATAGAAGCTATAGAAGCAATGAAAGACAGTGAAGTAATAGTAGGATATAAAACTTATATAAATTTAATAACTGAATTTATTAAAGATAAAGAAGTATTACAAAATGGAATGAGACAAGAAATAGATAGATGTAAACAAGCAGTAGAAATTGCTAAACAAGGTAAAAAGGTTGCAGTTATAAGCAGTGGAGATGCTGGAATTTATGGTATGGCAGGACTTATATTAGAGCTAGTATCAAAAGAAAAACAAGATATAAAAGTAAAAGTTATTCCTGGAGTTACTGCAAGTATAGGAGCAGCTGCAATACTTGGAGCACCTATAATGCATGATTTTTGCCATATAAGCTTAAGTGATTTATTAACTCCTTGGGAAGTAATAGAAAAAAGATTAAAATTAGCAGCAGAAGCTGATTTTGTAATTTGTTTATATAATCCAAGAAGTAAAGGTAGAAGCGAGCATTTAAGCAAAGCATTTAAAATAATGAGTGAGTTTAAAGATGGTAAAACTCCAGTTGGAATAGTAAAAGATGTAGGTAGAGAAAAAGAAGAAAAGTTTATATGTACATTTGAGACTATGGATTTTGAAAGAGTAGATATGACTACAATGGTAGTGATAGGAAATAAATCTACTTTCATACATGATGATTTAATGATAACTCCAAGAGGTTACAATATATGATTTTAGTTTTAGGCGGAACATCAGACAGCACTCGTATATGCAGCTTGTTAAATGAAATGAATAAAGAATATATAGTTTCTGTAACGACACAATATGGAGCTGACTTAGCTAATAAAGTAGCTAAAAATGTGGTAATTAAAAGAATGGATATCGAATATATGACTAACTTTATGAAAGAAAATAAAATTGATTTAGTTATAGATTCGACTCATCCATATGCGGTAGAAGTGTCAAAAAATGCTATCGAAGTTACAGATATATTAGATATTAATTATATAAGATACGAAAGAAAATCACTTTTAGAAGAATTAGAATATGATAAGGTGATAAAAGTCAAAAATACAGAAGAAGCTTATAAAAAGGCTAATGAAATAGGTCAAAATATATTTTTAGGAACTGGAAGCAAAACTATAAAAGAATATGCAGACAACCTTAAAAATAAAAGGATAGTAGCAAGGGTATTACCAACAAGTGAAGTTATTAAAATGTGTGAAGATGCTGGATTAAATGCAGATAATATTATAGCTATGAAGGGACCCTTTAGTGAAGCTATAAATGAAGAAACATATAAGCATTATAATATAGATTTAGTTATAACAAAAGAAAGTGGTATAGAAGGTGGTTTCTTAGAAAAAGTAAATGCTGCCAAAAATTTAGGTATACCAGTAATTGTAATAACACGAGAAAAATTAAATTATCCTAATGTAGTTAATTATATAGATAATATAAAAGAGTTAGTGGTGGAGGATTAAGTATGAAAAAAGCTATTTTAGTTGTCAGCTTTGGAACAAGCTACAAAGAAACAAGAGAAAAGACTATAGAAGCATGTGAAAAGAAGATAAAGAAAGCTTTTGAAGGATATGATTTTTTTAGAGCTTTCACATCTAATATGATAATAAGAAAATTAAAAAATAGAGATAACATATATATTGAAAATCCTATAGAAGCTTTAGATAGATTACATAAAGAAGGATATGATGAAGTTATAGTTCAAACATTACATATAATTTGTGGGGAAGAATATACAAAATTAAAAGAACAAATAAGTCAGTATGAAGGTAAGTTTAACAAGATAGTACTTGGAAGACCCCTTCTTACTCAGATAGAAGATTATAAGGAAACTATAGAAGCTTTAAAACCACAAATACCAGAGCTAGAAGAAGATGAAGCAGTAGTATTTATGGGACATGGAACTGAGCATGAGGCTCATAGTGCTTACCCAGCATTAGATTATATGTTAAAGCAAGAAAATGTTAAAGCCTATGTTGGAACAGTAGAAGGATACCCTGAGATAGAAGAAGTAATAGTAAATCTTAAAAAAGATAAAATATCAAAGGTTAGATTAATGCCATTTATGTTAGTTGCAGGAGACCATGCTATAAATGATATGGCTAGTGATGAAGAAGATTCATGGAAATCAATATTAAATAAAGAAGGATTCAAAACTAAAGTACATTTAAAAGGTTTAGGAGAAAATGAATGTATTCAAGATAAATTTGTGAGACACGCACTTAATTGTGTTGAATTAGTAAATGTAGGAGGAAATTAATATGGCCAAGTTTTATGGGATAGGTACAGGACCTGGAGATAGTGAATTAGTGACAGTAAAGGCAGTAAACACAATAAAAAATTTAGATATATTATATACACCAGAAGCTAAAAGAGAAGGAAATAGCTTAGCATTAAGGATAGTAGAGCCGTATCTACCAGAAAATTTAAAAATAAAACAAAGACATTTTCCAATGAATTTTAATGATGGTGAAAAAATAATTGCTTGGAATAGAGTGGCGGATGAAATCGTAGAAGATGTTAGAGAAGGTAAAAATGTTGGATTTGTAACTTTAGGAGATCCTATGATTTACAGTACATATGTATATATAATGGAAAGGCTTATAGATAAAATAGATGTTGAAACTATACCTGGTATATCATCATTTTCTAATATAGCATCTAACCAAAACTTCCCATTAGTTATGGATAAAGAACCTCTTATAATTGTTCCGTGTACTATAGATGAAGAAAAAATAGACTATGCTTTAGAAAATTATAGTTCTATAGTATTAATGAAAGTTTATAAAAACTTTAAAGAAATAGTTAATAAGTTAGAAAAGAATAACTTATTAGAATATTCTATATTAGTTAGTAATTCATCTTTAGACAACGAAGTGGTGTATAATAATCTAAAAGAGATTGATTTAGAAAATAAAATATCTTATTTTTCTACTATATTAGTAAACAAAGAAAATACTAAGGTAGGATAATCTGGAGGATTATATGAATTTTGCAGTAGTGGGAGTTAATCATAATGATACACCTATACATATAAGAGAATGCGTATCTTTTACAGATACGCAAAAAATAGAGAGTATTAACTTCTTATTAGACAATGGAATTCAAGAGGTTGTTATACTTTCTACTTGTAATAGAAGTGAAATATATATATATTCGAAAAATATATTGGATAAAGTTGAAATTGTAAAAAATTTTTATGAAGACTTTTTTAATGTAAGTAATATAAAAAAATATTTATTTTGCAAAGTAGGTCAAGACTCTATAAGACATGTATTTAATGTTGCATCAGGACTTGATTCCATAGTTATAGGTGAAGACCAAATTCTTGGACAAGTAAAAGATGCTTATGATTTTTCAAGACAATTAGGAGCAAGTAAAAAGGTATTTAATAAACTTTTTAGAGAAGCTATAACTGTTTCTAAAGATATAAAAACTACTACTAAAATATCACAGCAGCCATTATCTATAAGTTATATAGGTATTAAATGCTTAAAGGATAAAATAGGTACTTTAGAAGGAAAAAATGCTTTAATAATTGGTCTTGGTAAAATGAGTAGATTAGCAATGACACATTTACAAGAAGAAAATCTAAACAAAATATATATTACAAATAGAAGTTATGGAAAATTACAAGGTTTACAAAATGAGTGTGAAAATTTAATACCTATAAAATTTGAAGATAGGTATAAAGTTATGGGTGATGTAGATGTGGTTATAAGTGCAACTGCATCTCCTCACACTGTTATAAAGAAAGAAAATATGCCACTATTATCAAATAAATTATTTATGATGGATATAGCTTTGCCAAGAGATATAGATAAAAATTTAAATCATATGGAAAATATAGAAGTTTATGATATTGATGATTTAAAGAAAATAAGTGATGAAAATGATAAAAAAAGAAAAGAGTTAGCATCCTGTGCACAATTAATAATACAAGATAAGGTAGAAGAGTTTAATAGTTGGTTAAAAGCAATAAAAATAGACCCTACTATCCAATCTTTAAATGATAAATGTTTAGACATTAGAGAAGATACCCTAGATTATATTTATAGAAAACTAGATTTAGATTGTAAAGAGAAAAAAATAATAGACAAGATGCTTACTTCTGCATTAAAAAGACTAATTAGAGAGCCTATATTGAATTTAAAACAAATTAAAGATAGTGGTAAGCAAGAAGAGTATATAAAAGTAGTTGAGGAATTATTCGACTTGTAATATGTGGGACAAAAGGAGATTAAGTATGAAAATCATAGTAGGAAGCAGAGGAAGTAATTTAGCTCTTACTCAAACAAACTGGGTTATAAGTGAATTGAAGAAACATCATCCAAATATAGAATTTGAAGTTAAGATAATAAAAACTAAAGGGGATTTAATCCAAAACGTTTCTTTGGATAAAATAGGGGATAAGGGTTTATTTGTTAAAGAAATAGAACAACAATTATTAGATAAAAAAATTGATATAGCTGTTCACAGTATGAAGGATATGCCATCAAGTTTACCTGAAGGTTTAAAATTTGCAGGTGTACCTAAAAGAGAAGATATAAGAGATGTACTTATACTTAAAGAAGGGTATAATTCTTTAGATGATTTACCTGAAGGTGCTAAGATAGGTAGTGGAAGTAAAAGAAGAAAGTATCAACTTTTAAAGCATAGACCTGATTTAAATATAGTTCCTATAAGAGGTAATATAGAAACTAGAATGAAAAAGATAGAAGATGAAAACTTATATGGAGTAATACTTGCAGCAGCAGGTTTAAAAAGAGCAGGATTAGAAGAAAAAATAAGTTGTTATTTAGATATAGATACAGTTATACCAGCACCAGCACAAGGAGCTTTAGGCATCGAAATAAGAAAAGGAGACCCTAAAGTAGAAGAGGTATTAGACTGTATAAAAGATGAAGCCTCACAAATACAAGTAAGTGCAGAAAGAGGATTTTTAGATGGAATCAATGGAAGTTGTCATATTCCTATAGGTGCATATTGTATGGTTAATGGTGAAAATATAAGTTTAACTGGATTATATGGAGATGAAGAAGGTAAAAAACTTATAACTAAAACTATAGAAGGTAAAAAATCAGAAGCTAGAGAGCTAGGAATTGAGTTAGCTAAATTAATTTCAAAGGAGTTTGAGTTTTATGAAGGGTAAAGTTTACTTAGTTGGAGCCGGGCCTGGAGATTATAAGCTTATGACTTTAAAAGGAATGGAATGTATAAAAAAAGCTGATGTAATAGTTTATGATAGACTGGCTAATGATAAATATTTAAAAGAAGCAAAAGAAAATTGTGAGTTTATATATGTTGGAAAAGCATCTAAAAATCATGCTTTACCACAAGATCAGATAAATGAAGTTATAACTCAAAAGGCTAAAGAAGGGAAAATAGTAACAAGGCTAAAAGGTGGAGATCCATACGTATTTGGTAGAGGTGGAGAAGAAGCTGAATTTCTTTTAGAAAATGATGTGGAATTTGAAATAGTTCCTGGGATAACATCAGCTATAGGCGGACTTTGTTATGCTGGAATACCTATAACTCATAGAGATTATGCATCTTCTTTTCATGTTATAACAGGTCATTTAAAAGATGATGAAAATGATGAATTAAACTGGAATGCTTTAGCTAACAATGAAGGAACTTTAGTTTTCTTAATGGGAGTTGCAAATCTAAAAAAAATAAGCAGTAATTTAATAAAAGAAGGTAAATCTAAAGATACACCAGTAGCATTAATAAGTTGGGCTACTAGATATAACCAAAGAGTAGTTACATCAACTTTAGAAAATGTATATGAGACTGCAATAAAAGAAGAAGTAAAACCACCAACACTTATAGCAGTAGGTGATGTAGTTAAACTTAGAGATAAATTGAACTTCTTTGAAAACAAGCCTTTATTTGGAAAGAATATATTGGTTACTAGAGCTAGAACTCAAAGTAGTACTTTGGTAGAAAAAATAATGGATTTAGGTGGGAATCCAATAGAAATACCTACCATAAGAATTGAAAAAGTAGAAAACAATAAAGAATTAGAATACGAAATTAATAACATCAAAAAATATAATTATTTAATACTTACTAGTCAAAATGGAGTAAATATATTTTTTGATAAGTTAAGTGAAATGAAATTAGATTTAAGAATATTAGCACATTTAAAAATATGTGCTATTGGGCCTGCTACAGCGAAGGAGCTTAAAAAGAGAGGAATAATTGCTGATATAGTTCCTGAAAAGTTTGTAGGAGAAGCAATGTATGATACTTTAAAAGATATATTAAATAGCAATGATAATATACTTATTCCAAGAGGTTCAAGTGCAAGAGACTTCTTAGTTGATAAATTAAGTGAAATTTGCAATATAAAAGAGGTACATACATACAACACAGTTATAGAAGATAAGTATAAAGATGAAATAATAGGCTTATTAAATGATGAAACTATAGATTACATAACATTTACAAGTTCATCTACAGTTTCTAATTTTATTGATATAATAGGAAGAGAAAATATAGATAAACTTAAAAGTACAAAAGTTATATCTATAGGTCCTATAACTAGTAATACAGCTAAAAATTTAGGACTTGAGGTTTATAAAGAACCAAGTAATTACACAATAAATGATTTAATTAACTGTATTATACAAGACTAAAAATCTAGGGGGAATTTAAGATGTTAAGAAGACCAAGAAGATTAAGAGCAAGTTCTGCAATAAGAGATTTAGTGAGAGAAACAGTACTAAATATAAATGATTTAATATATCCACTGTTTGTAGTGGAAGGAGAAAATATAAAAGAAGAAATACCATCATTACCGGATGTATATCATTTTTCTTTAGATAAATTAGAAGATGAAATAAAAGAGTTAAAAGAATTAGGAATACAACATGTCATATTATTTGGGATACCAGATGAAAAAGATCCATACGGGAAAGAAGCATATAATGATAATGGTATAGTTCAAAAAGGTATAAGAAAGATAAAAGAAATAGATCCAAGTATGTGTGTAACAACTGATGTATGTATGTGTCAATACACTAGTCATGGACACTGTGGAATATTAACAGAAAAAGGTTATGTAGATAATGATAAAACACTAGAGTATCTAACTAAAATAGCAGTAAGCCATGCTAAAGCTGGAGCTGATATGGTAGCACCATCTGATATGATGGATGGAAGAATACAAGCTATGAGAGAGGGATTAGATGCAGCAGGTTTTGAAAATGTGGCTATAATGTCATACAGTGTTAAATATGCATCAAGTTTTTATGGACCATTTAGAGATGCAGCTGGTTCTGCACCATCATTTGGAGATAGAAAAACATATCAAATGGACCCAGCTAATTCAAATGAAGCTTTAATAGAAGCTGAACTTGATGTTTTAGAAGGAGCAGATATGTTAATGGTTAAACCTGCATTATCATATCTTGATGTAATAAGAAGAGTTAAAGATAACTTTGATTTACCGCTAGTAGCTTACAATGTAAGTGGAGAGTATTCAATGTTAAAACTTGCTGTTAAAGAAGGATTATTAAGTGAAGATGCTATATATGAAGCTGTTATGTCAATAAAAAGAGCTGGAGCAGATATAATAATAACTTACTTTGCAAAAGATATAGCAAAGAAAATTAGGGGGTAATGACCAATGAGAAAAAATGAAAAATCACTTAAAATATATGAAGAAGCAACTAAGTACATACCAGGTGGTGTAAACAGTCCGGTTAGAGCATTTAAATCAGTAGGATTAGACCCTGTTTTTATAGATAGAGCAGAAGGTTGCAAAATATATGATGTAGATGGAAATGAGTACATAGATTATATCTGTTCTTGGGGTCCTCTTATGTTAGGACATAGCCCTAAGGAAATAGTTGATGGAATAGAGGAAGTAGTTAAAAAAGGTACAAGCTATGGAGTTCCAACTGCTATAGAAGTTGATATGGCTAAACTTATAGTAGAAGCTTATCCTGCTATAGATCAAGTTCGTATGGTTAATTCTGGAACAGAGGCTACTATGAGTGCTTTAAGAGTTGCTAGAGCTTACACTGGTAGAAATAAAATACTAAAGTTTGAAGGATGTTACCATGGACACTCAGATGCACTTTTAGTTAAATCTGGATCAGGAACTATAACTTATGGAGTTCCAACAAGCCCAGGGGTTCCTGAAGATGTTGTTAAAGATACTTTAGTAACTAGATACAATGATATAGAAGCTACAAAAGCTATATTTGAAGAACATGGAAATGAGATTGCGGCTGTTATATTAGAAACAGTAGCAGGTAATATGGGAGTTGTTCCAGGCAAAAAAGAATTTATACAATTCTTAAGAGATATAACTAAAGAATATAAAACAGTTTTAATATTTGATGAAGTTATAACTGGATTCAGATTAGCTTATAACAGTTCTGTAGGTTACTATGGAATAGAGCCTGATATGGCTTGCTTTGGTAAAATAATAGGTGCTGGACTTCCAGTAGGAGCTTATGGCGGTAAGAAGGAAATAATGGATATGGTATCTCCTGTAGGGCCTGTTTATCAAGCTGGTACTTTATCAGGTAACCCACTAGCTATGTATATGGGTAAAAAGAACTTAGAAATATTAAGAGATAGACCTGAAATTTATAGTGAGTTAGAAAGAAAAGCTAAGAGACTTGAAGAAGGATTAAGAGCTAATGTTGAAAAATTAGGATTAAACTATACTGTTAATAGAGCTGGATCTTTAGTTTGTTTATTCTTCGCTGAAGGACCTATAAATAACTATGATGATGTTACTAAGTGTAATGTTGAAATGTTTAATAAGTACTTCGAAGAATTGTTAAACAGAGGTATCTTACTTGCACCAACTCAATTTGAGGCTATGTTCTTATCTAATGCTCATACTGACGAGATAATAGATGAAACTATTAAGGCTAGCTATGAAGCTTTAAAAGCTGCTCATAATTTATAAATAAAATTAGATTAGCAAGACATTGGATGATTTATAATCCAATGTCTTTTTTATATAAAATAAAAAGGTAACTCATATTTATTTATAGAAATAGATAAATTGCAAATAAATTTTTAGAGGAGGAACTTTTTATGAAAATTGATAGAGATTTATTGGAAGTATATTTAAATAAATGGCAAGATATTCTTAGACTTAGAGATTGGGATATTAAGTGTGAATTGGTTGAAGCTGAATGGAGAAAGAGTGGAGATATAAAAATTGATAGAGATGTCAAACAAGCTGTTTTAATGATAAATAACTATAATAGAAAACATACCAATTTAGAAGCTTTAGTAATTCATGAACTGTTACATCTTAAATTATGGGGTATGGATCAAATGACAGAGTCTCTTATTTATAGTGTTTTTGGAAATGATGAAAAGAATCCTAAGTTTGAATTTGCTTATAATCAATTTATGCATGAATTGGAAAGTACTGTAGAAGATTTGGCAAAGGCATATGTAGTTACAGGAGCGGAAAATAAAGATATTTCATTTGGCAGAATTCAAAAGCAAGTGGATGAAGAGTTAGGATTAAATATTGATGTTAAATAGTTTTTAGTTGTAATATAATTATATATATGAATATAATTTGAAGGGATTTAAAATATGAATTATCCAATAATGATAGATTTAAAAGGTAAAAAGATAACTATAATTGGAGGAGGAAAAATAGCATACAGAAAAGCTAGCAACTTTATTAATTTTGGGTATGATGTTAATGTTGTTTCTATAGGATTTATAGAAGAATTTAAAAATATAAGAGATAAAGTTAATTTTATAATTGATGAATATAATGAAAAATATATAGAAGATAGCTTTATAGTTGTAGCCGCAACTAATAATACAGAAATTAATAAAAAAATAGGTATATTTTGTAGAGAAAAAGATAAACTAGTTAATGTGGTTGATAATCCTGACTTATCTAATTTTATAGTTCCTTCTTGTCTTAAAAGAGGAGATTTAATTATAAGTGTATCTACTTGTGGAAAAAGTCCTTCTTTAGCATCTAAGATAAAAAAAGATTTAGAAGTAACTTATGATGATAGTTATGAAGAATATGTTAATTTATTAGGAGAAATAAGAATTAAAATTCTCGAAAAATATAATGATTCAAGAGAAAAAAAGAAATTATTAAATGAAATAATAAATTCAAGTCTTGAAGAACTTAAAAAATATGAAATCTGATAATTGTTGAAATTTAGGTTTTTTTAAGATGTGCCTTTAAAGTTTAAAATGAAAAATAAAAAAAGTTTTTAAAAAAGTATTGACGATATGATATGAAGGTGGTAAAGTATTACTTGTCCTTAAGAAAAGGGCAAATAAATAAATGAACTTTGAAAATTAAACAGTAGGTTAATTATAAAAATTCTTTTTAAAGAATTAAACAACAAACAACCAAGCCAGATATTCAGATAATGATAGCTGAGCGATGGATAACTTTTATTTGAGAGTTTGATCCTGGCTCAGGATGAACGCTGGCGGCGTGCCTAACACATGCAAGTCGAGCGATTCTCTTTGGAGAAGAGCGGCGGACGGGTGAGTAACGCGTGGGTAACCTGCCCTGTACACACGGATAACATACCGAAAGGTATGCTAATACGAGATGATATATTTTTATTGCATGATAAAAATATCAAAGCTTTTGCGGTACAGGATGGACCCGCGTCTGATTAGCTAGTTGGTAAGGTAACGGCTTACCAAGGCGACGATCAGTAGCCGACCTGAGAGGGTGATCGGCCACACTGGAACTGAGACACGGTCCAGACTCCTACGGGAGGCAGCAGTGGGGAATATTGCACAATGGGCGAAAGCCTGATGCAGCAACGCCGCGTGAGCGATGAA
>NZ_JACRWD010000013.1:0-20170 GCF_014306135.1 Paeniclostridium hominis
AAAGTTGTCCATCGCTCAGCTATCATTATCTGAATATCTGGCTTGGTTGTTTGTTGTTTAATTCTTTAAAAAGAATTTTTATAATTAACCTACTGTTTAATTTTCAAAGTTCATTTTGTTTTGCCCTTTTCTTAAGGACAAGTAATACTATACCATCTCATTTTAATGTCGTCAACACTTTTTTTAAACTTTTTTATTTTTTATTTTTTATGCCTCTTACTTTTATCTCTTAAATTCAAAATAGGGTGAGTATATAATAGCAATACTCACTCTATTTTAAATATACTAATTGTTTAAATCTGCTATTATATCTTTTATGACTTGATCAGGATTATTTATAGATATGCTAGGCTCTACCTCATAATATTCAACATCTATAAATCTCTCTATCTCTTGTATATCTTCTATACTACGGTTTAAAGTAAATAAAACTGCCTTAGCTGACTTTATATCTTCTATTGATATTTTATCTATTATATCATTTCCTTTTTGGATTTCAAATTTAACATTATATCCTAATTTATTAGCTTCTTCTCCTAACTTATTTGCACATTCTGTATTTTCACATATAACTACTATATTATTCATAGATTCTACCTCATTTCAAATATTATATCTATTTTCACTTATTCTATTTTATATCATAAACATTATAATTTTTAAATAAGTTTAGATTAAATAATAAAGGTCATTTCCATTTTGAAATGACCTTTATTATTTAATCTAAATCTATATCTATATGATTATTCTTTTCAAAGAAAACTTTAAGAGCTATTATTATAATATTTGAAAATGTAAAAGTTATAGCAACTAATTTAAAAAATGGTTCTTCAGATATATGTAAATTATCACTAAAATACATATATACATAAGCTATAATAAATACAATAACTACATTTAAAGAAATCTTAGCAATACTTTTAAACAATATACCTAATCCTCCTAAATATAAATTTATATTTCAATTATATTATATCATAACGCCTATTATTTTTATAATTTTCTCAATCTTTAAAATTTTTATATATTAATTACTTTTTATAAAATATTATAACCTAATCAAATCTCCTTCTCGCTTCATTAATCAATAACTTACTATTACACACCTTATTTTTTAACATTGACTCTACATTATTTATTAAATAATTTATACCATGTTTTTATTTTGGGGTATACTACGCTATAATGATAATTTAAAATCATTATTTATAAATATAAAATATTTAGAGGTGTAATATGTATTTATTTTTTTTAATTTTAACCATACTTAGTTTTTCTGTGTTTATAATTTCTTATATAAGCGATAAAAGAAGACTTATAAATGGTTTATTATTTAATATAGTTATATTCGTAGCTATTTTAGATATAGCTTATATTGCTATATCTACAGGAAATATAATTTTACTAATCTTTTTATCATTGACTTTTGTACTATTTTTGATAATTTTGGTATTTGGAATCTACGTACTTATTATTGTTTTATTTATAAATGCAAGAATTGTTATGAAAAGAGAAAGCAAAAGTTTATCTAATTTATTAACTTTGTTTTTAGGTTTAGCTCTTGTCATACATGTAATTTGGACTATAGTTTCTCCTTCAAGATTCTTTTCAAGTGATGTAAATGTATTCTTACAAGGGTTTGCTTTAATTGAAATTTATTATGTATTTAGCATTTTTAATTTCTTAATGATTTCTTTCTTGTATACATTTAGTAAACCAAAAACAAATCAAGATTTCATAATAGTACTTGGAAGCAGAGTAATAGGCGATAGAGTTCCTCCACTACTTGCTAACAGAATAGATAAAGCAATTGAATTTTATAACAAACAGTCTAAAGTTAGTAACCCTCCAAAAATTATATTTTCTGGGGGTAAAGGTCCAGATGAAGAAATTGCCGAATCTATAGCTATGCAAAATTATGCAATAAAAAAAGGAATACCTGCTGAAGATACCATTGCTGAAGATAATTCAACTAATACTTTGCAAAACATGAAATTTTCTAAGAATATAATGGATAACTTAATGCCTAATGGATACAATAGCATTTTTGTCACTAATAATTATCATTTATTTAGGGCTGGTCTTTATGCTAAAATGGCAGGTTTAAAAAGTCAGGGCTTAGCTTGCAAAACTGCGTTATATTTCATTCCTAATGCGTTAATAAGAGAATATATAGCTATAGTAGTAATGAACAAAAAACGTCATATTATTGTTGTATCTATAATACTGTCTTGTTCATTTATACTAGCTGTACTAAACCATATTTTTCTTACTTAATAGTTTTTAATAAAAATGCCTAGAATATATTCTAGGCATTTTTATATCTTCACTATCAATTCTTATCATATCTTTTCTATTAAAAATATATAATTAAAAATTTAATATATATTTTTAAGGCTATTTATATGCTTTTCATATATAAACACTGTAATATCCATTAAACTATTTGTTAATAATATGAAGGATATATTTTTAATATATATGTAAATATATTTTTAATGTTTTTTAAATTTAAACAAATTCATTTGACATTGTATTGTACTTTATATATTGGTATTATTACAATATAATTTATACATTTATATAAATTTGGAGGTTACTAAAATGATTATATCCAAAGAAACTAAATACTTTTTTTCAATTATAATAATCATTTGTACTATATCTTTTAGTGTCACTATACCGTGTACTCAATTACACTTACTAAAGTATGGATCTCCTATATTTATGATATTTTATGGCTTGTCTGGATATTCTCCTGCTATTGCTGGTTTTTTGGTTAAAAAGAAGTTTTGTTCAAAATCAGATTTTAAAAAATTCATTTTAAGCTGTATAAATATCAAAAAGAGTTTTAGAGAATATTTATATGTTATATTCACAGCTTTAATCCTTTGGACTATACCATATATTGTCGTAAATTTTTTTCGTGATAAATATATACTTTTAAACTATTCATTAATATTTTTAAGTTGGCTAACTCCTATTATGATTTTAGGTGGTGGACTAGAGGAGATAGGATGGAGAGGATTTTTACTTCCAAAACTGCTGCTTAAATATTCTCCTATAAAAAGTTCATTAATCATAAGTATAATTTGGTCAGTTTGGCATTTGCCTTTATGGTTTATAGTTGGTTCACCACAACAACATTTGAACTTCATACCATTTGCTTTAAGTTGTTTAGCATCATCATTTGTTTTGACCTTTATATATACTCAAACTAACAGCATTTGGTTATGCATATTATTTCATGCTCTAGATAATGCATGTTCTTATGTATTTAAATATTCAGTTGATATGGATATAGTAATATCATCTGTTACAGCAATAGCAGGTCTCGCTATATTGTATTTTTCTAACAAGTGTTTAAAAAATGATATTTAAATTTATTTAAATACCATTTTTAAATTTACATATTTACATGAAAATAGACTAGAATAATTATTCTAGTCTATTTTTATAAATTACTCTATAGCATCTTTATCTATCTCATTAAAAGAATTTGCAACTGCTATAGTTGAAGCCATACTTCCATTTACATTAAGCATAGTACGCCCCATATCTAATATAGGATCTATTGCAAGTATACCTCCCAATAAAGGAAAGTATGCTCCCATTCCCATACCTGATATAACTACTGAAACTGACATTGTAGCTGTCCCAGGTATACCAGCTATACCTAAAGAACTTATAGTTATTACTATTAATAACATTACATAAAAGCTAAAATTCATTGTAGTTCCTGACATATTGGCTACAGTTACTGCCATTAATGCTGGATATATACCTGCACACCCATTCATTCCCATGTTAGCTCCTAAACTACCAACAAAACTTGATATTCCTTGATCTACTTTTAAATTATCTGTCAGTGTTTCTATAGTAACTGGTAAAGTACCTAAGCTTGATCTTGATGTAAATGCTAATATAAGAGGCTTAGATACATTCTTTAAATATTTTATTGGATTTATACCATTTATTGATATTATTATTAAGTGTATAACAAACATTATAGCTACACTTATATATAATGCCAATATGAAATCTAAAACACCTAATATTGAAGATATACCTCTATCTACTATAGATGTCGCCATCAACGCAACTACTGCATAAGGCATTAATTTTATAACTGTTATAGATACACTTATTATTATTTTATAAAATGCTTCAATTAAATCCACAAATGGCTTAATTGTATCAGCATGTTTTTTACTAAGTCTTTTTATTGCTATTCCTATAAATGTAGCAAATATAACTATAGCAACCACATTAGCTTTAGCCATAGCATCTACTGGATTTGATGGTAGTAATCCTCTTAGAGTATCAACTATAGGAGTTACCTCTCTCATCTTGTCAGTATGGTTTAAAACTTCTTGTCCTACACCTAATTTAAACAAGTTACCAACTATTATAGCTACTGTTGCAGCTATAGCTGTAGTACCAAGTAACATTATTACGGTTCTAACGGTTAACTTTCCTAAGTTCTCACCATCTTTTAAATTCATTATTACTCTTACAATTGATACAAATACTAGTGGTACTACTAGCATTTTTAAAAGATCCATAAATCCATATCCAAATAGTCCATACCACTTAGATACTTCTGTTAGCCAAGTTATTTTTGTAGGATCACTTGGGAATCCTGCTATATATTGAATTATTAGTCCTAATCCAATTCCCATTACTATTGATAAAATCATCAATTTAGTAAAGTTTAACTTTTTGCTTAGCTTGTTGACTATAAAGAATAGTCCTACTAAGATTCCTATTGATAACACTGTCAACCAGTTTGTTATCATAATAAATTCTGAAAAAAATGTGTAATTCATGTCTTCCTCCTTATACTTTTTGCAAAGTTAAAGGCTTTGCTTGTTTATATAATATAACAAGCAATTATATGCATATCAACTAGTCACTTTTTGGTAACTCCATTTAATCTTCAGTGTATATAGCATTTTCTTTACTCCAATCTATCATTTTTGTCATAACATTTAATAACATTAATCCTGATTTACTTAAATAGTAAGTTGATTCTATGTTATTGTTTATTAATTTTTTCTCATTTATAACAAGCTTATGTTCTATCAATAAATCTAATTGTTGAATCAACATCTTCTTACTACATCCATCTATACTTCTTTGGAGTTCTCCAAATCTTATCTTATTATCATTTATTGACCACACTATTTTAGCTACCCATTTTTTCCCTAATACATTAAATAATTTTTCTATTGGACAATTACACGTCATATTACTCACATTATGCACAAATCTATCCTCCTGAGTTTGTAACGTTAATATACTATTTATAGTTTATATACTAGATTATAATATCGAAATTATTTTGTCCAATTTTGATTATTATGAATTTTATATACAAATATTTAACTATAGTTTTTTTCAATACTTAATAACAAAAAAATAACCCCTTAAAGTAAGTTTTACTTTAACCTCACTTTATAGGGTTATTTTTTTATTATTATTTCTTTGATTCTATTTTATTTATTCTTAATTTATCTAATTGAGATATAGCACTAGATACTGCCATTTGACCTTGTCCAGCTGACTTAAGGTATTGATATGGCTTACCTGCGCAGTCTCCTGCTGCATATAATCCATCTATATTTGTTCTCATTTCTCTATCAGTTTTTATATGTGGTCCTTCAACCTCTAATCCTGGAACCATATAGCTTGGTGAAACGCTATCTTTCATAATGAATACTCCATCTACATCCAGTTCTCTTTCTTTTAAAATTAGTTTGTTAACTAATTTTTCTCCTTGTATTTCTACAGGTTTATCATTTATTATTTCTATAGAAGAATCTAACTTATTATCTAAATTGTACATTGGTATATAATACACCTTTGATGCTATTTCACTTAAGAAATTTGCATCTTCTTCACCTTCATGATTATAACCTATTATCGCAACAACTTTATCTCTATATAATCCTGCATCACATGTAGCACAATACCCTACACCTTTTCCTAGATATTTGTCTTCACCTTTTATCATTTTTCCATATTGTACACCTGTAGCTATAATAACAGTTATTGCTTCATAAGTTTTATCTCCAACTGCTAAAGAAAAATAATCACCCATGCTATAAACATTATTTACTCTTTCATAGGTTATTTCTATACCCATTTCAGTTATATGATGTATAAATTTATCTTTTAATTGTGCTCCACTTACATCATAAATACCTAAATAATTATCTATAGATGGTGCTTTAGCAAGCTTATCACTTCCGCTTCCAAATAGTATTATATTTTTGTTTCTTATTTTAGCATTTATTGAAGCTGCTAAACCTGCAGGACCATCACCAACTATAGCAATATCATACCTCATATTTCGTCATTCCTTTCTAGGTTTATATATGCGCTTTTACCATATCTTCTAACTTTTGCTTTGGTATAAATCCTACTAATCTTTCAGCTTCTTTTCCATCTTTGAAAACTATAACTGTAGGAACAGTACTTACTTCAAACCTTCTAGCTAACTCTAAACTTTGATCTATATCTACCTTTAAAAACTTCGCATTATCTTCCATATCTTGACCTAGTTCTTCGAAAACTGGAGATAGCATTTTGCATGGTCCACACCAAGTTGCAAAAAAGTCTACTACTGTTGTTTCTTTTGAATTTTCTACTTCATTTACAAATTCTTCTGTATTTATTATTCTGCTCATTATTTTTTCTCCTTAGTATACTTATTTTTGTAAATTTAATATATCAATATTTTATATCTATAACAATTAGTTACTTATTTGTAACTAGGTTATAATAATATTATTACCTTTTTACAATTTACCTTGTATTTATTTTTAACAAAATAAAAAAAGAATATAATTTAATATATTTCCTTTTTATCATTATTAATTTATGCATTTTTTAATATAATATAAAAAAGTGTAGACAATTTCTTGTCTACACTTTAAATATAAATATAGACTAATTGAGTTTATATTTATATTATAATTACTTAAGCTTAGAATAAAATTCTACAACTAAAATATCATTTATCTCTATTGGAACTTCATTTCTTTCAGGTATTTTAGTAAGAGTACCTGAGAAATTCTCTATATCTTTACTTAAGTATGGGTATTGGCTAGTAGCATTTTGTTCGAAACTAGCTTTAAACATAGAGTTCTTTTGAGATTTTTCTCTTAAAGATATAACCTCTCCTACTGAAACTCCATAAGAAGGTCTATCAACTTTTTTTCCATTTACTAAAATGTGTCCATGAACAACCATTTGACGAGCTTGTCTTATAGAACTAGCTAATCCTAATCTATAAACTAAGTTATCTAATCTACATTCTAGTAATTGAACTAATACAGTACCTGTAGCTTCATCAGATTTCATAGCTTTTTTTACGTAATTTGAAAATTGTTTTTCTAATACTCCGTAATAAGCTCTTAATCTTTGTTTCTCAAGTAATTGTAGTCCATAAGGTGAAAGTTTTTTGTCAGCTCTAGAAGTACCTCTAACTGCTCTATCCATCGCTTTTGGATGTCCACATACGTTTAGTCCTAGTCTTCTACATTGTTTAAATCTAGGTCCCATCATTTTTGCCATAATTATCATCTCCTATAAAATCAGAAATTTGCCGCGATAATTTTAAGCCTGTATATAATATATCATAAATTTTGTTTTTTGTAAATGAATTTCATTATCATTAAAAAAGGTCACAAATAATTTTGTGACCTTTTTTAAAAATTTTTATTAATTTTTTAGATTAAATTATGAGTGTAAATAATTTGGCAATAAAAATTCTAAATGTTTTATACTTTAAGTAACGGACATTTTACTTTAAAATATTATTTGCGTGCTGAATTTTAGAATTTTAGTGCTTCATCAATTCGTAGAGAAACTAAGCAATTTCTCCATCTGAAATAAGTATAACATAGTAATTTTATTTTGTAAATGAAAATAAATATCATTTTCATATAAATTTTATAATAAAAGCTAATCTTACACTTATTAAAGTATTTGATTAGCTTTTATTTTTATAATTAACTTAATTTATATAATATCACAGCATCATCTTCTAGATATCTTTTTACATCTATAACTCTTTGATTAGATGAACCTCTTAATTTTATAGATAAGTTTTTTCTATCTTCTTCAAACTTACCATCTATTAATATATCTATATAATTTAAAATTTCTTTTTGAATATCATCAAAATTTTCTATAGTATAGCCTGTCCATAAGTATATAAGTTTTTCTGGATAATGACGTTTAAATTCTTTACATAAAGTTATTACTCCTTCAACATTTTCAGGACATAATGGTTCTCCACCTAATATAGATAAATCTCGTTTTATATTATTTTTATTAATACTTTCTATAATATATTTTAGATCTTCTTGTGTAAATTCCTCTCCATCTTCAAAATTCCAAGTTTCTTTATTAAAACATCCTTTACAATGATGTGGACATCCTTGAGTCCAAAAAGACATTGTTATACCTAATCCATTGGCTATATCATTATCTTTTATCTTAGAAAATCTCATACTTATCACTCCAAACTTATAGATGTAATACTCTTTCTCCTATTTCTTGAGTACGGCCTTTACCCCACATATTTGCTCCTATATATCCACAAGTTCTTCTCATGACTTGCATCTCATTTTTATCTCTATTTCCACAGTTAGGACAATACCATTCTAAATCTTTGTCTAGTTTTATCTCACCTGTAAATCCACAAGTATAACAAATATCTGGTTTTGTGTTTATTTCAGCATATTGTATATTATGATATATATAGTTTATTATTTGTTCTACAGCTTGTAAGTTTTTGCTCATATCTGGAACTTCTATATAACTTATACATCCACCTAAACTTATATCATGGAATTGACTTTCAAATTTAAGTTTTGAAAAAGCATCTATTTCTTCGCTTACATGAACATGATATGAGTTAGTATAATACATTCTATCCGTTACATTTTTTATTTCTCCAAACTTTTGCTTGTCTATTCTACAAAATCTTGAAGTTAAACTTTCACCAGGAGTTCCATATAATCCAAATCCAAGACCTGTTTCTTCTTTCCACTTTTGACATGCATCATTTAAATGATGCATAACTTTAAGTGCAAATTGTTCTCCCTCTTTTGTTGTATGGCTTACCCCTAACATTGCTTGTGTCATTTCATAAACACCAACATAACCTAAAGAAAGAGTTGAATAGCCATTTTCTAGTAAATGATCTATTTTTTCTCCTTTCTTAAGTCTTGCAATTCCTCCATGTTGCCAATGTATAGGTGAAACATCTGATATTACACCCTTTAATAAGTTATGTCTAACCATTAAAGCTTCTCTACAAAGTTCTAATCTTTCATCTAGGATCTCCCAAAACTTATCCATATCTTTATTCGCTGTTAATGCTACTTGAACTAAGTTAAGAGATATAACTCCTTGATTAAATCTTCCATACCATTTATAATTTCCATTTTCATCTTTCCATGGAGATAAATGACTTCTACAACCCATTGGAGGGAATGTATTTCCTTCATAATTTTTTCTCATTAATTTAGCACTTTGATAATCTGGAACTAATCTCTTGGTATTACACTTAGCTGCTAACTTAGTGATATAATCATATTTTCCACCTTCTAAGCAGTTGTGTTCATCTAATAAATAAACTAATTTAGGGAATTCTTCTCCTACTTCTTGTCCTTTATAGTTTTTCATTCCTTCTAATCTTTGAAGTATCATTTCTTCGCATATTAAAGCCATCTCCCTTTCATATTCATTACCTTCTTCAATTTCTAGGTATATAGTTGAAAATGGAGATTGACCATTACTTGTGTATAACGTAGATAGTTGATATCTTATAGTTTGTATTCCGCTTTTTAACTCTTCCATCATTCTATCTTCTGCTAATTCTTTAGCTATTTCTTCTGAATATTTTTTTATATATTTATTATAGTACTTATCGTATGATACTCTTAAAAATGGTGCTATATGTTTTATAGTTATAGAGTTCCCACCATATTGCCCACTAGCTATTTGAGCTATTATTTGAGTAGTAACTGTGCATGCTGTAGTAAATGATTTAGGCGATTCTACTAATTTATTACTTATTACAGTTCCGTTGTTTAACATATCTTCTAAATTTATAAGCATACAGTTATGAATAGGTTGTATTGCATAATCCATATCATGATAATGTAATACTCCTTCGTCATGCGCATGCGCTATATGAGCTGGAATTAATTTTCTTCTAGCAATATCTTTTGATACTTCTCCAGCAATTAAATCTCTTTGTGTAGATGCTAATAATCCATTCTTATTTGAATTTTCATTTATAACATCTTCATTACTATTATCTAAAAGACCTAATATACTTTCATCCGTAGTATTATTTTCTCTTTTAAAAGATTGTACAGCTCTATACCCTTCGTAAGCTTTAGCTGTTAATTCATGCTTATGTTCTATTAAATTTTTATAAACCATGTCCTCAACTTGATAAACAGTTGGTGAAAGTAGTTCTTCAATACATTTGTTTTCTATTTCACTAGCTATTTCTTTAGCTATTTCTTCTTCATATATCCCACTTCCATATTTCATTGCTTTAAGTATTGCATTTTCTATTTTAACCTTTTGAAATTCTACAATACTTCCATCCCTTTTGATAATATTTAGTTGTTTTTTCATAAAACTCTCCTTTTGTCTAATACATCTTGATTGATTAAATTTTATTCTACAAAAGTATTGACTTTTATAATTTAATATTGTACATAACAATAAATTTTTATACCATATGTAGTAATCACATAGTACATTCTATACCATATATGGTATATATTCAAGCTGATAAATTTTTCAATTTTTTACCTTTTAGCCCCAAAATATAAAAGAAACTGCCTCAACACTACGGTTTAGAGATAGCTTCTTTTTTTAAAAATTTTATAATATTTTTTTATATATTATTTAATACCCATTCTAATGGATTATAATAAAAAATGTACTAAATTTACATAAATAAAATATATATTTTATAATTAATTTTTATATCTTCATATATATTATAAATTTCATTTCTAGCCTTTATATTGTCATCTAAATAGCTTTTATTAGTCTTATTGAATTCTTTTATTAAATTCCTATATTAACTTTTAAATACACCGCTTTCATTTTTAAAGAACTTTTTATCTTTTCTTATTAAGTTAAATTTAACAAATGTAATATAGTTATTAAAATATAAAAATAAAAAGCACTATCATTTTATATGATAATGCCTTTATTTTAGAAATTTCAATTCTTTATTTTCTTAAAATACAACTCCTGATTTTAATATTATATTTGAATATGGAGTAAATTCCCCTGTTCGAACTATTGCACTAGAATTTTTTGTAATACATTTAAATTCTTCATGCTTTACTTTTGTTATTTTTATATGAGGAAATTTCTTTAATATTTCTAAATATAAATTATTACTAACTTCCTCCATCTCATTAGCTATTATAATTTCTTCTACTTCCAATTCTTCCAACACTGTGTCTAGTATTTCTAAAAAAGTAGGTATTCCACGTTTTAATGCCAAGTCAATTCTTTGAACATCCTTTGGGATTGGAAGGCCACTATCACATATTGTTAATAAATCAGTATGCCCCATTTTAGCTATTACCGAAGATAATTCACTATTTATTAATTTTCCTTTTTTCATAATAGCCACCTTTAAAATTTATAGTTTAAAACTTCTTCTATTGTAGGTAGTGAAGTTTGTGCTCCTTCTTTTGTAACACATAAAGCTCCAACTCTTGACGCAAAATCTATAGCATCTTCTACATTTTTGCCTTGTGAAAGCGATACAGCAATTGCACCTGTGTAACTATCACCTGCTGCTGTAGTATCTATTGCATATACCTTATATGATTTTTTAAATATTTTATTTTCTTTATCTATATATAAACTTCCCTTAGAACCAAGTGTAACTATAAGTTTTTTTACACCTTTTTCAAGCATTACTTGAGCAGCTTTAAGTATATCATCCTCATTATTTATACTTACTCCACTTAATATTTCTAATTCCGTCTCATTTGGAGTTAATAAATCTACATTTTTTATAATATCATCACCTAACTTAACAGCTGGAGCTGGATTTAATATTGTAAATTTATCTAATTCCTTAGATTTTTCTAAAGCATATTTTATAGTATCTATAGGAGTTTCAAGTTGAATTACTACAACATTGCTTTCCTTTATAGCATCTATACAATTATCTATATCTTTTTGAGCTAATTTAAAATTAGCTCCTGGAGATACAACTATTGCATTTTCTGCATTTTTATCAACAGTTATAAGTGCTACTCCACTTGCACCTTCTTCTATTTGAATGTATTTAGTATCAACATTATTATTTTTTAGTTGATTTAATAAATTTTGTCCAAATCCATCACTTCCAACTTTGCCTACCATGCATACATTAGCTCCAAGTCTTGATGCTGCAACTGCTTGGTTAGCACCTTTACCTCCTGGAACTTCTTTAAAATTACTTCCAATTAAAGTTTGTCCTTTTTTAGGCATTTCATCTACATTTACAACTAAGTCCATATTAATGCTTCCTATAACACATATCTTATTCATTTTAATATCTCCAATCTAGTAAATCATTTATATACAGTAATTACACCGCTTCATTCATATAGTTTACTTGCTCTTTAATTTCATCTTTGCTTTTTAACTTTATAATCACTAATATAACAACTGTTAGAACTAAAAGCGATATAAGTCTAAAATCTATAACTCCCTCATATAATGCAACATATACCATAGCTGCTGTACTACCACCCATTATAGGTCCAATTATAGGAACCCAAGCATATGAAAAATCAGAATTACCTTTACCTACTATCGGTAATAAAAAATGAGCTATACGAGGTCCTAAATCACGTGCTGGATTTATAGCACATCCTGTTACTCCTCCAAAAGAAGTTCCAAGTACAAATATTAAAGCTCCTGCAATCAATGGCTTTAATCCATCTGTAAATCTATTTGTATCTAATCCATATGTACAAAATACTAAACCAAAAGTAACAAAATATTCACTCATAAAATTAGTAATGTTATTTCTTATAGCTGGGGCAGTTGCAAATACTTTTAATTTAACTTCTTCATCATCTGTTTCTTTCCAATGTGGTAAGTACTGTAAGTATACTAATAAAGCTCCAAACATTGCCCCTAAAACTTGCGCTATTATATATCCTGGAACTAGTCTCCACGAAAATGTTCCTCTTATAGCATTAGCTATAGTTACAGCTGGATTAAAATGTCCTCCACTTATGTCTCCAGATATATATACTGCAAGTGCAACAGCACTTGCCCAAGTAAGATTTATAGCCACATTTCCCGCTCCATAAGAACCAGATTTTTTTAGTGAGTTTCCTGCTAAAACTCCACAACCTAAAAATATAATTATTGTTATCCCTATAAATTCAGCTAAATATACATTCATTTTAACGTCTCCAATCTCCTAATTAATGTTTATATATTTTTAGTTATTTTTTCTGATCCTCTAGCTATCAAATATGGTTTTAAAACCACATTTTGTGTAGAGCATGGTTCAAATTCACTTACTTTCTTTTTTAATATCTCTAATGATATTTTTCCCATTTCCGATGTTGGTCTTGCTACTACACTTATATTTATTCCTACATAATTTAAAAACTCTAAATCATCAAATCCTAATAAAGATATATCTTTTCCTATATCTAAGTTATTTTCATTTAATGCGTTTATAGCTCCTAATAACATCATATTATTGCTTACAAATATAGCAGTTACATCTTTATTATTTTTGATTATATCATTTGTTATTCTATATCCAGATTCAACTTGAAAATCGCCTTCATATATATACTCTTCTTTTATATCTATATCATTTATACTTAAAGCTTCTTTATATCCATTTAATCTTTCTATACTTGGTTTAGTTTGTAATGGCCCAGTTATTATCGCTATGTCTTTATGATTATTATTAATCAACATACATACTCCATCAAAGGCCCCTTTTTTATCATCTATAAAAACTCCATCAAAATCACTATATATTAAATCTCTGTCTACTAATACTACAGGAACATTTAAACTTTTTAACTTATTAGCATATTTATTACTATTTTTTAAATCTCCTGAAGATGGTGTTATTATGATTCCATCTATATTAAGGTTTAATAATGAATCTAATATTTGAAATTCTTTATTTATATCTTCATTGCTATCAAAAGAAAATACATTATAGCCATTTTTTATTGCTTCTTCATTTATACCTTTTAATACATCTATAAAAAATAAGTTAGATAAATCAGGTAACAATACAGCTATATTTTTTATGTGTGAGTTATTATCATTGCCTTTTAGTTCTTTTATGGCATCTTTTATTATTTTTCTAGTTTCTTCTTTTACATATCCTGAATTATTTAGATATCTAGATACAGTCGCTATAGACACTCCAGACTTATTAGCTATATCTTTAGTTTTTAGATTCATATTTAAGCCTCACATTCTTTCATATATTTTACATATATTAACCATATTTATACTTTTTTACAAATATATATGATACCCTATATATTATATTTAACATATTTTTTATTATTATTTCAACTTTTTTTAATTTTCATTGGTTTTATAACAATATTATAATATAATATATCATTTTAAATTAAATATTCACTTTCATATTTTACATATTTTTTACATGTTTTTTTACATGTTTTAAATTTGTAAATAAATTTTATTACACAATTACACATTAATTAATTCATTTTTAATCGTTATTGTAAATGTACGTATATTATGACTTTGTAACATTTTTGTTATATTGTAGTGTATTTTAAAGTTGTATAATTAATATATTAAATTAAAACAGCAGTAAAGGAGAAAGCACAAGTGACTTACGCAAAAGGGAAACATAGTATAAAATCTAAAAATAAAAGTAGAAAAAATGTTACATATGTAGTTGTTCCTGTGGTTATAGCACTAGGTATATATGCAGGATATAAAGAAATTTCACATATGTTATCAAGTCCTTCTAAAAAAGTAGAACAAAAAGTTGTTCAATTGCCTCAAGAAATTCTTAAATCTAAAGATCCTGTTATTGAAAACTTAGTTAAACTAGCACCACAATACCCTCAAGTTTATGAAATATTAAAAGATACAAAACAATATCCAGAAGAATTTCTAGAACTAGCTTCTAAAAAACCTGAAACTATAAACTTTGTAGTTGATTATCCTAAACATAAAACATCTACAGATAATAATCCTATTGATATAAGAAATGATTACAAAAAAGGAGAGATTCCATTATTTATGCAATGGGATGAAAGATGGGGATATGATAAATATGGTCCAGACTTTTTTGCTATAAATGGATGTGGCCCAACTGCTTTAGCAATGGTTACAGTCGGACTTACTGGCAATACAAATATAAATCCTAGATACATAGAAAACTTTAGCAAGGAAAATGGATATTTAGTTAATGGAGTAGGTACTTCTTGGTCTCTAATGACTGAAGGAGCTAGAAAACTTGGTCTTAAAAGCAAAGTTATACCTCTAAGTGCATCAAGTATTATATCTACACTAAAAAAAGGTCACCCAATTATAGTAACTATGGGACCAGGGCATTTTACAAAAGAAGGTCATTATATTGTATTAACTGGAGTTACTGATGATGGTAAAATAAAAGTTAATGATTCTGATAGTAAAAAAAGAAGTAGTGAGACTTGGGATGTAGATGTATTTCTTAAGGAAGCAAAAAACTTATGGGCATTTAGCTTATAATTTAATACACATAAAAAATAACTATCTCCTTACAGAGATAGTTATTTTTTTATTAATGAGTAAATCCATATCTTTTATTTTCACTTTTTTTACCATGTACTAATACATTTGCATTATTTAAATCTTTTATAGCTGTATTTAAATCTCTTATAAATAATTCAGCCATATCATAACTTAAATCAGCTCTACATACTATACGTTGTATTATAACTTTGTCTAAATTAACTGGTAATGGATATGCAGGTATTTGCCATCCTTTCATTGCTAATCTATCTGCTAAGTCATATAATGTCCACTCAACTGCATCTTCATTTCTTAATCTATAACATACTATTGGTAAATTTTCACCATTATTGTATATTTTAAATAATCCTGTATTTTCTATTTCATTTGCTAAGTACATAGCTACATCTTTTGTACGTTGATGTATTTGTCTATATCCTTCAAATCCAAGACGTAAGAAGTTATAATATTGTCCTATAACTTGACTTGCTGATCTTGAGAAGTTTATTGCCATTGTTGGCATTGTTCCCCCTAAGTAACTTACTTCAAATATTAATTCCTTTGGTAAGTACTCTTCATCTTTCCATATTACCCAACCTATACCTGGATAAACTAATCCGTATTTATGTCCTGATGTACTTATTGATACTACATTCTTTAATCTAAAGTCCCACTCAAGTTCTGGATTTATAAATGGTGTGAATAATCCTCCTGAAGCGGCATCAACATGTATTGGTAAACTTATTTTAGCTGTTTTATTATATTCTTCAACTACTGCATCTAATGCTTTTATATCATCAAATTTACCTGTATATGTTATACCTAGTAATGCTGCTATACCTATTGTATAATCATCCACATAATCTAAAACTTTATCTATATCTAAGCTCATATGCTCTTCATCCATTGGTACTGTACGCATTTCTATATCCCAGTATACACAGAATTTTTCCCAACAAACTTGATATCCTGATGATACTACTAAGTTTGGTTTTCTCTTAGTTACATCTATACCTAATTTTTCTGCTCTATTTCTCCATCTGAATTTCATAGCCATACCACCAAGCATACATGCTTCTGATGATCCTACTGTTGATGTTCCTATATAATTCATATCTTTTGGTGCATTCCATAAATTAGCTATCATATCAACACATCTATTTTCCATTTCTGTTGTTTGTGGATATTCTGATTTATCTATTGCATTTTTTTCTAATGTTTCTGCCATAAGTTTAGTTGCTTCATCTTCCATATATGTTTGACAGAATGTTGCTAAATTAAGTCTTGCATTTCCTTCATTCATTAATTCATCTTTTATTAGTCTGTATGCTATGTTTGGAGCAATAGAATCTTTCCCTATTACATCCTTTGGAATATTAGAGCCAGACTCTATTGTCCCAAACACTGGTGTACTATAATCGTCTTCTTTTTTAAATAACATTGTAAAAACCCTCCTAAAATCTTATGCTGTTTATCTATTGTATTAATTTTTAAATAGTTATCTGTTGTTATTTATAGCTAATTTTATTTCTTTTTAGTTGATATTGAATATATTACAAATGGTATTAATATAGTTATAATAAAACTTATACTTAATATAGTTAAATATTCATGTACACTCTTTCCACTTAATTGACTTGGTGGAACAAATGATATAGCTAATGCAAACACTGAAGTTAATAAACCACATGCTGCAACTATTAGTTTAAATATTTTTCCTCCAGGAACATTGTAAGAACGTTTTAAATCACCTTTTTTAAGTACTAATACAAAATAACCTATAAAGAATAATAAATATCCAACTAAGTATATAACTACTGTTAATGATATAGCTGTAAGGAATGATACATTATTTCCTCCACCACCAAAAGTAAGTACTGCTGCCCATATTGTAACTATTACTCCTTGTACAAAAACTAAGTTAACTGGAACATCGTGTTGATTAGTTTTTGCAAGAGATTTAGGTAAAATACCTTTTTGAGCTGCTGCATACATACCTCTTGAAGGTCCTACAACCCATGCACTAACTTCACCCATTACTCCTAATGCTAATAATATAGCTATTAATTTTACAAGCCATGTAGAATTACTACTGAAATGTAATATTAAAACTTTAAATGTTTCAACTACACCTGAACTTAAACTTAAATCTCCTTGTGGAATTACAGCTGCAACTGTTAATCCACCTATAGTATTTAAAATTATCGCTAAAACAACTAACATAATCATAGCTAATGGATAGTTCTTTTTAGCATCTTGTAATTCATTTACGTGAGATGCTGATGCTTCAACACCCATATAAGCAAGTATAAATGAAACAAAAATAACTAATGTGTTTACTTTTGAAAAGTCAGGTACAAAGTATTTTGCTCCTATTTTTACATCTATAGGATTTCCTTGTACTATATAAGCTATTGATAATACAAATAATATTACTGCAGGTATTGCTATACCAAAAATAAATCCAGCTTTTGCTATTTTAGCTGTGTTTTTAGTACCACCTAATTGTGAGAATGTTAATCCCCAAAATATTACTAAAACTCCTATGAATTTTATTAATGGAACACTATTTAATGAATCCCAATTAAATATGTATGAAACACATCCTAATATAAAATAAATCATTGTTACAAATCCAACTGTTATTTGAAACCATTGAAAAAATATTGCCGCAAATCCAAATCTTTCTCCTAATGTATTTCCAACCCATGCGAATATTCCGCCTTCTTGCCATCCGTCAACTGTTGCCATTTCTGCTGCACATAATGCAACTGGTAAAAACCATAAGATACCACCTAATAAAAGGAAAAATACTAAATTAAACCCTGATGTTGCAAATGTTGGGTATTCATAGACCGTCATAACCATTGATGCAGTCATTGCGAAGAATGCAAATAAACTAAGGGAATTCCTTTTAGCTGCTTTTTCGTCTTTCATGTCAATCATCTCCTAGTATATTTAATTTTCCACAACGTAAATTATTCTAGGCCTATAATAAATCGTCGTTTTGTACACTGTATATATACCCCTTATGTCTTTGATTAAACAATTTTTGCAAAAAAAAATTCACCAAAAATAATTTTGCAATAAAAAAATCATAACCTTCATTTTAACAAACAATAAAAAGAGTCTTAGTATTTTTAAAATACTAAGACTCTTTAAGATTGTGTTTAATTTTTATTTAGTTATTAATGAGTAAATCCATATACTTTATTTTCTGTTTTTTTACCATGCATTAATACATTTGCATTATTTAAATCTTTTATAGCTGCTTTTAAATCTCTTATGAATAATTCAGCCATATCACGACTTAAGTCTGCTCTACATACTATACGTTGGATTATAGTGTCTTGTAAGTTTATTGGTAATGGATATGCAGGTATTTGCCATCCTTTCATTGCTAATCTATCTGCTAAGTCATATAATGTCCATTCAACATTAGCATTATCTACTAGTCTATAACATACTATTGGTAAGTTTTCACCATTATTATAGATTTTAAATAATCCTGTTTTTTCTATTTCATCTGCTAAATACATAGCTACATCTTTTGTACGTTGATGTATTTGTCTATATCCTTCAAATCCAAGACGTAAGAAGTTATAATATTGTCCTATAACTTGACTTGCTGATCTTGAGAAGTTTATCGCCATTGTTGGCATTGATCCACCTAAGTAACTTACTTCAAATATTAATTCTTTTGGTAAGTACTCTTCGTCTTTCCATATTACCCATCCTATACCTGGGTAAACTAATCCGTATTTATGTCCTGATGTACTTATTGATACTACATTTTTTAATCTAAAATCCCATTCCATATCTGGATCTATAAATGGTGTAAATAATCCACCTGATGCAGCATCAACATGTATTGGTACTGTTATTTTAGCTGTTTTATTATATTCTTCAAGTAATGCATCTAATGCTTTTATATCATCAAATTTACCTGTATATGTTATACCTTGTAATGCTACAACCCCTATTGTGTAGTCATCTACATAGTCTAGAACTTTATCTATATTTAAGCTCATATGTTCTTCGTCCATTGGAACTAAACGCATTTCTATATCCCAGTATACACAGAATTTTTCCCAACAAACTTGGAATCCTGATGATACTACTAAGTTTGGTTTTCTACTTGTAACGTCCATTCCTAATTTTTTAGCTCTATTTCTCCATCTAAACTTCATAGCCATACCACCAAGCATACATGCTTCTGATGATCCTACTGTTGATGTTCCTATATAGTTTAGATCTTTTGGTGCATGCCATAAATCAGCTATCATATTAACACATCTATTTTCCATTTCTGTTGTTTGTGGATATTCTGATTTATCTATTGCATTTTTTTCTAATGTTTCTGCCATAAGCT
>NZ_JACRWD010000014.1:0-17807 GCF_014306135.1 Paeniclostridium hominis
ATATAAATCTAATATATTCCTATGTTGCCTTTCAATTGATTGCTTGATTGTCGATATCCTACAATATCCATATATCTTACTACTCATAGTATCAAATCCCTTCATATATAATAGTATTAAAACTAACGACCGCTTATTTTGATATTTTTATTATATTGGTATCTCATCATATATTCCAATCACTTTTGATACTATTTTTATACAGGTAAGTTTTAACACTGAATTGAATAATAAAAATCACCTTCCATATAACCTTATTCATTTTTTAAATTAGATGACATGGTACCTGTAATTTCATACCCTAACAAATCTTTAATTTCCATAATAACCGCCTATAAATAAAGTTCATTTATTATATTTTATCATATTATTTTTTTTATTTACAAATGTTCCATTTACTTAGTTTCACATTAAAAATTTGCTTTTTAATATCGTATTTTAGTTATATTTCTACCGAATTTTTTTGTTTTTCTATGTTTTATATTTTATTTACGTTAGTTTTAGTCCAACAACATTCATTTAAAATAAAAAAAGATAGGAATAACCTATCTTTGAGTTAGAAGTTAAAATCTAGTGTATCTACTAAGTTCTCTTTATCTTTGGTTTTATTCCAATCTTCAATTCTAACCATATATTTTGCTTGTGAATCTGCTACAAAAGTAATTTCAACACTATGTATGCCTTCTATATTTTTTATGTGTTTAATTAAGTCACTTGTAAATATCTTACATTCCTCTTATCTTGTAAACTTATCATTATCCACTTGGATACTTGCAATAAAGCCTTCACCTTCTGTAGGAGTAAGCATATCAACTGTATATGAAGTTCCATTTACATCTTCTGATATATTCGATTATATTTCGGACTTTATATCTTCTTTGTTATAATTACGGTTACATCCAACAACTGCAAAACCTATCATAGTTGTCATTATTAGGGCTAATACTTTCTTACTTATTTTCATTTGTACCTCATTAATTTTATCAATCTGCTTTTCTACTACTAGTTTATTTACCATACTTCTCCATGTACATCTTTAGTGCCATAGATATTAAATCCATTTTTGAGTATGGTTGTTTATCACAAAATTCTTGCCAATCTCTATATACAAACTCATTTATCCTTATGCTCTTTGGCTTGGGATTTAAATGTTTATCATCAACTAAATCTATTATTATATAATCTGTAGTGGTTTCCGTAGTGGCTCCTGTAGTGGATTTAAACCTCTCAATAATGTTAGTTAATATATCAAAATTACCTTCTAAGTAACTCATTATTTGTTCTTGATTTTTAGGTAGTGTTATTGTATTGTTTTCCACTACAACTGCCTTCTTAGAGTATGTAGTGCTTTTAGTAGTGGACTTAATTGTAGGGTTCCACCCTATAAACTCATACTGCTTAACCTTTTGATTGTACTTATATCCAGCATCCTTTATTATCTTTTGTAGTGCTTTCTCTCCTATCCCTATATCTTCTCTTATTCTAATAACAGTTTGTCCTTCACTTAATTTGTTATTTAGATAATTCACCTTATCCTCTATACTTAACTTTGAAAACTTTTCTTTTTTCATTTATAGTCCCTCCCACTACCATTGTAGTTTATATACTTATATTGTACAATAATTGAAATTAATCATGAGATTAAATATTACTTTTATAACGATAACTATTACCTTACTTTACTTATGGTAATAATTAAATATATCAATTTCATATACAAAAATAAAAAAAGCTAGAGAAATTAACTCTAACTTTTAAATTACTACACTTAAACAATTATACATGAAAATATATGAATTACTTTAATTTTTTATTTTTAAATACAAAAAAACACCGAATAACCAATGGCTTAAAATAAGAATTTAATATAATCTTTCCATATATAAATATATATATATTTATTGCAACTACTTGATTCTAAGACTTTTATAAAAGTATATCACAACCTCTCATACCGTTTCATTAAAATTAAAAATCAAACTTATAATTCAACGACTACTAATTAATATATTTTTATATGACAATATTAATTTTCCCATGAGTGGAATAGTTATAGTATAGAGTATATAAGTTCCATACTTAAAGAATGTTTGAAACTCAATAAAAAGCCCCTTCGCATCTACTTTTTACCTAGGATAATGAAACAGGACTAAAGTCCCCCAATACTAAGAGGACGTTTTTTTACGCACCTTATTTTTTTAATATAGTTCGTACTTTTCCTTCGCTAAATCCTAATTCTTTAGCTATCTTTCTATTACTTAATCCTTTAGATTTTAAATTTTCTATTTTTATTTTTAAATCTTTTAACTCTTGTTGCTTTTTAGTTAATCCATTTTCATTTCTTCTTTTAGCCTTCTTCTTTGCTTTCTGCTCCTCCGCACTTCTTCTATATTTCTCTTTTCCAGAAATAATAGTTTTAAGATGCATTTGCTCTTCTAAAGTTATATCTAATATCTTTATAAGCTTTGCATTAGTATACTTATATTTTTTTTCAACATAAGCTCTTTCTGCTGACTTTGTATCAATTTTAACCTCATTAACAGGTAATGGTTCTTTAAACATTGAATTAAGCTCTAAAGCTTTTTGTAAAGCCTCTTCTGAATCTTGTGTAAAACAACAAGTAAAATATCTATATAAAAATAAAATTAACTCTCTATGACCTTTAACATCATAATCCCTAAGTTCACAAATCTTTGTAATATCTAAAACTCTAGCATGATATAAGCTATACTCTGTAAATAAGCTTATAATCTTTTTAGGTCTACCTTTTTTCTTTTCTCTTTTCTCACTTATTTCTGGCAAAAACCCTTCTTGAATCTCTCTTAAATTATACTCGTAGTCATACATGTCCAAAATCTCAACAAAGCTATTACTCTTTGAATTAACTGTCCCAACAACTCTTAAAACTCTAGTTGGGTCTAATGCACAAGCATCAGCTCCATATTCTTTTAACTGATTATATATATACCTTTGAACTGCATACCAAAGTGGCATAGCCATACTTGGCACAGGCTCTATTAAAAGTACATAATATAATCCCCTTCCACTATCTATTAAAAAATTTGGTCTTGGAATTTTATATCCGTATAAATCATTTTCTAAAAAATATTGAACGGCTTCTTTAGAATACTTTGTTTTATGACAATCTATATCTATATAAATAGCTCTAAGCTCTTTTATATTCTCAATTCTTCTTTGTGGCTTATAAAATGTATTTTGAGATACATAAGCATTTATCTCATTTAATATAATTTCTGAGTTCTCAAAAATCTCCTTGCTCTTATAATGCCATTGTTTATATTTTGGATCCTTTGATGCTATTGTTATATAACCTTTACTTTCTTTATGTAATACTTCTAAATGTTTTTTGCATTTATCAAAATCTATATTAATATCTTCAACTATTGTTAAACTATTTGATTGCATAAAAAAACTCCCCTTATCTGTTGAAATCTGCCTCAAAAAAGATAAGATAAGTTATTATATACCTTGTCACTTATAATTGAATATGATAAAATGACACTATAAAATAATAAAAAACTCCCTGTTAGGATTTAGATACTCTTATCTTTGTCTTTTATAGGGCTTTATATAAAAAAGTTAGAATCTCTGTTTGGCGATGGAGGGTTCTAACTTTTTTTATTGTACGGTTAATATAGGTAAATTGTAACATAAATCCAACTATTCCTACAATAGAGGACTGAAATCCTCCCTTTAAACAATGATCTATATATATTGACCACTTTATTTTAAATATGTTGTAATTACTTAGTTTTATCGATTTTTTTATATGTATAAAAACTATAAAGTTTATAGTTAAACACTAAAACAAATAATTATATCTATTAAGTTACGATTATAAAAACAAGTTTAGTAATTTAAAAACTTTCAGCATGTTTATAACTTCTACTAATACTTAGTTAATTCTATGCTATAGTTTAATAATTTTGATAAATATACAAAAACTACACATATTTCTGTATGTCCCTATTTAATTTCTTCTTTGCTGTTTATAAATTAAACTGCTTGCACTAAAAAACTTCTAATATCTTTTAATAATCTACCTCAAAAGATATTAGAAGTTTTTTTATCATTTAATATAAAGTAAATTATTTCACTCTCTATTTGTATAAAATACCCTCATATTTTTTTAGTATTTTTAAAATTGAAATGACTAAACATACTATTCCAAATATGATTATTACATATTGCATCATAGGATTAATAGCTGCAAATTTAGGAATTATTAGTGTTCCAAATAAATTAAATATCACATGTAAAATTATACTTCCTACTAATGATTCAGAATACATATACACTAGAGCTAATGCTATTCCTAGTAAAAACGTATATATTCCTTGAACAATATTTAAGTGGAAAAATCCGAAAACTAATGCTTGCCCAATTATAGCACATACTATGTTATAATTTTCTTTTAAATATCCAAATATAACATATCTAAATATTATTTCCTCATATATAGGTATTAACAGTATAACTATACCTAATTGTAGTAAGGAATTATTTGCACCTAAAAATTGATTTTGTATATTCGTATAACTTGGAATTAATATACTTAATATACCAGTTAGAGTTGATAAAATAATACTAATTCCAACTCCAAGTAAACTAATATTTATTGCTTCATTTGGTTTTATTTTCTTAAAAGTAGCTTTACTTAATAGTTTTTGATTATACCATAAAAGTATTAAATGAACTAAAATTAAAGTTATAATATCTGTTATAAAAATTAATATATCTCTATATTGATTAAATTCATTAGAATCTCCAATAACAATACCAAATATTACAGATACAAGTCCCCCAATAAAAAAATTTATTATGAATATTCCTATACAAATACTGAGTGATTTTAAGAATTTTTTCATAATTATCACCTTAAGCCATTAAATTAACTTGTATATAATATAAAATAGCAAAATATGCTACTGATAAAATAATACCTAATATACTTAATGTACGACCTATCTTGTAGGCTTTACAGTTATCTTCTTTTAATCTTTTTGATGATATTACTATACCAGAAATGCTTACTATTAATCCTAATACTGGTATAATCCATGCTATTAAACTTGATATCCCTAGTATCATTGGTGCTTTAGATTTTTTCACTTGACTCTCCATAATAAATCCTCCATTTTATATATTATTTTATTTATTTTTTAAGCCAATCTTCTCTAAAAGATAATAAAGCATTTTTTCATTTCTTGTTATAATTTTTGCTTCACATATCATACCTGGCTTAATATAAATTTCCTCATCTTTATTGCTATGTAATACATTTGAATTTAAACTACCTTCTCCTGTAAAAAATGAAATCCCAGTTTTACTATCTGTTTTTGAATCTGGACTTATTGACTCTATCTTACCTTCTAAAAATCCATATTCTCTATATGGCAATGCCTCAAAACTATATTTTATCTTTTTATCAGTATTTATATTAGCTATATCTTTAGTTTGTATCATTAAATCAATTTTATAATTATTTGAATTTGGTATTACATTGGCTACAATTGTTCCTGGCTGTAATACTAATCCTTGTTGTAAATCTACAAGTGTATTTATCTTCCCATTTACAGGAGCTTTGATAATACATTTTTTTAGACTTTCTTCTATCTGTTTCTTATTAGCCTCTAATTCAGTTTTACTTTTTTTATTTAAATTTATCTTTTCTTCTATTTGTGCCAAAATAGTTGTTTTATTGCTATCTTTATTAATATTTGTTGATTCATCTAAACTTTTCAAATTTCCATCTAATGTATCTATACTTTGGCCAGCTTTTTCTATAGAGCCTTTTACTTGAGCAATTGTGTCATTTTTTAGTTTTTCTAACTCCTCATTGCTATTTTTAATTTCAAAATCTATTTGACTTATTTGTTGATTTTTCTCATCTATACTAGCCTTTATTAACTCTAATTGTTGAGTATCACCCTGCGGGATTTCATTAATTTGTTTATTATCAGATTCAAGTTGCTTATTTAACTCATTTTTAGAGTTATTTAACTGATCAATTTTATTTTGAATCATTTTCCTTGAACTCATATAACTTTCATATTGAGCACTATATGCTGAGTTCTTCTCATTATAATTAGTTTCCTCAATAATAGATTTGCTCAATTTTTCTAAGTTAGATTTTTCCCCACTAAGTTCAATCTTAGAATTAGTTATATTATTCTTTTCTGCTAATGAAACAATATTTCCAGACTCATAGCTTTTAAATTTATAATAATATTCTTTTTCGCTACCACTATTACTAAAATAATTTTTATTACTAGCAATAGACTTGCTCAACTTATTAAGGTTACTATTATCCTCATTTATTTTATCTATCTGATCATCTATTCGCTGTTTTTCTTTTTCTAAACTATCAGAGTCTATTTCAAATAATATATCCCCTTTTGATACTTTTTCTCCATTTTTCATCTTTACATTTTTAACTTCACCTTGAACAATATTAGAAATTGTTTGAACCTGACTATTTGGTCTTACTACTCCTGACACCTTTACAACTACTTCCTTTTCGCTAAACCATGCCCATGTAAGAAACATTAATATTAATACTAATAATATATAGATAAAAATTATTATAAATTTATTTGGCTTAGATTCTAATAAGTGTCTACTATCCCTTAAATTATTTATATCTTCTATCTTAAACTTCAACTGCAACAACCTCCTTATTTTGAATTCCTCCTATATTATTTATTTCAGGAAGTTGTTCTTTCCAAAGCTTATAATATCTACCTTTTTGATTTAATAGCTCTTTATGATTACCTTTTTCTTTAATTTCACCTTTTTCTAAAATATAAATATTATCACACCTCATAATAGTACTTAATCTATGAGCTATTATAATAGTGGTCATACCTTCACTAAACTTATGAATAGTTCTCTCTATAGCTTTTTCTGTTATAGAATCTAGATTACTTGTTGCTTCATCCATTATAAGTATCTCTGGCTTTCTAAGTATTGCTCTAGCTATTGATAATCTTTGCTTTTGTCCTCCAGAAAAGTTTGATCCATTTTCTTCTACTAAAGTGTTATATCTTAATGGTAGCGAATTTATAAAATCATGAATCTGAGCCTTTTCACAGGCATCTATAACTTCTTCATATGTTAAGTATGGATTTCCAAGCATTAAGTTTTCTAATATGGTTCCATTAAATAAAAATGTTTCTTGTGAAATATAAGCAATTTTATCCCTTAATGACTCAATATTGATATCTAATAGATTGTAATCATTTACTAAAATTTCACCCTTTTCACATTTATAAAAGTTAAGTAATAACTTAGCTAAAGTAGTTTTTCCTGATCCACTTTCTCCAACTAACGCGATTCTTTCACCTTTTTTAATAGTCATATTTATATCTTTTAGAATAAGTTGTCTCGTTCCATATCTAAAATCAACATTTTTAAACTCTATATTTCCTTTTATAGTATTAGGTTTTATTTTTTTATCCTCTTGCTCTGACTTTTCAAGCTCTAAATCTAATATTTCACTTAATCTTTCAGCTGCAACAAGTGCTGTTTGAACAGTTGGTTGCAAGTTTATTATATTTTCTATTGGAGTTAAGAAATACGCTAATAAAGCATCAAATGTTAACAATTCTCCAAATGAAATTTTTCCATTTAATACTTGTATACTCCCAATCCAAAGAATAATAATAGCAAAAACACCTTTTACTAAGCTCTTTAACGAAACTTGCATATTATTTATACACTCATTTTTAAATATAGCTTTAATAAATTTTATAAATCTTTTTTCAGTTTCTAAATTAACTTCTCTTTCTGAGTTGAAGGCTTTTATTGTTTCTATACCATTTAAAGATTCTATTATATATGATGTTAATTTAGAATTTTTCTCCATAGTTTCTCTATTAGCTTTTTCTATATTACTTTTAAATGAATATACAATCACTCCATATAATACCAATGGAATTATTGTTATTACAAATAAAGAAGAACTTTGAGAGTATAATATACCTCCACCTATTAAAACCATAAATACATCTATCATCATGGTAAGCGCAACACCTGATATAGCTTGTCTTATATTAGATGCATCATTAAATCTTGATATAATTTCTCCTACCTCTCTTTTACCAAAGAAATTCATAGGTAAATTAATAACATGTTCATAATATCCCAGCATAAGAGGTATATCTAATTTTTGCCCTAAATGAATAAGTAACTGTGTTCTAAATGCTTCCATAATAACTTTAAATACAGCTAAAACTATAAATCCAATAGAAAACATTGTTAATGACTGCTTTAAATTGTTGGGTATTATATCATCTAATAAAAACTTAAAATAGAACGACCCTATTATTCCAAATAAAGTTATCAATATAGATGCTAAAAATATATTTATTAATAACCCTTTTTGTGGTTTTAATAAATCAAAAAATCTAGTAAACACACCTTTAACTTCATTTCCTTTTTTAAAATCTGATGTAGGTGTAAGTATTATCAAAATTCCAGTCCATATATTAAAAAAATCAATTGGTTTATATTTTACAATTCCTTTAGCTGGATCAGCGACAATGATCTCTTTTTCACTTATTTTATGTATAACAACATAATGAAGCATTATCTTGTCAATAACAACATGAGCTATAGCTGGAAGAGGTAATTCACTAAATATATCTTTAGGATTATTAGCTTTAATACCCTTTGCAGAAAACCCTAATTTTTCAGCAGCTTTTATAACCCCTAAAGCACTGGTTCCTTCTTTGTCTGTACCAGCAACTTCTCTTATCTTAGATATAGGATACTTTAATCCATATGTCTTGCATATAGTTGCTAGACATGCACATCCACAATCTTTATAATCATGCTGCTTTATACAATAATATTTTTTCACCCTTTTCCTCCCTTATATATAATGTCAGATATTGTGACCATATATATTTTTTTAAAAAAAGTAAATATATTTTGACTGAATAGTATAATTTTGATGCTGAATAGTATATTGAAAACTATTCAGCATCAAAATTATACTATTCAGTAATTTTTTATAAATTACCTTGTTTTTCATGTTACTATTGGTTTGAATTAAAACTTAAATTAAGGGGGTTCTATTATGAATGAATTAAATTTTGAAGATTTACAAGAAGTTAATGGTGGAGGAGCTCCAGAAGCTATTAATGCTCTTGTTGGTACTATTGGACTAGCAGGTACTCCTTTCATTTTACCAGCTGGTCCCCAAGCAGTTTGGGACCACATATCTACGAACTGGGATATGATATCAGACGCATCTAAAAATGCATATAGAAAAAGAAAAAGAAGATAATACTAGTATATTGATATTAATTTATACGTAAAGAAAAATCAAAAACAATATAACTGAGCTCTTTATTTGTTAATAATAATTTATATGAATTTAACAAATAAAGAGCTCAGTTGTTTTATATTGATTATAAGATAGATTCTTTTTTTATTACCTCTAAAAAAATTATAAACTACTTATTTTTAGACTATGTCTTTATATTAAATGATTTTTAACTATATTTAATACTTTAATTATAATGTGGTTCAAAATTTCGGAAGCAATATAAGTTTACCTTATAAAATATACTAATATGGTATAATTTGTATAAACTTACATACAGTTTATAACTAACAAGGAGAGAAATTATGGATAAAGCAATATTTATAAAAGATTTAAAAATAAACTTTGAAGGAAAAGAAGTTTTAAAAGGAATAGATCTAGAAGTAGATAAAGGAAGTATAATAGGATATATAGGTCCAAATGGAGCAGGAAAAAGTACAACTGTAAAAATAATATTAGGACTTGTTGAAGGTTATTCAGGTGTAGTTAAAATATGGGGAGAAGATATATCACAGGGAGATGGAAGATATAAAAAAAGGATAGGATATGTACCAGAAATAGCAGAAACTTATGAAAGCTTAACTGCTAGAGAATATTTAACATTTATAGGACAACTTTATGGATTAGAATATGATATTGCGGATAAAAAAGCTTATGAGTTAATGGATATCTTAGGAATAAAAGAAGCTTATAACTCAAGAATCAGTTCTTTCTCAAAAGGAATGAAGCAAAAGATAGTCATAATATCTAGCTTAATACATAATCCAGATATATTATTCTTAGATGAACCCCTAAGTGGATTAGATGCAAATAGTGTAATGATAATAAAAGAAATTATGATAAGTTTAAAAGAAGAGGGTAAGACGATTTTTTACTCATCACATATAATGGAAGTTGTAGAAAAAATAACTGACAGAATAGTGCTGATAAATAATGGAAATATAGTTGCAGATGGTAACTTTGATGATTTAAAAGAAAGCGTACAAGAAGAATCTCTAGCGCAAATATTTAATCAACTTACAGGGTTTAGTGAATATAAAAAGCTTGCAGAAAAATTTATATCTGTAATAAAAGAGGTGTAAATTATGAATAATTTTATTTCACTAAAGATACTGGATAGATTTAAGTTTTTATATGAGAAACTAGGTATTGACTATGAGGATATGAGGTTAATATTAAGGATAAAGCTAACTATAGATTCCAGAAAAACATCTGCCTTATTAAAGAATCAACAAATTAAAGAATCTTTGAATCAATATAAAATAATGCTATTAATATACACATTTATTGGCTTCTTTATGATGATGATTATGTTAATGAATAAAAATACCCTTATATCAATGACAATCTATTTTACAATAATTATGTTTTTTATGCTTACAACATTTATGTCCGATTTTTCATCTGTAATACTAGATATAAACGATAAAGGAATATTATCCACTAGGGGTGTAAGTCTAAAAACATTAAGTGCATCTAAGATAACACATATTATGATATATATGATAAGGATAAGTATGTCATTAAGTGGATTTTCATTAATTGCATCAATAAAGTATGGATTAGTATTTTCATTAGTATTTTTAATAGAAATATTACTTGTAGATATTTTTATAATAATTGTCTCTGGACTAGTTTATCTACTAGTATTAAAATTATTTAATGGAGAAAAACTTAAAGATGTAATCAGTATTATACAGATATGTATTACAATATTGTTTAGTGGGGCTTATTTTATTATAATGAATATAACTAAAAGCGTAAATCTAATCAAAAATATCCATTTAGGAGCAATAAGCTATATTTTGCCTCCCTTTTGGTTTGCAGCTCCATTTGAAATAATAGTAACAGGAAATAAAAATGAAACATTATTGATACTTTCTTTGTTATCTTTAGTTGTACCTGTAATATCTGTTTTGATATATATAAAGCTTTCACCAGTATTTGAGAAAAAACTTCAAAAACTTAATAATGGTTCAAGTAAAAATAAAAAAAAGTATAATCTAACAATGAAATTGAGCAAAATTATATGCAAGGATAAAGAAGAAAGAATATTTTTTAATTTTGTTTCTAAAATAATAAGAAATGACAGAGATTTTAAATTTAAAGTATATCCAATTATTGGAACTTATTATACATTTCCTATTTATATGATTTTTGATAAAAATGAAAAATACATAAATTCATATATGTATCTATTTTTATATTTTTGCTTAATGATAATTCCTACAATAATTATAGCATTAAAATTTTCTAAAAACTATAAAGCATCATACATATATACAACAATAAATATAAAAAATAAAATGATTGTACATAAGGCAGCTATTAAAGCTTGTTTGATTAATCTGATAATACCGCTTTACTTAATTCAATGTATAGTTTTTATATATTTTTATAAGGTCAGTATAATACAACATCTAGTAGCTATATTTTTAGTTTTAATACTGATAACTATACTAACATTTAAAATACTTGATAAAAGTATGCCTTTTTCTTGTCAAATCAATATTCTTAAAAAAAATGAAGCAATAGTAGAAAATTACTTAATGATTATTTTAATATTTATTATAGCTGCTATTCACTTTCTTGTTTCAATTTTTGGAACTTTAGCAGTCAATATCTATATAATAGCTATTTTAACAGCAGATATATTTTTATATAAATCAGTTTTTAAATGAACTAATTTATCATAAAAATTAAAAGAATCTATTATATGAATAATTTAAATTATTCATATAATAGATTCTTTTTTATTATCAATTAATTAATTTTTAATATATATTCTATCATTTATACGGAATCATAATTTTAACAGTAAAATCATTTTTAGAATAACTAAAATTTATTTGTCCCAAATACTTTTTAACTGTTTTTTTTACATTATTTAGTCCTATTCCGTGCATATATGAAGTTTTTTTACTAGTCAATAATAATGTTTTTCTTTGTTTAACTTCATTAACTTTAGTGTTTTCAATCAAAACAACACAAAATCCATCTATATACTTACTTTTTAATATTATTTTTTTAGGTATATTAGGGTTATTTATTTTATCGCAGGCTTCTATTGCATTATCTATTAGATTTGAAAATATGGTACATATATCAATCATATCTATAAAATCACTTTTAGAAAAATCCATATCCTCAAAAAAATCTATATTTTTTTCTATGCATATAGATTTTTTTACTCGTAAAATTGAATCTACTATCATATTTCCTGTGTTAAAGTCTTGATTTGATTTATTATAATTAACTATATTCACTTCCATACTATCTATATATTGTAATAATCCATCAATATTTTTATCTTCACATAGATTCCTTATACAAATCATATGATTTTTCATATCATGATATAAAGCTCTAACTTTATCCTTTTCTTTATTTATCTTTTTATAATAATTTTGTTCTTTAAGTACATTATTTTTAATAATTTTATTTTCATAATCTAATTTGTAACTATATATATTTTTTTTCATCATATGAAAATTATTCCACTTAGAAAGTAAAACTAATATTGATACAAAAATTAAAATAATTATATAAAATTTTAATATTGATTTGTCTATCGCAATTATTCTAAATACTACTATAACCATTAAAATATCTATTAAAAATGGTATAACTATGGATATATAATTCACTTTTATAAATAAATCTTTAAAATTTTTAAATCTATTTATTTGAACACATATCTTAAATATAATTATCATTAATATATTTTGAATTATCATGCTTTCAATTTCAACCAATATAGAACTTCTATTAAAATTAAGAATTAAATCATTATAATTTATATAAAAAACTAAATCTAAACTAATATATTCAATTGGTATATATACAAGAAAACAGTATAGTAAACTAATAAAAATGCACATTAAAATATTTTGTTCATAGTTAATTTTATAAAAAACACAACATATTAATATAAATATTATTGAACTTTCAAACTTAAATGAAAATATACATATTGAAAACAAGATAATAATTGTATAGTTAATTCTTCTTCTAAGTTTTTTACAACTAATATTATCTAATATTGATTTAAATACAAGTAAATATACTACTCCAGTAATGAAATCTAACAAATTTAAAAAAATATTCTGTATATCAATCATATTAAACTCCCCAATATATCTGTTATTTTCATTTTTAACTCTTTCACTTTGTATCTACTAACTAACACTTCATTACCTTTTATTATAGCTGTGTTCTTCCTCATAGAATTTATCTTATGTAAATTTATTAAATATGCTCTATGACACCTGTAAAATGAATGTTCTTTTAATTCATTTTCAAAATATTTTATACTTTCTCTTGTTTTATATATTCTATTATCTGTATGTATTAACGCAATCCTACACTCCATTTCTACATATAGTATAGAATTTACAGGAATAATAATAGTTTGTCCTTCATCAATTTCTTTTATTGATATATATTTCTCCTTGTTTTTAAGAATTTCATTTTTACATTGGCCTATATGCTTTAAAAAGTCATTATACTTTATTGGTTTTAACAAATATCTAAAGGCTCTTACTTCATATCCCTCTTGCATAAAGTCTGCAATTGCAGTTGTAAATATAATTGTTACATTTGTATCAAACAATCTTATTTTTTTAGCTGTTTCAATCCCATTTATCCCCATCATTTGAATATCTAATAAAAGTATATCCAATCCTTTAGGATATCTTCCTAATAATTCTTCCCCACTATTAAATTCTAATACTTCATAAGAATCCCTTAAAAATAACATTCTCACATGCTTCAATAGTACTTTTCTGTGGATATATTCATCATCACAAATAGCTATTTTAATTTTCATAATGTCCCCCCTATAAAATTAGCTATGCATTTTTAGCTAATTTTAAGTGATGTTTTAATCTTGCTTTTTAAATTTATAATTTAAGTATTTGTAATATTTTAGGTAACAGCCTAATATTACCATATATTGTTAATTTTTTGCAAATATCTGTTTATTTCAAAAAAACAATCTATTATTTAGTTATAGATATTTCTATATAACTATTTTTAACTTTATATTACAAATAATTTAATTTATTAGTTAACAAAACAAAAATAACAACTGAAAGATACATTTAGTCTATTAATATCAATGTTTACTATTACTTTTCGTACTAAATGTATCTTGAGTGTCTGCTATTAGTTCGATTACTTGTATTACTACTTTTGTAAAAGTATATCAAAACCTTTCATACTGTTTCATAAAAATTAAAAATCAAATTTATCATTCAACGACTACTAAGTAATATATTTTTATATGACAATATTAATTTTTCCCGTGAGTGGGACAGTTATATTATATAGTATATAATTTCCCTACTTACGGGATTTTTGAAATTCAATAAAAAAGCTTATACAAATCAATGTATAAGCTAGTATTTTCAATATATTCAGTTTAATTTATGCTAATTGTTCATGTTCAATATTATTACTTTGTATGTTAAATGTGATATGGTTAACTAAGTATTTATCTAGTTCATTCTTATATAGATTATCAAACTTGTTCTTAAATGATTTAACTAACATATCTAATAGTACTGTATCCTTCATAAAGCTTGGAGTATATTCTGTTTTAACAACTTTCCATAACTTATCAATTCCTAAATCCCTTTTAAATTCTTGAAATGCTATATATTTATCTAATGTATTAGCTTTTATTTCAATTTCTTTATTTTCTAACATTTGTTGTACTCTATTTAATTCAGATTTATTTTTCACATTTTAGTATTTGTAACTATAGTATAAACTCTGGTACATGAGTTAAATAAATCTATTGTTCCATCTGATCCACTACAACTAGAAATAATAGCTATCTTTCCTTCATGGTTTTGCTTAATAGTATCTCTAACTTTGGAATATACTGTTTAAAGTTCTTATTAATTTGAGATTCTGATAATCTTATTAGTTCGGATACTTCTTCGATTGATATTTCTTTAGTATTCATTATTTACCTACTTTCCTATTTAGAAACAAGCAAATAACACTATTGACAATATGAATTTGTTTATTGTAGAACATTAACGTATTATTTTTTATAAAATACATACAATACAAGTACATAAAATAACTTAATTAAAGAGAACGACCAAATTCTCTTTAATACACTACGACCAATAGTGTTATGTTGTTTGTACATATAGTATTTTTTCTTTGAGTTATCCGACCAACTAATTCTTTTTTATTGCTCAAATAAATATTTAAGCAGTTACAAATATACTTGTACCATTTCATAACTTAATTTACTCTTTAAATTCTGATAAATAATTACAATCATACCAATTTATTTTAACATATATTTATAAAATCTATTGATTAAAGTATATAAATATTAAAACTACGATTTTAATTAAATTAATAAAGTAAAAAACAAATTTACCGTAAATATACTAAATATTGAGAAAATAATTGAGTTTATAACTATTTTACATAATTTATAGGATTAACTTTAGGAGGTACATAGATATGAATACTTTAAATTTCAAAGATATTTTTTTAGTTTTATTGGGAGGAGTACTCGGTGGATACATTTCTTTATTAACATCTAAATTGGATAAACATTTCAATGCTAGATTTAAGGCTTGGGAAGTCTTATTTGATTATTATACAGGTTTATTTATGAACATTTATACTTATGAAAGATTACTTAATGATACTGAAGTAGTGACTAGTTCACTACTTATAAATTATAATGATTTTAAAATTATTGTTATTTTAAAAAAGATTCAGCCATTACTTGAAATTAATGTATTTTACTTTTTAAAAAAGATTTTATCCAGAAATACACTTAAATCCAACTCACATTTAAAAAAATTAATAATAAAGTATAATAAAATAATGATTAATTATAAGTATGTAAAAGATATAGACGTAGAAGATTTAGATAATGTAAGATCATTAATAAAGGAAATTGAATTAGAGATAGATAAACTTTTAAATGTATATAAAAAATTTTTATTTAAATAAATAATTTAGCCAGAGGACGTTTTCGTCCTATGGGTTAATTGTTGAAATTCCAACAGTCTTAGTTTTAAATGCAAAATAGTAAGTTGGCATTTTTGGCACTTAATACAGGGGGTAAGTTGGCATTTTTGACACTTATAATTTAAGTCAGAAACGTTGAATTTAAGGGGTTTGCTGAGAAAAAATAGGCGTCAACTCTTATTATTTATTATAAGTTACATTGACATAAAGAATTGATCATGATTATTAGTAAATTTAATTAAACAACAAGGTTAAGAAAAATACAATATCCCTCTAACAAGAGGGAAAATGAACAAACTTGCTTTGTGAATTAGGGAGTGTACTTTTGATATACTTTTTCTAAAAGTAGAAAATTTTATATGCATAAAAGCCATAGGACAAAAAGTTCCTCTGGCTCTATCGACTATAACTAATTGTTATTCGAATTATATAATTCATAAAAAATATCATTGCATGGGAAAAAGGTAACTATATCAATATCATTGTTATTCAATGCTCTAATTTAAATTAAATACCCCCTTATATGCTATCGCTATATTGTAATATTTAATTTTTAAAGTAAAAGTGTTAATCGTAGAACTACTATATATCTTATGTATAACTTCAATTTATGCTTAAATATATACTGTTATCGTTCGGTAAATAAAAAATATTCATTCTGTGGAATCATATCTACTTATTTAAGTAAAAAAGACTAAGTTTATAACCTAGTCTTGATATTTATCATTCAATTCCTCAACTAATTCTTTTTTATACTTGTAATATGAATTTCTACTAATACCACATAACTTTATAACATTAACATCTGATAGAGTTCCTTTAAAGTCTTTACTATGTTTTAATATTATTTCTTTAGCCGCTATACTCTTTTTAGTGGTTAACTTAGTACCCTCTTTTAACCCTATTTGTTTACCTTGTAACCTTGCAGTTTCTATCCCTTCTTTAGTACGTTGCTGTAAATCTTTAACTTCTTTCTCTGATTGTTCAAATGCAAGCCTTATCTGTTGCTCTGCTAATGCAAGTAAGTACTTATTAATTCCTTCTAAGATACTATCAACCATTGTATCAGTTAACTGTATTTGATTGCCTCTAGCACTCTTATATGTTGTTGTATTAATATGAGGTTCTTTGATAAATACTAAGTCTATACCTTTATTGAATAGTTCCTTATATAATTTAAATCCTTCATCTGTACTTCTACTCATACGACTAACACTATCAAATACTATCGTATCACCTTGTTTAACAACTTTAAGAAGCTTATTCAATTCTCTACGACCTTCTACTTTAGTTCCTGTAAATACCTCATCCACTATTATTGCATTAGGATATAAATCTAATATATTCCTATGTTGCCTTTCAATTGATTGCTTGATTGTCGATATCCTACAATATCCATATATCTTACTACTCATAGTATCAAATCCCTTCATATATAATAGTATTA
>NZ_JACRWD010000015.1:0-10012 GCF_014306135.1 Paeniclostridium hominis
TTCATCGCTCACGCGGCGTTGCTGCATCAGGCTTTCGCCCATTGTGCAATATTCCCCACTGCTGCCTCCCGTAGGAGTCTGGACCGTGTCTCAGTTCCAGTGTGGCCGATCACCCTCTCAGGTCGGCTACTGATCGTCGCCTTGGTAAGCCGTTACCTTACCAACTAGCTAATCAGACGCGGGTCCATCCTGTACCGCAAAAGCTTTGATATTTTTATCATGCAATAAAAATATATCATCTCGTATTAGCATACCTTTCGGTATGTTATCCGTGTGTACAGGGCAGGTTACCCACGCGTTACTCACCCGTCCGCCGCTCTTCTCCGAAGAGAATCGCTCGACTTGCATGTGTTAGGCACGCCGCCAGCGTTCATCCTGAGCCAGGATCAAACTCTCAAATAAAAGTTGTCCAATTGCTCAGCTATCATTATCTGAATATCTGGCTTGGTTGTTTGTTGTTTAATTCTTTAAAAAGAATTTTTATAATTAACCTACTGTTTAATTTTCAAAGTTCATTTTGTCTTTCGCGTTTGCCCTTTTCTCAAGGACAAGTAATACTATACCATCTCATTTTAATATCGTCAATACTTTTTTAAAACTTTTTTTATTTTTTTATTTTTATAAACTTATTCATGTAATTAAGCTTTCCAATTAACATTAATTTTTATTCATATATGCCTAAATTTAGGCATATATTTTTAGTTATTTTTATTTAATAATTGATCTATTCTTATTCTATCAAAGCCTAATACATGTTCTCCATCTATAAGTGTTACTGGAACAGACATATATCCTAACTGAATAAGATTTTTTCTAGCTTCTTGATCTTTAGATATATTATACTCTGTATATTCTATGTTATTTGCTTTTAAATAGTTCTTTAAATCTACACAATTCTTGCATGTATTGCTACTAAAAACTTCTACTTTTTTCATTTTCATCACACCTTATCTTCTTTAAATTTAAAAACACCCTACTTGTATTTTTTATAAACATATATTAGATTAGTATTAAATATTAAATGAAATATGTCAATACTACTATTTAAGTAAATAATGTTATTTTTAGTTAATACATATATACAATTTATTTATAAAGCCAATTTTAGGAGGATTCTAAATATGAGCAAAAAAGTATTAATTATGTCTGCTTCTACCGGTGGTGGGCATAATAGAGCAGCTAGAGCTATTAAAGAAGAATTAATCAAAAAAACAATTGATGGAGAAAATATAGAATGTAAAATCATAGATAGCTTAAAACTTGTTAATACTACTATGGATAAAATAATCTCTAGGGGTTATGAAAAATCAGCGATCTATACTCCTTACGCGTATGGTAAAGTTTATAGATTTTCGGAATCTGGTATAGCTTCTAAAAACGAATTTAAAGATAATATGATTACAAATTTTATGGCAAAAAAATTTAGAAAATTGCTTTTAGATGAACAGCCTGATGTAATAATAGGTACTCATCCATTCCCTATGATAGCACTTAGTACTTTAAAAAAACAATGTACAGATTCTAGTAGTCATACATTGTTTCATACTAGTTTTAATGATAATTTTATTAAACACTTTAATACTGAATCATTTCCAACACTTATATCTGTTTTAACCGATTACACAACTCATTCTACTTGGATTCAAAATGAATTAGATTATTATGTTGTAGGACATGAATATGTTAAAGAATTGTTAATTTCTGAGGGTGTAGATGGTAATAAAATTAAACCATTAGGAATACCTGTTGAAAAATCATTTTTACAAAATAGGGATAGAGAAACAGTATTATCTGAGCTAGGTTTTGATAAAGATAAACTAACAGTACTTTTAATGGGTGGTAGCTTTGGTGCTGGAAATATTAAAGAAACATTAACTGAGATGCTTAGTATTGATAGAGATTTTCAAATATTAGTTATAACTGGAAGAAATGAATCTCTTAAAGAAAAGTTAGAAAAAAATCTTGAGTCTCATCATATTGATAAGAACGTTAAAATTTTAGGTTTTACAAATAAAATGAATGACATATTAGCTTCAATTGATGTTCTTGTAACAAAACCAGGAGGTCTTACAACTACTGAAGCTTTATTAAAAGATGTTCCTATGATTGTACCTTATTACATTCCTGGACAAGAAGAAGAAAATTTAGATTTCTTATGTAACTGTGGATCAGCATTAAGAACAACTAAAAAATACTCTTTATCTGTTTTATTAAAAGTTCTTATAGATGATTCATCTAGATTGGAAATACTTAAAAAGAATATAAAATCAATTCGAAAGTTTAACTCTTCACAAAATATAGCAAATTTGGTTGAGTCAGACTTATTGAAAGATAAATAAAAAAAATCTGTAGATATCTACAGATTTTTTTTATTTATCTTTTAATAGCCTAGTATCTTGGCTCATAAAAATCTTCTTCATAATCATATTGGTAATGCTTGTAGTTATTTCTAAAATTACTTTCTTTTGATTTTAAAGATTTCTTACTCTTCTTTTTTATAAGAAGACTCATATCATCAGATTCACTATATTTACCTTTAATTTTTGATGATTTCATTTTCTTATTTCGCTTCTCTTTCATAGCTTTATGCTCTTCAAAATTCATTGCTGATTTCATTTTGCACCCCTATTAAATTTTTTAATAAATTATAAATCAGATTATACAATACAACCATTTCTACTTCAATATTTGTACTGTAATTTTCATATCAAAAATTCTTTTAAAATATGACATAACTCTATGAAAAAATAAAAAAATCGAGAATCAAACCTCGATTTTTTATATTTCTCTTCTGCCTTCTAATGCTTTTGAAATTGTAACTTCATCTGCATACTCTAAATCTCCACCTACAGGAAGTCCATGAGCTATTCTTGTTACTTTTATTCCCATTGGTTTTAAAAGTCTAGCTATATACATAGCAGTAGCTTCTCCTTCTATAGTTGGGTTTGTGGCCATTATAATTTCCCTTACATCTTGATTTCCTAATCTTTGAATAAGTTCTTTTATCCTTATCATGTCTGGTCCTATACCATCCATAGGTGATATAACTCCATTTAGCACATGATATTGACCATTAAATTCTTTAGTTCTTTCCATGGCAGCCACATCTCTAGGATCTTCAACGACGCATATAACGCTACTATCTCTATTTTTATTAGAACACATACTACATGGATCTTTATCTGTTATATTGTAACAAATAGAACAATATTTAATTTCTTTTTTAGCTTCTAATATAGCTTTTGATAAAGCTTCTACATCATTCATATTCATATTAATTACATGAAAAGCTAATCTCTGCGCTGTTTTTCTTCCTACACCTGGTAGTTTAGAAAATTCTTCTATCAGTGCTGATATTGGTCCTGAATAAGTTTGCATCTTATCACCTACTAGAATAATCCTGGGATATTCATTCCTCCAGTTAATTTGTTCATTTGTGAAGATTGCATATCATCAACGTTTCTTAATGCTTCATTAATTGCACTTAATACTAAGTCTTGAAGCATTTCTATATCATCTGGATCTACAACTTCAGGTTTTATTTGTATATCTACAACTTCTTTTTTACCATTAACTTTTACAGTAACAGCTCCTCCTCCAACAGAAGTTTCTATTTCCTTAGATTCTAACTCTTCTTGCATTTTTTGCATATCACTTTGCATTTTTTGAGCTTGTTTTAATAATTGATTCATATTTCCAGGCATCATTCCTGGGAATCCCTTTTTAGCCATATGTAAAATCCTCCTTAATTATCTTTATTATTTAATTTATGCTATTATTATATCATAATAGTATTTATTATTTAATTTCATTTTCACTTACACTTTGCTTTATATCTAATATCTCTTTAGGAAATACTTCTTCTAGTATTTGTTCTCCTTTATCCTTTTCCTCTTTTTCTATTTCTAGTTTTATATTTTTAGATTCTGACTTTAATATTATTTTTATACCAAAACTTCTATTAATCGTATCCCTAACCACACCTTCTATATAAGATAGTGTCTTAACATCACTTAATTTATTCTTAGCAAATGCAAATTTATCATCAAAAATTATATATAAAGTATTTGAATTAACATTAAAGTCTTTAGCTTCTCTTAGTATTGCATATACAGGCATATTTCTATCTTTTTTTATATTGGTAAGTATATTTTCCCAAGACTTTTCTACTAATTTAACATCTTCACTTTTAACTTCTTCGTAGTATATCTCTTCTTTTTCTTCATACTTTTCTTCTTCTTGCGTTACAACCTGTTCTTTTTTATCTTGATTATTATTTACAGTTATATTTCCACTTCTTATAACTTCTTCTAAGTTAGATATTCGCTTTAATAAGGCTTCCTTACTATCATCAAACATAGGTTGGGATAATTTCATTATACTAACCTCTGCCAAAACTCTAGGATTAGATGATGCTTTAATATCATCTTGAGTAATAGATAGTATATTTAGTATTCTTATAATCTCATTAGTCTCTATTGTTTCTGCTTGAGATTTTAACTGATCTATTATCTCCTCTGGTAAAGATATTATTTCATCTAAATCATTAGATACTTTACATACCATTAAGTTTCTAAAATGATCAATTAAATCATCAATTAAATTTTTTATGTCTTTACCCCATATTACAAATTCATTTAAAATTTCTAGACACTTTTTTGTATCTTCTTTTATAACATAATCTGCCATTTCAAATAATTGTTCTACATTTACAGTTCCTAATAAATCTACAACATCTTTATACTCTATCTTATTTTCACTAAAAGACATACACTGATCTAATATACTAAGAGCATCTCTTAGAGCTCCTTGAGAATTTCTTGCTATTAAGTTTAGAGCTCTATCATCTACCTCTACATTAACATCTTCACATATTTCTTTCATTCTAGAACTCATATCTTTAACAGTTACTCTCTTAAAATCAAATCTTTGACATCTAGAAAGTATAGTAGCAGGGATTTTATGCGGTTCTGTTGTAGCTAATATAAATATTACATATGATGGTGGCTCTTCTAGAGTTTTTAACAAAGCATTAAATGCTCCTTGAGATAACATATGAACCTCATCTATTATATATACTTTGTACTTACATTTAGCTGGAGTATACTTTACGTTTTCTCTAATTTCTCTTATATCATCAACGCTATTGTTTGATGCTGCATCTATCTCTATGACATCCATATTATTGTCATTTAATATATCCTTGCAAACCTCACATTCATTACAAGGTTCCTCATTAACGCTATCTTCACAATTGACAGCTCTTGCAAATATTTTAGCTGTAGAAGTTTTACCTGTACCTCTAGTACCACAAAATAAGTAGGCGTGTCCTACATTATTATTTTGTATCTGATTTTTTAAAGTTTTAATTATATGTTCTTGTCCTACAACGTCTTTAAATGTTTGAGGTCTATAGGCTCTATAAAGTGCCTTATGCATAAATTTATCTCTCCTTAATTCTAAAATACCGATATATTATTATATACCAATATATAATAATTTTATCTATATCTAACATAAAAACTAAATATATATCTTTATATTAAAAAAATCCCTTAACTATAAGGGATTCTTATTTTATATATTAAAGCTGTGCACCATCTATTGACTTACTATCATAGGCGTTACCTAAACAGTTAGCTCGACTTAGGCACCCCCGCGGCACACGAAAGTGATCACTTACCGTTGCTTCCTTCCGGATCTGGCGGGGTTTATGAGCTTCCGTTGCGCAGGACCTAAGTGTCAACACCACTTATTTAGGGCAGCCCTACAATATATAAGCCTCTAGATGGAATTCAACCCTGCTATAGCGGATTGCAGGTTACAGGACACCGCTACCTTCCCGTCTAGCACAGCAAACTTATAACCATAATTAAGTTTTTTGGCGGAGAGAGTGGGATTCGAACCCACGATACGGTTTTAGCCGTATACTCACTTTCCAGGCGAGCGCCTTCGACCGACTCGACCATCTCTCCCTACTGTCGCTTTCTTAATTCCTTAAAAAACTTTTGTAATACACTTGAACATTCCTCTTTTAATATACCAAATGTTACATCTATATTACAAGTGTTAAAATAATCTATTTTAAATTCATGTTGTTTTTCTATATTTAAATTTTTAATATGCTTAGTTCCTACTATAAGTTTTTTTATTCTTGACTGAACTATAGCTCCACTACACATTATACACGGTTCCATAGTTACATACAAGTCACAATTTATAAGTCTCCATCCACCTAAGTATTCTGAAGCTTCTCTTATAGCTAAGATTTCCGCATGGGCAGTTGGATCATTTAATGTTTCAGTTAAATTGTGTGCCCTAGCTATTATTTCTCCATCTTTTACTATTACGGCACCTATAGGCGTTTCGCCTTTTTCATAAGCTTTATATGCTTCTTTTATTGCTTCATTCATATAAAACGACTTATCCATGCTTCCTCCTAAAACTTATAACATATTTAATATTACCATAATTAAATTTATAATTCAACTCAAATTTAAATTCATATTCTTCTATAATATTACAAATTCTTACTAGAATTTAATCTAAATTATATTAAGTTTATATCTTATAAAACAATAAGGAGCTTAAATTTTTAAGCTCCTTACTTAAATATATTTTTAATATTTAATATTATAATTCTTCTTTTTTGATAACATCAACACCCATATATGGTCTTAATACTTCTGGAACTACTACAGATCCATCTGGTTGTTGATAGTTTTCTAATATAGCAGCTAGACATCTTCCTACTGCTAATCCAGATCCATTTAATGTATGAACATATTCAGCTTTAGCTTTTTTATCTCTCTTGAATCTTATACCAGCTCTTCTAGCTTGGAAATCTTCAAAGTTTGAACAAGAAGATATTTCAACATATCTGTTATAACTTGGCATCCAAACTTCTAAGTCATATTTAAATGCAGCTGTAAATCCTAAGTCTCCTGTACATATTCTAACTACTCTATATGGTAATCCTAACATTTGTAACATAGTTTCTGCATCATTTGTTAATTTTTCTAACTCTTCATAAGATTCTTCAGGTTTAACAAATTTAACTAATTCAACTTTATTGAATTGATGTTGTCTAACTAATCCTCTTGTATCTCTACCTGCAGAACCTGCTTCTGATCTAAAGCATGGTGTGTATGCACAGTATTTTATTGGTAATTGATCTACTGATAATATTTCATCTCTATGTATATTTGTTACTGGTACTTCTGCTGTTGGTATTAAGAAGTAGTCAAGTCCTTCTAATTTGAACATATCTTCTTCAAATTTTGGAAGTTGTCCAGTTCCTATAAAGCTTGCTCTATTTGCCATGAAAGGAGGTAATACTTCAGTGTATCCATGCTTTTCAGTATGAGTATTTAAGAAGAAGTTTATTAAAGCTCTTTCAAGTCTAGCTCCTAATCCTTTATATAAAGTAAATCTTGATCCTGTTATTTTTCCTGCAGTTTCAAAATCTAATATTCCTAATCCTGTTCCTATATCCCAGTGAGCTTTGTTTTCATAATCAAACTTAGTAGGTTCTCCCCAAGTTCTTATTTCAACATTATCTTCATCAGTTGTTCCTTGTGGAACATCAGGGTGAGGAACGTTAGGTATTCTCATTAATCTATATTCTAATTCCCCTTCTACCTCTTTAACTTTTTCATCTACACCTTTTATCTTGTCAGATAATTCTTTTAACTTAGCCTTTGCTTCAGTTACATCTACACCTTCTTTTATTAATTGAGGTATTTTTTTAGATTCTACATTTAATTCATTTTTCATAACTTCAACTTCTTGAAGTAATTCTCTTCTTCTATTGTCTAATTCAACTACAGCATCAAGGTCAAATTCTTTTTCTCCTCTTACTTGCATTGCTTTTTTTATTTCATCTAAATTTTCTCTGATTCTTTTTATATCTAGCATTTTTTCTTCCTCCTGTTTTTAATATTTTTTATATTTATTTTCATGAAAATAACGTTAACCCTGTTGATATTACGGCAATTTTATTACAGATAGTTCTTGTATTTCTGTATACAAAAAAAGACCTTCGTACCCTCAAAAAAGGGACGAAAGTCTTGTTATCCGCGTTGCCACCCTAGTTGTTTATATTATAAAAATATAAACCTCTTAAATCCTGTAACGTAGGTATACGACTAATCTTACTGTTAATTCCGATTAGTAGCTCCGGAATGGATTCAAAAACCATTGCAATGAGTTCTCACCAGCCACTCACTCTCTGAATACAAACTTGCTTTTTACTATTTTCCTTCATAGCTTTATTGGTTGTTCTATTTGTTAATCATTATATTATATATATTATCAACTTTCAATACTAATATTCAAAAATTTTATTATTTTTTTATTAGTTTTTAGAATCATCTTCTGTATTTTTATAGTATATAACTCTTGAAGGGAATGGTATTTCAATATTATTTTCATCAAATTTTTCTTTAACTTTTTCCATAATATCAAAGTATACACTCCAGTAATCATCAGTCTTAACCCATGGTCTTGCAACTATTTTCATAGAGCTATCTGCTAATGTACTAAGTCCTATAATTGGCTTTGGATCTTTTAATATTCTTTTATCTTCTTTAAAGATTTTATCTAAAACATTTTTTACAAATTTTATATCACTATCATATGAAACATCAAATGAAAAATCTATTCTTCTTTTATCTTGATGAGTATAGTTAATTATATTGTCACTAGTCAATTTAAAGTTTGGAACTATTATAGCTTTATTGTCTGGTGTCTTTAATACAGTACTAAAAATTTGTATATCAGAAACTGTTCCTTCAACTCCAGATCCACATATATAATCTCCCGTTTTAAATGGTTGGAAGAATAATATAATCATTCCTGATCCTAAATTAGATAGTATTTCCTTGAATGCTAAACCTAATGATAACCCGATTACTCCTAATAAAGAAACCATTACAGTCATTACTGATTGTACCGGAAAGTTAATAATCTCCAAACACGTCATAACTACCATTACTATCCCTGTTACATAAATACCATAGGAAATAAAGTTAGCGACCCCTCTTTCAACATTATATTTTAATATAAAATTTTTACTATATTTTTTTACCATTTTACATGCGTATAACCCTATGATTAAAAGTATAATCGCATATATTAATTTAGGCCCACTATTTTTAACCGCATGAAAAAATGTCTCTACTGTTTGCTGAGATACTTGCGATGTAGATCCCACCATCATATAATCAACCTCCTTAATTTACATAATATTTAGTTATATCAAGTTATTATATATCTTTTTACAAAGTTTTTAAACATTATACTTCATTTTTCAACGTTTTATAAATTTAATTTGAATTTTTTATCACAAAAAAAACTATGCATATATGCATAGTTTTTATATTGTTTCGCAAGAATTAAATGAATTACAATTATTTATATCACTAACAAATTTATCTATATCATGAATATTACTATTTCCTGAAAAAGCAACTTTTATATTTGAAATATCATCATTTATAGGTCCTTGTTCTATAGACTCTATAATTAAATTATTATTATCTGCTAAATTAATAATATCTAGAATGTTACCTCTACACATTTGAATGCTAAATTTCATTTAACCTACCCCCCTTTAATATCTTTAATAAAAGATATGTATAAGGGTTTATGAATATGTAATCTTTTTCGTAATAAATAAAAAAGATTACGCGGCTACGTCCTACTCTCCCAGGTAGCTTCCCACCAAGTACCATCGGCGCTAAAGAGCTTAACTTCTGTGTTCGGAATGGGAACAGGTGTATCCTCTTTGCTATAATAACCACATAATCTTTAATAGATTAATATCTATTTAGTTAGAGTTAGTACTCTAAAAACTGAATAACATTTACTAGATTAAATAATCTTGGTCAAGTCCTCGATCTATTAGTATCAATAAGCTACATACATTACTGTACTTCCACCTTTGACCTATCAACCAGGTAGTCTTCCTGGGATCTTACCCTTACGGTGGGAAATCTTATCTTGAAGTTGG
>NZ_JACRWD010000016.1:0-7323 GCF_014306135.1 Paeniclostridium hominis
TATAGAAGAAAAAATAAAACAACTAAAAGCTCAAAAACAAACTTTAATTCAAAAGGAAAAAGAAAAAGAACGTAAAGCTAGAACTAAAAGATTAATTGAAATTGGAGCTATATTTGATAGCATGGGTATTACCTCTACAGAATTGGCTAATGAATTTAAAAATCATTTTAAAGATAATGAAAAATCTAAATTATGGTTAGAAAATTTTATAGAAAAAAATAAGGTTAAGTCTTAATAAGAACTTAGCCTTATTTTTTTCTATTTATAAATATATTTTTTCTAAAAATCTTAATTGTTGAGTTAACATCTTTTGACTTATCTTTGGTATTAAATCAATAAATTCATTATATCTAATAACCTAAGGAATTCCTAAATTCCATAGTATAAAAGGCTTCTATTTACCACTGGTCAATGTATAAAAATATAACAATATTTATAAAATCTCGCTGAGATTAAAATATCTATATTTATGATAATTTATGATAAAATATAAATATTGTGAATGCCATATATTACGAAATTGATATAGTCATAGGATAGAATCTTGAGTTTATTAATATTTAAAGAAAATATAAGTACGTACTTAGAAATAAAAAAACAGGTAATGTAAATATAAGATATATCACAATCAACATAACTTATAATATGTATGATACTTTGTATCCTAATTTATACCATGGTAGAATTATGGCAAATGGAAGTATATAGTTACTTATAATTATCAAAATAGGACTCGTAGAACATAGAATTAAACAAAATTTATAGATTTTTGGCAACAGCAAAAAATCACATCCTAACATTAATGATATGTATTATCATTAATTAAAAATAATAATCAAAAATTTATAATTTTGGGAAAGAGGTACTTTGTGAAAATTAATGTAGTTAGATTAATTAGATTGATGGTAGGACTTATGTTTTGTGCACTAGGAATAGTATTAATGATAAATGCCAATTTAGGATTGTCACCATGGGATGTATTACATGAGGGAATATCAAAAAGTATAGGAATAACTATGGGACAAGCTAGTATATTAATTTCAGCTATAGTTATAATTTTAGATATATTTTTAGGTGAAAAACTAGGTCTCGGAACTATTTTAAATGTTATTACAATAGGATGGTTTATGGATATTCTGATGTTAAATAATATAATTCCAGTAGCAAATACATTTAGTTTGGGAATTTTAATGACATTTTTAGGTATGATTTTAATGAGTGTAGGATGCTATTTATATATAGGATCAGGACTTGGTAGTGGTGCAAGAGATGGCATGATGGTTGCCCTTCAAAAAAGAACTGGAAAACCAATTAGTGTAGTAAGGGGTGGGTTAGAGGTCGGAGTCCTTATTACGGGATTTTTACTTGGTGGAACAGTTGGTGTTGGAACAATTATCAGTAGTATTGGATTAGGGTATTGCATACAATTAGTATTTAAAATACTTAAATTTGATGTGTCCAACGTTGATCATATCTATATAATGGATAGTATTAAATATATTAAATCTAACAAATATACTAATGAATAGTCTAGTAAAAAAGCCCTTAGAATCCAAATAAATGGATTCTAAGGGCTTTTTTACTAGATATCTTTAAATAAATTTTTAGAGTATACTTTATTGTTACAAACCATGTATTTTTTAATACGTAAAGTAACATAAATACATTTAAATTATTCAAATTTAAGTAATTTATTAATAAAAAATTATACTTGAAGTAAAATGCTAATTTTTTAATATACAAAAAACACTATACTTGTTGTAAATAGCAGTTAAAATCACCTTAATGTAAGAATTCCGTATTTTCCCGACGCTACCTCAGTTAGAAAGAAATCCAGAGATAACAATGAAAAAAATATATACTACTTATTTTTAAGTAATTTCATTGCTGTTAATATTATAATCGAACTCACTATATGAATAATTATGTAAATACAACTAATATTTCGAATATTTATTATCAAAAAAAACGTTTCTATAATTAGGTAATAATATCCAATAATTTTATATGGTTTTATATTTGTTTTATACTTGTTATCACTATGATTTTTTTCATATAGCTTTTCAAATATATATATCCCATAATATACCATAACATACATTGATAAAATTAAATGAACTATAAACTGTGCTTTATCGCTATATAAAAAATTTACCATAGTAGTTAATTACCTACTACATAATAGAAATTTGTTCTAGTCCAAGTTGCTCCTTGAGCAGAATGTGGTGGATATGGATTTAATACAGTTGATGAATTGCTGTATAGATTTAATCTTTTAGCAGTACCTGCAATTTCTGCCAAAGTTTTTACAGGTACTATTAAGTCTATAACATCTATAACTTGCGCTTTACCTAATACTACTTGCCCCACTTTATATATAACACACGCTCCCAATACTATAGGCATTGCTTTATTTATTCCTACTTTTGCTACATGATATACCTTTGATAATGATTTTTCATCAGATCCATCTGCATTTAATTTAGATAGATATTCCTCTGCTTCTTCTAAACTGTCACTTACTTCTAATAATTCACCATATCCGTTGTAAATTTCAAATTTCTCTTCTGTACTATTTTTAGTACTAGCTAGCGATTCGTTATTATAAGTTAATGCGCTAGTACTAGAAGTAAAAGAAAGTAAAAATATACTTAACATAGCTATAAATTTTTTCATTTTTTTCTCCTTTTAATAAAAAAATTTTTTAATATATTACAATATGTAAAATATTAAAATAATAAATTGAATATTTTAATATTAAAATCCTCCTTTTAATAAAAAAATATTTTTAACATATTACAATATTTCGATTAAGTATTGCTATATCTATGTTCTTTTAATTTTAACCATTAAATTATAGTTTTTATAAATAAAAATAAAACTTGAAACAAAGAATATTTATAGATTTTCTATATTCTTGTTGGTGGATTATATTTGGAATAATAGCTATGCTTTATCCAATTTTATCAGGACATAGATAATCTAAACAATTAGTCCTAAAATTTAGATTTAGGGAATAGTTATATATAAGAAAGAGTGAACATATTGGAATTACTGTATTCCTTTATATTCACTCTTTTTTTATTTTTTTGTTATTTATGAAACTTTATTTTTTAAATTTTTATTAATTCGATATAAATAAATTATTTTATAAATTTAACTTTATTTATATTTGTATTAATTGTATTTATTTTGTATTTTACTTTATTTTATTATTTATATTTCTCCATAAATTCTACCAGAGCAGTTCCCAATATATCTTGGACTTTATAACTTGAATTTCTTTTGCAAAATTTACTAAATTCTATTTGAACTTCTTTATTTAGTCTATAACATCTTGATACAGTTTCACCTTCTAAAGCTCTTACATCTATTTCATTAAAACCAATCTCTTTTGATTCTATTTTCAATTTATTTACTTCTTCATTTAAAGCCTTCATTTGCATTTCTAAGCCTTTTATTTTTTCAAATAATACATTTGTATTAATTGTATTATTTATCTCGTTTAAATCCTTATTAATTGATTTTTCTATATATTTATTACTTTGCTTATCATATACATATCCTATTTTTTCAAACCTATATCTTAATGTCTTTCTTGATACTTTTATTTCTTCACTTATTTTAGTTAATGACTTGTTTTCAAGTTCTTTATTTATAAAATCTATCTGATCCTTTACTTCCAAATTATTAAATACTTCTTTATTCAAGTAATTTACCTCCTTAAATTTGTTGTATTAACTGTATTTATTGTATTAAAAAAGTGCATTTCCTCTAAATGCACTTTACTTTTTATTTTTATATTTTGAAAAACTAACCACATTATTTTTTATTGGAACTACTTCTTTGACTTCTTCTTTAAACTCTTTCAATCTTCTTTTCTCCAATCTTTCCATAAATGCTTTTTTTGCTTTATCTACTATTTCATCATCTAAATCTATATATTCAAATGTCTGTTTATCTAAATACTGATACTTGCCATCTTCTTCATTAAGTGTATATTCTAAGTAATCTTTTAAAAGCTCTTCATTACTAAGTTCTTTATCATAATACTTTAAATAAAAAGTAATACTGCCACTAATTTTTAACCATAACTTCTGAACATCCATACCTATCAACCTCCTTTTTAGATACAGGTACTACGTACCCTATAATACAAGCGCAGAAAAAATGAGACCTTTTTTTTTTTATGCTATCATGCTAAAATTAAAGTGGTAACAAGACAACTATAAAATAAAAGAATGACTTACGCCAATAAGCCATTCTTTTTCATATAAGTAATATGACGTTTTAAAGTTTTTAAAGGAATATTTAACTCATTTGAAATTTCCTGATTCCTAAGTCCTTGCCCTCTAAGGACTTTTATTTTTTCCCTTAAAAGCTTTAATTCCTCTTGTTTTGTCATCTTACCTTGTTCTTTTAATTTACTTGCATATCTATTTTTTTCTCTAGCTCTATGTCTAGCTTTGTACTCATTTTTTGATATGATTGTTATCATATGTTTTTGTTCTTCTTCTGTTATTTGTAAAAGTTCTATTAATGTTTCATTTTTATATTTATAATCTTTATTCTTGCTTTTATATGCTCTTTCTGCGCTCTCTGTTGCCTTTGTAGCCTCTTTTTCTGTTAACGGCTTATCAAACATCCTATTAAGTTCTAAAGTGTCATTTAAAGCCTTATTTTCATCTTCAAAGAAATAATTTAAATAATATCTATATAAAAATAGTATCATTTCTCTTTCGCCTTCTATATCGTAGCTTCTTAACTCACATAACTTTACCAAATCTGTTATTCTTGCTAAATATAATGATCTTTCATTAAATACATAAACTACTTTTTTAGGTCTTCCTCTTTTCTTTGGAGCTGTTGCTTTGCCTTTTTCTTTCTTAGGTATTTCAGGCAAGTATTCTTCTTGAATTTCTCTTAATTTATAAACATATTCATTTGTTTCTAATATCTTAACTATTGTATTACTTTTAGAATTTATACTTCCTGGAACTCTTAGTACCCTTGTCGGGTCTAATGCCATTCTATCTGCTCCAAATTCTTTTAATTCTTTATATATGTATTCTTCTATAGCTTTCCATAGTGGTAGTGCCATGTATGGAACTGGCTCTATTAACCATATTAAATATAATCCTCTTCCACTATCAATTATTAAATTTGGTATTGGAATTGTCTTTCCAAAGTAGTTATCATCTAAATTCATAAGTATTTGTGTTTTTGTAAATTTAGTTTTATATGTATCAAGATCCATATGAATACAATTAATTTCTTTTAAATTTTCTATACGTCTATATGTTTTATAAAATGTATTTAATGATATATATGTATTTTCTTGTGTAAAATCTATGTCTAATAATTGATTTAGCTTGTAATGCCACTGTCTAAATACTCCTTCATTTATTTCAGCTTTAGTTATCCAACCTTTACTTTTTCCATGAATAGCATTTATATATATTTGGCTTTCATCTTCATATTCTTCTACTTTTCGTAGAACTTGTCCCATTTATTCACCTCCCCCAATTACAAATAACAATTTCATTATATCATATGCTTTCTCTATTTTTCAGCACTTCTCTATCTTAGTGCCTATATTCCTTCTTATTTCGATTCTTTAACCTACATACCTCTATATTCATGTAAATTTATTATTTTATTTTTTATTCTATGTATATCACCTTTTACTACTGACATCGATCCACTTAATATCAAGAATACAGCTATAATTGCTATTATTATTTTTTTGTATTTAGCGTTATCTTTTTCTATTTTAAAGTTCAAATCCTTTCTCAATTTTCCTAACATTTCGCTTAACTCTTCTATTTGGTTCTTGCTCTTTATTTGACTGTCTTTCAAGATCCATCTTTCTTCTCTCAATTCTTTTATTGTACTTTCTAAGTTCTTCTCTAGCTGCTCTATCTTGCTCTCTTTTATCTCTAGTAATCTTTTTAAGTTCTTCAGTTCTTTTTCGTACTTCAAGTCTATTCCTATCGCCAATTCCTCCGATTCCTTTTGTGAGTTCATTAACTCCTTCTTCAGTTTCAATATTTCTGTTTCTAGCTCCATTATCTTTAATTCGCTCATTTTCTAGTTCCTTCATTTCTTCATATAACTTAATTTGATTTTCTATTATGTCTATCTTTTTATTTTCTTCTTGGATTTTTCTATTGATATCTCCTATTTCAGTTTTTATGCCTTTCTTTTCCATAGCTCTTACAGTTGGTCCTTCATGTCTAGTTGCAAGTTTATCTATTCCTCGATCTTCATAACTTCTATGGTCAATTCTTTCTTTTCTATTTGCCTTTTCTAAGAATTTATTAGCATATATAGCCCATTGCTCTCTCCAGTGTTCTAGAGTTTCTTTTTTATTCCAATTAGTAGTTTCTATTTTTCTAGATTTTGCATTTCCATTTTTGCTATAAGTTTTATTCCCATTTTTATCTAATATGTATTCCTTTTTTGCTTTGGCTCCCCATTCTCCATTTTCTTCAAAAGGTCTCATGGTTAGCATTATATGACTATGTGGATTTCCATCTTTTTTGTCATGGATCACTACGTCAGCTACCATTCCTTTATTTGAAAAATTATCTATTACATATTCTCTTAGCAATTCTATTCTTTCTTTTTCATTTAATTCAATTGGTAAAGCTATATCTATTTCTCTTGCAAGTTGACTATTTTTACTTTTTTCTATTTGTTCTACTTCATTCCATAATTGCTCTCTATCTAGTACCCAATTTGGAGCATTAATTGGTTTAAAAATTTCTTTATATATTACATCTTTTCTTTTGGTATAGTCATGGATTAATCCATCTCTTTTGTTATATAATTTTTCACCACTTCTATATGCACTTGATGCAATTGAAGATTTCCCTTTTGATCTACTTATTATTTTTGTAGATAGATGATATATTGCCAATATATATTATCTCCTTTCTTTATAATTAATACATTTGTATTAATTTTGTATTTAAAAATATTTTATATTTTTATAAAGCTCTCTGCAAGAGCGCACACACCTTTTTAGGTGTATAAGTGCGCCTTTCGGATTATACTACCACAAAATAATTGTAATATATATTTATACATATAAACTTTGTTTTCATTATAGTATTGAAAATTTATTTTTTCAATACTATAATTTTATTTATAAATAAAATTAGGAGGTTTTTATTTTGAATACAAATAAAAAATTAAATGATATAGAAGAAAAAATAAAACAACTAAAAGCTCAAAAACAAACTTTAATTCAAAAGGAAAAAGAAAAAGAACGTAAAGCTAGAACTAAAAGATTAATTGAAATTGGAGCTATATTTGATA
>NZ_JACRWD010000017.1:0-6044 GCF_014306135.1 Paeniclostridium hominis
CTTTTCAATGATAAGTACTGATGGAATTGAGGTAGAGTTTGAGTAATTGGGAATTTAAATATTCGGAATATTTCAATGACGATTTTAAAAATTTAGATGGTAGCTATAAACCATATGTAAAAAAAGCAATTGAATTAATAAAAGAAAAACCAATACCTGCTAAGAGGTTATCGGGGAGCTTACATCCTTTATTAGAGAAAAAATTAAAAGGTATTGGTATAAGAATAATATATAGTGTAGATGAAATCGACAAAGTAGTTAAATTTGGAATCATTGATTTTAGAGCAGATGATAAAGTTTTTAAACGTTGCGAAAAAATATATGATGATTTACTAGTTAGATAAAGTTAAAGCCCTTAGAATCCAAATAAATGGATTTCAAGGGCGTTTTTGCTAGTTATCTTTAAACAAGTTTTTAAAGTATAATTTCAACTTACTATTTCACTCCAAATAAAAGCTATTTTAGTCCACTTTTAAAGTTATTTTAATTTTATATATTAAAATAACTTTGGATTTATTAAAAATATAAAGGAGTAAAAGTTTTATGACATCAAGAAAAAAACTTCAAAAATTAGCAACATAAAAAAGAAATGCAGATCTGTTTTTTATATAATTAAATGTTTCCAATGTTTCTCTCCTTTTGTAACAATCTTTTAATTTACATTTTTTCTTTTCCATGAATACCATTTTTGTATAAAAAAAGAAGGGATCTTCGTCCCTCCTATTTTCTATTTAATATTATGTTTTTTAAAATATGTTCTACTTAAATATACAGATATAAATTCCTCTAAAAATGGATCTTGTAATACTTCATATAAACTTTTTGACGTTCTATGCCAACTAACTTGAGTATCTTTTAAATATTTTGCATAATGTCCGTCTTTCCACTTTAAATAATAATCAATATGGCTTTTACAATTCATTACACTTACATTATAGTTTTCATTCTTACCACCAATAATACCATTTAGAGACTGCGCACTATCACACTTTGGATAGTACACATTAAGCTCTTTAATAGCTTTATTTATATTTGATCTTACATATTGATCTGCGTCTTTATACCCTTTTAATTGATTTAAAATACTTGGATAACTCATATATCTTTCCCCTTTCATTATATTTAAACTAATTATACCACCTACAAAAGTAAAATTTATTTTATATATGTTTATATATGTAAGAGGGATTCGTCTAAAGGTGAAGATCCCCCGTCCCCCGTTATAGTGGTTCTTTGATTTAATCTTTGTTTCTGAAACTTGTCTTTAATATATGTTTTGTAATGGTTCAATTCTTGCCTAAGTTCAATTCTAAAAGATTTTAAAGTTGTTCTTGATTAATTTATTATTGATTTCTTAGAATGGATTTTAACGCGTTGATCTTAAACAAATTAAACAAATATTTAAAGACTTAAATAATTAAATAAATTACCTTTTCATTTAAACTATTCCTTAAATTTAGATTTAGGGAATAGTTTATAAAAATATAGTATTTCCAACACTTGTAAGGTCTAGCAAAATAAAGAAAGGTCAGACTTAATTTTATTAAGTCTGACCTTTCTTTATTTTATTTGCTTTTAAGACTCTAATTTCGATTTTAAGGCTTATTTTATAAATAGATAACCTATTTATCCTTAACTTTATTATTTTTGCTCTACATGGATTCTAGACGTTTTTTTAGCCATAATTTACGGTGCTTTTTTATCCATTACTCATACTTTTTCATGTATTCTTCCAATGCCATAGACACTAGATCTTGATTGTTATATTTTTTATGTTTACTACAAAACTCTTTCCACTTAGTTAATGTTTCACCATAAACTCTGAATGAAGTTACTTTTGCTTCACCTTTGAATTCTTTAATTTGTATTTCATTGCTAGCAACTACTTCTATTACATTTGTAGTATCTTTGTAATACAAATTTTCTTTAAAAGCATTTATGACTTCAAATATATCTTTCTTGGCTTGAACTATTTCTAATAAATCATCTTTATAATTTTGTAATACAATTGTGGGATCTTTAGAATCTAAATCAAAAATTTCTTTGCCATGAATTATATTTTTTTGTAATACATTTGTATTTTCTTTGTAATATCTTTTTTCTTTTTGAAAATATTTATATCCATTTTCTCTTATAATTTTTTGAAGAGATTTTTCTCCTATTCCTAGATCTTCTCTAATGCGAATTACAGTTTGTCCTTCACTTAATTTTTTATTTAGATATTCAATTTTTTTATCTATATCTAATTCTAAAAACTCTTCTTTAGTCATTTTATCTCCTTTAAAATAATCAATTTTTTGTAATACATTTGTAGTATATTACAAATGTATTACAAAATCCTTTTAATATTTTTTATAAAAAATAAAAAGCCCTCTGCAAGAGCCTTCGGAGAAAAAAGAGCATAAGGAGTTTTTGTCCCCATCTGCGATAGGGGTCTGGGCAAAGCCCAGTAATACTCTCATTTTTAGTAAGAAAATCATGACCCCATAAAAAAATCAATTGCATGCACTTTTGCCATCACTTTTGACTGCTAATTGCCATCGTAAAAATAAACTATTTTATAAGCTTATTTTTTTCTATTTTTGAAAAAATTTTTTTAAAAGTTATTTGAAATAAAAAAGGAATCGTGTTAGCGGCACGATTCCTTTTTATAGTTAAACTCTAAAGAAAGAGTTAACACTAATGATTATATATCATACTAATTTATTAAAATATATTCAACATTCTAAGAGTTATTTTTATATAAAACATGAAATAACCCTAATACTTTTTTAGTTCAATAAATTTCTCTTTTTTTGAAAAATATATAGTAATAAATTACTGACTAGGTAATTATTTTTTATTATAAGCCTATCGGCTAACAACTCCTTACAACCTATCGGTCTTCAGTCGTACTAACGCAGAGTTCAAATGACCAACCCAGAAGGGGGTTGTCCTTCAAACTCTTTTGTTGAATATATTTTTTATGTACTTGTTTATATGTTTTTTATATAATACCAGATTCGAGTTAATTTTGGACAGAGTTAGCCTACGAACAAGTCGCAAGCTAACCTCCTATCAGGTATATAATACCGTCATCTCGCCATGTATACGACCATGGAACGCATAGGACTGATACAGTCAACATAACACCTCATAATTTAATATAGACTACCATTTCCCCCAATAGTCGGTATCGTTATGCTTGCACAAAGAAATGCCACAAACCCCGCTTTCAACATATGTAGTATCGGGTCACTACTCTCTGCCCTTTTTGATGGTATCAGACATCAATATATGCAGTTGGGATTTTCACCCAAGTGTTTAGTCGGCTACCCCTGTACTCTGTCGAGCCATTCGGTTTGCTCTAGGTCAAACACTCTTCCTTATAAAACCCTATATATTCAATTTTTTATATGTATGTAAATCTCTCTTTTATCAGCTAATATTAATTATCGAGCCTAATATCAATGCTCCCATACTATCAAGCCGTTTAAGCATGGTATAAGCTAATACTAATTAATCAAGCATAGTATCAATGCTTTTGGACCTCAAGCCTTGTCTAAAAACTAAAAAAAGCTATCCTCAACTGTGAGAATAGCTCGATATTTCATAAACCTTTTTTAAATTTATAATCTTGTTAAAACTTGAAGTATGTATTATACTAATTATTGATTATAAATTTAAAAGTAAACTGTTGTTGTTCTAATAAGTATGGCTAGTACTTCTTAGTAATAACAGTTTCTAAGGCTTACTTGTACTATCTAACTGCGGTCAACAGTTGGGTACTAATTTCCGATTAGGTTTGGCGACCAAAAGGGAAACTTGTAAGTCTTTTTTATTTTGTTTTCTACATATATGATAAAGTCTTTTACATAAATTTACAAATCTTTTTTTATTTATATTTTTTCAAATCGTATGCACATAGCAATTTTTTATAATTGGTATGATTTTTATCATCAAAATTTTTCAAGTATTCTTCTACTATATTAAGATCGATATTCCCCTCTAAGACAGACCAAATTATAGCTGGCATTTTATTAGTATTAGAAATAAATTCACATGAATTTATTTCTTCTATTGAAGTAAAATCTGTCTTACAAATATCTTTTATAGTACTTTTAAAGTTGTTCAAATTCGTTTCTTGTCGTTGTTTTAAAATATTTATTGATTTTACTTTATCATTAATTTTACTAAATCCAAATATAGGGAAGTATTGTTTTGATTGAATACTATATACATCAATTAAAGCTAATGCTTGTGCATTTGACTCATCTAAAATATTAAAATAATTCATCATTAACTCAGACGCATTTCTATATTGAACACTAATTGTTTTTGAAGTTCCTATTGCTAATATTTTTTCATCATTTCTTAAAGAGTCTACATCTTCGGTTATTGCAACTTTTATTTTTCCTCCCGAATAAATTTCATGAACTATATTTTGAACTTTTCTTATATCCATAGCTGATACAGGTAGTTGTAATTTAGACAATTCATTATATATTGCAATGTAATTATCTGTTTTTATTTTATTTATTCTAATTGTAGCGAATCCATCCATATCTACATCATATTCACTTATTTCTTCATTCTCTGAGCCTTTATCATATTCAACTAATAAAAAATTTCCTCGAATTAATTCTGCCTCTTTTGAATTTGGTTCTATATAAGTAAATATAGTTTTTAATAAACTTTTAATATTTTCATCATCTAAACTATATCCTATAAATATTATTGGATTGTGTATGAATAAAGATAATAGTTGAGCTCTAATTAACTCATATTTTTCATTAAATTCATTATAATCATCCTCAGTTATAACTATTTTACTTGGATCACTTATACATCCATGTATTTTATATAATGATCCATATGGATTACTTAATAAAATATCATTTCCTACCAGTGGTTTAAATTCAAAAACTTGTTCGATCAATTTATCATAATTAGTTGTTATAATAGACCCAATATTTTTTCTAACTTTCTTTAATTCCGTTAATTCATGTTCCATTTCAGGCTTAAAATCTACTTGAGAAAGTAATTTCGTTACATAAATTTTAAATCTACTTAAGCTTATATTTTTTTTCATATTCTCATAAAAAATATCATTTACCTCTTTGAATTTTTCACTTTTATTTTTCCTTACTTCTTTGTTAAATTCATTTTCTAATTTACTAGCTATTTTATTATATCTATATTTTTTTCCTTCTTTACATTCAGATTTCAAATCTAGGTAATAATTTTCATCTTCTGTTAAATCATATGATATTTTACTTAAAAGACCATCCCATGTATATGAATCTTTTAAATATCTTAAACTCATACCTGTTCCTATGAATAAAACCGGATGATTATTATATTTTGATACAAACTCTTTAATATTCATAAAAGACCCCCTTAATTTAGTTATATATATCTCTCTTTATTAAAATATACCTATTTTACCATTTAAATCCAATAGAAAATAATAATTTAAGTACCTATACTAAATATTTTTCATGCATAAATTTATAGCTATATATATCTATAAATTTATGTATATTTTTATAGACATGTGCTATAATATTATTAATAACACAAGCCACATAAATATTGTGATTATAAGGAGATGCACATTATGAATTTAGTACAAAAAGTACAAAGTCCACTATTTTCAGGAATAAAAAACTTGATAGTACCAATATCTAGATTAAATAAAGGAGAAGCAAATAAAATAATAGAGGAGGTGAAAGAATCAGGAACAAAAATAGTATGTAAAAATAATACACCAGAGGTAGCTTTAGTGAGTTTAGCTAGATACGATTCACTTGTTAATTCGATAGAAGAAAATCAAAGACTAAAAGAGACTATTAAAGATTTACAAGCTTTAATTAGAGCTGAAAAAGCTTTAATAGACCCAACAACTAAATATATATCAGAAGAAGAATTTGAAAAAGAAAATAACTTTTCAATGATAAGTACTGATGGAATTGAGGTAGAGTTTGAGTAATTGGGAATTTAAATATTCGGAATATTTCAATGACGATTTTAAAAATTTAGATGGTAGCTATAAACCATATGTA
>NZ_JACRWD010000018.1:0-5254 GCF_014306135.1 Paeniclostridium hominis
TAAAGATTATGTGGTTATTATAGCAAAGAGGATACACCTGTTCCCATTCCGAACACAGAAGTTAAGCTCTTTAGCGCCGATGGTACTTGGTGGGAAGCTGCCTGGGAGAGTAGGACGTAGCCACGTAATCTTTTTTTATGTTGAAAAATAAAAAATAAACCCTTACCAATTTGGTAAGGGTTATTTTTTTATAAAGATTCTGCTAATTTGATTATTCTTTCTAAACCTTTAGTAAAATTATCTTCACTACATGCATAAGAAATTCTTATATAGTTATCCATACCAAATGCTATTCCTGGAACGGCTGCAACTTGATATTCATCTAATAATCTATTACAAAACTCTATAGAAAAACTATCTTTATAATCTAGAGATTCTTTTACTTTTGACAAATCGATAAAAACATAGAATGCCCCATCTGGAGTTACATAACCTAATTTATCAGATTTGTTTAATATATCAACAACCAAATCTCTACGAGATTTATATATACTAACTATTTCATCAATATATTCAGGACAATCTTTTAAAGCTCCATAAGCTACATACTGGCTTGTTAAAGAAGGATGAGATACTAAGTGTCCTTGTATAGTAGATATTGCTTTAGCAATTTTTTTATTACTTGCAGAATACCCAATTCTTAACCCTGTCATTGCAAATGATTTAGAAAAACCATTTATAGTTATTGTTATGTTTTTTATATCTTTACTTAAAGATGCAACAGAAACAAATTGATCTGTATAACAGATTTTTTCATAAATTTCATCAGCTAATATATATATATTATGATTTAAACATACCGTAGCTATTTCTAATAATTCTTCTTTTGTATATACGGCTCCAGTAGGATTTGAAGGATTAGTTAAAAATAGCATTTTAGTATTTGGAGTTATATATTTCTCTAGTATTTCTTTTGTAAGTTTAAAGTCATTTTCTTTATTTGTATCCACAAATATAGGGTTAGCATTAACTAGCTTTATCATTTCAGGATAACTAACCCAATAAGGTTTAGGTACAAGTATATCATCTCCGGGATTTACAAGAGCTAATAATGTATTTGTTATTGCATGTTTCGCTCCACTAGATACGACTATTTCATCTATATCATAATTACAATTATTTTCAGTTTTAAGTTTATTACATAGTTGCTCTCTAAGCACTTTTAAACCAGGAACTAAGTCATAATTAGTAAGATCATTATTAAGAGAATCTACACCGTATTGTTTAGCTTTATAAGGTACAAGTAAATCTGGCTCACCTATACTTAAATCTATAATATTTTTACCTTCTGATTTTAAGTTACGAACTTTTGTACTTATACCAATTGTATAAGATGGTGTAATGTTATTTAATCTATTAGATAGCATTGCACGATACCTCCTCTTCGAAATAGATAATTATATTATATATGAATTTAGAATAATAGAGTAATTTATATAATATTTAAATAAAAAATTCTGCAAAAAATTGATATGAAATGTAAAAAATTTTTAAAAATTTGAATGTATTACAAATACTAACGTTCAAAAAAAGTAGATAGTAATTCCAATGCTTAGAGGACATTTGACGATTATGTACAAATTTGGTAACCTTATAGAGTAATAATTTATAGACTTCCCTTTAACTTAGTTAAAGGGGATTTTTTTCATCCTAAGATACTATATATAGTGGGTGCGTTAATTTATAAATACAATATGTTGTGATGAAGGGGGATTTTTATTGTGATTGAAACAGTAAGAAAAAGAGATGGAAGAGTGATACCTTTTAATTCTGACAGAATAACTAGAGCTATATTTTTAGCTGCAAGTAAAGTGGCTGAAAGAGAAAATAGTAAAGCAGATTATCATTTAGCAGAATTATTAACTCAAGATGTAATTAAACTTTTAAATTTAAGATATGCAAATAATACTCCTGGAGTTGAAGATATACAAGATGCGGTTGTAAAAGTTCTTATAGAAAAAGGACATGCAAAAACTAGTGAAGAATATATAGTCTATAGAACAGAGAGAAATAGAATAAGAAACTCTAAATCAAGACTTATGAAATCAATAGAGCAAATAACTTTTGCTGATGCTGATGATGCTGATATAAAAAGAGAAAATGCAAATATAGATGGTAATACAGCTATGGGTACTATGCTTCAATATGGAAGTACAGTATCAAAGGAATTTTGTAAAACTCATATATTAAAGCCAGAACATGCTTTTGCTCATGATAATGGAGATATACATATACACGATATGGATTTTTTAAATATGGGAACATTGACTTGTTGCCAAATAGATTTAATAAAATTATTTAAAAATGGATTTTCTACAGGACATGGCTTCTTAAGAGAACCGAATGATATTATAAGTTATGCAGCACTAGCAGCAATAGCAATACAAAGTAATCAAAATGACCAGCATGGAGGTCAAAGTATACCATTCTTTGATTATGGCTTAGCTGAGGGTGTATATAAAACTTTTAAAAAATTATATGCTAATAATATGGCTAAAGCATTAGAACTATATGAAGATATAGAAGTTTTAGAACAGGTTAAGGAAATGGTAACTTATGTAGAAGAACAAACAAACACTAAGCTTAGTATAAATATAGAAAAGCCATATATAGAACTAGAAAAAGAAGAACTAATGAATAAGTTTAATATAGATTCTAAAGTTGCAGATAAGGTACAAAAGTTTGCTTTGAAGGAAGCTCGTAAAGAAACAGATAGAAATACTTATCAGGCTATGGAAGCTTTTATTCACAATTTGAATACTATGCATTCAAGAGCAGGAGCACAAGTTCCTTTTTCTAGTGTAAACTTTGGTACGGACACTTCACCAGAAGGAAGATTAATTATTAAAAACTTATTACTATCAGTAGAAAAAGGTTTAGGAAATGGAGAAACAGCGATCTTCCCTATATTAATATTTAAAGTAAAAGAGGGAATAAATTTAAATCCAAAAGATCCTAATTACGATTTATTTAAGTTGGCATGTAGAGTATCAGCTAAAAGACTATTCCCTAATTTCAGTTTTTTAGATGCTCCTTTTAATGCTAAGTACTATGTAGAAGGAAGACCAGAAACTGAGGCCACATATATGGGATGTAGAACAAGGGTTGTTGGAAATGTATGTGGAGAAGAAATAGTAAGTGGAAGAGGAAACTTATCATTTACAACAATAAATTTACCTAGACTAGGTATTAAACATGGTTCATTGAATGGACAAGCTATGGACGTACAAGGATTTTATAATGAATTAGACGAAAAGATAGATTTAGTTATAGAACAATTACTTGAGAGATTTGAAGTACAGGCTAGTAAGAAAGTTAAAAACTTCCCGTTCTTAATGGGACAAAATGTATGGAAAGGATCTGATGAATTAGGTCCAAATGATACATTAAGAGAAGTCATAAAACAAGGAACATTAACAGTAGGGTTTATAGGTTTGGCAGAATGTTTAATAGCTCTTATAGGTAAACACCATGGAGAAAGTGAAGAAGCTCAAAAGCTAGGATTAGAAATAATAACACATATGAGAGAAAGAATGGAAAAAGCTAGTGATAAATATGGATTAAACTTCTCATTAATAGCTACACCCGCTGAAGGTCTATCAGGAAGATTTACAGCTATAGATAAAAAACAGTATGGCGAGATAAAAGGAATAACAGATAAGGAATATTATACAAATTCATTCCATGTTCCTGTTTATCATAAATTAAGTTCTTTTGATAAAATACGAATAGAGGCTCCATACCATGAATTAACTAATGCAGGACATATAACTTATATAGAACTAGATGGAAGTCCTTCTAATAATCTAGAAGCTTTTGAAACTATTATAAGAGCTATGAAGGAACTAGGAATAGGATATGGTAGTATAAATCATCCATTAGATAGAGATCCAGTTTGTGGATACTCTGGAGTTATTGCAGGTGATGTATGTCCAGCATGCGGAAGAAAAGAGTCAGATGGAGAGATAGGATTTGAAAGAATAAGAAGAATAACTGGATACTTAGTAGGTACAGTAGATAGATTCAATAATGCTAAAAAGGCAGAAGTAAGAGATAGAGTTAAACATAATTAATATTTAGTGGGGGTAATTTACATGAAGATAAGATTAGCTTCACCAATTACTTTTGATAGTATAGTAGATGGACCTGGATTAAGAGCTGTTATATGGACACAAGGATGTAATCATAATTGTAAAGGGTGCCAAAATCCACAAACACATGATTTATGTGGAGGTTATGAAGCTGACATTGATGATATAGCTAAGGATATACAAAAGTTAAAATTACACAGAGGAGTTACTTTATCTGGAGGAGAGCCATTTATGCAAAGTGAAGCTTTAATTGAAGTAGCTAAAGTGTGTAAAGCAAATAATCTGGATGTATGGGCTTATACAGGATATACATTTGAAGAGCTTGTAGATAAAAAGAATCCTTCATATTTTAACAATTTAAATTTACTTAGAAATATAGATGTATTAGTAGATGGAAGATTTATAGAAGCTAAAAGGGATATAAGTCTTAAATTTAGAGGTTCATCAAATCAAAGAATAATTGATGTAAAGAAGACGCTAGAATTTAAAAATATATATTTACATGAAGAATATATGAAAGAAGATTTAGATATAGCTAAATAATGTGTATAAAATAGAAATGGATATAGAATTATGTAAAAAATTCTATATCCATTTTTGTTTGAATAAATATAAAAAAGAGGAATTATCGAAAATTATAAGACAAATGTTAATATATCAATAATATTGGTGGATAATGTGGATAATACTGATAAAATGAGGCGTATAAATAAGTTTAAAACTGTAGATAATGTGGATAAAAGTGTTGATAACTTGTTGATTACTTTTTTAAATAAAGTAAAATAAAAAAATAATTAAAAAAATAAAAAAAACTATTGACGATAGTATAATTAGATGATAAAGTATTACTTGTCCTTGAGAAACGGACAAAACAAATTAAGAACTTTGAAAATTAAACAGTAGGTTAATTATAAAAATTCTTTTTAAAGAATTAAACAACAAACAACCAAGCCAGATATTCAGATAATGATAGCTGAGCGATGGACAACTTTTATTTGAGAGTTTGATCCTGGCTCAGGATGAACGCTGGCGGCGTGCCTAACACATGCAAGTCGAGCGATTCTCTTCGGAGAAGAGCGGCGGACGGGTGAGTAACGCGTGGGTAACCTGCCCTGTACACACGGATAACATACCGAAAGGTATGCTAATACGAGATGATATAT
>NZ_JACRWD010000019.1:0-4542 GCF_014306135.1 Paeniclostridium hominis
TAAATAGATTTTAAGGCTATTTTATTTATGGATAAGTATAAATACACTATAAAACTCTCAAAATCGATTTAAATAGTTCTAACTATTCCGGAAATCTAAATTTTAAGACTTGTTAAACATATGGTAATTAGTATACTTAAATATGGAATATTTAAGGGGGAGAGCTGAATGGAAATAAGCAAAAAAAATAATAGCTACAAAATAACAAATATTTTACTTATAATATATTTATTTATATTAACCTTTGTAATATTATTCAAAATAGGATTTCCTGAATTAGGGAGAAGAAGTATTAACTTAATACCTTATGGGGGTTCGGTAATAGTAAATGGTAAGATTAACATCCTAGAGTTAATCTACAATATAATTGCATTTATACCTTTTGGTATATACATAAGTATATTAAAGACTAATTGGAACTTTATAAAAAAAGTGGTTCCTATATTTGGAGTAAGCTTAGTGTTTGAAATAACACAATTTGTATTTGGCGTAGGAGCATCTGATATAACAGATTTAATTAATAATACAATAGGTGGGATTATAGGGATTTTAATATATGTTATGCTTACTAAAATTTTCAAATCTGATTTAAAAATTAATAAAGTTATTAATATATTTGCATCTTTAGGAACAATATGTAGTGTATTACTTTTAGTAGTATTAATATAATCAACTAATCCTTAAAAACTTATTTAAAGAGTATTAGTAAAAAAGCCCTTAGCATCCATTTATTTGGACACTAAGGGCTTTGATTTTTTAATTAAATTTATATTAATAATAAAAAACATTTGTAAATTTATGTAAAAAACTTTATCATATATTTAGAAAACAAAATAAAAAAGACTTACAAGTACCCCTTTCGGTCGGCAAACCTAATCGGGACTAAGTACCCAACTGTTGGAAGCAGTTAGATAGTACAAGTAAGCCTTAGAAACTGTTGCTACTAAAAAGTACTGGACATACTTGATAGAACAACAACAGTTACTCTCAAATTTTTAACTTCTTTACAAGATTATAAATGATTTTATAAGAATGTTCAAGGTTATAAATTTGAAAAAGGTTTATGAAATATCAAGCTATTCTCACAGTTGAGGATAGCTTTTTTTAATGTATCTATGTAAAAGGAGTGAGATCATGCAAGAAAAGAAGAGAAAGTTAGATAAAATATACACTTGTAGTTGTGGTCATGAATATAAAGTTAAGAAAATTCTAGTTATGAAAATGGAACTTTGTAAAATTTGTGGTTCAAAAATAAACCAAGATGAAGTTTATCGCTTATTAGAAGAATACAAAAGAGAAAAAAGAGAAATGAAAAATCAAAGTAAGTAGTTATTGGCTCAAAACAATAACAGTTGATTATATAACTAAAATAATCAAACAAGGTTGTATGTCACCTTGTATAATAAATGACATATAGTGGGACCCCTTAATCACTATAAACAAGGTCAGGTGAGTTCAGCCAATGCAGAAAGTGAGCCTCCGTACAGATAAGCCTAGTCCCTTTCTTTAGGCAGTACGGGTTCGAGCGTGACGACTACGTAAAGGTCGGGTGTGGGAGTTCTAGGATACTAATGTATCGGGAACCATAAACAGACATCAGCACTAGGATAGAACCATAGTGTAGAAAGTTTATGGGTGTTTACACGTAATAGAAAGGGTGCGAGAAGATAAGGCGACTGAGTATACTGTTGTATTATCAAAAGCAATTATTCCTTATGAATCAGAATAGTTATGTTTATTTTTAGTACAAGCTATTTTGATGGCATAAGGGAATAATTGCGTCGATTTCAGCTCCCTTGTGCCTGTTGTATCTTAGTTACATAGATTTTACAAGTTATTTTGTTTGAACAATTAAAAAACAAAAACCAAGAACAAAAACAACAAAAGAGCAAGTAGGAAAAGTTCCTTCTAACTTTTCTTACTTGCTCTGCGTTAGCATCAACTTTTACCCGTAGGTTGAAAGTTGATTTTAGCCGTAGGCTTATATAAAAAACAATTACCTAATCAGTAACTTATTACTATATATTTTTCAAAAAAAGAGAAATTTATTGAATTAAAAAAGTACTAGGTTTAGTTAATGTTTTATATAAAAATAACACTTAGAATATTGAATATATTTTAATAAATTAGTATGATATATAATCATGAGTAGTAAATCTTTACGTTAGAGTTTAGAAATAAAAAAGGAATCGTGCCACCAACACGATTCCTTTTTTATTTCTTTAAAATTAATCAATTTCTAGTTAAAAGATCAATGAAAAAATTTTAAAACTACAACTAAAATAATCGAGTTTTTGAAAAATGAATTGAGATAAAAATATAAAAAAACAAAATAGGAAATCTAAAATTTAAATCAAAAAAATATATTAATTAATTTTATTTATTAGGATAAAGTTAATTAATAACTAGCAAAAAAAGTGAGGCAAAAAACGCTAATATGTATGCATATAGATAAAAAAGTGGAGGTGCTTAAAAATAAGTCGCACTGCGACTTTAACCTCAAATGGTTACCAATTCCTCTTATGCTCTTTAATTTCTTTTTTATGCTAAGTAAAAAAAAAATTAAATTAAAAAAGATAGAGACTTTTATCTATGCTTAATAAAAAAACTTTCATTTAATTATTGGATTTCTTTTAAAAATAAAAATCATTCTACTAAAAACCTCGTAGAATGAAGAGCATAAGAGAAAACTGATATCATTGCATGATATTAGTCGCAGTGCGACTTGTTTTAAGGGGATATCAATTTTTACTAATAATGCCTCACTTTTTAGGCTTTTTGCCCCCACTTTTTTTATGAGTTTCATAAAGTTTTTGATTTGTTTAATGTTAAATTTTTTATTGTAATTTTAATTTTTTTAGTTTAGTTTATTAAAAAAATTTATTTATATATTTTTATTTTTACTAATCATAAAATCCATTTATAACTTTTGAAATAGTACATATACTCCACTTAGTTTTTAGACTAATTTCTCGATAGGTGTATTCATTAAGTCTATGTAATTCTTTTATTTTTTTTATATCACTTTTAGAAATTTTTTTAGTTCTTGGTTTTAATTTTGGGTTATATTCTTTCAACTCTTTTTTCAATTTATTAATTTCAAATAAAGATTCTTTATAAGATTTTTCCCAATCTTTAAGAAGATCTTCTTGTATCTTATTTGCTTTTCTTAGGGATTCTACTTCTTTTTCTAATTTTGAAATTTTAATTTCAAGTCTAGTTTTTTCAAACTTTAAATTCTCAATTTCTTTTTTACTAGATAGATTTAACATATAAATTCCTCCGTTAATAAGCTACTTAACAGTAAATGTAGTCCTTTAATATATAAAAAAGCAATAAAAAGTTAAAAAAATCTAAGTAAATACGTTGTTAACTAGCTTAATAACGGAAATAAAAAAATAGCTGACGCCCTCCTTATTTATTTTACATTGAGTAAAAAACACTCAAGCTAAAATAAAACGTCAGTTGTCACAATAAGAGCTAAATAAATCGATTTTAAGGGGTTTTGCTTATAGATATGTGAAATTATAAGGATATGTGATAGTATAAGCTTATAGACTGAATAAATAGATTTTAGGGGAGATTATTAGCAGGGGTATAATGAATAAACTTTTTTTTACAAATTTAGTGGTAGGCTTATTGTATTTGTATCATATAGATAAGTCAAAAGTATCTAAAATAGATATTTTAATTTTAGCAATTATAATATTTAATTTATTTTTAATTGGCAAACTTAAAAAAATCTTTAAAAAAGAGAAAGAAGGGTCTAGTTAAAACTAGGTCTTTCTTTCTCTTTTTTAACACAGCACGAATTCCAAGCTCCTAAGGAGTTGAAACACGTAAGTGCAGGATAAACAGTTGTATACTACACAACTGAAACAGTTGCTGTGCAACTGGGGTAGCTGTATACTACATTGATGAAAATAGTATACTAATCATTGTAAACGCTTGAAATACCAATGGATTATAAGTATACAACGATAAAAAGGAGAAATTTTATTATGACAAAAATAATTGGAGTTTTAGCAATAATATTAATTACAGTATTTGCAGTAGGACTTGTTGCATTAGTAATAAATTGGTGGAAAAGATCTATAAAATTAATCCTGAAAATGATGGGATATGATTTTTAATTTATAAATAATTTGATAGAAAATTAATAAAAAATCTTAAAAAAATAAAGTATTTGAAAAAATCAAATTAAAAAGTTTTAGAAATTCCAAACTTTAGAAAATAAGGTTTGAACAATTACATAAAAAATAAAAAAGAGTGTATTTACTGAAATGTAGTAATTTCAATAGATACACTCTTTTTTATATATAACTATTCCCTAAATCTAAATTTAGGGGGGAGTTTCGAGATATTTCATCAAAAAAAATAACCATACTAGAACACCATAAATAAAATAGCCTTAAAATCGATTTAAATAGATTTTAAGGCTATTTTATTTATGGATAAGTATAAATACACTATAAAACTCTCAAAATCGATTTAAATAGTTCTAACTATTCCGGAAATCTAAATTTTAAGACTTGTTAAACA
>NZ_JACRWD010000020.1:0-3863 GCF_014306135.1 Paeniclostridium hominis
CAACAACAAGTTGTAATTAAACCAGTACCTACATTATTAACACAGTTTGAAAAGGTACATTCTTACATATCAGGATGTTCTATTTTAGAAGATGGTTCTATAAGCTTAATATTTGATGTAAATGCAATTATAACTAAGTAAATTATTTTTAATTTATGGGCAAATAAATTAAAGAAAATACAATCGACAGTAAAATCTAAGTAGTAGATGGAAAGTAGGTATATATGAAATTTGAGTGTGATAAATTGAATGTATTTCGTGAAATTAGTAATATAGGTTCAGGAAATGCATCATCTTCATTAGCTATAATGTTAAATGAAATAGTAGATATAGGAATTCCTAAAAGTGATATGATTAAATTTTCAGATATAACTAATAGTTATAAATCTCCAGAGGAGTTAGTTGTTGGAACGGTTTTACAACTTTCTGAAGATATGGAAGGATTTATTATGGTTATTATGAAAGTTAATTCAGCACTAAATTTATTATCAAAGATTACAGGAAAAGAAATTACATGTGATATAAATGATTATGATTCAGTTTGTAAAGAATTAAATTCAATAGGAGAAATTTGTAATATACTTTGTGGAACATATTTAACAGCAATATCTGATATGACAAATTTAACTATAAATCCATCAATTCCATATTTTAGTGTAGATATGGTTATGGCAATTATGAATTTACCTATGTCATTATATGGACCAGTATCTGATTTAATTTTATGTATTGAAACAGACTTTTTCACTTTAGATAAAGAAATTGAAGGAAAATATTACTTTATTCCTAAGGTTGAATCATGTAAGAAGTTATTATCTTCATTAGGATTTAATGATTAATATAAATAATTATAAGTATATTTAAATTTTGTTATAAATTTAGTAATTTATAATTTTTAGAATAAAGGTATTGAGAAAAGTTATTTAAAAGGATGGTGTACTATTTGTGAGTGCAAATGATGAAATAATAAAAGCCAAAATAGATGATTTGTATATGGTATTTATTATAAATAATCAAAAGTATGCATTATCATCAAAATATATTATAGAAATTATTGAAATGTTGCCTATTACAAAGGTTCCATTTATTCCTAAGTATATGAAAGGAATTATAAATTTAAGAAGTACTATTATTCCTGTTATGGATGCTAGGATTAGATTTGATATTGAACCGATTGAATATAATGAAAGAACTTGTATTATTATAATTGAAAATAATAACGAAAAGATAGGATTAATAGTTGATGCTGTAAATGAAGTTATTAATATTTCACCAGAACAAAGCATGAATATGAACTCAAATAAAGAAGAATGTAATCAAAATTTTATAAAATGTGTTAGTGAAATAAATAATGAAGTTCAACTAATGTTAGATTGCGATTCATTAATGAAGATAGTAGAAGATATGAATAATGAAATTAATTAATAAATACTTTTACGATTAAACAGTTTTATGTATAATAATGAAATAGACATTTAAAAGGAAAATCTTGACTAAAAGATGATTAGTATTGATTATAAAACGTCAAGGATTAATAATTTAAAAAAGAAATAAATTATTTAAATCAACACAATATTTAAAACTAAAATGTCTGAAAGTTAATCTAATTTAAAAATAGATGCTAAAAATATAAAACTATTATTATATAGGAAGTAATGAAAATGGAGGAAGTGTTATGAAAAGAGTATTAATAGTTGATGATGCAGCATTTATGCGTATGTCTATTCGTAAGATGCTTGAAGAAAATGGATTTGAGGTAGTTGGAGAAGCAGAAAATGGTGTGATGGCTATTGAGAAATATCAAGAATTACAACCAGAAGTTGTAACAATGGATATCACTATGCCAGAAATGGATGGACTAGAGGCATTAAGAGAGATAAAAAAAATTGACCCAGCTGCATCAATTGTAATGGTATCAGCATTAGGTCAAGAGGCTAGAATGAAAGAAGCTATTATTTATGGAGCAAAAGGATTTATAGTTAAGCCATTTAAAGAAGAAATTATTATCTCTGCCTTATCTAAACTTTAATTAACTTTGAATATAAATAATTAAATATACAGTAGAATTTAAAAATAAAAAATGAAGGTGTTTTAACCACCTTCATTTTTTATTTTTAAAATATATTATAAAAAATATTAATTAAATACAAGAATAGTAAATTTTAAGAGTTTACATTTTTATAATGTTTATAAATAAAAAACTTAAAATAAAATTATATAGATACAAAATCTAAAGTATATATACATTTATCCGTATAAAAAATGAAGTAAATAAAATGATTGGTAAAATTGAAATCGTGAAAATAACATAGTTAAATTAAATACGATTTATAGAAAATAAAAAAATATTTTTAATTATAGATATTATATCAATATGTAAATTTAAATTTTAGAAATATTAATTGAATTAAATTAAAAAAATGTCTAAAGTTATATCGAAATTTGTCGAATATGATACGTTATATGTAATTTTAATATATAAACTATAAATACTAAAAAATATGCCTTTATTAAAACTGCTAAAATTAATGTTTATTTATATTAAGACATTAAACCAAATATAGTGCGGTTACCTAAATATTAAAAATTTTATTGTACGATGCAGGCAAATATAATGAAAGATTGTAAGGAGGAATGAATATGAATAATTTGAAAATAGGTAGAAAGCTAACTTTAGCTTTTGGAATTTTACTGATAATTTCGATGTGTACAAGTTTTTATACAGTATCAAAATTAAAAGAAGCAGGAGAATTAAGTCATGAATTATATCGTAGACCTTATTCACAAACAAATAAAACTATGAGAATTCGTAGAGATTTAGTTTCGGCTGGAAGAAATATTGGAAATGCAATGCTAGAAACAAATCCTGCAAAATATAAAGTTATTATTACAAAAGATTTTGAAAGTGCATATGAAAATCTTAAAAAGGTTAGAGAAACTTTTAAGGGAGATATTACATTAGTTGACAATCTTGAAAAGTCTATAGGTAATTTTGAACAAGAATATCTAAATGTTTATGCAGTAATAGAACAAGGAAACTATAAAGGTGCAATAGAAATGTCAAGTGAAAATACTGCATACAGTAAGGCGTATGATAAATGTATAGAGGATGCTATAAAACTTAACGAGGTAGCAGATGCTAGCGGTGCTGAGTTTAATAAAGGAGTAGAAGATACAATTTCAACTGCAACTTTTACTGCTTTTGCAATTAGTATATTTAATATTTTAGCAGGTGTAGTTATATGTTTATATGTTACAAAAAAATTAAAACAACCAATTGAAGAAATAGAAGAAGCAGCAAATAAAATGGCTGAAGGTGATTTCGATATTAATATTGAATATGAGTCAAAGGATGAATTAGGGGCTTTATCAGATAGTATGCGTCAAATGAGTATCAAGACTAAAGAACTTATAAATGATGCAGTTTACGTTTTAAACGAAGTTGCATCAGGTAACTTTGATGTTTCAACTGAAATGGAATATATAGGAGTATTTAAAGATATTGAGAAATCAATAAATAAAATAACTTATGACTTAAGTGAAACAATGTCACAAATAAATGTAGCTTCAGAAGAAGTAGGAGCAGCATCTGATCAAGTTGCAAGTGGATCACAAATGTTATCGCAAGGTGCTACTGAGCAAGCAAGCGCAATTCAAGAATTATCTGCAACTATAATGGAAGTATCTGACAAGATTAAAGGTACTGCAGAAAATGCTCAAGAAGCTAATGAATTAACATTGGAATCAGGTCGTCAAGTTAAAGATGGTAACGAGCAAATGAAACAAATGGTTAAGGCTATGGAAGAAATTTCATTTACTTCTAATGAAATAAGTAGAATTATAAAAACAATAGATGATATAGC
>NZ_JACRWD010000021.1:0-2913 GCF_014306135.1 Paeniclostridium hominis
CCTCGATCTATTAGTATCAATAAGCTACATACATTACTGTACTTCCACCTTTGACCTATCAACCAGGTAGTCTTCCTGGGATCTTACCCTTACGGTGGGAAATCTTATCTTGAAGTTGGCTTCGCGCTTAGATGCTTTCAGCGCTTATCCATTCCGTACATAGCTACCCAGCCATGCCCTTGGCAGAACAACTGGTACACCAGAGGTACGTCCATCCCGGTCCTCTCGTACTAAGGACAGGTCTCCTCAAATTTCCTACGCCTGCGACGGATAGGGACCGAACTGTCTCACGACGTTCTGAACCCAGCTCGCGTACCACTTTAATGGGCGAACAGCCCAACCCTTGGGACCTACTACAGCCCCAGGATGTGATGAGCCGACATCGAGGTGCCAAACCTCCCCGTCGATGTGGACTCTTGGGGGAGATAAGCCTGTTATCCCCAGGGTAGCTTTTATCCGTTGAGCGATGGCCCTTCCATGCGGAACCACCGGATCACTAAGTCCGACTTTCGTCCTTGCTCGACCTGTATGTCTTGCAATCAAGCTTCCTTTTGCCTTTACACTCTTCGCACGATTTCCGACCGTGCTGAGGAAACCTTTGAGCGCCTCCGTTACTCTTTGGGAGGCGACCGCCCCAGTCAAACTGCCCACCTGACAGTGTCCCAATACCTGATTCAAGGTATCTGGTTAGAATCTCAGTACTACAAGGGTGGTATCCCAAGGATGGCTCCGCCGAGACTGGCGTCCCGACTTCATAGCCTCCCACCTATCCTGTACATGTAGCACCAAAATTCAATGTCAAGCTACAGTAAAGCTCCATGGGGTCTTTCCGTCCTGTCGCAGGTACCCGGCATCTTCACCGGGATTACAATTTCACCGAGTCTGTTGTTGAGACAGTGCCCAAATCGTTACGCCTTTCGTGCGGGTCGGAACTTACCCGACAAGGAATTTCGCTACCTTAGGACCGTTATAGTTACGGCCGCCGTTTACTGGGGCTTAAGTTCACTGCTTCGGACAAGTCCTAACAGATCCCCTTAACCTTCCAGCACCGGGCAGGCGTCAGCTCCTATACATCGTCTTGCGACTTAGCAGAAACCTGTGTTTTTGGTAAACAGTCGCTTGGGCCTATTCTCTGCGGCCACCTCGGGCGTGAACCCTAACGTGGCACCCCTTCTCCCGAAGTTACGGGGTCATTTTGCCGAGTTCCTTAACAACAGTTCTCTCGCTGGCCTTAGGATACTCTCCTCACCCACCTGTGTCGGTTTGCGGTACGGGCACCTTTAATCTCGATAGAAACTTTTCTCGACAGTGTGAAATCAGCTACTTCGCTACTTAATTTCGCTCCCCATCGTACCCCAGCATTATCAAGGCGGATTTGCCTACCTTGACTGCCTCAGTACTTAGCCACACATAACCAACAGTGTGGTTAGCTTATCCTACTGTGTCATTCCATCTCTCAAACGATTATTGGTGGTACAGGAATCTCAACCTGTTGTCCATCACCTACGCCTTTCGGCCTCGGCTTAGGTCCCGACTAACCCAGGGCGGACGAACCTTCCCCTGGAAACCTTGGGTTTACGGCCCGTGGGATTCTCACCCACGTCTCGCTACTCATGCCAACATTCTCACTCCTATACTGTCCACACGTCCTTACGGTCATGCTTCAGCCTGCATAGGAAGCTCCCCTACCTATCATAAATGATATCGTAGCTTCGGTAGTAAGTTTTAGCCCCGGTAATCTTCGGCGCAGGATCACTCGACCAGTGAGCTATTACGCACTCTTTAAATGAGTGGCTGCTTCTAAGCCAACATCCTGGTTGTCTATGCAATCCCACATCCTTTACCACTTAACTTACATTTAGGGACCTTAGCTGACGATCTGGGCTGTTGCCCTCTCGACTATGAATCTTATTACCCACAGTCTGACTCCCAAGTATAAAATAACGGCATTCGGAGTTTGATAATCTTCGGTAAGCGCAATGCCCCCTAGGATATTCAGTGCTCTACCTCCGTATTTCTCAACCTTGAGGCTAGCCCTAAAGCTATTTCGGGGAGAACCAGCTATCTCCGAGCTCGATTGGAATTTCACCGCTACCCACAAGTCATCCCCGAGCTTTTCAACGCTCGTGGGTTCGGACCTCCACGAAATTTTACTTTCGCTTCATCCTGCTCATGGGTAGGTCGCTCGGTTTCGGGTCTACGACAGCAAACTTAACGCCCATTTAAGACTCGCTTTCACTACGGCTCCATACCTTAAGTACTTAACCTAGCTTACTATCGTAACTCGTTGGCCCGTTCTACAAAAAGTACGCGGTCACACATAAAAAGTGCTTCCACAGCTTGTAAGCGCAGGGTTTCAGGTTCTATTTCACTCCCCTCCCGGGGTTCTTTTCACCTTTCCCTCACGGTACTATGCGCTATCGGTCACTAAGTAGTATTTAGCCTTGGAGGATGGTCCCTCCTGCTTCCCACAGGGTTTCACGTGTCCCGTGGTACTCTGGATCACATCTAAAGTCTTCTCGTTTCAACTACGTGGCTATTACACTTTATAGCGGAGCTTTCCAACTCTCTTCGTTTACGATACCTCTTCGTTGATGATGTGTCCGCAACCCCAGCGAAGAAAACTTCACTGGTTTGGGCTGTTCCGCGTTCGCTCGCCGCTACTTACGGAATCGAATTTCTTTCTTTTCCTCCGGGTACTTAGATGTTTCAGTTCCCCGGGTTCCCCTCGCTAAGCTATGTATTCACTTAACGATACTTAGACATTACTCTAAGTGAGTTTCCTCATTCGGAAATCTTCGGATCAAAGTTTACGTGCAACTCCCCGAAGCTTATCGCAGCTTATCACGTCCTTCATCGGCTCTTAGTGCCAAGGCATCCGCCCTGCGCCCTTAATAACTTGACCAGTTATTA
>NZ_JACRWD010000022.1:0-2407 GCF_014306135.1 Paeniclostridium hominis
ATGGAATGGGATTTTAGATTAAAAAATGTAGTATCAATAAGTACATCAGGACATAAATACGGATTAGTTTACCCAGGTATAGGATGGGTAATATGGAAAGACGAAGAGTACTTACCAAAAGAATTAATATTTGAAGTAAGTTACTTAGGTGGATCAATGCCAACAATGGCAATAAACTTCTCAAGATCAGCAAGTCAAGTTATAGGACAATATTATAACTTCTTACGTCTTGGATTTGAGGGATACAGACAAATACATCAACGTACAAAAGATGTAGCTATGTATTTAGCAGATGAAATAGAAAAAACAGGATTATTTAAAATCTATAATAATGGTGAAAATTTACCAATAGTATGTTACAGATTAAAAGATGAAAATGCTGTTGATTGGACATTATATGATTTAGCAGATAGATTAGCAATGAAAGGATGGCAAATACCTGCATATCCATTACCAATAAACTTAGATAAAACTATAATACAACGTATAGTATGTAGAGCAGACTTAAGTCATGATATGGCTGAATTATTTATAAGAGATTTAAAAGCAGCTATAAAGGATTTAAATAATGCAAATGTATTAGTACATGGTAAAAAAGAAGAGAACAAAGTATATGGATTTACTCACTAAAATAAAATGATGTGTTTTATTCAGCAACTGGTGCTATATTATTTCCATCAGTTGCTCTTTTTATATCTAATATAAATCAAGTTAATAATTACATAATTTAAGTATTTCTTTTATATACTTTTAAAAATATAATTCGGAGGTAATAGAAAATGAATTACTATATTAGTATACTTTTCAGAGCTATACCATTAGTTATGGGAGCTATATGTTTATGTTATGGTTTCTATGTAAAGAATTTAGGTCAAGCTATGGGATCTGAATTTGTAGTAGCAGGCCATGTTTTAATTTTTTTAACAGCTATATGTATAGCTTTATTTACAACAGCAGCAACTATAATAAGACAACTTATAAACAAATATAATAATTTTTATAGATGGTTACTTCCTTCAATCGGATATCTAGCATCTTTATTTACAATAGTATCAGGGATTATACTATTTGAAACATTAGGAATAAATCCACCTTATTTTGTATCAGGAAATGTAGTTTTTGGCTTAGGACTTATAGCATGCTGTGTTTCTACAGTTGCAACATCTTCTACTAAATTTATATTAATACCTAAAAATAGTTCTTCTTTAAAAGAAGGAGATATACCAGAAGGAGCATTTAAGGAATCAACAGCAAAAATATTAATATCAGTACCTATAGTGTGTACTTTAATAGCTTTTACAAGAGGTATTTACTTATTAATATCATCTTCAGCAACTGATAACTTTGTAGCGGGACACGTATTAATAGGAATATCCTTTGTATGTGCAAGTTTAATAGCACTAGTAGTAAGTGTTGTAAAACAAATTCAAAATACATTTACAAATAAAGAACGTTATAATTGGTCAATTTTTGTTTTTATTTTAGGAAGTATAAATGTAACATGGGGAATAGCAATACTTTCAATAGCAAATGATCCAGCATGGATAGCACCTGGATTTGTTTTAATTGGATTAGGAATAGTATGTTACAGTATATTGAGTAAAGTTTTATTATTAGCATTAGTATGGAGAAAAACATGTAAATTATCAAAAAGAGTTCCTTTAATTCCAGTAGTTACATCGCTTACATGTTTATTTATAGGTGCATTTTTATTTGAAGCTCAATTATTTAATATAGCTTATTTTATTCCAGCTCGTGTCATGATTGGACTTGGAGCAATTTGTTTTACTTTATTCTCTATAGTTTCAATACTAGAAAGTGGAACTTCATCTTCAAAAGAAGAATAAAAAATATAAAAAATTACTAAAAAATGTTTATATACATTTAAATGAGGTATATATATATTATAGCAAAAAACAAAGAGAAACTTAGTAAATTAGAGTTATATTTATCAAAATTAGATAAAATAGATTTAAATCAATTTAAATAAGTTGAAAATGATTGAAATTTGCTATTAAAAATATAATCAATTATATATGAAGCATATATATACGAGGAGGCTTTTAAAATGTTATTTGGAAGAAAAAATAAATTAGGAGATAAATATGATACTCCAGTATTTGGGACAACAGAATCTGGCTCTAGTATACCTAAAGATGTATTAGGGAAAGATTCTATTGCTCCAAATCTAGCTTATAGATTAATAAAAGATGAATTAATGAACGAAGGAAATGCAAGACTTAACTTATGTACATTCTGTCAAACATATATGGAAGATGAAGCTACTAAGCTTATGGCAGAAACATTAGAAAAAAATGCAATAGATAAATCAGAATATCCACAAACAACAGAAATGGAAAATAGATGTGTTAATATGATAGCTGATTTATGGCATGCACCAAAAGAT
>NZ_JACRWD010000023.1:0-1705 GCF_014306135.1 Paeniclostridium hominis
GGGAATATGGCTCAGTTGGTAGAGCAAATGACTGTTAATCATTGGGTCACAGGTTCGAGTCCTGTTATTCCCGCCAATATGCTAGTGTGGCTCAACGGTAGAGCAGCTGACTTGTAATCAGCAGGTTGTAGGTTCGATTCCTATCACTAGCTCCAACGTGGAGGATTTCCCGAGCGGCCAAAGGGGGCAGACTGTAAATCTGTTGTCACTGACTTCGGTGGTTCGAATCCACCATCCTCCACCAACTTAACAATTAATGCGGATGTGGCGGAATTGGCAGACGCACCAGACTTAGGATCTGGCGCCTACGGCGTGGGGGTTCGACTCCCTTCATCCGCACCAATTGAAAAATAATGTGGGTGCATAGCTCAGCTGGATAGAGCAACGCCCTTCTAAGGCGTGTGTCCGGGGTTCGAATCCCTGTGCGCTCACCACATTCATAGGGGATTCGCCAAGTCGGTAAGGCATAGCACTTTGACTGCTACATGCGTAGGTTCGAGTCCTGCATCCCCTGCCAAATAAATAATGACCCATTAGCTCAGTCGGTAGAGCACCTGACTTTTAATCAGGGTGTCCCGCGTTCGAGTCGCGGATGGGTCACCAATAATGGAGAGGTGTCCGAGTGGTTTAAGGAGCTGGTCTTGAAAACCAGTGACTCCGAAAGGGGCCGTGGGTTCGAATCCCACCCTCTCCGCCAATTTAATTATGGAGAAGTACTCAAGTGGCTCAAGAGGATCCCCTGCTAAGGGATTAGGCTGGGTTAACCGGTGCGAGGGTTCGAATCCCTCCTTCTCCGCCAGTTATGTCGAGGTGTAGCGCAGTTTGGTAGCGCACGTGGTTTGGGACCATGGGGCCGGGGGTTCGAGTCCCTCCACCTCGACCAATATGTGGACCTTTAGCTCAGTTGGTTAGAGCGCCCGGCTCATAACCGGTAGGTCCGGGGTTCGAGTCCCTGAAGGTCCACCATAACAAAATAGGGGTGTAGCTCAGTTGGTAGAGCGTCGGTCTCCAAAACCGTGCGCCGGGGGTTCGAGTCCCTCCACCCCTGCCACTAAAAAGTTAAAAATTCTCGAGGTGTAGCGCAGTTTGGTAGCGCACGTGGTTTGGGACCATGGGGCCGGGGGTTCGAGTCCCTCCACCTCGACCAAATGAGGGCCTATAGCTCAGGTGGTTAGAGCGCACGCCTGATAAGCGTGAGGTCGCTGGTTCGAGTCCAGCTAGGCCCACCAAATGTTTGCCCAGATAGCTCAGTCGGTAGAGCAGGGGACTGAAAATCCCCGTGTCGGTGGTTCGATTCCGCCTCTGGGCACCATTTTTATGACTATGGCGGTATAGCTTAGTTGGCTAGAGCGTTCGGTTCATACCCGAAAGGTCACAGGTTCGACTCCTGTTACCGCTACCATCTAGGTTTATACTAAATAAGAACTTTGAAAATTAAACAGTAGGTTAATTATAAAAATTCTTTTTAAAGAATTAAACAACAAACAACCAAGCCAGATATTCAGATGATGATAGCTGAGCGATGGACAACTTTTATTTGAGAGTTTGATCCTGGCTCAGGATGAACGCTGGCGGCGTGCCTAACACATGCAAGTCGAGCGATTCTCTTCGGAGAAGAGCGGCGGACGGGTGAGTAACGCGTGGGTAACCTACCCTGTACACACGGATAACATACCGAAAGGTATGCTAATACGAGATGATATAT
>NZ_JACRWD010000024.1:0-1647 GCF_014306135.1 Paeniclostridium hominis
ATGGGGCCGGGGGTTCGAGTCCCTCCACCTCGACCAATTATGGTGGGTATAGCTCAGTTGGTTAGAGCGCCAGATTGTGGCTCTGGAGGTCGTGAGTTCGACTCTCATTATCCACCCCATATAAGTTGATCCATTAGCTCAGTCGGTAGAGCACCTGACTTTTAATCAGGGTGTCCCGCGTTCGAGTCGCGGATGGATCACCATTTTTTTATATATGTAAAAGTGGCGACATAGCCAAGTGGTAAGGCAGTGGACTGCAACTCCTTGATCCCCAGTTCGAATCTGGGTGTCGCCTCCATACAAATTGCGCCTATAGCTCAACTGGATAGAGTGTCTGACTACGAATCAGAAGGTTAGGGGTTCGAGTCCCTTTGGGCGCACCATATATATCCGGGATTATAGCTCAGCTGGGAGAGCACCTGCCTTACAAGCAGGGGGTCACAGGTTCGAGCCCTGTTAATCCCACCAGTGCAAAACATCTAATTCATTGAATTAGATGTTTTTTTATTTAATAAAGTTTATAATTAATATATAGTATTGTCAAAATCACATTAAAAAGTTAATATATACATAAAAATATGAACTATATGTATACGTGAAGTAATATTTGTCAAGATTCTAGGTATATATGTAAAATACAGGAGGATGTTATGCCTAGAATAAAAAGTAAAAAAACAAATATAGAAAACGAAAAAATCATAAAAGAAATAAAAGCAGCTCAGTTAGAAATTAAAAATGCAGAAAACTTTTTTCAATATGTTAGTGATCCAGAATTAGTAGATGTGGCTATATATGATTTAGAATCAAAGAAATCAAAATATTCATATCTTATCAGAATGGCTAAAGAAAAAGGAGTAAAATACTCATTGAAAGATTGTCTAATTGAAGCTATAGCAAAATAATCAATATAGATGAGGAGAATTGTATATGTACATACTATTTGGGAATGAAATTGTAGATAGCGAAGAAATAAGATCAATAATAGAAAATGAAAGTCCTTTTAGAGTAGATAAGGATTTAAGTAAAGGGTCTAAGAGAGAAGATACTATAGCATATCAAATAAGCATAGATGTAGAAGAACTAAATAATATAATAAAAGAAGAATACGATATAAGTGAAATGGAAAATGAAGATTTATTCGATGAATATATGACATTAACAGATGAAATTGGTGTAGATTTAGAAGAATTAATGCCAGAAGGGGCTATATTAAATGTTAGATCGTATAAATGGGATAATTCAGACGATAGAATAAAAGCTGTGGTAGCTATAACTCATGAAGAACTTGGAGAAATGAAATTAATGGATATAACTAAAAGATTACTTACTCAAGTAGATTAGTAGAGACTAAAATAGTTAGTATAATTGGGTTTATAGATCTAATTATACTAATTATTTATTGAAAAAATATATGGTTAATTTAACATATAAATAAAAAATAAAAAAAGTTTTTAAAAAAGTATTGACGATATTAAAATGAGATGGTATAGTATTACTTGTCCTTGAGAAAAGGGCAAACACGAAAGATAAAATGAACTTTGAAAATTAAACAGTAGGTTAATTATAAAAATTCTTTTTAAAGAATTAAACAACAAACAACCAAGCCAGATATTCAGATAATGATAGCTGAGCAATTGGACAACTTTT
>NZ_JACRWD010000025.1:0-1298 GCF_014306135.1 Paeniclostridium hominis
TCTTAAAGATTATGTGGTTATTATAGCAAAGAGGATACACCTGTTCCCATTCCGAACACAGAAGTTAAGCTCTTTAGCGCCGATGGTACTTGGTGGGAAGCTGCCTGGGAGAGTAGGACATAGCCGCGTAATCTTTTTTTTATTTTTTGAATATTAAAAAGCTATAGCACATATTATTTAATAAATATATATCTATTTTGATTAAAAAAGCTATTGAAGGTCAATAATCTAGTTGTACAATATAAATTTTGGATTTAAATTATATTTAAAGTTTTATTATATTAAATTGAAATTAGATAAAAATTGATATAGGCAGAGTAAAAAATATTGTATTTTGTAAAATTTAGTTTTTATAGGAGGAAATCAGCCTTTTATATAGAATATAATAATAAATAGAATTAATAAACTTATTAGGATGTGATTTGAATGGATAAATCTGTTGCTAAGGTAATTAATTTATATGAATATAAGTCAAATAAAAAACAAAAAGAAGTTGATAGAGATCAATTGTTAAAATTAATAAAGCAAATTATGATTACCAAATAAAGGAGCATGTTGCTCCTTTATTTTATTGCATCTTTAAATCATTTATATAATTTTGAAATTGATTGAAGTCATCATTACTTGTTAATTCTATTACTTCAGATGCTTCATTATCAAAATTTTTTAGATATATTTTATGATTATTACTCTCAGAATTATAATAAATACATCTAAAGCCATCCTCATACAATTCTTTTATATAACTAAAGTCTGACATAATTAATCAACTCCTTAAATTATTATAAATTTAATATAGTTTTCCAATATAGATTAATATATATTCAATGTATAAATCATGGGATTATAGGAAAGCTATATTTGTAAAATAAAATTTTTGAATCTTAATTATATAAATTTTATTTAAAGGTTATAAAAAAATAAAAAAAGTTTTTAAAAAAGTATTGACTATATTAAAATGAGATGGTATAGTATTACTTGTCCTTAAGAAAAGGGCAAACACGAAAGACAAAATGAACTTTGAAAATTAAACAGTAGGTTAATTATAAAAATTCTTTTTAAAGAATTAAACAACAAACAACCAAGCCAGATATTCAGATAATGATAGCTGAGCGATGGACAACTTTTATTTGAGAGTTTGATCCTGGCTCAGGATGAACGCTGGCGGCGTGCCTAACACATGCAAGTCGAGCGATTCTCTTCGGAGAAGAGCGGCGGACGGGTGAGTAACGCGTGGGTAACCTGCCCTGTACACACGGATAACATACCGAAAGGTATGCTAATACGAGATGATATAT
>NZ_JACRWD010000027.1:0-901 GCF_014306135.1 Paeniclostridium hominis
ATATATCATCTCGTATTAGCATACCTTTCGGTATGTTATCCGTGTGTACAGGGCAGGTTACCCACGCGTTACTCACCCGTCCGCCGCTCTTCTCCGAAGAGAATCGCTCGACTTGCATGTGTTAGGCACGCCGCCAGCGTTCATCCTGAGCCAGGATCAAACTCTCAAATAAAAGTTGTCCATCGCTCAGCTATCATTATCTGAATATCTGGCTTGGTTGTTTGTTGTTTAATTCTTAAAAAAGAATTTTTATAATTAACCTACTGTTTAATTTTCAAAGTTCATTTTGTTTTGCCCTTTTCTTAAGGACAAGTAATACTATACCATCTCATTTTAATATCGTCAATACTTTTTTCAAATTTTTTTAATATTTATTTTAAACTTTTATCTTTTTAATATATCTATATATAATTTCAGGATTATTAATATTATATAAACAACATATTGCACTAATATACCTATTTTATACTACATTATGCAATGTCTTCTAATATCCTCTGTTTCAAACTTTAATAATATTAATTTTGCTTCATAAGTTTAAAAATTCCATCATTCAAACATTGAATTTTATAAATTAATTTAAATTAAATATTATTTATGCTGATATCTTTTATTACATCTTGAATTTATTGTATAAATTTTTTCAAAACTTCAAGTCCTATATTAAAACTTTTTTATCTTATAAAATATAATTTTTAATAAATAAAAAACTAGTGAGAAATTTTCACTAGTTCTTTTGCTTATAATTAAATAAATTTTAAAAATAAAAAAGATTACGTGGCTACGTCCTACTCTCCCAGGCAGCTTCCCACCAAGTACCATCGGCGCTAAAGAGCTTAACTTCTGTGTTCGGAATGGGAACAGGTGTATCCTCTTTGCTATAATAACCACATAATCTTTA
>NZ_JACRWD010000028.1:0-844 GCF_014306135.1 Paeniclostridium hominis
ATATATCATCTCGTATTAGCATACCTTTCGGTATGTTATCCGTGTGTACAGGGCAGGTTACCCACGCGTTACTCACCCGTCCGCCGCTCTTCTCCGAAGAGAATCGCTCGACTTGCATGTGTTAGGCACGCCGCCAGCGTTCATCCTGAGCCAGGATCAAACTCTCAAATAAAAGTTGTCCATCGCTCAGCTATCATTATCTGAATATCTGGCTTGGTTGTTTGTTGTTTAATTCTTTAAAAAGAATTTTTATAATTAACCTACTGTTTAATTTTCAAAGTTCTTAAAGTGGTGGACCTTCAGGGACTCGAACCCCGGACCTACCGGTTATGAGCCGGGCGCTCTAACCAACTGAGCTAAAGGTCCACTTTATAAATGGTGCCGAAGACCGGAATCGAACCGGTACGAGAGGTAAGTCCCGCAGGATTTTAAGTCCTGTGCGTCTGCCAGTTCCGCCACTTCGGCACATCACCTAGCTACGTCCTACTCTCCCAGGCGGCTTCCCACCAAGTACCATCGGCGCTAAAGAGCTTAACTTCTGTGTTCGGAATGGGAACAGGTGTATCCTCTTTGCTATAATAACTAGATTAAATGTTTATTCATTTTTGAACAAGTATTATAATATCACTTTAATAAATATATGTCAATACTTTTTTAAAATAATATTTTAATTAATACTTTGAAAACTGCATATCATTTGTAAGATTAAATAATCTTGGTCAAGTCCTCGATCTATTAGTATCAATAAGCTACATACATTACTGTACTTCCACCTTTGACCTATCAACCAGGTAGTCTTCCTGGGATCTTACCCTTACGGTGGGAAATCTTATCTTGAAGTTGG
>NZ_JACRWD010000029.1:0-549 GCF_014306135.1 Paeniclostridium hominis
GTTCGAGTCGCGGATGGGTCACCAATAATGGAGAGGTGTCCGAGTGGTTTAAGGAGCTGGTCTTGAAAACCAGTGACTCCGAAAGGGGCCGTGGGTTCGAATCCCACCCTCTCCGCCAAATGCCCAGATAGCTCAGTCGGTAGAGCAGGGGACTGAAAATCCCCGTGTCGGTGGTTCGATTCCGCCTCTGGGCACCATATATTATGGCGGTATAGCTTAGTTGGCTAGAGCGTTCGGTTCATACCCGAAAGGTCACAGGTTCGACTCCTGTTACCGCTACCATATAAAGTGGACCTTTAGCTCAGTTGGTTAGAGCGCCCGGCTCATAACCGGTAGGTCCGGGGTTCGAGTCCCTGAAGGTCCACCACTTTATATATAAATATTAATTCCGAGGTGTAGCGCAGTTTGGTAGCGCACGTGGTTTGGGACCATGGGGCCGGGGGTTCGAGTCCCTCCACCTCGACCAATTATGGTGGGTATAGCTCAGTTGGTTAGAGCGCCAGATTGTGGCTCTGGAGGTCGTGAGTTCGACTCTCATTATCCACCCCA
>NZ_JACRWD010000030.1:0-523 GCF_014306135.1 Paeniclostridium hominis
TTTTGGCGACCTGGAAGGGACTCGAACCCTCGACCTCCAGCGTGACAGGCTGGCATTCTAACCAGCTGAACTACCAGGCCGCAATTGGTGGGACTAACAGGGCTCGAACCTGTGACCCCCTGCTTGTAAGGCAGGTGCTCTCCCAGCTGAGCTATAGTCCCATATGTTTAATCTGGAGCGGGTGAAGGGGATCGAACCCTCACAGCCGGCTTGGAAGGCCGGAACTCTACCATTGAGCTACACCCGCATATTTAATTGGTGACCCATAGGGGAATCGAACCCCTGTTACCGCCGTGAAAGGGCGGTGTCTTGACCGCTTGACCAATGGGCCTTGTGAAATTTTAATGGTTGCGGAGGCAAGACTCGAACTTGCGACCTTCGGGTTATGAGCCCGACGAGCTGCCAACTGCTCCACCCCGCGATGTTATTTAAATGGTGCCGAAGACCGGAATCGAACCGGTACGAGAGGTAAGTCCCGCAGGATTTTAAGTCCTGTGCGTCTGCCAGTTCCGCCACTTCGGCA